>NZ_JBFAXK010000001.1:0-890023 GCF_040680715.1 Nocardia sp. NPDC051981 | reverse complement strand
GCGCTGGGCGGATAGGCATCCAGGTGGTCGGCGGTGGTGTCGGTCATCTCGTCTCTTCTTCTCTCGCATGCAGGCCGCGCAGAGGTGACGGCGGCCACGTTCGACCCTAACCGACTGTGACCTGCGTCGTGTTCCGCCGTCTCGATCGGTGGGCGTTCGTGACGAGGCTCCCATCGGCGGCATGACCGAACCGTGAACACGAGGTCGCCGCTGCTGTGCACTGTGTCACGTAGGGTCTCCCATTCGGATGCCCCATGTTGCCGGATTGCTAACAAGCCGAACATTCCCGTTTCGATCCGCTGACAACATCGACCGCGATCGTTAATGTCCGATTCACCCGAGGTCGACCGTTTCCTGGGATGGGAGAAACGCGTTGCGAATCAAGACGATCACCGCGCTCGCCGTGGCGGCACTGGCCACAAGCCTCAGCCTGACCGCATGCTCCTCCGGTGAGGACAACAATTCCGACTACGTCACCGTGAACGCCGCCGAACCGCAGAATCCGTTGGTGCCCACCAATACCAACGAGAACATGGGCGGCCGCGTGGTCGACCGGCTGTGGGCGGGGCTGAAGTACTACGACGCCAACGGCACTCCGCACGACGAGATGGCGCAGTCCATCGTCACGCCGGACCGCCAGCACTACACCATTACCATCAAGCCGGACTGGACGTTCACCGACGGTACCGCGGTGACCTCGAAATCCTTTGTGGACGCGTGGAATTACGGCGCCCTGGGCACCAACGCGCAGCTGCAGAACTGGGTCTTCACCCCGATCGTCGGCTATGACGACGTCGCGGCGAATCCGCCCAAGGCGCAGACCATGTCGGGTCTGAAGGTGGTCGACGACCACACCTTCACCGTCGACCTCAAACAGCCGTCCATCGACTTCGAGCTGGAACTCGGCTTCGCGCCGTTCTATCCGCTGCCCGCCGTGGCCTACAAGGACATGAAGGCCTTCGGCGAGAACCCGATCGGCAACGGCCCCTACAAGTTCGCCGGTGCCGGTGCCTGGCAGCACAATGTGCAGATCGAGGTGGTGCCCAACCCGGACTACAAGGGCGGGCGGCCCGCCAAGAACAAGGGCCTGCGCTTCAAGATGTACGCGAACATGGACACCGCGTACGCCGACCTGCTCCAGGGCAATCTGGACGGCCTGGACGTGATCCCGGACACCGCGCTGGCCACCTACGAGAAGGACCTGGGCGACCGGGCCATCCACAAGCCCATCGCCTACAGCCAGCACATCGGCATCCAGCCCAATGTCGCCCACTTCTCCGGACCCGAAGGAGTGCTGCGGCGCAAGGCGATTTCGATGGCCATCAACCGGGAACAGATCGCCGCCAACATCTTCCACAACACCCGCGTCCCCTGCCAGGACTTCACCGCCTTCACCCTGCCCGGGTTCCGCGCCGGCCTGCCGGGTTCCGAAGTACTGAAGTTCAATCCGGACGAGGCCAAGAAGCTGTGGGCGCAGGCCGACGCCATCTCGCCGTGGTCGGGCACCTTCCAGATCGCCTACAACTCCGACGGCGGTCATCAGGCCTGGATCGAGGCCACCGCGAACAGCATCAAGAACACCCTCGGCATCGACGCGGTCGGCGCGCCCTACCCGACGTTCAAGAACATTCGCGACGAGATCGTGCACGAGAACGTGGGCAAGGCGTTCCGCTACGGCTGGCAGGGCGACTACCCGTCCATGTTCGAATACCTGACCGCGCTGTTCCTGAGCACCTCGGAAACCAATGACGTGCACTACAAGAGCCCGGAATTCGACCGGCTGCTCAACAGCGCCCTCGCCGCCGCCACACCCGAACAGGCGTATGACGGCATCGCGCAGGCGCAGACCGTGCTGTTCCGGGACATGGCCGATATCCCGGTCTTCGACTACAACGTCGCGGCCGGGCGCTCGGACAAGGTGAAGCAGGCGCCCGTCTCCTGGTCGGGGCTGTTCGACTTCGAGAACATCGAGAAGTAGCCCGGCATGGCGTGGTACGTCGTGCGGCGGCTGCTCCAGATGATCCCGGTCTTCTTCGGGGCGACGCTGCTCATCTACGCGATGGTCTTCCTGATCCCCGGCGACCCCATCCAGGCGCTCGCCGGGGACCGGCAGATGACCCCGGCGGTGGAGGCGTCCCTGCGCGCCCGCTACCACCTGGATCAGCCGTTCTTCATCCAATACCTGGAGTACCTGAAAGGCATTGTCACGCTGGACTTCGGGACGTCCTTCTCGGGGCGGCCGGTGCGCGAGGAACTCGCCCGCGCGTTCCCGATCACCTTCCGGCTGTCCGTCATGGCGGTCTGCATCGAAGCGATCTTCGGCGTGACGTTCGGGCTGATCGCGGGGCTGCGCAAGGGCAAGCTCTTCGACTCCACCATGCTGGTGCTCAGCCTGGTGATCATCGCGGTGCCGATCTTCGTGGTGGGCTTCCTCGCGCAGTTCCTGCTCGGCGTGAAGTGGGGCATCGCACCGGTCACCGTCGGGGCGAAGGCGAGCTTCACGGATCTGCTGGTACCGGCGTTCGTGCTCGGGTCGCTGTCGTTCGCCTACGTGTTGCGGCTGACCCGGAACGCGGTGGCGGAGAACATGACCGCCGACTTCGTGCGCACCGCCACCGCCAAGGGGCTGAGCCGCAGGCGGGTGATCGTGGTGCACATCCTGCGCAATTCGATGATCCCGGTGGTCACCTTCCTCGGCACCGATCTGGGCTTCCTGCTCGGGGGCGCGGTGGTCACCGAGGGCATCTTCAATATCCCGGGCGTCGGCGGCACGCTCTACCAGGCCATTACGCGCGGAGAACCGCCCACGGTGGTGGCCTTCGTGACGGTGCTGATCGTGATCCTGTTGCTGTCCAACCTGATCGTCGACCTGCTCTACGCCGCCCTCGACCCGAGGATCCGCTATGCCTGAACCCGAGGCCCGCGACAGCCGGCAACCCGCGGTCCACGAAATGCGCCGTGGCCAGGAGCATTTCGTGGCGCCGCCGGACGAGGTCCAGGTCCTGGCCACCGACACCCTGGACGAGACCACCGCCCCCACCAGCGTGTGGCGGGACGCCTGGCGGCAGCTGCGGCGCAATCCCATCTTCCTCGCGGCGGCGGTGCTGATCGTGCTGGTGGTGCTGGTCGCCGTGTGGCCGCAGCTGTTCACCAGCCAGGATCCGCGCTACTGCAACGGCGATTTCAGCATGCGGAAGCCGTCCGGGGCGCACTGGTTCGGTTTCGACAAGCAGGGCTGCGACATCTACGCCCGCACCATCTACGGCGCCCGCGCCTCGGTGGTGACCGGTGTCGGCGCGACGCTGATGTACGTGCTCATCGGCGGCACCCTGGGTGCGATCGCCGGATACTATGGCGGGCTGCTGGATTCGGTGGTGTCGCGGATCTCGGAGGTGTTCTACGCGCTGCCGCTGATGCTGGCCTCCATCGTGCTCATGCAGCTGCTCGCCTCGCGCACGGTGTGGACGGTCATGCTCACGCTGGCCTCGTTCAGCTGGCCGCAGGCCGCGCGCATCGTGCGCGGCGCGGTGATCGAGTCGAAGAACAGCGAGTACGTCACGGCGGCAAAGGCCCTGGGCGTCTCCAGATTCCGGACGCTGGTGCGGCACGTGCTGCCCAACTCGGCCGGGCCGCTCATCGTGGTGAGCACCATCGCGCTGGGTGTCTTCATCGTCACCGAGGCGACGCTGTCGTATCTGGGCGTCGGGCTCACCCGGCAGACCGTGTCGTGGGGATCGGATATCGCCGTGGACCAGAAGGAGATTCGCACCTCGGCCATCCTGTTCTACCCGGCCACCGCGCTCGCGCTGACCGTGCTCAGCTTCATCATGCTCGGCGACGCCGTGCGCGACGCCTTCGACCCCAAGGCCCGCAGGAGGTGAGCGCCATGACCGAACCACTGCTCGAGGTCCGCGATCTGAACGTGGCCTTCACCGCCGACCGGCGCGAGATCCCGGCGGTGCGCGGGGTGAGCCTGACCGTGTATCCGGGTCAGACGGTCGCCATCGTCGGCGAATCCGGATCCGGCAAATCGACCACCGCGCACGCCATCATCGACCTGTTGCCCGGCACCGGCCGGATCACCTCCGGCTCGGTGCTCTTCGACGGCAAGGACCTGTCGAAGGCCACCGGCCGCGAGATCGTCGGAGTGCGCGGGCGCGGTATCGGCTTCGTGCCGCAGGACCCCATGTCCAATCTGAACCCGGTGTGGAAGGTCGGATTCCAGATCCGGGAAACCCTGGAGGCCAATGGCGTTGCCAAGGGCCGGGCCGCCCGGCAGCGGGCCGTCGAACTGCTCGCCGAGGCCGGTATGCCCGATGCCGAACGCCGCGTCAACCAGTACCCCCACGAATTCTCCGGCGGCATGCGCCAGCGCGCGCTCATCGCCATCGGCCTGTCCTGCCGGCCGAAACTGCTCATCGCCGACGAACCCACCTCGGCGCTCGACGTCACCGTGCAGCGCCAGATCCTCGACCACCTCGACGGCCTGACCACCGAACTCGGCACCGCGGTCCTGCTCATCACCCACGACCTGGGCCTGGCCGCCGAACGGGCCGAACACCTGGTCGTCATGTACCGCGGCCGCGTGGTGGAATCCGGTCCGGCCCTGCAGATCCTGCGCGAACCCCAGCACCTGTACACCAAGAAACTGGTGAACTCCGCGCCCTCGCTGGCCTCGCAGCGGCTGTCCTCGGTGCGCAAGCGGGCCGAGGTGCGGGAGCAGGCCGTCCAGGTCGCCGGGCAGCTGGCCGAAACCGACGCCGAATTCGTCAGTGCCCCCGACGATCTGCTCGTCGCGGACCACCTCACGCGGGTTTTCCGCATTCGCGGCAACGCGCCGTGGCGATCCTCCGAACTCGTTGCGGTGGACGATGTCTCGTTCACCCTGCGGCGCGGTACCACCACCGCGATCGTCGGCGAATCCGGTTCGGGCAAATCCACGGTGGCGCAGATGGTGCTGGGCCTGCTGCCGCCCACCGCCGGCCGCGTCACCTTCGACGGTCGCGAGGTGGCGACCCTGGATGCCAAGGCCGCCTTCGCTTTCCGCCGCCGCGTGCAACCCGTGTTCCAGGACCCGTACGGGTCCCTCGACCCGATGTACTCCATCTACCGGACCATCGAGGAGCCGCTGCGCACCCATCGCCTCGGCACCCCGGCCGAGCGCGAGGCCATCGTGCGCGATCTGCTCGACAAGGTCTCGCTCCCGGCCTCGGTCATGCGCCGCTACCCGAACGAGCTCTCCGGCGGCCAGCGCCAGCGCGTGGCCATCGCCCGGGCCCTGGCGCTCTCCCCGGAGCTGGTGGTCTGCGACGAGGCCGTCTCGGCCCTCGACGTGCTGGTGCAGGCCCAGATCCTGCAGCTGCTCAACGAGCTGCAGGCCGATCTCGGCCTCACCTACCTGTTCATCACCCACGACCTGGCCGTGGTCCGCCAGATCGCCGACGACGTCCTGGTCATGCAGCAGGGCAGGGTGGTCGAGGCCGCATCCACGACCGAGGTGTTCGACAACCCGCAGTCCGAATACACCCGCCGCCTCCTCGACGCCATCCCTGGTCGCGACCTCCTCGCGGGATGACCGACCGGGTGTCGGGGTGATCCGATACCCGGCAGTAGCCTCGTACCTCGTGACCGACCCGCTGCAGCCCCTCGTCGACCTGCCCGGCGTGCGCGATGCCGCTGACAAGGCCCGTGACGCCCTCGCCGAGGTGCATCGCCACCGGGCGAACCGCCGCGGCTGGCCCACCACCGCCGCCGAGGCCGCCGTCCGCGCGGCCCGCTCCTCCGCCGCCATCGACGGCGGCACCATCGATCTCCCCGCCGACGGCCGCGTCGACGACCCGATCCTGGCCGGCTCGCTGCGCGTGGGCCAGGCCCTCGACGCCGAGGCCCTCACCAATCTGGTCGGCGTCTGGCAGCGCGCCCCGCTCCAGGCTCTCGCCCGCCTGCACCTGCTCGCCGCCGCCGACATGGTCGACGACGAAGCGCAGCTGGGCCGCCCCCGCAATGTCCCCGGCGTCGCCGAACGCCTGGACCTGCTGGTCCAGACCATTACCGGTACGAAGGCCCCCGCGCCGGTGATCGCGGCCGTCGTTCACGGCGAACTGCTCTCCCTTCGGCCCTTCGGCACCGCCGACGGCATCGTCGCCCGGGCCGCCTCCCGCCTGGTCGCCGTGTCCAGTGGCCTGGACCCGCACAGCCTCGGCGTCCCCGAAGTCTTCTGGCTCCGCCGCCGCCAGGCCTACCTCGACGCCGCGGCCGCCTTCGGCATGGGAACTGCG
This sequence comes from Nocardia sp. NPDC051981, assembly GCF_040680715.1. Taxonomy (NCBI): domain Bacteria; kingdom Bacillati; phylum Actinomycetota; class Actinomycetes; order Mycobacteriales; family Nocardiaceae; genus Nocardia; species Nocardia sp. NPDC051981. Next base: position 883,745 of record NZ_JBFAXK010000001.1, on the reverse strand, counting down.
GAGGGCGTCGGCGGCTGGGTGATCTTCACCTGTGGCGCCCTGGAAGATGGCGCCCGCGAAGCCCGCTCGATCGCGGACGCCGCCTCGGGGTAAGCCCCCCTGATCGCGAAACCGCCTGTACGCCAAGGTGTCCCGGGGTCCATACACGTCAAAGCGGGCGGCGTTGTCGCGAATTGCGACCTCACCGCCCGCTAGCACGGACCACCCGGTTACCAAGCGTGCTTTTCTGGTTGTGTTTTCTTCGGCCTCGGCGAGCTCTCCAGGATTCAGCGGTTCATCCCCGCATTGATTGCGAGGCCGTTGCCGTCGATATCCTGGATAACGCAGGCCCACAACTACTGTTGCCCTTGTCGCGGCGTGCTCCGCGTGGGTGCCTGGTGTCCGTGCTGGGAAGGGTGGGATGGGAGGTCGAATCTTCTCTTCCGATCCGATCTTGGCCTTCCGTCCTTCCGTGCCTCCATTGTTACCCCGTGACCGCCATCACATCAAGACCTGGGGAAACTTTCAAAAACTCGGCGTGTCCCGCCATTTTTCATCCGGGCGTTTCCGGCGGGTCGGCGTCACCGGCGGCGCCGCAGCAGCCGGTAGGTGAGCGCTCCCGCCGCCAGCGCGCTGAGCCCGACCGCGGCGGTCGCGGCCACCGTGGTGGTGGTCGGAGCCGGGATCCGCGCCCACAGCGACACCGGATTGGAGAAGGCGAGAATCGGCCAGCCGCGGGTGGTGGCCTCGCGCCGCAGGCTCCGATCCGGATTCACCGCCGTGGGGTGGCCCACCACCTCGAGCATGGGCAGATCGGTGACCGAGTCGGAGTAGGCGTAACAGCGCGACAGGTCGTAATCATATTGCGCCGCAAGCTTTTCGATGGCCTCGACCTTGCCCGGGCCATAGCAGTAGAACTCGACTTCGCCCGCGTACCTGCCGTTTTCGATGACCATGCGGGTGGCAGCGAAGTGGTCCGCCCCGAGCGCCGCGGCGATCGGGGCGACCATCTCCTCGCCGGAGGCGGAGATGATCACCACGTCGTGGCCTCGAATCCGGTGGTCCGCAATGAGATCCGCGGCCTCGGCGTAGATGAGCGGGTCCACGATGTCGTGCAGGGTCTCGGCGACGATCGAGCGCACCTGGTCCACATCCCAGCCCGCGCACATCTTGGTCAGATGCTCGCGCATGCGCTCCATCTGATCGTGATCGGCGCCGGACAGCAGGAACAGGAAGTGGGCGTAGCTGCTCTCCAGCACGGCCCGCCGGCTGAGCAGTCCCTGGTCCAGGAACGGCTTGCTGAACACGAAGGCGCTCGACCTGGCGATCACCGTCTTGTCGAGATCGAAGAAGGCGGCGACTCGTCCGCGTTCGGCTGTCACGTCGTCCAGGATATGGTTCCGCGTCGCGCCATTTCATTCGCCTCCAGCGCAGGCGTGGCGAGGGTCACCGCGAGACCCGGTTCATCCGGGTTAGCCAGGGGGAAGCCGGGCCGTCGGGGCAGGAAAAAGACTCGCCGGGCGGACTTGCAATCCGGTCGGGGCTTGGGTGTAGTATCGCAGATACCTGGACATGGTCCAGGCGCGTTCAGCCCGACCCCCCGGGGCTGAACCCGACGGCCCCAGCCTCCTCCCCCCCCGGCTGGGGCCGTCCTCTATTTACGGACAGTTCTGGATCCGTTCCCGCTCCCTGCGTTCTGCACAGGCCGCGTGTTATCCACACTCGCCGTGGAGGCGCTTTCGCCGCTGCTCCGATCGGGCGACGCTGACCTGCATGAACTCCGATCCCGCCACCCCACCGGCTCTGTCGCTGGTCGCCGATCCCCGCCTGCGCGACGAGATTCGCCGCATCGCCGCCGCGGCCGACCGCCCGCTCGACGAGCGCGTGCCGCCGCCCGGCCGCCACGCCTGGACCAATGCGTCCGTGATCATCGTCGATACCGCTGCCGCACATAGCTGTGCGTCCGCCGCCCACCCCCGCCGCCCGGGGATTCTCCTGGTGACCGATGGCGAGCCCGGTTTGCTCGATTGGCAGGCCGCCACCGCGGCCGGTGCCGAACAGGTGCTGCCCCTGCCCGCCGCCGCCGACGCACTGATCGCCGCCTTCGCCGCCCACGACCGCCGGCGCCCCGGCGACGGCGCGGTCCTCGCGGTGGCCGGCGCGGGCGCGGGATCCGGCGCCTCCGTGCTGGCCGCCGCCGTAGCCCTCACGGCCGCAGGCCGTTTCCGCGACCGCACCCTGCTGGTCGACTGCGCTCCCTACGGTGGCGGCCTCGACCTCCTCCTCGGTCTGGAGCGGGCGCCTGGGCTGCGCTGGCCCGACCTCACCATCGAACACGGCCGCGTTTCCGCCCCCGCTCTGCACGAGGCGCTGCCCGCCACTGCGGGGTTGGCCGTGCTCTCTTGCGGAAGAGGCGCTCCCGCAAGCGAACTCGGCGCGCTCTCGCCGAGGGTGGACCCGATTGCCACTGGGCGCAGCTCCATCGGCGGTGCCGCTTCCCACGCGCAGCCCGCACCGATGCTTCATCCCGCCCCGCTCTGTTCCGACGGAACATCCTCGCTCGCAACGGACCTCGACCGGCCTTCGTCTTGCCTGGTCGACCGCGGCGTCGCTGTCTTCAGTCCGCAGGCGCTCTCCGGTGCGACCGGTGATCCTGCGGCCGAGCTGAGCCGTGCCGACGGATCGGTGGCGGCGGCACTCGCGCCCGCCGCGGTGCGAGCCGTCCTCGAGGGCGGCCGAGCGGCGGGTGATCTCGTGGTCGCGGACCTGTCCAGCGACCACGGACCGCACACCGACCAGGTTCTCGATGTGGCCGATCTGGTGGTGCTGGTGACCCAGGCACGCCTGCGCTCGATCGCCGCGGCCGAATCCGCCGCGGCCTACCTGACCGCGCGAAATCCGAATGTGCGTTTGATCGTCCGGGGCCCCGCGCCCGGCGGCCTCGCCCCGTCCGATATCGCCGGGGCGCTCGCGCTGCCGCTGCTCACCGCGGTCCCGTCGCAGCCGGGCCTGACCGAGCGCCTGGAACGCGGGGGCCTGACCGTCCGGAGGCGTGGTCCGCTTCGCACCGCCGCCGAAACCGCTTTGACCGCACTGTTTTCCGAGAGTCCCCGCTACGGCCGGCCTCCCGGCGGCCCGGGTCCCTCGTGGTGGCGCATCGCCCGCGTGCACGGCTCGACCTGCGGTTCTCCGCTGCCGGCACCCACGGGAGCCCGGAAATGAGTGAGCTGGTGACGACCGAGCTGCTGGAGCGGGTGCGGGAACGGCTGGCGGAAGGGGCGGCGGATCCGGATCCGGCGCGGGTGGCGGCGGCCATTCGGGCCGAGGCGGGCGGGGTGCTCGCGGACACGGATCTGTTGCGGGCCTTGCGTTTGCTGCAGACCGAGATGACCGGCGCGGGCGTGCTGGAGCCGCTGCTGCACGACCCCGAGGTGGCCGATGTGCTTGTCACCGGGCCGGATTCGGTGTGGGTCGATCGGGGTCGGGGCCTGCGGCGTACCTCGGTGCGGTTTCCGGACGAGGCGGCGGTGCGGCGGCTGGCGCAGCGATTGGCCCTGGCGGCCGGACGGCGGCTGGATGATGCGCAGCCGTGGGTGGACGGACGGCTGGCGGGAACCGAAGCGGCATCGGGGGATTCCTTCGGGGTGCGGTTGCACGCGGTACTGTCGCCGATCGCGCACGGCGGCACCTGCCTGTCGCTGCGCGTGCTGCGCCCCGCCACCCAGGGTCTGGACGCGCTGGCCGCGGCCGGTGCGGTGCCACCGGACGCGAAGTTCCTGCTGGAGCACATCATTCGTGCCCGGCTCGCCTTCCTGGTGGTCGGTGGCACCGGCGCGGGGAAGACCACACTGCTGTCGGGCCTGCTGGCCAAGGTGGCCCCGGCCGAGCGGATCGTCTGCGTCGAGGACGCGGCCGAGCTCGCGCCACCGCATCCGCATGTGGTCCGCCTGGTCGCCCGCCCCGCCAATGTCGAGGGTGCGGGCCAGGTCACCGTGCGCGATCTGGTGCGCCAGGCGCTCCGTATGCGCCCGGATCGCATTGTGGTGGGCGAGGTTCGGGGCGCCGAGGTCGTCGATCTGCTGACCGCGCTCAATACCGGCCACGACGGTGGGGCGGGGACCGTGCACGCCAACTCGCCCGGCGAGGTCCCGGCCCGGCTGGAGGCGCTCGCGGCCCTGGGCGGTATGCCCGCGCCCGCCCTGCACAGCCAGCTGGCCGCCGCGATCCAGGTGATCCTGCACGTCCACCGCCGGCCCGACGGCCGTCGCACGCTCCGCGAAATCGGTGTGGTCACCCCGGTCGACGGCCGGGTTCGGATCGCACCCGCATGGACCGCCGACACTCGTCCGACCCCGGGCGCAGTGCTCCTCAGGAAACTCCTCGACGAAAGGACTCCGGATGATCCCCGCGAGTGAAGACTGCCCGGGCTCGTGCGGTTGCCCCCGGCCCCGATCGGATTTGCCGTTCCACGGTTCGATTCCGCCCTCCAACGCCGACTCGGATCGGTTGTGCTGCAATTTTTTCGGGCTGCGTGGCTCGCGGTTCGCGGGATTGCGGTTGGCGTGGCGCGATGGTGGTTGCCAGGCGAGTATCACCGATTCGATTGGCGCCGAGGATGATCCGGGATCGAAGCAGTCCGGAGGTGACTGATGGGATCCGGCTTCGGCTCGCACGCGCTCGCATCGGTCTGCCTCGCGCTGGCGCTGCTCGTGGTGCCTCCGCCGATCGCTCGGCGGCGCCTGTCTCGGCTGTTCGAGCTTCGCGCGTGCGGGCGAAAGACCAGGCGCAGCTGGATGATTCGCATTGCGCCGTTGTCGGCGGTGCCCCTGATGCTCCTCATCGGCCCCGGTCCGGTGGTGGCCGCGGTACTGCTGGCGGCCACCGTGCTGATTCGGTGCCGCCGCACGAGGCGAGAACGGCAGCGGGGCATCGAGGTCGCACAGTTGCTCGAGGGGCTGGAGGCGGTGATCGGGGAGCTGCGGATCGGCGCACATCCGAGCGCCGCGGCCGAGGTGGCGGCCCGTGAGACCGCGGGCGACGTGGCACGGGCCTTCGCGGTCAGCGCGGCGCGGAGCCGGTTGGGCGGGTCCGGCGCGGAGGGCCTGCGGCGTCCCGGATCGGTGGTGGCGCGGGAACTGTCCCGAGTGGCCGGCGCCTGGCGGGTGGCCGAGCGGCACGGGCTCGCCCTGGCCGAGCTGCTGGCCGCCGTGCGTTCGGATCTACTGGGCCGCAAGCGCTTCCGCGACCGCACGTCCGCGGCGCTGGCCGGGGCCCGGGCGACCGCCGTGGTGCTGGCCCTGCTGCCCCTGCTCGGCCTCGGCCTGGGCGAGCTGATGGGTGCGTCACCGCTGCGTGTGCTGTTGCTGTCCTCGGCGGGCACGCTGCTGCTGCCCCTGGGGTCCGCCCTGACCTGCGCCGGTCTGCTGTGGGCCGACGCTATCACCGACAAGGTGCTGCGATGACTCCGTCCGTGGCCGCGGTGCTGGCGGCCATCGCGGTGCTCATGCTGCCGGGCCGGGCCGGTGCGGTCCGCCGGCTGCGCCGACTGCGGGACCCGGTGCACGGTAATACACTGCCGCAACCGGAGTTCCGGGCCGAGCCGGATCCGCTCGGGGTCGCCTCCGCCCTCGATCTGCTGGCGGCGTGCCTGCGCGCCGGGCTGCCCACCGCCTCCGCTGCCGCGGCGGTCGCGTCCGAGGCTCCCGATCCACTGGCCTCGGCGCTGTGCCGGGTTGCCGACCTGCTGGCGCTGGGCGCGGATCCGGCCACCGCGTGGGAGCAGGCCACTGCCGGCTCCGCCGAGGAGACGGTGACGGCATTGGCGCGGCTGGCCCGCCGCTCGGCGCGCTCGGGAACCGGATTGGCCACGGCCGTAGCCGAATTGGCGGAGCGCCGCCGGGGCGAGCTCGAGGATGTGGCCGCGGCCCGGGCCGAGCGGGCCGGGGTGCTGATCGGCGGCCCACTCGGCCTCTGCTTCCTGCCCGCCTTCCTGTGCCTGGGAATCGTCCCGGTCGTGATCGGCCTGGCGGGCCGGGTGTTGGAAGGCGGTCTGCTGTGACCGCCGGGGGCCGCGAGGTTCACCACTGTGCCGGTGCGGATCGGCCGTGCCGGAGTGAGGGAAGGAGCGAGCATGGGAACGACCGTCCGAAACCTGCTTTGGGAACTGCGGACCCGGCTGCTGCACGCCGTGACCGCGGACCACGGGATGAGCACCGCCGAATACGCGATCGGGACGATCGCGGCCGCTGCCTTCGGGGCGGTGCTGTACACCGTCGTGACCGGCGACAGCATTGTGAGCGCCCTGTCCAACATCATCGACAAGGCGCTGAAGACTCCCGTCAAGTGACGTATGACACACCACCTCACCATGCCGAGGCGGGCATGGCGACCGTGGAGGCGGCCATAGCGCTGGCCGCCCTCGTCGCGGTTCTGGTCTTGGGCGTCGGCGCCCTGCTGGCGGTATCGGCGCAGGTGCGTTGTGTCGATGCCGCCCGCGAGGCGGCCCGTCTCGCCGCCCGCGGTGACACCGACGTCGGCGTCGCCACCGCCCGCCGGGTCGCACCGCCCGGTGCCCGGGTCGTGGTCCGAACCGAGGGAGACCTGGTCGTGGCCGAGGTGAGTGCCCGCGCCACCATTGTTCCGGTCACCCTGCACGCGGCGGCGGTGGCGGCGCGGGAACCCGGAGCATCCCGATGAGGCGCACGACCATGGATCGGGCCGGGAGCGAGGCGGGTGGCGTGACCGTCACCGCGTGCCTGGCCCTGGTCGGGCTGCTGGCGATCGCGGTCCTGATTGCCTAGGTCGGAGTGGCGGTGGCGGCCCGGCACCGGGTGCAGGCCGCCGCGGATCTGAGTGCGCTGGCCGCAGCCGGCGCGCTGGATGGCGGCGTCTCCGCCGCGTGCGGCCGGGCCGCGGCCGTCGCGGGCCGGATGGGTGTGCGACCGGCCGGATGCGTGGTGCTGGGCTGGGACGTGACGGTGACGGTTGCCGGACGGGTATCGCTGGGCCCACTGGGGGAACGGGACATGCGCGCGGTCGCGCGGGCGGGCCCGGCGGACGAGCCGAGGTAGCGAGGCAATATCTCGTACCGATCGGTTGGTTAGAAATGTGATGGCGCGGGCCACATCGGTGGTCGATCAATGTCGAAATTCGATGAATGCGAGAGGCGAATAGATTGGGTATCGATTGCTTTCCAATTCGTTCCCGGAGACTCATTCGAATGAATGCACAGGTAAATCCGGGAACGACATTATCTAACAGGGCAATCCCTCAGTTAACAGGATAGCATCCCTTTTTAATCGACGTGAGTCTCCGGCGTGTCGCGGCCACCCCTCAGCATCCGGATTCCGCCCGATATCAGCCAGCTGACAAGGCCGACCGGTTGGTCGTGTGGCGCTCCGGTCTCACGGCGGAGACGGCTGTGTCACGGTTCGGGAGAGCGGTCGTCATCTTCCCCGAGTTCGGCCAGCACGGCCCGCAGTAGCCGGGCCGCACCGGCCTTGTCCAGCGGGTTGTTGCCGTTGCCGCACTTGGGTGACTGCACGCAGGACGGGCACCCGTGCGCGCACGCGCAGGACTCGATGGCGCCCAGCGTGGCCGTCAGCCAGTGCCGCAGCCGGACGAAGCCGCGCTCGGCGAAGCCCGCCCCGCCCGGATGCCCGTCGTAGACGAAGACCGTGGGCAGCCCGGTGTCGGCGTGTTCGGCGGTGGACACGCCGCCGATATCCCACCGATCGCAGGTCGCCACCAGTGGCAGCATGCCGATCGCGGCGTGTTCGGCCGCGTGCAGCGCGCCCGCGGCGTGCCGGGCGTCGATCCCGGCCCGGGCCAGCAGGTCCGGCGTGACCGTGTAGAACACGGCCCGGGTGGGCAGCGTCTGCGCCGGCAGGTCCAGCGGCACCAGGTCCAGCACCTCTCCGCTGGGCAGCCGGCGCAGGTACGCGACCACCTGGCGGGTCACCAGCACCTGCGCCAAAGCCGTTGTGACCGAGCCGTATCGGCGCTCCTCGGTCACCGCCTCGATCTCCAGTGAGGTGACCACCCGCGCGCTGGTGCTCCATCCCGGCGTGTCGGCGTGCACCAGCGCGACGCCCTCCTCGAGGTCCAGCTCGTCGACCACGTAGCTCTCGCCCTGATGCAGGTGCACCGCGCCCGGATGCAGGGTGGCCGGAGCGCGCCCGGCGTCGGTGGTGCCCAGCATGCGGCCCGACTCGCCGTCCACCACCGCCACCGCCGTACCGATGCCGCCGCGCACGTCCACAGCGTCGTGCGGATGCGCGTCGGCGGTCACGAACCAGCGTGCCGACCCATCCCGCGCCACGCCCGCGCGCCGCCGGATCAAACCCTGTTCGGCCAGGTCGGACAGCAGTTCCCAGGCCTGGAAGGCATGCACTTCCGCATCGCTGAGCGGCTGTTCCATCGCCGCGCACAGCAGATGCGGCCCGAGCACGTACGGGTTGTGCGGGTCGGTGATGGTGGCTTCCAGGGGCCGCCCGAGCAGCGCCTGCGGGTGATGCACGAGGTAGGTGTCCAGCGGGTCGTCCCGCGCGATGAGCAGCACCAGCGACCCCTGGGTGCGCCGCCCGGCGCGCCCGGCCTGCTGCCAGAACGAGGCGACCGTCCCCGGATATCCCGCCACCACAACGGCATCCAGCCCGGCGATGTCCACGCCCAGTTCCAGCGCATTCGTGGTGGCCGCACCCAGCAGCGAGCCGTCCGAGAGCGCCGCCTCCAGCGCCCGCCGGTCCTCGGCCAGGTAGCCGGCCCGATAGGCCGCGACACGACCAGGGAGCTCGGCATCCACCTCCGCCAGCAGCCGCCGTGTGTCCATGGCGACCAGTTCGGCGCTGCGTCGTGACCGCACGAAGGTCAGCGTGCGCGCCCCCTCGACCACCAGATCCGCCATCACGGTGGCGGCCTCGGCCCCGGCCGAACGCCGCACGGCCGCACCGTTTTCCCCGGTCACGCCGCTGCCGAGCAGCGGCGGCTCCCACAGCGCCACGGTCCGCGCGCCCTGCGGCGACCCGTCGTCGGTGACCGCGACACACGGTGCGCCGATCAGCTTTTCGGCGGTGGCCGCCGGATCGGCCGTGGTCGCCGAGCACAGCACGAAAACGGGATCCGCTCCGTAACGCTCGGCGAGTCGCCGTAGCCGGCGCAGCACCAGCGCCACGTGCGAGCCGAAAACTCCGCGATAGATATGACATTCGTCGACCACGATGTATTTGAGCTGACGCAACAATCGCGCCCACCGCTGATGAGACCGCAGCATTCCGACGTGCAGCATGTCCGGATTGGTGAACACCCATCGCGCGTGCGCCCGCACCCACTGCCGGATTTCCGCCGGCGTATCGCCGTCATACGGCGCGGGATGAATGGTGCGCAGCGGATCTTCGCTGGTCAGCTCGTTGACCATGCGCAGCTGATCGGCCCCCAGCGCTTTGGTCGGCGACAGATAGAGCGCCGTGGCTCGCGGATCCTGTTGCAGCGCGGTCAAAACCGGCAGCTGATATGCCAGCGATTTCCCGGACGCCGTCCCGGTCGACACCACCACGTGCCGCCCCGCCGCGGCCAGTTCCGCGGCCCGGCTCTGGTGGCTCCACGGCTCCGCGACTCCGGCCGCCTGAACTGCGGCGATGACATCCGGAGATGTCCATTCGGGCCATTTCGTGATCTGCGCCGCGCGCGGCGGTAGCTCGCTGACATGGGTGAGCCGGGGGTCACCCGAAAGCGGGCTGTTAAGGACACGATTCAGCAACGATCTCCCGTAGCTGATGTCGCTGTTGTCTCCGGATCGACGCATCGGATCCCCGCCATTCATCGAAGCGTCACCGCGACACGCCCAAGGGGTGCGAAACGTGTGTGCGCCCGCTGCCTCACCTGCCATTTCACTGCAGAGTAGCGACCTGCCTCACACCCCGTTTGCCAGATGCTCGCTCTGTTATCCGGAAGCAAACCAACTTCAAGTACAGATTTGGGCATTATGCCCCTCACCTGCGCATTCGCAAGATCAACTTTTTTGCAAATTGTGGGTAACTCCGCTGTTGAATTCCCGGAAGACATGGTTCACTGGTTCCTGGTCGCAAGCTTCTGTGTTCGAGGGAACGGATCGAAAGTCCAAACCATCAGCAGGATCGATGTTGCGAACGGTGTACTAGGTGCTTTCCTGCAGGGGGAACAGAGTACAGCGGTCTCAACGGACCCGGTGGATGAACCCAGTTGTCCGCCGTTCCGGTATGGAAAGAGAAGGAACAGAATGGCACAGGGAACTGTGAAGTGGTTCAACGCGGAGAAGGGGTTCGGCTTCATCGCGCCCGAGGACGGCTCAGCTGACGTCTTCGTCCACTACTCCGAGATCCAGGGGTCGGGCTTCCGCACCCTCGAGGAGAACCAGAAGGTCGAGTTTGAGGTTGGTCAAGGCACCAAGGGCCCGCAGGCCACCGGTGTTCGCGCGCTCTCCTGAGCGAGCCAACCCCTCAGGTTCCGTCCCCCATCGCCCCCGGCGGTGGGGGACGACCCATATCTGGACCCATTACACTCGATCACGATCAGGGGCTACATCGTCGCCGTGCACCAGCCACGGCCTTCGAACACGGTATAAACGTTGCTGGCAGCGATATCGGACATCGCAGCTGTTTGCCCCAGCCGCGTAGAGCGCGTACACCAGCGCCGACGCGGATCGAGATGAAAGGTGTGTTCGCCGGTGGCAACACGAGACCGCGGTGCAGCGCCGAACCCCCAGGCAGCGCCCGACCAGGGCCGTTCCCTGCGTCGTCTCGTGATTGTCGAGTCGCCGACGAAGGCCAAGAAGATCGCCCCCTACCTGGGCCGCGGCTATGTCGTGGAGGCCTCGGTCGGTCATATTCGGGACCTGCCGCGGGGTGCGGCGGATGTGCCCGCCAAATACAAAGGACAGCAGTGGGCTCGGCTCGGCGTGGATGTCGATCACGATTTCGAGCCCATTTATGTGGTCAGCCCCGATAAGAAGGGGAAGGTCAGTGAGTTGAAGAGCCTGCTGGCCGACGCCGACGAGCTCTATCTCGCCACCGACCCCGACCGCGAGGGCGAGGCCATCGCCTGGCACTTGCTGGAGACGCTCAAGCCCAAGGTGCCGGTGCGGCGCATGGTGTTCCACGAGATCACCGAGCCCGCCATCCAGGCCGCCGCGGCCGATACCCGTGAGCTGGACCAGGATCTGGTCGACGCGCAGGAGACGCGGCGCATCCTGGACCGGCTCTACGGCTACGAGGTCTCGCCGGTGCTGTGGAAGAAGGTCATGCCGCGGCTGTCGGCGGGCCGGGTGCAGTCCGTGGCGACGCGCGTCATCGTGCAGCGCGAGCGGGAGCGCATGGCGTTCCGGTCCGCGGAGTACTGGGATATCGCGGCCAAGCTGGACGCCGGCGGGCGCGGGCAGGAGGACGGCGGGAATCCGCGGGTCTTCGGTGCGCGGCTGGTCAGTGTCGAGGGCGCTCGCGTGGCGACCGGTCGCGATTTCGGATCCGACGGGCAGCTGAAATCACAGGGTGTCGTCGTACTCGACGCCGGCTATGCGCAGCGGCTGGCGGAATCGCTGCACGGCGTGGATTTCACGGTTTCCTCGGTGGAATCCAAGCCGTACACGCGAAAGCCGTACGCGCCGTTCATGACCTCGACGCTGCAGCAGGAGGCCGCGCGCAAGCTGCGTTTCACCTCCGAGCGCACCATGCGGGTGGCGCAGCGGCTGTATGAGAACGGTTACATCACTTATATGCGTACCGACTCGACGACTTTGTCGGAGTCGGCGATTCAGGCGGCCCGGGCGCAGGCCACGCAGTTGTACGGCGCGGAATACGTGAGTCCCACGCCGCGGCAGTACACCCGCAAGGTCAAGAATGCGCAGGAGGCGCACGAGGCCATTCGTCCCGCGGGCGACACCTTCGCCACGCCGGGACAGTTGCACTCCAAGCTCGACGGCGACGAATTCCGTTTGTACGAGCTGATCTGGCAGCGCACGGTGGCCTCGCAGATGCAGGACGCGCGCGGCACCACGCTGACGGTGCGCATTACCGGTATCGCGAATAGCGGTGAGGAGTGCGTGTTTTCGGCGTCCGGCCGGACGATCACCTTCCCGGGATTCCTCAAGGCGTATGTGGAGAGTGTCGACGAGGAGGCGGGCGGCCAGTCCGACGACGCCGAATCGCGGCTGCCGGCGCTGACCGAGGGTCAGCGCGTGACGGCCATCGAGCTCGAGCCGGACGGGCACACCACCAATCCGCCCGCACGCTTCACCGAAGCTTCGCTGATCAAGGCGCTGGAAGATCTCGGCATCGGCCGTCCTTCCACCTACTCCTCGATCATCAAGACGATTCTCGACCGCGGCTACGTGTACAAGCGCGGCAGCGCGCTGGTGCCGTCGTGGGTGGCGTTCGCGGTGATCGGACTGCTGGAGGACCACTTCGGGCGGCTGGTGGACTTCGACTTCACTGCGGCCATGGAGGACGATCTCGACGCCATCGCCGGTGGCCGCGAGCAGCGCGGAAACTGGTTGTCCTCCTTCTATTTCGGTGGCGATCACGGTGCCGAGGGTTCGGTGGCGCGGTCGGGCGGCCTGAAAAGGATGGTGGGCGAACGACTCGACGGGATCGACGCGCGAGAAGTCAACTCCATCAAGCTCTTCAGCGATGACGAGGGCCGCGATGTGGTGGTCCGGGTCGGCAAGTTCGGGCCGTACCTGGAGCGCATGGTCGTCAATCCCGATGACCCGGACGGGAATCCGGTGTCGCAGCGGGCCAACCTGCCCGACGATCTGCCGCCGGACGAGCTGTCGCCCGAGGTCGCGGAGAAGCTGTTCGCGACTCCGCAGGAGGGGCGCTCGCTGGGTACCGATCCGGCGACCGGGCACGAAATCGTCGCCAAGGAAGGACGTTTCGGTCCGTACGTCACCGAGATCCTGCCGGAACCCGCGGAGGATCTGGACACCACGGCGAAGAAGACCGCCAAGAAGGCGGCCGACAAGCCGAAGCCGCGCACCGGGTCGCTGTTCAAGTCCATGACCGTGGAGTCGGTGACCCTGGACGACGCGCTCAAGCTGCTGTCGCTGCCGCGCGTGGTGGGTGCGGACCCGGCCTCCGGGGACGAGATCACCGCACAGAACGGGCGGTACGGGCCCTACCTGAAGAAGGGTACGGATTCGCGCTCGCTCACCGGCGAGGATCAGATCTTCACGGTGACGCTGGAGGACGCGCTCAAGATCTACGCCGAGCCAAAGCGGCGCGGCGGGCAGTCGGCCAGTGCGCCGCCGCTGCGTGAGCTGGGTGTGGACCCCGTGTCGGAGAAGCCGATGGTGATCAAGGACGGGCGGTTCGGCCCGTACGTCACCGACGGTGAAACCAATGCCAGCCTGCGCAAGGGCGACGAGGTCGAATCCATCACCGACGCAAGGGCTTCGGAGCTGCTGGCGGACCGGCGGGCACGCGGGCCGGTGAAGAAGGCCGCGAAGAAGACCGCCAAGAAGGCGGCCGCGAAGAAGACCGCGGTGGCCAAGACCGTGGTCAAGAAGGCGGCAGCGAAGAAGGCGGCGGCCAAGACGGCGGACGGCGTCACCACCAAGAAGGCAGCGGCGGCCAAGAAGACCCCGGCGAAGAAGGCGGCGGCGAAGAAGACCGCGGCCTCGCCGTCCTGACCTGATCGAAGCGCCCCCGTCACGACGGGGGCGCTCTGCTTTTCGGCCGCTGTGCCTGTCGGTGGCCTGCCGTAGCGTGTAATCCCGAACACGCACCAGCGGAAGGACATTCGATGACCGTCGACCACGAGCGTGAAGAACTGATCAAGATCCTGGACAGCCAGCGCGAGCTCTTCCGGATCACCGTCCGCGGCATCGACGACGAGCAGGCGCGCCAGCGCACCACGGTCAGTGAACTCACCCTCGGCGGTCTGCTCAGCCACGCGGTGAATATCGAGCGGCACTGGACCACCATCCTCGTCGAGCGCGACCCGAACTCCGAATTCGATGTCTCCCGAATGGATTCCGAGTATCGGCTGGACCCGGAGCAGACGGTCGCCGGCCTGCTGGCCGAGTGGGAGGTGGTGGCCGAGCACACCGGCAAGCTGATCCGCGAGCTACCCAACCTCGAGGATTCGGTGCCGACGCCGACCGCGCCCTGGGCGCCGGAGCGGGAATGGCTCACCGTGCGCTACATCCTGCTGCACATCTTCCGGGAGATCGCGCACCACTCCGGGCACGCGGACATCATCCGCGAGGCCTTGGACGGCGCGAACACGACATATCAGCGCGCGAACTGACTACCGGCCGGGCTGTCGGGGGTGGCGGCTAAGGTGGTCGGCGTGGCGGGTGTCTTCGATCGGCTGGTCGGCCAGGGTGCGGTCGAGTCCGAGTTGACGGCTGCGGCGGTGGCGGCACGGGGTGGGGCCGGATCGTCGTCGGCCATGACGCATTCGTGGTTGTTCACCGGGCCGCCCGGATCGGGGCGGTCGGTCGCGGCGCTGTGCTTCGCGGCGGCACTGCAGTGCACGGACGAGGGGACGCCCGGATGCGGGCGGTGTCACGCGTGCACGACCACCATGGCCGGGACACACGGCGATGTGCGGCGGGTGGTGCCGGAGGGTTTGAGCATCGGCACCAAGGAGATGCGCGAGATCGTGCAGGTGGCGTCGCGGCGGCCGAGCACCGGGCGCTGGCAGGTGGTCGTGGTCGAGGACGCCGACCGGTTGACCGAGGCGGCGGGCAATGTGCTGCTGAAGGTGGTGGAGGAGCCGCCGGAGCGCACGGTGTTCCTGCTGTGCGCGCCGTCGGTGGATCCCGAGGACATCTCGGTGACGCTGCGATCCCGGTGCAGGCACGTGCATTTGGCGACCCCGTCGGTGGATTCGATCGCGCGGGTGCTGCACGAGCGGGACGGTCTGGACCAGAAGACCGCCGGCTGGGCGGCCTCGATCAGCGGTGGACATGTCGGGCGCGCCCGGCGGCTGGCCACCGACGACCAGGCCCGGGCTCGGCGCAAACGAGCCCTGGCGCTGGTCACGGCGACCGCCCGGCCCGCAGCGGCGTATGCGGCCGCCGACGAACTGGTGAAGTCGGCCGATGACGAGGCCAAGCAGGTCAGTGCCGAGCGCGACGGGAAGGAACGCGAGGAACTGGCCACCGCGCTGGGCGCGGGCGGCACCGGTAAGGGCACCGCCTCGGCCACCCGCGGTTCCGCCGGTGCACTGAAAGACCTGGAGAAACGCCAGAAGTCGCGGGCCACGCGTACCGGGCGCGATGCCCTGGACCGGGCCCTGATCGATGTCGCGGGCCTGTACCGGGACGCGCTCGCGGTCCGATTCGGCGCGGCCGCGGCGGATTCCTCCTCCGGCGTGACACTCACCCACCCGGACATGGCCGACCAGATCCGGGAACTCGCGACCGATGTCCGCCCCGAAGGCCTGCTGCTCTCCATCCAGGCGGTGCTCGATTGCCGCGAGGCCCTCGAGACCAATGTGAAGCCGCGCTTCGCCCTCGCCGCCATGGCCGCGGCCCTGATCGCGGCCCGTTCCGCCTGACCCGGGCGTGTCCCCGATCACCGCGAGCTCCCGTTTTCGCGATTCGGGCGCGAGACGATAGACTCGCACCGCCGGAAGGCACGCCGCCTTAGCTCAGTCGGTAGAGCGCTTCACTCGTAATGAAAAGGTCGGGGGTTCGATTCCCCCAGGCGGCTCCAAAGAAGCAGGTGGAGAGCGAATCCCGCTCTCCACCTGCTGTTGTTTCGGGATCCGAATCCGGTGCCGGTGGCACCGGGGAACCGGGCGGATCGAAATCGTCTGCCTGGCATGCGAACTCAGTGCATGCGTGCGGAGGCTTGCCCTGTGTGATCATGACGCGGGCCGCTCAGGGAACCCGGTGGCCGGTTGCGGAACACCGATCCGAATCCGGTCTGGCCGATGTGTCGGCTCCACGAAAGATCCAGGTCAACCCGCCGTCAGCGCATATCGTCGCGCGGCGGAGGTCGCTTGGTGATCAACCATCCCCGGATATTGAACAGTATCTCCCGCTCGACGCAGTCTGGGGAAAACGTGATCATGATTCGTTGCGGACAAATCACTCGGTGAAGCCGGTTTGAGAAAGATTCCCATGGGCACGGAGTACCTGACCGGATGCACGGTGTACGCCATCGCCCATCCGTGCCCGATGTGTCTGGCGGCGCTGTATCACTGCGCGCCCGATCAGGTCGTTTTTCTGGCCACCCGCGAGGGTTGCGCGCCCTATATGGCAGGCGGAAACGACAAGTACTTCGAACCCAGCACTTTCTATAGCGAGATCGCCAAGCCCTGGGACCAGCGGCGGCTGCCCATGCGCTACCAGCCGCGCGATGACGCCATCGCGGTGTACAAGCTCTATCTGGAACGACAGAGGTGAGGACTTGTCGGTCCTCACCTCTGTCGTCGGGGAATCAGGAGACCAGGCCGCGGCCGGTGGTCAGGGGGAGATCCATGGCGGTCAGTAGGCCGGGGCGGGATTGGACCACGGCGGGGATAGCGCTGACCAGGCGGGCCGCGGTGCCGACGACGCCGGCTTCGGCGTGGTCGCCGTTGCTGTAGAGCTGCAGGTCGAGGAGGTAGTCGGGTTCGCCCTTGACTTCGACTCGGTAGCAACCCTTACCGGCCGGTTGGGGCCAGTCGGGGGCGAGGTCGGGGTGCAGGCGGGTGGTGTGTTCCAGGGTGAGGACCTCGCGGCCCTTGCTGATGCCGTGCACCTGGAAGCGGAGGGCGGCGGCGGTGCCGGCGGCAATGGTGCGACTGCCCACCTTCAGCTCTTCGCTCGCGGGCAGGCGCTCGAAATGCTGTGTGACGGACTCGAGTTCGATGTCGAGGGCGGCGGCCAGCTGGCGGATGACACTGCCCCAGGCGAGGGTGAGGACGCCGGGCTGGAGCAGCAGCGGCAAGTCGTCGAGGGCGCTGCCGAAGCCCATGATGTCGAACAGGACCTTGGGATTGTCGTAGGTGGAGTAGTCCATCACCTCCGAGCAGATGATCTTGTCGATGCGCTCGGAGCCGCTGGACAGCAGCAGCGGCAGCCAGTCGTTGGCCCAGCCGGGGTCGATGCCGTTGACCCACAGGGAGGCGCCGCCCTCGTTGGCCGCCTCCACGATCGGGGCGATGGCCTCGTCAGGGAGGGTGCCGTAGGGGAACTGCAGGAAGACGGGGCTGCTGGAGACGACATTGATGCCGGCGCGGAGGAAGGTCTTCAGATCCTCCACCGCCTCCATCAGACGGTCGTCGGCCATTGCCGTGTGGACGATGCAGTCGGGCTTCAGGGCCAGGAGCGCCTCGGCGTCCTGGGTTGCGGTGACGCCGATCTCGCGGTCGAGACCGGCCAGCTCGCCCGCGTCCTTGCCGGCCTTGGCGGCGCTGGAGACCCAGACGCCGACCAGGTCGAGCTCGGGGCGGGCGATGATGGAGCGCAGGGTGCGGCGGCCGACATTGCCGGTGCTCCACTGGACTACGCGATACGTCATGGGAAAACTCCTGCGGCGCGGCGGATTACAGGTCGGGGATGGGAAGGTCCAGGTTGGGTGCGGCGATGCCGCCGTCCACCTCGAGCACCTTGCCGGTGATGTAGCCGCCCGCGCGGGAGCTCAGGTAGACGATCGCGGCGGCGATCTCCCAGGGCTCGCCGAGCCGGTGCAGCGGGGTGGCGTCCTCCATCTGCTGCTTGATCTCCGGTTGCTGCGCAACGACTTCCAGCGCGGAGGTGAGCACCGAGCCGACCGCGATGGCGTTCACCCGGATGCGGGGGGACAGGTCGGCGGCGGCCAGCCGGGTCCAGTGCGCGAGGGCGGCCTTGGCGGTGCCGTAGGCGAGGAAGCCGCGGCCGGGGGAGCGGCCCATCATCGAGGAGATATTGACGACCGAGCCGCCGTCGTTCTTCAGCATGTGCGGCACCGCGGCCCGGGTGAGGGCGTGCGCGGTGGAGACATTGAAACGGAATGCCTCCTCGAGGAATTCGGGAGTGGTGGTGAGGAAGGTATTGGGCATGGTGCCGCCGACATTGTTGACCACGATGTCGATGCGGCCGAGTTCGGCGGCGGCGGTTTCGGCCAGCGCGGTGACGGCGGAAAGATCCGACAGGTCCGCGGGGACCGTGATGGCGCGGCGGCCGAGCGCGTGGATCTTGCCCGCCACCTCGTCGAGCTGAGCGGCGGTGCGGGCCGAGATGGCCACGTCCGCGCCGGCTTCGGCGAGGGCGAGCGCGGTGGCGGCGCCGATGCCGCGGCCCGCGCCGGTCACGACGGCGACGCGGCCGTCCAGTCGGAAGGTGTCCAGGATCATCGCGAAATCAGTCCTTCTGGGAGTGATGGCAGTCACAAGCAGCTTTAAGCATTTATTCTTAATCGTCAAGCAGAAGTTCTTTATCCGCTGGTGAGCGCTACAGTGCAGGCTGTGGCAAGGATTGACAGGTGGCAGTGACGGTGTCCGAATGGCAGTGACAGAAGCGCGTGAGCGCATCATTCTCGCGGCGGAGCAGCTGATCGCCGAGCGGGGGCAGGCGGTGCCGCTGCGCGATATCGCGGCAGCCGCCGGACAGCGGAACAACTCGGCGATCCAGTACCACTTCGGCTCCCGCGACGGGCTCATCGAGGCCGTGGTCGAACACCGGCTCGCCACCCTCGAGGTGCGGCGGCTGGAATTACTGGCCGAACAGGCCGGAACGGGTGCGACCGGCGTGCACGACCTACTGGAGGCGCTGGTCATTCCCATGCTCGAGCTCAGCGACCGGCACGGGATCCATCACTACGCGCGGTTCCTCGAACAGATCCACACCCATCGGGCCGTCACCGACGCGGCCAATCTGGAATCCGCGCGGCGCACCTCGGTGCGGGTGATCATGCAGCAGCTGGAGCGGGAACTGACCGACCTGCCGAAACGATTGCGGCTGCGGCGGTTACGCGCCTTGCCGACCGTGCTGTTCGCCTTGCTGGCCGACCACGAGCGGGCCGTGGAGGCCGGGCGGGTGGCCGCGGGGGACGTGACGGCGTGGGGGGAGATCGTGGACATGCTCGCGGGGGTGCTGACCGCGCCGGTGGTGGAGCGCGCGCCGATTCGCTGACGCCGGAACGCGAACGGCCCGCCCCGGATCGAATCCGGTACGGGCCGTTCGGAACCGAGCGCGGTGGACCAGCGCTGGTGCGGCTGGGGGTAGTTCGGTGGCTGGCAGCCGCGGGTCGGCAGCGGGAAGGAGCCGAGCGGGGCGGGTGGCAGTGGACCGGGGTGTTCGCCTGGTCGTAGGGGCTCGGCGCCGGTGTGTACTCCGCCGGTGTGGACATGGGTGTGGCGGTCTGCTCGTTCTCCCGCTTCTTCTCGAGCGCGAACCAGACGCCGCCGCCGACGAGGATGACGGCCAGCAGGCTGATGAGGCCGAACACACGGTCGACGACGTTGTGGTGGTGCGGCTACCGTTGATGGTCGTGGACACCACGGCAGCAGCAGTCATGGAAACGCCCGCCCGGCCGCGGTGGCTCGGCGTCGGGCTACCGCTGCTGACCGGTGGGGCGGTGGCAGGCGGGCTGGCGCTGCTGCACTTCCGGGATCCGCATGTGCAGGGGGCGTACGGAGTGTGCCCGTTCTACGAACTGACCGGATACTGGTGCCCCGGCTGCGGCGGGTTGCGCGGGCTGCACAACCTCACCGATGGCCGGATCCTCGACGCCATCCACAGCAATGTGCTGCTGCTCCCGCTGACACTGGGCTTCATCGCCTGGTGGGGCACCTGGGTGGTGCGCGGGTGGCGGGGGAATCCGGTGCCGCCGCGACTACCGCAGGTGCTGCCCAGGTACGCGGTGTGGGTGGCCCTGGCATTTCTCCTGGTCTTCACGGTTGTGCGGAACACACCGTGGGGTAGTTGGATCGCGCCGGTTTAGGCGGGGCATGCTCTGCTTATGAGCGATTCGCTGAAGGAGCGCGTGCGGGAGAAGCTGATCCGGCAGCTCGAAGAGGATGGGCCGCCGGACCCCGATCAGGAGGACACCCGGCAGCTCTCCGTCCAGGTCGACCTCGACGCGCTCGACGCGGTGGCCGACGACGATCCACTCGTCGAGGTGCTCGCGGCCCGCTACATGGTGCCCTGACCGGTTCCCGGCCGGCTCAGAAACCGCAGGCAGCCCCGCCCTCGGCCGAACTGCCGAAGGGACGGGTCTCGGGGACCGGGTTCCAATGTCCTTCGGTGCGGGCGTAATTCCACGCCGGGCCGCGCGCCACCAGGGTCGCGATGGCCTCGACGAGGCGGTCGACGTCGGCGGCGGTGGTGCCCAGGCCGATGCTGGCGCGCAGGGCGGCATCGACACCGAGGCGGGACAGCAGCGGGTGAGCGCAGAAGCGGCCGTCGCGCACCCCGATGCCGTGCTCGGCGGAGAGGTAGGCGGCCACCTGGCCGGGCTCGAAGCCGTCGACGGTGAAGGCGACAATGCCGACCGCGTCGGTGCTGTCGCGCCAGATCCGCAGGAAGTTCACGCCCGGAACGGTTTTCAGGCCGTAGCGCAGGCGGTGGGTGAGGTACTGCTCATGCTCGATCACGGTGGTCTCGTCCAGCTCGGCGAGGGCATCGCAGGCCGCGGCCAGGGCGGCGACGCCCAGCACGTTCGGGGAACCGGCCTCGTGGCGCTGCGGGGCGGGAGCCCATTCGACGCTCTCCGTGCTCACCGAGCGCACCCCACCGCCGCCGGCCAGGTAGGGCTCGGCCGCATCCAGCCAGTCCCGGCGGCCGACCAGCACGCCCGCGCCGAACGGGGCGTAGGTCTTGTGGCCGGAGAAGGCCAGGTAGTCGATGCCGGTGGTGCGCAGGTCGATTCGGCGATGCGGGGCCAGCTGGGCGGCGTCCACCAGGATGCGGGTGCCGCACTGGTGGGCGATCCAGGCCAGCCGCTCCAGCGGCAGCAGTTCGCCGGTCACATTGGAGGCGCCCGTAACCGCCAGCAGCGCAGCGGGTTTCGAGCACAGCTCGGCGACCAGGCGCTGGATGGTCTCCTCGATGGTGTCCGCGACCGGAACCACCCGGCGGCCGCGCCGGGTCCAGGGCAGCAGGTTGGCGTGGTGCTCGACGTCCAGCACCACGGTGTCACCGGGCACGCAGGCGGCGAGCAGGTTCAGTGAATCGGTGGTGTTGCGGGTGAAGACCACCACCTGGTCCTCGGCCGCGTTCAGGAAGCGGGCGACCGAACCGCGGGCCGACTCGTAGCAGTCGGTGGAGACCCGGGAGGCGTATCCCGCGCCGCGGTGCACGCTGGCGTAGTAGGGCAGCAGGTCCGTGACCCGGTCGGTGACCTGCCGCAATGCGGGTGCGCTCGCGGCGTAGTCGAAGTTGGCGTAGCCGGCCGTCCCGCCCTGGACCAGCGGGACCCGCAGGTCACAGCCGGAGACGGTGGCGAGGGCGGCACAGGTCTGGTCGGCGATAGCAGTCATCACGAAATCCCGTCGGGTTCATGGACACGCGATCGCGAAAACAGAAATCGATCGAGAGTCCGCGCTTGCCGCGCCCGGTCGGGCGTCGGCCCGGTCGTCACCCGGAGCACCCCACCGCGGAGGAGGGTTGCCGACCAGCAAGCCGGGGCTTCGCGCTGGTACTCATGACCTGATTGCAGAGACTGGCAGACGGCTCGCGGGCTTGTCAACCCCGCCCGGCCGTGGCGCCGCCGTCACGATTTGCGGGTCGCCACGCAGCGTTCGAGGCCGGGCGCCCGGACGTCGCGCCCGATCGGATCGCGGAGGTGTTCGCCGAGTACCGCCCGGAGGAACCCGAGGTGCTCTTCGATTACTTCACGCGGGCCACGGTCGCGCTGCGGGAGGCTGCGCACGACATGCTGGAGCGCCGCGGGTCGGTGTGACGAACGGCACGACCGTATCGGAAAAATCGTCCGAAAGTTGGATCGGGTGGGCCGCAAAGTTCGAATCGCGCGAACGTTGCTGGGGCGTATGGTCGGAGTCGAAGTTAGGGTAGCCAAAGTGGTGCCCCCCGAGTTGACCACGAGGAGCCCGACCATGCTGGAGACCAGCACCCCGTTCTCGACGCTCATTCGCACCGCGACCGAGCAGCAGCACAACGAGGCGGAACACTCCACGTTCATGCGCGACATGCTCGGCGGGCAGCTCGGGGTGGAAGCCTTCTATCGGTACACCGCCCAGCTCTGGTTCGTCTACGCCGCCCTCGAAAAGCACTCCGCCGCACTGGCTTCCGACCCGGTCGCGGGTCCGTTCGTCAGGCCGGAACTGGCGCGGCTGGCCGCGCTGGAGGCCGACCTGGCCCACCTCGGCGGCGCGAACTGGCGCGATGAACTGACCGCGCTGCCCGCCACCGCCGCCTACGCCGCCCGCATCGAGGAATGCGCGGGCGACTGGCCGGCCGGCTATGTGGTCCACCACTACACCCGCTATCTGGGCGATCTCTCCGGCGGCCAGGTCATTCGCGGTACCGCCGAGAAGCTGTGGAACCTGCCCAAGAAGGGCGACGGCGTGCGGTTCTACGTCTTCGAGAACATCGCCAACCCGGCCGCGTTCAAGCGCGACTACCGCGAGGCCCTCGACCAGCTTCCCCTCGACGGCCCCGAGGTCGATCGCGTACTCGACGAGGCGCGACTGGCGTTCACGATGAACACTGATCTGTTCCGTGAGCTGGGTGCGGAATTCAGCGCGCGGAACTGAAACTCGCAACCCCGAAGGTCGCCGACCCCCGTTGATCGACAGGGGCGGCGGCCTTCGTCATCTCCGCGGTGCATCGTTGACCCTGTTCGTCGGGGGCAGGGTCAGCGATCTCACCCTTGCGCCGGTCCGCGGTGATGGGTTGCGATGGAGGGCATGAGCTTTCCGCTGCTACTGAGTTTCGTGGGGTTGTGTGTGCTGCTCGCGCTCACGCCGGGGCCGGATACCTTTCTGGTACTGCGATTTTCGATGGCCGGATCGCGACCCGGAATCGCGGCGGCAATCGGCTCGGCGTTCGGCGGGATCGTGTGGGCCACCGTGGTCGCGGCCGGGGTTGCGGCGCTGCTGGAACAGTCGGCGACCGCGTATCGCACGCTCAAGGTGGTCGGCGGAATCTACCTGGTGTACCTGGGTGTTCGGGCGCTGCTGGCGCATCGGCGCGGGCCCGCCGCGGCGGCCGACGGGGCGGATGTCGCGGTGGCGCAGGGTGCGCCGGCGTCGCTGCGCTCGGCGTTCGCTGCCGGATTGCTGTCGTGTGTCTTCAATCCGAAGGTGGGGTTGTTCTACCTCGCGGTGCTGCCGCAGTTCCTGACCCAGGTGACATTCCTCAACACGCTCACGCTCGGGGCCATCGAATCCAGTGTCGCGGCAATCGAAATGGTCCTGCTGGCGGTGGCGGCCGCGCGGGCGGTGGAGTTGCTGCGACGGCCGCTTGTCCGGGTGCGGCTGGAGCAGGCGAGCGCGGCGATTCTGGCGGCGCTGGGCATCGGCACGGCGGCCTCGGCCGCGGCCTGAGTCGGCGCCTGAGTCAGTCGGCGATCTCGGCGCGGTGGTACGCGCCGTTGTAATACACCAGCGGGCCCACCGCCGGGGAGTTCTCGGTGTTGTCGTGCACCTGGGTGACCAGGCCGATGACCAGGGTGTGGTCGCCGATCGGGAGGAGCTGATGGACCGTCGCGCGGACCCAGATGGGAGTGCCGTGCAGGACGGGTTCGCCGCTGCCGAGCGTCGTCCACAGGGACCGGTCGGTAAAACGCTCCTCGGCGGTCCGGCTGAACCGCTGGGCCAGATGCTTCTGATGCTCGCCGAGGAAATGCACCACCAGCGATTCGGCCCGCAGCATGGCCTCGATGCTGGAGGAGGTCTCGGCGATATTGAACGAGATGAGCGGCGGCTGTGCGGAGAGCGAGGCGAACGAGGTGGCGGTGAAGCCCACCGGACCCTGGTCGGACTCGAACGTGACGATGGTGACCCCGGCCGGATAGTGCCGCATGGCGGCGCGGTACTGCTGCGCGGTAATGCCGCTCAGATCGTCGGGCACGTGTAGCTCGGTGCCGGGCGTCGGGGAATCGCTCACGTCACGAAACTACGTGGTCGAGCGCCCGGTTATTCCACCCTGTTAGGAATTGCCCGGTCCACGGCGGTAGGTGGTGCTCAGTCCACGTCGATGGCCAGGCCCGCGGTGATCCGGACCAATTCCCCGAAGGTGGTGCGGAACAGCGTGTTCGGGTGCCCGCCCGCGGCCCACAACTCCTGATACTGCGACAACGCCGTGTCGACGAAGGTCGGCAGATTGGTCGGGTGCCCGAGCGGGGCGACACCTCCGATGGGCTGCCCGGTCACCTCGCGGACCATGGCCGCGGGCGCCCGGGAGAGCGTGCCCTCGAGGCGCTCCCCGGTGCGGCTCAGATGCACCTGGTGCGCGCCGGACACCAGCAGCAGCACCGGATCGTCGTCGAGCAGGAAGACCAGCGATTTGGTGATCGCCCCGACGGTGACGCCGAGCGCGTCGGCGGCTTCCTGCGCGGTGTGGGTGGGACTGGG
Organism: Nocardia sp. NPDC051981; assembly: GCF_040680715.1. Classification (NCBI taxonomy): domain Bacteria; kingdom Bacillati; phylum Actinomycetota; class Actinomycetes; order Mycobacteriales; family Nocardiaceae; genus Nocardia; species Nocardia sp. NPDC051981. The sequence continues at coordinate 859,280 of NZ_JBFAXK010000001.1, read as the reverse complement.
CTGGGTGATGATCACCCCGTGATGGCCGCGCGCGATCAAGGTGTCGGAGACCTTCGACGCGACCGGTGGCAGGGACCTGCGCATGGCAACCAGGGTAGAGCGATTGCGGTGGATGTGCCGGGGATCAGTAGTCGGGATAGCCCTCCTCCGGGCCCAGCAGCTCGGTGAGGCGGTCGCGCACGATCGGGGTCAGCTCCTCGACGGTGCGCCGCGAAACCCACTGGTGCGCACAGGAATCGAAGACCCGTTCCAGGTCGATCGCGGACAGGGCGTGCAGCTCCGCCGCGGCGGCCGTCTGGAGTGCGGCGTGGCCCGGGTACGGGCGGCCGTCGGCGATCTTCTGGGCCCAGGTGACATTGCAGCAGCATTCGTACAGGGCATGAATCGCGCGGCGACGGGGGAGCGTATTGAAGCGGTCGAGGCCGATTCCGTGATGCATCAACATCCAGACCTCACACACGGGATGGGCGAGTTGTGCGGACCCGCTAATCGTGCGCCGGGAGGCGGTTCGAAGACACTGGGACGCAGCAGATTTAGCACAGGATTAACACCGGCCCGACCCGCCCCCGGCACCCCCGATACGCTGGACCGATGACCGAATGGAAGGCTTTCGAGGTCGAAAGCAAGGACCACATCGCCCAGGTGACGCTCACCGGTCCCGGCAAGGGCAATGCCATGGGCCCCGACTTCTGGCGCGAACTGCCGCTGATCTTCGGCGAACTCGACGCCGACCCGGACATCCGCGCCATCGTGCTCACCGGATCCGGCACGCACTTCTCCTACGGCCTGGACCTGCCGGCCATGAGCCCGCTCTTCGGGCCGCTGCTGGCCGACCGGGCGCTCGCCGGGCCGCGCACCGACTTCCTCAAGCACGTGCGCAGCATGCAGGACTCGGTCACCGCGGTCGCCGACTGCGTCAAGCCGGTCATCGCGGCGATCTCCGGCTGGTGCATCGGCGGCGGACTGGACCTCATCGCCGCCGCGGATGTCCGCCTGGCCAGCGCCGACGCCAAGTTCAGCCTCCGCGAGGCCAAGGTGGCCATCGTCGCCGACATCGGCTCGCTGCATCGGCTGCCGGGCATCATCGGCGAGGGGCACGTGCGTGAACTCGCCTACACCGGCAAGGACATCGACGCGGCCCGCGCCGAGAAGATCGGCCTGATCAACGACGTGTACGCCGACCAGCAGGCCGTGCTGGACGCCGCCCACGCCATGGCGCGCGAGATCGCCGCCAACCCGCCGCTGGTGGTGCAGGGCATCAAGGACGTCCTCGACCAGCCCAAGCGCGGCAGGATCGCCGACGGGCTGCGCTACGTGTCGACCTGGAACTCGGCGTTCCTGCCGTCGGAGGACCTCACCGAGGCCATCCAGGCGGTCTTCGAGAAGCGCCCCCCGGAGTTCAAGGGGAAATGACCCCAGGGGGTTCCGGCCCCGTAAAAGGACCCCATGCCTCCGGTTCCCGGCCTATCGTTTTGGGCGGGGGACCGGAGGTTTGGCCATGGCTACATCCGAGGTGAGCGAGTCGACCGGTGCGGGCGGCTTCACTCATCGCGAAATAATGGTGATCCTCAGCGGGCTGCTGCTGGGCATCCTGCTCGCGGCGCTCGATCAGACCATCGTGTCCACCGCGATCCGCACCATCGCCGACGATCTGAACGGGTATTCACTGCAGGCCTGGGCGACCACCGCGTATCTGATCACCGCCACCCTGGCCACGCCGCTGTACGGCAAGCTCTCGGACATGTACGGGCGCAAGCCCTTCTACCTCGCCTCGATCACCATCTTCGTGACCGGCTCGCTGCTGTGCACCTTCGCGCAGTCCATGTACGAGCTGGCCGCTTTCCGGGCGCTGCAGGGTCTGGGCGCGGGCGGGCTCATGTCGCTGGCGCTGACCATCGTGGGCGACATCGTGAGCCCGCGCGAAAGGTCCAGGTACCAAGGGTATTTCCTGGCCGTGTTCGGTACCTCGAGTGTGATCGGGCCGGTGCTGGGCGGGCTGTTCGCGGGACAGCACAGCATTCTCGGGATCGCGGGCTGGCGCTGGGTGTTCCTGGTGAACGTGCCCATCGGCCTGTTCACCCTGGTCGTGGTGACCCGGGTGCTACGCCTGCCGCCCCGCGAGAAATCCCGTGACCGCGTGGACTACTGGGGCGCGCTGGCGCTCATCATCGCCATGAGCCCGCTGCTCATCGTGGCCCAGCAGGGACGCGAATGGGGCTGGGGCAGTGCGCGATCCATCGTCTGCTATCTGATCGGCGCGCTCGGGGTGATCGCCTTCATCCTGGTGGAAGCCGCGCTGGGAGAGGCCGCGCTCGTCCCGCTGCGCATCTTCGCCAATCGCACCTTCGCGCTCGGCGTCGTCATCTCGTTCGTGGTGGGCGCGGGCATGTTCGGCGGAATCCTGCTGCTGCCACAGTATTTGCAGGCCGACCGGGGTGCCGGCCCGATGCTGGGCGGGCTGCAGATGATACCCATGGTGCTGGGCATGATGATCGGCTCGGTGGTATCGGGGCAATTGATCTCGCGCACCGGGCACTACCGCGTCTACACGCTGCTGGGCTCGGCCATGATCACCATCGGGCTGTTCCTGCTGCACTACCTGAAGGCCGATACGGCGTTCTGGATCGTGGTGCTGTTCATGCTGTGTGTGGGTTTCGGGCTGGGCAATCTCATGCAGCCGCTCATCGTGGCGCTGCAGAATGCGTTGCCGCCCAAGGACATGGGCGTCTCCACCGCTGCCGCCACCTTCTTCCGGCAGATCGGCGGCACGCTCGGCGCCGCGGTGTTCCTGTCGATCCTGTTCGATCGGCTCGGACCCAATATCCGCGCGCAGCTGCTGGAAGCGGGCAAGGACCGCACGTTCCAGGACGCCGTCGCGGCCGGGGCGCACGACGGGAATCCCGCGGATATGGCGCTGTCGCAAGGACTTCTGAAGCACGACACCTCGGCGGCGCAGGGGGTGCTGAACGACAGTTCGGTGATCCAGAAGCTCGATCCCGTGCTCGCACACCCGTTCAAGGTGGGATTCGCGGAATCGCTGTCGACGGTCTTCCTGACCACATCCGCCGTCACCCTGCTGGCGTTCGTGCTGGTGGTGTTCTGGAAGGAAGTCCCGCTGCGCACGACCGCCGGGCTCGCGGCCGCTGCCGAGTAGGACGCGGGATCCGGGAAAACGAAAGGAGCGGCGCGGAATCCGCGCCGCCCCTCGTCAGCGGGAGCTCAGTGGCCGCCCTGCTCCTTCAGGCGAGCGTAGGCCTCGTCGACGAGCTTCTCGGCCTTCGCACGGCCCTCCCAGCCCTCGACCTTGACCCACTTGCCGGGCTCCAGGTCCTTGTAGTGCTCGAAGAAGTGCGCGATCTCCTTGCGCTGGAACTCCGGAATGTCCTCGACGTCCTGGATGTGCGCCCAGCGCTTGTCGCCGGCAGGCACCGCCACGAGCTTCTCGTCGATGCCGGCCTCGTCGCTCATGATCAGCACGCCGACGGGACGGGCCTCGACCAGCACACCCGGGAACACGGACTCGGGCAGCAGCACCATGCAATCCAGCGGATCGCCGTCGCCGCCGAGGGTGTTCTCGATGTAGCCGTAGTCGGCCGGGTACATCATCGGCGTGTACAGGAAGCGGTCCAGCCGAACGCGTCCGGTCTCGTGATCGACCTCGTACTTGTTGCGCTGACCCCGGGGGATCTCGATCGTGACGTCGAACTCCACGTCATCTCCTTTTCGGTGGGCGGTAAGGCTGCCGACTCGCCAGCTCGTTCAAGGGAACGACTGCGCAACGAGGATAGTGTGTGAATGCGGGGCAGTTCGCGGCCCGGCTCGGTTCTGGAGCGACGGAGCGAGGGAGCGCAGCGGCTGAGCGGAGGAGTGAAGAACCGAGCCTTCGGCTCCATAGGCCTGCGCCTTGGCCGTGAACCCGCGACGCCGAAGGCGGCGCAATCGGATACAGGAGACAGCGGCAGGTGTTTGGTCGGAACAAGCAGAACATCGGTGGTCTGGAGGCCAAGCGGCGACGCAGAACCTGGATCGTGGTGTCGTTGGTGCTGGTCGTCGCGGTGGCGGCGGCCGGGGCGGTGGCGGTGATCCTGAAGCCGTGGACGGAGGAATTCCGGCACGGGGGGTTGACGATCGCCGATCCGCCCGCGCCCGTGAAGCCGATTCCGCAGGTCGCGCCCGCCCCGGTGACCGCGCCCGCCGCCTCAGCGAACGGGCTGGCCGCCGCGCTCGGACCGGTGGTCGGCAATCCGGACCTCGGGATCTTCGCCGCCTCGGTCTCCGACGGGGACACCGGCAAGGTGCTGTGGACCATGGACCCGGACAAGGGCATGATCCCGTCCTCCACCGCCAAGATCCTCACCACCGCGGCCGGACTGCTCGCCCTGCCCGACGATCACCGGATCACCACCAAGGTGATGACCGGCTCGGCTCCCGGCGAGATCGTGCTGGTCGGCGGCGGCGACCCGACCATCACCGCGCAGCCGGACGGCAAGGGCTACTACCCGGACGCACCCCGGCTGCAGGACCTGGTCGCGCAGATCAAGACCGCCGGGCAGCGGGTGGACTCCATCGTGGTCGACACCTCCGCGTACGCGGGCCCGAACTTCGCGCCCGGCTGGGACAACGCCGATATCGCGGGCGGCTCCATCGCGCCGCTCGACCCGGTCATGATCGACGGAGGCCGCCTCGACCCGCTGGTCGAATATTCGCCCCGCACCCCCACTCCCGCCCTCGACGCCGGCCGGAAGCTGGCCGCCGAACTGGGCGTCGATCCCGCCAAGGTGAAGCTGGGCACCGCCCCGGCGAGCGCGAACCAGCTGGCCGCCGTGCAGTCCGCGCCGCTGCGGGAACGCATGCTGCAGGCCATGGTGCACTCCGACAATGTGCTCGCCGAGGCCATCGGCCGCGAGGTCGCGGTGGCGAGCGGGCAGGAAGCCTCCTTCACCGGCGCGGTGACCGCCATGACGACCGTGTTGCAGGCCGCCGGATTCGATCTGACCGGCCTGAAAATGGCCGACAACAGCGGGCTTTCGACCGACGACCACATTCCCCCGCGCCTGCTCAACCGGGTGCTGACCGTGGCCGCGTTGTCCAATAGCGCTGGCCCGCAAGGCAATTCGACCGCCGACTCGGCCGCGACCAGCGCCGACGGCTCCCCGCTCGCGCCGCTGCTGGACTTCCTGCCAGTGGCGGGCGGTACCGGCTCGCTGGCAGCCCGCTATGTCGACCGGGATCGCGACGGGGCGGGGTGGATCCGGGCCAAGACCGGAACTCTGTCCGTCTCGAGTGCGTTGGTGGGTTATGTGCTGGACCGCGACGGACGGGTCCTGACGTTCGCCTTGATGTCGAACGATCGGCCGCCGGAGGCGAGCCGACCCGCGCTGGACGCCGTCGCCAACGCACTGCGCAACTGTGGCTGCTCCTGACGGGTGGATGAACATGACCGGATCCGAAAACCCTGTGGCCCCCGCTCGCACCCGGACCAACCTGACCGGTGTAGTGGACTGGAACGTGGCCGCCCGCACCGGCGCCGCGCTGGTGCCCGCCGGGCCGCGGACATCCCGGTACTCGGCCGAACACGCGGTCGCCGAACTCGCCGCCGCCTCGGTGCGCGCCGAGGGGCCGGTCCGCGAGGTCAGCGGTCTCGACGACGGGTCGGTGGTACCGGACGCGCTGATCGTGGACCGGCCCGGCTGGATCCACGCCGCCGCCGAATCCATGGCCCAGCTCACCGGCAGCGGCGTGGAACCCGGGGAGAAGGGCAAACTCGTCGGCAAACCGGCAGGAGTGCAGGCCGGAGCCATGCTGGCGTTCCTGTCGACGGCCATCCTCGGCCAGTACGACCCGTTCACCGGGCCCGACGGCACGCTGCTGCTGGTCGCGCCCAACATCATGGCGGTGGAACGCGCACTCGGCGTGCTGCCCAGCGACTTCCGGCTCTGGGTGTGCCTGCACGAGGTCACCCACCGGGTCCAATTCTCTTCCGCCCCTTGGATCGCCGGCTACATGCGCCGCAATGTCGAGGTGCTCGGCGAGGCGGGCGACGAACCCCTCGCCGATATGCTGGCCCGGCTCGTCGACGCCGTGAAGGAGCGCCGCCGCGGCGGCGACGACCCGGCCGGCGGCGTCATCGGGCTGCTGCGCGCCACCCAGGCCGCACCGCAGCGCGACGCCCTCGACCGTCTGCTCATGCTCGGCACGCTGCTGGAGGGCCACGCGGACCACGTCATGGACGCCGTCGGACCCGCCGTGGTGCCCTCGGTCGCCCGCATCCGCGCCGCCTTCGATCAGCGCCGCAAGCGCCCAGCCAACCCCATCCAGCGGCTGCTGCGGGCACTGCTCGGCATGGACGCCAAGGTCGCCCAGTACGTGCGCGGCAAGGCCTTCGTCGACGAGGTCGTCGACACCGTCGGCATGGCCCGGTTCAACACCATCTGGACCGACCCCGAAACTCTGCCCCGCACAGACGAAATCGGCGAACCGCAGCGCTGGGTCGCCCGCGTCCTCGGCTGAGCCGTTGCCGCCGCACCGTGCCCCGGGGCCCGCGTGCGACGATCAGGGCGTGAACGATCGGCCCCGGCTGCCCGAGACGCCTGCCGCGCTGGAGATGCGGCGCGCCGTGCGGGAATGGCTGGGACGGTACGCGCCTGACGGGGTGGTCGCCGTGGCCCTCTCGGGTGGGGCGGATTCGGTCGCCCTGACAGCCGCCGCCTGCGCGGAGGCGGATGTGGTGGACGCCTTGACGGTGGATCACGGTCTGCAGACGGGGTCGGCGGAGGTGGCCGCGGCGGCGGCCGCGCTGGCGTCGAAGCTGGGCTGCCGGTCGGCGCGGGTACTGACCGTGACGGTCGAACGTGCCGGGACGGGCCCCGACATCGCCGATCACGACCAGGACATCGGCGACCGCGCGGGCAAGGCCCGGTACCCGGGTGGTCCGGAAGCGGCGGCGCGGCGGGCCCGGTACGCGGCGCTGGACCAGGCGCGGCAGGGATTGCCGGTGTTGCTCGGGCACACGCTGGACGATCAGGCCGAGACGGTACTGCTCGGGCTCGGGCGTGGGTCGGGGGCGCGGTCCATCCAGGGGATGCCGGAATTCGATGCGCCGTGGGGGCGGCCGCTGCTGGGGGTGCGGCGGAGCGTGGCCCGCGAACTGTGCGCGGATCTGGGGATCACGCCCTGGGAGGACCCGCACAACAGCGCGCCGGAATTCACCCGGGTACGCCTGCGACACGAGGTGCTGCCGCTGCTGGAGGACGTGCTCGGTGGTGGCGTGGCCGCCGCGCTCGCGCGCACGGCAGCGCAACTGCGGGAGGACGGGGAGGTGCTGGACGCGCTCGCCGGAGAGTTGCTGGCAGCCGCCCGGGACGGTGACGGGCTGCGAATCGAGATGCTCGCCACTGCCGCGCCCGCGGTCCGCCGCCGCGCCATTCGCGAATGGTTGCTCGAGCGTGGCGCAAAATCATTGACGGACAGCAATTTACGGGCGGTCGAGGCGCTGGTCACGCGGTGGCGGGGGCAGGGCGGGGTCGCGGTGGGCGGTTCGGCCAGTGGGACGAGGTTGGTTGCCGCGCGTGAACATGGCAGGCTCATACTCGGTTCGGAGTGAACCCGGATTCGGGTCGACATCACTGAAGGGAAACCAGCGGACGTGTACGGGGACGACATCGCGTCGGTGCTGATCAGCGAGGAACAGATCGCCGACAAGGTCGAGGAACTGGCCGAACTGGTCGCCAAGCGCTATCCCGCCGATGCCCCCGAGGGCGACCTGCTGCTGGTGGGCGTGCTCAAGGGCGCCATCTTCTTCATGACCGACCTGGCCAAGAAGCTCACCGTGCCGACGCAGATGGAATTCATGGCCGTCTCGTCCTACGGGTCCTCCACGTCGTCCTCGGGCGTGGTGCGCATCATGAAGGACCTGGACAAGGACATCGCCGGGCGCAATGTGCTGATCGTCGAGGACATCATCGACTCCGGCCTGACGCTGTCGTGGCTGCTGCGCAACCTGTCCAGCCGCAACCCGGCCTCGCTCGAGGTGGTGACGCTGCTGCGCAAGCCCGACGCGCTGCGCACCCAGGTGGATGTGATGGCCGTGGGCTTCGACATCCCGAACGAGTTCGTGGTGGGCTACGGCCTGGACTACGCCGAGCGCTACCGTGATCTGCCGTACATCGGCACCCTGGACCCGAAGGTCTACGGCGGGGAGTAACAACTCTCGAGGATCGAAACGAAGGCCGCTACCGGTGACCGGGAGCGGCTTTCGGCGTTGATGTGACGAAACTCACTCAATCGGCTGCTTTGGGGCGTGGGCCGGGGGGAGTGGTCGTTGCTGGATGTCGGCGCTCGGGTCGAGCGGGAATCGGGCATGGGGCGGCTTTGTGTGTAACTGCTGGTCAAGTGTCCGCTAGGGGGTGGGTGGGCGAGCGTCGGTGAATGGCCAGGAATTCGCGGGTCCGGTTAACAGAATGTTTCGGGGGAGTCCTATGCTGTCTGTAACAAACCTGACGGCTGTTTTCTGATCCAGTTGCAAACTTTTGGGTCAGATACGGCTGGAAAATCAAGACCGATTCTGATAGCAAGGGGCTATGGACCCGCATTTGCGCGACCTGCGGTATTTCGTCGCCGTCGCTGAGGAACTGCATTTCACCAACGCCGCTCAGCGGCTGCACATCGCACAACCCACCCTGTCACGACAGATCCGTCAGCTGGAGCGCCAGCTCGACGTCGTGCTGTTCGACCGCAACCAGCGCAGCGTGGCCCTGACCGTCGCCGGCAAGGAACTCCTCGAAGGCGCGCGGAAGATTCTGGAACTGTGGGAAGTCACCAATGTCGCCCTGCAAGAGGCCGGTGAGGTGCTGCGCGTCGGCATCCAATCCTCCATCGGCCGCGGCCTGATCACCGATCTGGAGAGCGCCAGCGGCCACCGGCTCGCCCTGCACTCCGCGTCCTGGACCGACCCGTCCAGCGGGCTGGCCGGCCGTCAGGCCGACCTCGCGCTCATGTGGCTGCCGGTGCCCGACACCAGCCGCTACCGCTGGCAGGTGCTGCGCACCGAACCGCGCTGGGTGCTGCTGCCCGAAAACCACGCCCTCGCCGGCCAGGAGCAGATCGACTTCGCCGACCTGATCGACGAGCCCTTCATCGCCATGCCCGCCGAAGCCGGTGCGGCACGGGACTTCTGGCTCGGTGCGGACGCCCGCGGCGGCCGTCAGGCCAAGATCGGTGCGGAAGCGGCCACCGCCGAGGAGCGCCTCGAAGCGGTCAGCCTCGGCCTGGGCGTGTGCCTGCTGGCCGAGAACAACGTCCCCATGTACCGCTGGCCCGGCCTCACCGCCCGCCCGGTCACCGGCCTGGCTCCCTGCGAACTGGCGGTGGCCTGGCGTGCCGACGACGACCGCCCCACCATCCTCGAGTTCGCCGTCCGCGTCCTCGACGGCGGCTTCGCCGAGAAGGAACCGGTCGCGGCCCAGTAGGCCCCGGCCAGGACCGGTCGAAACGGGCGGCGGCAGAGGGTCGGAGGTTGCCGCGGTCCGTCCGGCAGTACTGAGACAGAAGAACAGCGCCGCGTCACCGTGTGACGCGGCGCTGTGCTGTATCCGGGCGCGCTGTGATGGCGTGTGCTCAGGGAGCGACGCGCTGCCAGGGGTGGGCGGCCTCGATCTGCGCGGCCAGCCGGAGGATGGTCGACTCGCTGCCGGGCGGGCCCGCGATCTGCGCCGCGACCGGGGTGCCCGTGCGCGGGTGCAGGCCCATGGGTAGTGACAGCGCGGGCCAGCCGACCAGGTTCCACAGCGGCGTGAACGGCGAGAACTTCGTGTTCGCAAGGACATTCGCCAGCCAGGGGCGGGAATGCCAGCGGCGGGCACGCGGGGCGGGGGTCGCCAGGGTGGGCGTGATGACCACGTCGTAGCGCTCGAAGTAGTCGAGCAGCCGGGTCTCCACCCGATCGACCTGCGACGGGCGCAGCAGTCCGGACTTCAGGGCCGCCCTGCCGAGGGCGACGTGCACCCGGGTGCGGCGCTGCAGGCGATCCGGGTGCTGCACGGTCGCGGCCTCGCGGGCGGCATTGCCCAGCCAGCGCAGCAGCAGCGCGAAAGTCGAGCCCTGGTACGGGAGTTCGGCGACGCCGATGATGTGGCCCGCCCGGGAGGCGGCCGCGGCGGCCTTGTCGGCGGCGGCGGTCCAGGCCAGGTCGATATGGCCGAGTGGTGTCGGAGACCCGGTGGCCAGGCCGATGCGCAGCGTCGAGGGCGTCTCCAGATCGGCCAGGTCGGGGCGGTCCGCGAGCACCGAGAGCATGAGCGCGGTATCCGCGACCGTCGTTGCGAGGACCCCGTTCTCGGTCATCCCGCCCCACGAGTCCAGCCCCACCTCGGCGGGCACCAGACCGCGGCCGGGCTTGAGGCCGACCACGCCGCAGCAGGCGGCCGGAATGCGGACCGAGCCGAGCCCGTCATTGCCGTGCGCGATCGGGACCATGCCGGAGCCGACCGCCGCGCCGGAACCACCCGACGAGCCGCCCGCGGAGTAGCGGGTGTTCCACGGGCTGCGGGTGATGCTGCCCGGGCCGTCGGTGACACCCCAGAGCCCGAATTCGGGCACCGTGGTCAGGCCCACGACGACCGCGCCCGCGGCCCGCAGCCGCCGCACCACCGGGTGGTCGCCGGTGGCGGGGGTTTCGGGACCGGCCAGCGAACCGCCCCGGGTGACCTCGCCGGCGACGTCGATATTGTTCTTCACCGCGATCGGCACGCCGGCCAGCGGCAGCATGTCCAGATCCGGTCGTTCGGCCACCGTGCGGGCCTCGGCGCGGGCCGCTTCCTCGCGAACGAGACTGAAAGCGTTCAATTTCCGATCGCGGGCGCGAATCCGGTCCAGCGCCGCGCCGACCGCGTCCTCGGGGGAGATCGAGCCGTTCTGGACGGCCGCGGCGATGCCGGTGGCCGTGGTCAGGTCCACAGGGGGACGGTCGGATGGGGTGTCGGAATCCGCCGTGGTGCGTGCCACCGCTACCTCCTCGGCGGTGCCGGCTGTGGCGATTTCAGCCGCTAGCGCCGTGCCCTCGTCGTGCATGCTGGTGTTCCCCCGTCGCCTCGTGTCGAAATCGGGTGATCCGCTCGTGAGGCGCAAGTTATCATTCCGGCTAGCAGTCGGGGATGATGGTGTGGGGTGTGGCGGGTTCTTTGTCCCAATCTCAGAGTCCACGACATCCTCGGATCGACAGTGCGGATCGACGACATCCGTGCCGAGCCAGAGGGGTGCGGACATGGCTTCGGGTTCCGACCACCGTTCCGGCGGTTACTCGGCGAAAACGGAATCGAGTGCGATCGCCGCCTTCACGGCGGCGTGGGACTCCACTGCGGCCCCGCCCCGGATCACCGACTATCTGCCCGACGCCACCACACTGCGGCGGGGTGCGCTGATCGAGCTCATCCGGGTGGACATGCGCCACCGCTGGCTGCACCGACCCGCCGGAACCCAGGTCACCCCGCCCAAACGGCTGCGCGACTACTGCGCCGAATTCCCCGAACTCGCGGACCGGGATCTGCCCGCCGGGCTGGTGTACGAGGAGTTCGTCATCCGCCGGCACAGTGGCGAGCGCGTGGATCCGCGCGACTGCCTGCGCGAATATCCGGATCAGGCGGCCGAGCTGCGGGAACTGCTGAATGCCGACGACGACGATCAGAGCACGCGGCGGGCCGGGCTGAACGAATCCACGCGCGGTGACTTCGGGCTCGAACGCTCCGAGCGGACAGAGCTCGAGCCGACACAGCTCGAACGGACGCAGCTCGAGCCGACCGCCCGGACCGGGCCGCTCGTGGGCGGCGACACCACCCGGGTACCCGAACCGGGTGAGGTGACGCGGTACGAGGATCCCTCGCAGCTGGTCGGCACACCGGCCGAGCCCACCGGCGGGATCACCACGCCCGAGACCGGGGAACTGCTCGATCGCATCGAGATCGGGCAGCGCATCGATGATTTCGACCTGCTGACCAGTCTTGGTTCCGGGGCGTTCGCCCGGGTCTTCCTGGCCCGGCAGCGCTCCCTGCAGCGGCTGGTGGCGGTGAAGATCTCCGCCGACCACGGCACCGAGCCCCAGACGCTGGCCCAGCTCGACCACGACTACATCGTGCGCGTCTTCGACCAGCGGCTGATGTCGGACCTGCGCACCGAATCCGGGCGGCGCCTGCGACTGTTGTACATGCAGTTCCTGCCCGGCGGCACCCTGCTCGGCGTGCTGCGCTGGGTGCGGGCCACCCCGCCCGCGCAACGCAGCGGACAGCTGCTGCTGGACGCGGTCGACGCGGCCATGGAGGAGAAGGGCGAGATCCGGCCCACCGACTCCAGCGTGCGCGCCGAGCTGGCCGGGCTGTCCTGGCCGGAAACCGTGGCGTGGCTGGGCCGCCGGCTGGCCGAGGCACTGGACTACGCGGACGGGCACGGGGTCCTGCACCGGGACGTGAAGCCCGCGAATGTGCTGCTCACCGCCGAGGCGGTACCGAAACTGGCCGACTTCAACATCAGCTTCAGCCGGAATATCGACAGCGCCGGCCCGGTCGCGTACTTCGGCGGTTCGCTGTCCTACATGTCCCCGGAACAGCTGGACGCGTGCCATCCCGGCACCGCCATCAGCGCCGGCGACCTGGACACCCGCGCCGACATCTTCTCCCTCGGCGTGGTGCTGTGGGAGCTGCTCACGGGGGCGAAACCCTTCGACGACACCACCGCCGGGCCCGGCGACCACGGCGACCGCACCACCCTCGAGGCCATGCTGGCGCGGCGGCGCGGCGGCGTCGACGCCGCCGCCCTCGGCCGGGTGCCGCCCGACTGCCCCGCCGCGCTGCGCCGGGTCCTGCTCACCTGCCTGGAGCCCGCCCGCGAACAGCGCTGGAGCAGTGGCGGGGTCCTGGCCAAACAGCTCGAGATGTGCCTGGACGAACGTGCCCGCGACCTGGTCGACCCGCCGCCGCACAGCTGGCGAATACGGTTGCGGCCGTGGATGATTCCACTGGTCACACTGGCCATCGTGGTGCCGAACCTGCTGGCGTCGATGTACAACATCGCGCACAACCAGGCCTTCATCGTCAACCACCTGTCCGAGTCGGCCATGCACACCTTCCTGGTCACCACGACCACGGTGAACCTGGTGTTCTTCCCGCTCGGGACGGCCGTCATCGCCTATCTGTGCCGGTCCCTGATCTTTGTGCCGCGCGGGGTGCGCCTGGGCCGCGAATACGACCCGGAGACGCTGCGCAGAGCCCGCGCGGACGTGCTGCTGGCCGGGGAACGCATCTCCCTGGTGGTGTTCTCGCTGTGGGTGATCGCGGGCATTACCTTCCCGACGGTGCTGCGCATGACGGCTCCCGACCTACCGGCCCGTGGCATGGTGCACTTCCTGGTGTCGCTGGTGGTGTGCGGGGCCATCGCCGTGGCGTATCCGTTCTTCCTGGTGGCCTTCTATCTGGTGCGGTGCATCTATCCGATGTTCCTGCGGCACGGGGACATCAGCGCCGAGGACGCCGTGTGGCTGCACCGCCTGGGCCACCGCTGCACCACCTATCTGGCGGTCGCGGCGTCGGTCCCGTTGCTGGCGGTGGCGGGCGTGACCTTCCTCCCGCCGGACGACATTCCGCAGGTGATCGTCGCGGTGCGGGTGCTCAGCGTCGGCGGGATCGCGGCCTTCGTCCTGATCTATGCCATGTTCCGGGCGCTGGAGGCCGACCTGGCGGCGCTGGAGCGGGTGGTGTCGTCGACCCCCTCGTCGCGGGTGCCCGGAAACGGGGCGGGTACCGAATCGTGAGCGAACTCGCAGCGCAAGCTCTCGCCCGCTTCGCTGCCGACTGGGAATCCACTCTGCGCGGCGACCGTGACGAACCGCCGCCCCTGGCCGGCTACCTGCCCGACGGGCACGAGGTGCGCCTCGCGGTCCTCACCGATCTGGTGCGGGTGGACATGCGGCAGCGCCGGCGGCGCGCCGGAATGGAGAAGCGGCTCGCGGAATACCGCAGGGAATTCCCGGAGGTGGGGACCAGCCCGGACTTCACCGACCTGGTCTGCGAGGAATACTTGGTTCGCAGCCGTTTCCGGCCGGTGGATGTGGACAGTTTCACCGCCGAGTACCCGGAGGCGGCCACCGAGATCCGCCGCCGCTTCACCGGCGACACCCCGCCGCCCCCGCCGCCCGTGCTGCCCGAGAGCATCGGAACCGGCAGCCGCCTCGACGATTTCGACCTGCTCACCGATCTCGGCGGCCGCGAACACAGCCGCATGTTCCTGGCCCGGCAGCGGTCCATGCAGCGGCTGGTCGCGGTGCGGGTGGAGGCCGGCGTGGACAGCGACACCGACACCGTCGCGCAGCTCGACCACCAGCACATCGTGCGGGTCTTCGACCAGCGCCTGATTGCCGACGGCAGCACCGGAAAACCGTTGCGACTGTTGTACATGCAGTATCTGCCCGGCGGCACCGTCGACGGCGTGCTGGCCCGGCTGCGGCAGGAATCCGCGACGGCCGGGCGCGACAGCGCCGATGGCGGACTGCTGCTGCGGGCCATCGACGCGGCCATGGAGGCCAAGGGTGAGATCCGGCCGGCCGGGTCCCGGGTGCGGGCCGAGATCGCCGGGCTGAGCTGGCCGGAAACCGTGGCGTGGGTGGGGCGGCGGCTGGCGGAGGCGCTCGACTACGGGTTGCGGCAGGGGGTGCTGCATCGCGACATCCGGCCCGGCAATGTGCTCTTCACGGCGGAAGGGGTGCCCAAGCTAGCGGATTTCGCGCTGGGGCCGGTGTACTGGAGTGGGGCGTTCCTCGGGGCGGGCGCGAATGATGCCGGGGCGCTGCGGTATCGGTCGCCCGAGGTGCTGGCCGCGCAGCTGGATCCGGCCGCGCCGCTGCCGGACACCCGCGGCGACATCTACTCGCTCGGACTCGTGCTGTGGGAAATGCTCACCGGCGCACTGCCATTCGACGATGCCGACGCCGGGACCGATGCCGGGGCGGTGCGGGCCATGCTGGCCCGGCGGATGGCGGGCGTGCCCGCGGCGGCCCTGGACACCCTGCCCGCCGACACCCCGGCCGCGCTGCGGCGGGTGCTGCTGGAATGCCTGCAACCCGATCCCGCGCGGCGCTGGCAGACCGGCGGCCAGCTGGCCGGGCAGCTGAACCTGTGCCTCGATCCGCGGGCCCGGGATCTGGTGGATCCGCCGCCGCACACGCTGTGGGCCCGGTTGCGCGGCTGGCCGGTGCCGATCGCGATGCTGTGCGTGGGCCTGCCGAATGCCGTGGCCAGCTGGTACAACGTCCGGATCAACCAGAGTCTCGTCGTGAATGAGCTGCCGCTGGTGGATCAGCAGCGGTTCGAGCAGGTGGCGCTGGTGAACAATCTGGTCGCCTTCCCGCTGGCGGCGCTGCTGCTGTTGTGGCTGGCGCGGCGGCCGCTGACCGTCTCCTACCGCTTGGCCCGCGGGCACCGGTACACCCCGGCCCAGCTGGCCCATGCCCGCGCCGACACGTTGCTGATGGGGGAGCGGGCGGTGTGGGTGCCGTTCGCCATGTGGTTGATCGCCGGGGTGGCGTGGCCGCTGGCCCTGTCCGATACGGGAGCGCGGTTGCCGCGCAATGCCTTCGCGCACTTCTTCACCGCGCAGGTGGTATGCGCGACCATCGCGCTGGCCTATCCGTTCTTCCTGATCATGGTGTACGCGGTGCGGTCGCTGTATCCGCAGCTGCTGGCGCGCGGTTCGGTGGGGCCCGCCGACCGGCGGCAGCTGTCGGCGCTGGCCCGGCGCAGCAATTTCTATCTCGCCGCGGCCGCGTCGGTGCCGCTGCTGGCGGTGGCCACCGTGACCTTCGTGTCGACCGCCGATCTGTCGCTGGTGATCGTGCCGCTGCGGCTGATCAGTGTCGGCGGTGTGCTGGCGTTCGTGGTCACCTACCGGCTCTCGCGGCTGCTGGAGGAGGACCTGCATGCGCTGGTGCGTGCCATTCCCGAAGGCGGGCATTGATTCCCCGTAGGCTCGGAGGGGTGGCGATACGTGGCAGTGTCGAAACCTCGTTGGCGGAGTTGGCGGCTCGCGTTCGCCGCCGCGCCGACGGGCATTCCGGTCGGTTTCTGCTCGGTATCGTGGGCCCGCCCGGTGCCGGCAAATCCACCCTCGCCCGCGGCATTCGCGACGAACTGAATCTGGCCGCCGGCGCTTCGATCGCCGAAGTCGCGCCCATGGACGGATTCCACCTCACCAACGCCCAGCTGCGCGCCGCCGGATTCCTCGATCGCAAGGGCGAACCCGACACCTTCGACATCGACGGCTATGTGGCCCGGCTGCGCACCATTCGCGAAACCGCGCCGGGCACGCCGGTGGCCTGGCCCACCTACGATCGCGAGATCCACGAACCGGTCCCCGGCGGCGTCGTGTTCGATCGCCAATCCATCGTGGTGACCGAGGGCAACTACCTGCTGCTCGACGACCGCGCCCACCCGGCCTGGGCCGCCGTGCGCCCGCTGCTCGACGAGTCCTGGTACCTGGACGTGCCGCGCTCGATCATCGAACAACGCCTGCTGCGCCGTCACATTCGCGGCGGCCGCACCCTCGAGGCCGCGCGGACCAAGGTGGCGCACAGCGACCTCCGCAATGCCGCCCTCGTCGAATCCACCCGCACCCGAGCCGATCTGGTGCTGCGCAAGGCCGGACGCGGCTATCGCATCGACTGAATGCGTTATCCAATCGACCGAATGTCGAAGTGCCGCATCCACTCCCGGGTGCCGGGGAAACCGCAGGAGGCCGTCGCCACCGCGGCCGCGCGCCGCAGCGCGACCGGGAATTCCGCGCCACGCTCGTGGAAATGGCAGAACGCGCCGTGCAGGATGTCGCCCGCCCCGAGGGTGTCCACCGCCGGCGCCGCGGGAACGGGGATCTCGCCGCGTTCGCCGGGTGTCGAGTATCGGATCGGGCCGCCGCCACCGGTGATCGCGACCAGCCGCGGTCCCGCCGCGTGCAGGTGGTCGAACACCTCATCGGCCGAATCGCCCGGTACCCCAGGCGGAGTGAAGGCACTCGAGCAGATGGCGATATCGACGACCGGCAGCAGCGCGCCGTGCACCGGACGCCAGCGGCCGGCATCCAGCACCACGGGCACGCCCGCCGCCCGCGCCGCCGTCGCCAGCCGTAGCGCGGGTTCGGGATAGTGGCCGTCCACCAGCAGCACCGTGGCGCGGTCGAGCACCTCGGCCGCGGTCTCGTCGAGGGCCGGGTGGATCCGGGATCCGTCCAGCGACACGATGGTCCGGGTGGCCGCCGCGGTGGCGACGATGATCGAGGACACCGGCGGCTGTTGATCGCCGTCGGGCGTGAGGTCCACGGCGGTGACCCCATGCCGCTGCAGATCACCGCGAATCAGTTCCGCCAGTGGATGTTTGCCCAGCGCGGTCACCAGGGCCGGTGTCGCGCCGGACAGGAAGGCGTAGGTCACCGCCGCATTGGCGGCCGGTCCGCCCGCGCCGAGAAACAGGTCGGCGGCCTGGGTCTTGGTGTCCTCGGCGGGATACCGGTCGACGGCATAGGCGAGATCCAGTGTCGACAATCCGGCGAAAACCGCACTCCTGCTACCCATGCCGCCGACCCTACGGTGAGCTACTCGCGCACCCGGTTCTCATAGGCCTTGCGCGCGTCGGAGTCCACATCGTCCAGGAACGCGCTCTGCGCACCCAGCGCGCGCCCGATGGCATCGCCCACCGACTGCGGCAGCAGACCCACCACCTGCGAGATGATGCCCGCCATCGCCGTGATGCGAACCTTGGAGCGCGGCTCCACGATCAGCTTGGTGATGGCGTCGGCGATCTCCTCCGGCTCGGCCGGGCGCAGCAGCTTGGGCCCCGTAACCCCGGATCCCAGTTCGGTTCTGGTGAGCGTCGGCAGCACCGAGGAGAAGCGCAGCCCGGTGCCCCGGTACTCCTCGCGCAGGGTGTCGGTGAAGCCCAGCACCGCGTGCTTGCTGGCGTTATAGGTGGCCAGGCCTGGAATGTGGGTCTCGCCGGCGAGCGAGGCGATATTGATGACGTGCCCGCGCCCGCGCGGCAGCATGCGCCCGATGGCCAGCTTGGAACCGAGGATCACGCCGTACACATTGATATCGAGAATGCGGCGGGTGATCTTATCCGGTTCGTCCACCACGCGGCCGGTGGGCATGATCCCGGCATTGTTGATGAGCACGTCGATCGGGCCGAGGCGGCGCTCGACCTCGTCGAGGAAGGCGTCGAAGGACTGGTGGTCGGTGACGTCCAGCCGGTCGTAGACGTCGAAACCCCGTGCGGCGCCGGACTCCTTGACGGTGGTCTCGTCGATATCGCCGATGGCGATCCTGGCGCCGAGGGCCTGCAGGGCGGTCGCGGTGGCCAGGCCGATGCCGCGCGCCCCGCCGGTGATCACCACGACCTTGCCGGCGATCGTTCCGAAGTCGGTCATCACATCCCCCGCACGGTCTTGATGATGGCGGGCAGGTTGATCCGCCGCAGTCCGCGGGTGCCCGCGGCCCGCATGGCGCCCATGGCGATGGTCAGCTTGGCCGGTGAATACGGGAACCACAGCGGCTCTTTGGTTTGCGTGGGCAGGATCGGCTTGGTGATGGCCTGCTGACGGCAGTACTTGCGCACGCCGTTGGCACCGCCCCAGCGCGCGCCGGTGCCGGACAGGCCCCAGCCGCCCATGGGCAGCGCGAAGCTGAACATGTTGGCGAACACATCGTTGATGTTCACCGCGCCCGCGTTCAGTTGGCGCGCAACGCGTTCGGCGCGATCCTTGTCGCCGGACCAGACCGAGGCGGACAGGCCGTAGATCGAATCATTGGCCAGGCGAATGGCTTCCGCCTCGTCGGCCACCTTCATGACCGGCAGCGTGGGCCCGAAGGTCTCCTCGGTCATGCAGGTCATGGTGTGGTCGACGTCGGCGAGCACGGTCGGTTCGAAGAGCGTGCCGACGCCGGTGCGCTTACCGCCGGTCGTGACGCGCGCACCCGCCTCGAGGGCCTCCTCGACGTGCCGCTGCACGATCTGCGCCTGGTTCTCGTTGGCGAGTGCGCCCATGTCGTACCGGGGTCGGCGGCCGTCCACGCCCTGGCGGACCTCCTTGACGGCGGCGGTCAGCTTCGCCAGGAACTCGTCGTAGACAGGCGCTTCCACGTACACGCGCTCGACCGAGATGCACACCTGCCCGGCGTTGAACAGCCCGCCGAAGGCGATGCCGTGCGCGGCGCGATCCAGGTCGGCGTCGGCCAGCACGATGGCCGGGTCCTTGCCGCCGAGCTCCAGGCTGTACGGGATCATCCGCTCGGTGCAGGCCACCGCGATCTTGCGGCCGGTGGCGGTGGAACCGGTGAACTGGATGTAGTCGGCGTTCCCGACCACGGCCGCGCCGGTCTCGCCCGCGCCGGTGACCACCTCGAACACCGGCGGTGCGCCGATCTCGCGCCAGCCGCGTGCCAGCTCGACCGCCGAAAGCGGTGTCACCTCGGAAGGTTTCAGGATGACGGCGGCGCCCGCGGCCAGCGCCGGGATCACATCGATGACCGGCATGGCCAGCGGGAAGTTCCACGGCGTGATGACACCGACCACCTGGTAGGGCCGGAACACGGTGGTCAGCTGCTTGACCCGGGCCAGCGGGCTGTGCGGCGAAGGATGTTCGTCGGCAAGGAATTTCGCGGCGCGGCGGGCGTAGTAGCCGGTCAGGTCGACCGAGAACGCCGGGTCGATGAGCGAGTCCACCCGCGCCTTGCCGGTCTCGGACTGCAGCACGTCGGCCAGGCGATCGGTGTTGTCCACCAGCCAGTCCTGCAGCTTCAGCAGCCACTCCTTGCGCCCGTCGGGGCCCAGGGCCTCCCAGGCGGGCTGTTGCGCGCGCAGGGCGGCGACCTTGTCGGCGACCGTCTCTGCCGAATCGATCGGCACCGTGCCCGCGAGTGCGCCGGTCGCCGGATTGCGGACCTCGAGTTCGGTGGCGGGCGCCTCCGGTTTCGGGGTGGCTCCCGGTTTCGGGGTGGCCTTGACGGCGGTCCCGGCCGGCTTGCGAGTCCCGGTCTTGCGAGCGGTGCCCGCGGCGGGTTCGGTATTGGTCACGATGTGCCTCTCCCCACGTGCGCTACGTTGCGACGGCGAGCTGTGCCCCAGCTCACTGGACTATGATCGTGACACAATTTCGTGAGCCCATGCTTGGCCAATCGGGTCAATTGTTCCGGTCGGTTTTGTGCTCTGAGTACAACCTCGGAGGAGTGCCCGTGGCGACGCCCGCGAACCCGGCGGAGATCCGGCTCTGGATCGCCGATTTCGTCGCGGAAACCCTCCCGGCCGACACCCTGGAACAGGTCGTCACCCGCCTCGACGACGCCATCATCGCCCGCATCCCGGAGATGCGGGACCGTGATATGCGTCGCGACCTGGCCGCCAGCAGCCGGGCCCACGCGGTCGCCGTGCTCAGCGGCCTCACCCAGGACCGGTTCGAATACCCGGTCCCGCCGGAGGCGCACGCCTTCGCCCGCACCGTCGCCCGCCGCGGCTACGACGTGCGGCTGCTGCTGCGCGTCTACCACCTCGGCCAGGAGGCGGTCATCGACTACATGACCGAGGTGCTCGAACAGCGGCAGCTGCCGCAGGACATCGAAAGATCGGTGCTGCTGAGGCTTTTCGACCGCACCACGCGCTGGGTCAGCACCTCGGTCGAGGCTCTCACCGACACCTACATGGCCGAGCGGGAGCAGGGCCTGCGCGCCGCGCTCACCCAGCGCGCCGAGACCGTGCGCGCCCTGCTGGACGGCGCCGAGGTGGATATCGAAACCGCCTCGGGCCGACTCGGATACCGGCTGGCGCAGCGGCATCTGGCGCTGGTGCTGTGGACGGACGAGGATGCCGCACCACTGCCGTCGGACGGCACCGGCGAGGCCGTCGGCCGGCTCGACCGGATCGTCGCCCGCTACGCGGGCACGCTCGGCAACGGCAGCCTGCTCACCGTGCCCTCGGGTGCGACCGCGCTGTGGGCGTGGATCGGCGTGGACGAGGCGCTGCCCGAGCCCGGCGATCCGGTGTGGTCGGTGGACGCGCCCGTGCGGGTGGCGATCGGTGTGCCCGCCGCGCACGCCGCCGGCTTCCGGGACGGCCACCGCGAGGCGGTCGCCGCCCGGCAGGTCGCCGAGCGCGCCCGCCCGGGCCTGCCGCGGGCGCTGCACTACTCGGAGGTGGAGATCGCCTATCTGGCGGGATCCGACGAGACCGCCATGCGGTCGCTCATCGACAGGGAACTGGGCGCACTCGCCGCACCCGACGCGCAGTCGGCGCGACTGCGGGAAACCTTGCATGCCTACCTGCGAGCCCGCCGCAGCCCGGACGCGGCCGCGAAACTGCTCGGCGTGCACAAGAACACGGTGCGGTACCGGATTCAGCGCATAGAAGAACTACTCGGTCACTCTCTCGACCAGCGTGGTACGCGACTGGAGGTCGCGCTCGACTGCGTGGCGGTCTACGGCGTGTGAGCCCGCGAGCGTCAGCTCGCTTCCTCCGCCACGGTGTCCCGGCCGGCGCGTCGCCGGGTGGGCGGCTCGCCTTCGGAGGCCCGGCGCTCCGGTAATTCCGCCAGCAATTGCGTGGTGGCCGCGGCAATGGCGGCCACCGCCTTGTCCACCGCGGCCTTGGTGGCCGTCGTCAATCCCGACACCCCGCCGACTTTGCGCACGTATTCCTGTGCGGCGGCGTAGATTTCCTGCTCCGTGGCGGCCGGACTCAGCCCGCGGAGGAGGGTGATGTTCCCACTCATGCCCCCAGAGGTTAGCGCCCGATTACCCGCTGTGACAGGGCAAAATTCAGACAATTGCGTGAGTGTGTCGCGCCGCGCCCGCGAGAATGTCGCACAGTGGCCGCCGGAATTCCGAACCGAATGGTTTGCCGATTATTCGCACCCGACGCGGCCGGTGTGGCATACGCGATCGGCGAATAGCGGGCCACTCCAAGATCGATGGGGAACAATCGGGGTATGGCTGCCCGAGACGTGCCCACGCTGACGACTTTTCCATACCCGGAGCTGGACCAGCGCGAGGACGATCACTGGTCCGGTGCGCAGGTCTCCGACGACGAACTGCGCGCCCTCTCGCTCGGCGGCTTCTACTCCTCCCGCTGGGACGCCTTCCACGACGCCCTGCTGCTCGGCCCAGAACGCGACCATCCCCTCGGTGATCGCCGCGAACTTGCCATCGACACCCTCACCGGCGCCTGGGGCATCACCGACGGCACCGAGGCCATGGCCTCGATGGAACAGCTGCTGGACGGTATGCACGGCCCGCTCTACGCGCTCGTGCATCCACTCGTCATGACGGCCATCAACTCCCCTGAACGGGATCGCTTCGGCGAGCGTGCCGACCGGCACCGCGCGTTCCTGCGGCAGGTCGGCTCGTTCCGTGGCATGGAGAATCCGGAAGCGCTGGTCCGCGATTACGACATCTGGTCGCAGGCCATCAAACTCGGCCTCACCGACCATCTGGTGCGCCCGCTGCCCACCGACATCCAGGCCTGGGATCTGGCCCGCGTGGTCGCCGTCGCCCGCATGGCCTACACCGCGGGCTACCTCGACGCCGATGTCGCCTGGGATTACCTCATGCGCGCACTGCCCCCGGCCCAGCGGAAATACCGGAACTGGCGGCAATTCGGCGATGCCTATCTCGCCGGGTGGACCTATTGGCAGGCGTGCGAGGACCTCGCGGAACTGAAATCCGGTGGCGTGGACCGGCGGATGGAATTGCTGCGCCTGTGGATGCGCCCCACCAGTCCGTGGCGGCGTATCGCGCTGCAACCGGACGAATAAGTCGGCCTGGTTCGGGGGGCTTGACCCCCAAACCTTTTCACTCGATCCGCCCAGTGCTCAATCGGGCAGGGACCGGAGAATTCCGCGTCCGTACCGCTGGAACTGCGCGTCGTCGACCATGCCGAGCGAATGCCGCTCCACCAGCAATTCCCATTCGGAGTACAGCTTCGCCACGCCCGGATCCGCCGGCCCGGCGGCGCCGTCGGCCACCTCGCGCTGGATGGCGAAATTCAAAGCGCCCGTTACCCGATCGGTGTCGGCCCGGTCGGTGCCGGTGAAATGCCAGGTCAGATTGCCGTCGCTGACCTCGACGCCGTACTCGGCGAGCACGGCGCTCGGTGCCTCGGCATCGTCGGTGGTGCGTGCCCACAGCAGGGTCGCCACCGGTAGCTCATGGGCGAAACGCTTGCCCGAGTTCAGCGAGACGAAGATCATCCGGGTGGTGGTGATCGCGAGCAGTCCGGTGGCCCGGGGCGCGGGCGCCTGCGCGGTGACGAGGGCGGTCTCCAGCACGTATTCGCCGGGGGTGACATAGCGCTGCAGCGCGGCGACGGCCGCCTTGGCGTCCCGCTTGGGCGCCATCCGGCGCACCGCGCGATCCACGTCCGCCCGAGCGGGCCCGCTGCGTCCCCAGGAGGGCGCGGGCGGGGTGAGGTCGGGGGCGGCCACGTCCAGTCGCTGAGTGGCCAGGATCTGATTGTTGATGCGCTCGACGATGACGGTGGCGGCGGGTACATCGTGCTCGGCGATGAGTACCGGCAGCGGGGTCCGGTCGGCGGGGACGCCGGTCAGGACGGGGGTCGGGTAGCGCAAATATATTTCGATGACGACGGCGTCATCGGCGCGCCGGTTCAAACGCACCTTGAGCAGGTCGCTTACCGGCACGTCGAGCACGCGCTCGCCGTCGGTTCCAGGCCGCAGCACCGTCAAACGCCCGTTGCCATGACGCACAATCGCTGTGGGTGTCCGTAGCTCGACTATGTCCATACCCCCTGCGCTCTGTTGTGTCGTCACTCACGATGAGACGACCATGCCATGATTGTGACCACTCGGTCCGACACCAGGGGGTGATCGACCCAGTGTGTTGCCGCAGATGGTCGGGGAACCACCCGCGTTCTCCAGCCGTTTACCTGTTGAACTGCACTAGCTGCCGAACTGCGCGATGTAACGACTAGACCGTACGCGGTAACGTGGCATGTCCGCATCCGTTCGCCGGAACGGGCGTGCCACGCAAGCATCGCAGGCAAACCGGATACACCCCCCGGAAAGGACTGGCCGCCGGCCGACGCTCTATGAACCGCAAGACTGTGTTCCGCAACCTGGCCATAGTCGCGGGCTTCCTGCTCGTGATCTGGTTGGTCAGCTATTTCAGCAACGACACGCGCGGCTGGCATAGCGTCGATACCTCGGTGGCGCTTTCCCAGCTCCAGGACAAGTCGAATGTCGATTCGGTCCAGATCGACGACAAAGAACAGCAACTGCGCATCACGCTGAAGAACGGCAACGATGCCACCAAGGGCGAGACCAAGCTCATCGCCAAGTATCCGGGCGGCGGCGAGGTGTCCGCGCAGGTCTTCAAGGCCGCGCAGGATTCCGGCGCCAAGGTCAACACCACTGTCAAGCAGGATTCCTGGCTGAGCCAGATTCTGCTGTTCATGCTGCCCATGGTGATTCTGCTGGGCCTGTTCATCTTCGTGATGGCACGCATGCAGGGCGGCGGCCGCGGCGGCATGATGGGCTTCGGCAAGTCGAAGGCCAAGCTGCTGTCGAAGGACATGCCCAAGACCACCTTCCAGGACGTGGCGGGCGCCGACGAGGCCATCGAAGAGCTCTACGAGATCAAGGACTTCCTGCAGAACCCGGCCCGGTATCAGGCGCTGGGCGCGAAGATCCCCAAGGGCGTGCTGCTCTATGGTCCGCCCGGTACCGGTAAGACGTTGCTGGCCAAGGCCGTTGCCGGTGAGGCCGGGGTGCCGTTCTTCACCATCTCGGGTTCGGACTTCGTCGAGATGTTCGTCGGTGTCGGCGCCTCCCGCGTGCGCGACCTGTTCGATCAGGCCAAGCAGAACAGCCCCTGCATCATCTTCGTCGACGAGATCGACGCGGTCGGCCGCCAGCGTGGCGCCGGCCTGGGCGGCGGTCACGACGAGCGCGAGCAGACCCTGAACCAGCTGCTGGTGGAGATGGACGGCTTCGGTGAGCGCACCGGCGTCATCATCATGGCGGCCACCAACCGGCCCGACATCCTGGACCCGGCGCTGCTGCGCCCGGGTCGTTTCGACCGGCAGATCCCGGTCGGCAACCCGGACCTGAACGGCCGCCGCGCGATTCTGCAGGTGCACTCCAAGGGCAAGCCGATCGCGACCGACGCCGACCTGGAGGGTCTGGCCAAGCGCACCGTCGGCATGTCGGGTGCGGACCTGGCCAATGTGATCAACGAGGCCGCGCTGCTCACCGCGCGTGAACACGGCAATGTGATCACCGGTGCGGCCCTGGAGGAGTCGGTCGACCGTGTCATCGGCGGCCCTCGCCGCAAGTCGCGGGTGATCAGCGAGCACGAGAAGAAGATCACCGCCTACCACGAGGCCGGTCACACCCTGGCCGCCTGGGCGATGCCCGATATCGAGCCCGTGTACAAGGTCACCATCCTGGCTCGTGGCCGCACCGGCGGTCACGCCATGACGGTGCCCGAGGACGACAAGGGCCTGATGACCCGTTCGGAGATGATCGCCCGCCTGGTCATGGCCATGGGTGGCCGCGCAGCCGAGGAGCTGGTGTTCCACGAGCCGACCACGGGCGCCTCGTCCGATATCGACCAGGCCACCAAGATCGCGCGCGCCATGGTCACCGAGTACGGCATGAGCGCCCGCCTGGGCGCGGTCCGCTACGGCGAGGAGCAGGGCGACCCGTTCCTGGGCCGGTCCATGGGCATGGCATCGAGCTACTCGCACGAGGTGGCCCGCGAGATCGACGAGGAGGTGCGCAACCTCATCGAGGCCGCGCACACCGAGGCGTGGGCGGTGCTCAACGAGTACCGCGACGAGCTGGACTCCCTGGCCACCGCGCTGCTGGAACGCGAGACCCTGCACCGCAAGGATCTCGAGGAAGTGCTGACGACGGTCGAAAAGCGGCCGCGCATCACGGCTTTCAACGATTTCGGTGACCGCACCCCGTCCGATCGCCCGCCGGTGAAGACCCCGCGCGAGCTGGCCGCCGAGCGCGGTGAGCCGTGGCCGGAGGAGAACTCGCGGCCGTCGCATCCGGTGGTGCAGCCCAACGGCTATCCGGAACCGGTCTACGGCTCCGCGCAGCCGCAGTACGGCGGCTATCCGGCGCCCGCGCCGCAGGGCTATCCGCTGCCGCAGGCTCCTGCCTATCCGCGGCACGGTGCGCCGACACACGGTTCGCGTCCGGACTACGGCGCCCCGGCCGGTTGGTCGGCGCCGGGCTGGCCGCCGCAGGAGGACGAGGCCCAGGCCCCGCAGCCGCGCGGCGCGTACGGCGGCTGGGCGCCCGCGGGCAACCAGCGCTATCAGCCGGGCGCCCAGTATCAGCCGGGCTACTCGCAGCCGGAGCATCCGGCCGCGCAGCCGGCATCCGGGAATGACGAGGACGAGAAGAACGGTTGGGACGGACCGAACGGTCGTCGCTGACCGCGGTCCCGATAGGCTCAATGGGTTCGCGGCCCGCCTCGGGCGGGGTTCGGACGCTGGGTGAACGCCCCGTCCGGATCCGCCCGAGTGGTTCGGCGACCGCGTCCAAGCCGCGTGTGCACGTGCGGCAAGTCAACACAGGAGGTGTCGATTGTCGGCCACCAACAATCGTGTCGTGTCCGGCCTGATCGCGCTCGACACCGGTCGACCATTCGATCAGGACCGTGCGGAGGCCGCCGTGCGGGAGCTGCTGATCGCGGTCGGCGAGAATCCGGATCGTCCCGGGCTCGCCGAAACCCCGTCCCGGGTGGCGCGGGCCTACCGGGAGATGTTCGCCGGATTGTTCACCGATCCGTCCGAGGTGCTCAACACCACCTTCGAGGAGGGGCACCAGGAGCTGGTGCTGGTTCGCGACATTCCCATGTACTCGACCTGTGAGCACCACCTGGTGGCGTTCCACGGTGTCGCGCATGTCGGCTACATTCCGGGCCCGCACGGCCGGGTTACCGGACTGTCCAAGCTTGCCCGCCTGGTCGATCTGTACGCCAAGCGCCCGCAGGTGCAGGAGCGGCTGACCAGCCAGATCGCCGACGCGGTGATGGAGAAGCTGGATCCGCGCGGCGCCATCGTGGTGATCGAGGCCGAGCATCTGTGCATGGCGATGCGCGGTATCCGCAAGCCGGGCGCCTCCACCACCACCTCGGCGGTGCGCGGCATGCTGCAGACCAACGCCTCTTCTCGCGCGGAGGCCCTGGATCTCATTCTGCGAAAGTGAGCGCACCGACCATGGCCGAGAGCGGTACACGGGGGGCCAACCTGGTTGTTCCTCGTGGGGGCCGCTCGTGCGTGGTGATGGGCGTGGTGAACGTCACCAGCGACTCGTTCTCCGACGGCGGCCGCTACCTGGATCCGGGCCTGGCGGTGGCGCACGGTCTCGAGCTGTACGAGATGGGCGCGGACATCATCGATGTCGGCGGCGAGTCCACCCGGCCCGGCGCGATTCGTATCGACCCGGAAACCGAAGCGGCGCGGGTGGTTCCGGTGATCCGGCAGCTGGCCGCGGCCGGGGTGCCGACCAGCGTGGACACCATGCGGGCGAGCGTGGCCGAGGCCGCCATCGCGGCGGGCGTGTCCATGGTCAATGACGTGTCGGGCGGGCGTGCCGACCCGAACATGGTGAAAGTCGTTGCGGCGACCAGGATCCCGTGGATCCTCATGCACTGGCGGGCCGAGGCGGACTACCGTCACGCCGGTCCCGCCGAGCAGTACGACGATGTGGTGTCCAAGGTCTGGGAGGAGCTGAACGCGCAGGTCGAATTCGCCCTCGCGGGCGGTGTCGACTTCGGGCAGCTGGTGCTGGACCCGGGCCTGGGCTTCGCCAAGAACGCCGACCACAACTGGGAGTTGCTGGGCGGCCTGTTCTATCGCATGACCGAGATGATGGACGCGGGCCTGCCGATCCTGATCGGCGCCTCCCGCAAGCGTTTCCTCGGCGGCCTGCTGGCCGATGCCGAGGGCCCGCGCCCGCCGGACGGCCGCGAGGTCGCCACGGCCACGATTTCCGCCCTGGCCGCCGAGCACGGCGCCTGGGGTGTGCGGGTGCACGATGTCCGATCGTCGCTGGACGCCATCGCGGTGGTCGACGCGACCACCAATGCGGCCCGGCGCCTGCGGGAGCGGTATGTCCGGGAGCGGGAGACGGGGGAGCGGCTGTGAGCATCCATCGCGCCGGATCACCGGGTGACCGCATCGAATTGCCCGGTGACCGTATCGAATTGCGCGGGCTGCGCGTCTTCGGCCATCACGGTGTCTTCGACTTCGAGAAGCGCGACGGCCAGGAGTTCGTCGTGGATCTGACGCTGTGGACGGATTTCACCGCCGCCGCGAAGTCGGACGATATCGCCGACACCGTCCACTACGGCGAGCTGGCCGAGCAGGTGGTGCAGATCGTGGCCGGGGAGCCGAAGGATCTGATCGAGACGGTGGCCTCGGCCATCGCCGACGAGGTGATGGCGGATCCGCGCATCCAGGCCGTGGAAGTGGTGCTGCACAAGCCTTTCGCGCCGATTCCCCATACCTTCGAAGACGTCCGTGTAGTCACGTCCCGTCGTCGCGAACCGGAGGAGTAGAGCGGTGACCCGCGTTGTCCTGTCGATCGGATCCAATCTCGGTGACCGGCTGGCGCATCTGCGCAGTGTCGTGGCGGCGCTGGGCCCGCGCGTGGTGGCGGTCTCGTCGGTGTACTCGACCCCGCCGTGGGGCGGGGTGCCGCAGCAGGACTACCTGAATGCGGTGCTGGTGGCCGAGGATCCGGCCATGGAGCCCTCGGACTGGCTACGCCTGGGGCAGGAGCTGGAGCAGGCCGCGGGCCGGATCCGGGAAGTCCGCTGGGGCGCACGCACTCTCGATGTGGACGTGGTGCAGGCCGAGTCGCGCCGCCGCGAGGGCCGGGTGGTGGTGCGCAGCCTGGATCCGGTGCTGACGCTGCCGCATCCGCAGGCCCACCATCGTGCGTTCGTGCTGGTGCCGTGGCTGGAGATCGATCCCGATGCGGAGCTGGAGGCGACCGGCGCGCTGCGCACGCTGCGAGAGTGGCTGTCCGCCTTGGATTCCGCCGAGGTGAGCGGGGTGCGCCGCACCGAGCTGACGCTGGGCTGGACGCCGTGACGCCGGAGCTGCAGCGGTGAAGCCGACCCGCATTCTCGATCTGTGTGCGAATGTGCTGCTGGCGGCGATCGTGGCCTGGGTCGCCACCAATATGGCGTATTCGAGTTTCCCGCCGATCTCGGTGTTCTCGGGCGCCTCGCTGTTGCCGGTGGCGCTGCTCGAGGCGGTGCTGGCCTTCGTGATTCGGCAGCGTAAGGAGAATCACGGGATCGGTCCCGGTTCGGGGCAGCTGCATGCGATCACGGCGGCCCGGGCGGTGGCGCTGGCGAAGGCGTCGGCGCAGGTGGGGTCGCTGGTGGGCGGGATCTGGCTGGGTTTCCTGGTGTGGCTGCTCATGCAGCGCTCGGATCTGCGTGCGGCGGCTTCGGATACGCCGGGCGCGGTGGTGGGTCTGCTGGGCGGGGTGGCCCTGGTGGCCGCGGCCCTGTGGCTGGAGTATTGCTGCCGCGCCCCCATTGAGCCGCCCGATGAGGCAGCTACTTCGTAGCTAACGGATTGGCACTGATCATCGCCAAGGTGGGGGCCACACTCCCGAGATCAAGCTACGCTGGCGGACATGGTTTCACCCTCCCGTAGCAGTGCTTCCCGTCGCCGCCGGGAGGATGCGGGAAAGTTCTTCACCGGCTTTCTGCTTCTCCTCGGACTGGTTGCCAGCGTTTTCCTGGTCTTCAGTGACAACCTCCACCTGATCCGGGTGGGCCTGGTCGCGGCCCTCTGGGCGGCCGCCATCGGCGCGCTCGCCGCCACCCGTTATCGCAGGGAGGCGGCCGTCGACAAGGCGAAAGTGGGTGATCTCCAGAAGGTCTACCAACTGCAGCTGGAGCGCGAGGTTGCTGCCCGCCGCGAGTACGAGCTCGGCGTGGAGACCCGGGTCCGTCACGAGGTCGGCGCCGACGCCGCGGAGATGGCCGCGCTGCGTGCCGAACTCACGGTCCTGCGCGAGAGCCTGCAGCGACTGTTCGACGGCGATCTGCCCTCCGAACGTCCGGCCCTGCGTGCGGATGCCGTTCGGGTCCAAGAACTTCCGAGCAGCGAGGCCGGTTCGGCCCCCGAGGCGGCGAACGATAACTGGCCGGACGCGGATCCCTGGGACCCGTGGTCGTCCCCCGACCAGGCCGAGGACGACGACGACCCGCGCGCCCGCATGGCCCCCAAGTTCGATCCCGCGCACCCCGAACCGCCGGCCTTCGCCACCCCCTTCGACGACCCGGTCACCGCCGAGACGTCGATCATCACCGACGCCATGCGCCAGGACTACGAGGCCGAACGTGCCGCCGCCGAACCGGATTCACCCGCCCCGCCCCCGAACCCGGAGGCCGCCAACGAATCCGCCCCCGCGGACAACGGCATTGCCGCGACCACCGGCAGTGTCCGCGCCGACGGCAGTGCGCCTGCCAACGGCGGTACCACCAATGGCAACGCCACTGCCGATGGCACCGCGACCACCGGCCCCGTCCCGCGCCTGACCCCCGACCCCACCCCCGCGGCCCCGGTGGGCCGCGCCACCGCCCGCCGTCGCCGCCGCTCCGAGGACGACGCCGACGCCGAAGGCACCCACCGCCTCTCGGTCGCCGAGATCATGGCCAATCTCAAGTCCGAGAACAGCAACTGACCGCAAGTCAGCGGGGGTTCGGGGGCAGCGGCCCCCGAGAATCCCGAGGGGGGTCGGGGGCGGAGCCCCTGAGAGCCGCGGGAGTTGCCTATCCCACAGTGGGTAGCTCTGGCGAATCGGCGGCGATATCCTCGCTCGAGTAACGTCCGGTACCCGCAAGGCGGGACTGGAACGACTTTCGAGAGGACAAAGTGACCTCGGACAAGGATGTCTGCGGGACCGATCCTGCGCCTGCACGCTTGACGGTGGGAATCGTCTCGGCGGGACGCGTCGGATCCGCGCTGGGCGTGGCACTGGAGCGTGCCGGTCATGTCGTATTCGGGGTTTCCGCGATTTCGGATGCCTCGGTGCGTCGTGCCACCACGCGCCTGCCGGATTCCCGCATCCTGCCCGCCGAGGAGGTGGCCGCCCGCAGTGAGCTGCTGATTCTCGCGGTGCCGGACAGTGAACTGCCGGGTCTGGTCGCGGGTTTGGCGGCCGCGACCGCGGTGCGCGCGGGCACCATCGTGGTGCACACTTCCGGTGCGAACGGGGTCGGCGTGCTGGCGCCGCTGACCGCGCTGGGCACGCTGCCGCTGGCGATTCATCCGGCCATGACGTTCACGGGACACGACGAGGATGTGGCCCGCCTGGCCAATGCCTGCTTCGGCGTGACCGCCGCCGACGACATCGGCTATGCCATCGGGCAGTCGCTGGTGATCGAGATGGGCGGTGAGCCGGTGCGGGTCGCGGAGGAGAACCGCACCCTCTATCACGCGGCTCTCGCACATGGCAGCAACCATCTGGTGACCTTGATCGTGGATGCGGTCGAGGCATTGCGCGCCGCGCTGTCCGGTCCGGGTCTGCTGGGTCAGCAGACGGTCGACGATCAGCCGAACGGCCTGGCCGAGCGCATGCTCGCGCCGCTGGCCTCGGCCGCCCTCGACAATGCCCTGCGCCGCGGTCCGGCCGCGTTGACGGGTCCGGTGGCGCGCGGCGATGTGGCCGCGGTGGCCGCGCATCTGGACGCTCTCGAAGCCTTGAATCCCCGGCTGGCCGCGGGCTATCGCGCCCTGTCGCTGCGTTCGGCCGAGCGCGCCAAGACCAATCCCGCCCTGATCGATCTGCTGGAGAAAGGACACTGACGCCCATGGACCCCAAGCTGATTGGCACGTACAAGCGCGGCGAGCTGACCGTGCTGCATGATCCGGCCGTCATGACCAAGGTCGTGAAGGCGCTGCGGTCGGTGGGCCGCCGGGTCGCGCTGGTGCCGACCATGGGCGCGCTGCACGAGGGCCATCTGGAACTGGTGCGGCTGGCGAAGCTGACCAACACGACGGTCATCGTGTCGATCTTCGTGAACCCGCTGCAGTTCGGCGCGAACGAGGATCTCGACAAGTACCCGCGCACCCTGGACGCGGATGTGGAACTGCTGCGCGGCGAGGGCGTGGAGCTGGTGTTCGCGCCGAGCGCCCAGGACATGTACCCGTTCGGCACCCGCACCACGGTGCAGGCCGGTCCCTACGGCGACATCCTCGAGGGCGCGACCCGCCCGGGTCACTTCTCCGGTGTGCTGACCGTGGTGTCGAAACTCTTCAATATCTGCATGCCGCACGAGGCGTTCTTCGGCGAGAAGGACTACCAGCAGCTGGCGCTGATCCGGCAGATGGTCGTCGATCTGAACATGGACGTGAAGATCGTGCCGGCGGCGACCGTCCGTGAGGCGGACGGTCTGGCCAAGTCCTCCCGCAACCGCTACCTGAGCGCGGCGGAGCGCGAGCTGGCCACCACCCTGTCGGCGGCGCTGCTGGCCGGCCGGCACGCGGCGGGCCGGGGTCCGGAGGCCGTGCTGGAGACCGCGCAGTCGGTGCTGGATCTCGCGCCGGACATCCAGGTCGACTATCTGGCCCTGCGGGGTGCGGACTTCTCCGAGCAGTGGCCGACCGGCAATGCCCGGCTGCTGGTCGCGGCCCGGGTCGGTACCACCCGCCTGATCGACAACATGCCCGTCTCCATCGGCAAGCCGCTCGATGGCCACCCCACTGCCCCCGATCAGCCTGCCCAGGCAGCTCTCTAGGAAGGCGACGACGATGTTGCGCACCATGATGACGTCGAAGATCCACCGCGCCACGGTGACTCACGCCGATCTGCACTACGTGGGTTCGGTGACCGTGGACCAGGACCTGCTCGATGCCGCCGACCTGCTCGAGGGCGAGAAGGTGAGCATTGTCGACATCACCAACGGGGCCCGCCTCGAGACCTATGTGATCGCCGGCGAGCGCGGTTCCGGCGTGATCGGAATCAACGGCGCCGCAGCGCATCTCGTGCATCCCGGCGACCTGGTCATCCTGATCGCCTACGGCATGATGGACGAGGCCGAGCTGAAGAACTACGCCCCGAACGTGGTCTTCGTCGACGAGCGCAATCGCCCGGTCGAGCTGGGCACCGATCCGGCGCACGCCCCGGAGGGGTCCGACCTGATCTCGCCGCGTTCGCTCTCGCTGGCCTGAGCGGCGGGCCATGCTGCTGACCATCGATGTCCGCAACACCAGCATCGAGCTGGGCCTGTTCTCCGGCAGCGGAGACCACGCGAAGCTGGTGCGGCACTGGCGGATGCACACCAATCCGCTGCTGACCGCGGACGAGTTCGCGCTGCAGGTGCGCGGCCTGATCGGCGCGGACGCCGAACAGGTGGTGGGCGTCGCGGCGCTGTCCACGGTGCCGCCGGTGCTGCGCGAGCTGCGTGAAATGCTGTCCCGCTATTGGGCTCATGTCCCGCACGTGCTGGTGGAACCCGGTGTGCGCACGGGTATTCCGCTGCTGGTGGACAATCCCAAGGAGGTCGGTGCGGACCGCATCGTGAATTGTCTTGCGGCATATCACCGTTTCCGCTCGCCGGCCATCGTGGTGGATTTCGGGACGGCCATCTGTGTGGATCTGGTGTCGGCCAAGGGGGAATTCCTCGGCGGCAGTATCGCGCCCGGGGTGGAGATTTCCACCGAGGCGCTGATCGCCCGCAGTGCGCTGCGCCGCGCGGAACTCACCCGCCCGCGGTCGGTGGTGGGCAAGAACAGCATGGAGTGCCTGCAGTCGGGCGCCATTTTCGGATTCGCGGGCCTGGTGGACGGCCTGATCGATCGCATTCGCGATATCGACGCCTTCTCCGGCGACGATGTGGCGGTGGTGGCGACGGGCGCGACCGCGCCGCTGATCGTGCCGGAGTCGGAGACCATCGAGCATCACGAGCCGCATCTGACACTGGACGGCCTGCGCCTGGTCTACGAGCGCAATCAGCAGCGCCGGACCCGGCCCGAGCCCAGCGCCGCCCGGCCCTGAACAGACCGGCTGGAATAAAAGTGACGCAGTCGTCGCCGGGAGCCCCTGGTGATTCCCGGCGAACCGCTGTTAGACTCGCCGACGTGTATTTCCGCGTGAGCACCCAGGAGTGTTGTCGAGGCTGATTCGCCTCGACGGTCGTCGAGGCTTCGTATAGCCCCCGGCCACAAACACACTTCTTGGAGTTTCGCTCATGCGTTCCTCTGTTTTCTCCCTCCCTGTCGATACCCGCGCCGCCGCCTCGCCGCTCCTGCCCGAGGTCACCGAGCGGGCCACCGCCTCCGCCCTGCCGACCCGGCTGCGTCCGGCCGACCTGCTGCGCCTGACCGATGAGGGCGCCCAGGACGTGCTGGAGGGCCGCTACGACCACCTGCTGCCCGACGGCGGCCTGTGGCCCACCGAAAACCGCTGGGCCACAAGGCTTGTCGCCGATGACGAGGTGGACATCTGGCTGATCAGCTGGGTCGAGGGCAAGTACACCGAACTGCACGACCACGCCGGCTCGCTGGGAGCGCTGACCGTGCTCTCCGGCGCGCTGTCGGAATATCGCTGGAACGGCCGGGACCTGCGCCGCCGCACCCTCACCGCGGGTGATCAGGCCTCTTTCCCGCTCGGCTGGGTGCACGACGTGGTGCGTGCCCCCGAGGCGGAGGCCGGTATCACCGGCCCGCTGAATCCGACTCTGAGCGTGCACGCCTATTCCCCGCCGCTGACGGCCATGTCCTATTACGAGGTCACCGGCCACGGCACCCTGCGGCGCACCCGTTCCGTCCTCACCGACCAGCCCGAAGGCGAACTCGAATGACCCACATGACGATCGACGGCATGCTCGCCCAGGCCCGCGGGCAGCTGCGTCGCCTGCTTCCGATCGAAATCCCGCAGGCCATCGCACGCGGCGCGATTCTGGTGGATATTCGCCCGCAGGCGCAGCGGATGCGCGAGGGCACCCTGCCGGGCGCGCTGGTGATCGAGCGAAATGTCCTGGAATGGCGTTTGGATCCGTCGAGTTCCGCGCGTCTGGCCATGGCCGAGCACCACGACATGGAATGGATCATCGTCTGCTCGGAGGGATACACCTCGAGCCTGGCCGCCGCCTCCCTGCAACAGCTGGGCCTGCGCCGCGCCACCGACCTCGAGGGCGGATATCAGGCCTTGAAAGCGGCGGGCCTGCTGACCGCCGCGGCCACTGCCCCGCACTTCGAACGCGAGGTCGCGACCCTCGCCTGGCTGTAGCCGAAGCGGCGGGGAGGCGGCGGAAAAAAGAAATTCCGCCGCAGGATAGTCTTGAGACCCGTGAGCACCTCCACTCCTCCTTCTCCCTCGAGCAACCCCGTTCCTGCTGGGCAAAAGCGTGCCGCGGCGGCCCCCGTGGAGCATGACGTTCCCGAGCAGATGCGGATTCGCCGCGAGAAGCGCGAGCGGTTGCTCCAGGAGGGCCGTGAGGCCTATCCGGTGGTGGTGAACCGCACCCACACCCTCGGTGAAATTCGCGAGGCGTACCCGGATCTGGCGGCCGATACCCAGACCGGTCAGACGGTCGGGATTGCGGGGCGCGTCATTTTCGTCCGAAATACCGGCAAACTGTGTTTCGCCACCCTGCAGGAGGGCGACGGCACCAAGCTGCAGGCGATGATCAGCCTCAATGGCGTCGGCGCGGAGTCGCTGGCGGCCTGGAAGTCCGATGTCGACCTGGGTGACTTCGTGTACGTGCACGGCGAGGTGATCGCCTCGCGCACGGGCGAATTGAGTGTGATGGCCGATACGTGGGAGATGGCGGCGAAGTCGCTGCGCCCGCTGCCGGTGGCCCACAAGGAGATGGGCGAGGAGTCGCGCGTCCGCCAGCGCTATGTCGACCTGATCCTGCGCCCGGAGGCCCGCGAGATGGCCCGCACCCGCGTCGCGGCCGTGCGGGCGCTGCGAAATGCGTTGGAGCGCAGAGGTTTCCTCGAGGTCGAGACCCCGATGCTGCAGACCATTCACGGCGGCGCCGCGGCCCGTCCGTTCGCCACGCACTCGAACGCGCTCGATATGGAGTTGTTCCTGCGCATCGCTCCGGAGCTGTTCCTGAAGCGTTGCGTGGTCGGCGGCATCGAGAAGGTCTTCGAGATCAACCGGAACTTCCGCAACGAGGGCGCGGACTCGACCCATTCGCCCGAGTTTGCAATGCTGGAAACCTACGAGGCGTACGGCACCTACGACGATTCCGCCACGATGATGCGGGAATTGATCCAGGAAGTCGCGCAGGAGGTCTACGGCACGCAGGTCGTGACGCTCGCCGACGGCACCGAATACGATCTGTCCGGCGAGTGGGCGACGGTGGAGATGTACCCATCGCTGTCGGAGTCGATCGGTACCGAGGTCACCCCGGAAACGTCGGTCGAGGAATTGCTGGCACTCGCGGACCGGGTCGGTCTGGAAATTCCGGAGGGCAAGGGCTACGGGCACGGCAAACTGGTCGAGGAACTGTGGGAGCACGTCTACGGTGACAAGCTGTACGCGCCGACTTTCGTACGGGACTTCCCGGTCGAGACATCGCCGCTGACGCGCCAGCATCGGAGCAAGCCCGGGGTTACCGAGAAGTGGGACCTGTACGTGCGTGGCTTCGAACTGGCCACCGGCTATTCCGAACTCGTGGATCCGGTGATCCAGCGGGACCGTTTCATGGATCAGGCGCGTTTGGCCGCGGCCGGTGACGAGGAGGCCATGCGTCTGGACGAGGACTTCCTCACCGCGATGGAGCACGGTATGCCTCCCACAACCGGAACGGGTATGGGTATCGACCGTTTGCTGATGGCCCTGACTGGCCTGGGAATCCGGGAAACGATACTCTTTCCAATTGTGCGTCCGGTAGCCCGATAGTTCTCCGGATTGCATTTCCGGGCCCTGTTCTGGGACTATCGGAATTAGCGGTATTCTGGCGTCGGGTAATCGGCCTGACTATGCGGGTCGCACGATTTCGAGAGGACGTTCATCTCATGGCAAAGAAGGTCACCGTTAGCTTGATCGACGATGTCGACGGTGAGTCCATCGCGGACGAGACCATCGAGTTCGCAATCGATGGCGTCTCGTACGAGATCGACTTGTCGACGGAGAATGCGGCCAAGCTGCGGGAGGGTCTGGACAGTTGGGTTTCGGCCGCTCGGCGCGTGAGTGGCCGGCGTCGTACCAAGGTGGCCGGTGCTCCGGCCGCGGGCCCGAAGAACCGGGTGTCGATCGATCGCGAACAAAGCGCGGCCATTCGCGAATGGGCGCGCCGGAATGGTCACAAGGTGTCCGCTCGTGGTCGTATCTCCGCTGACATCACCGAGGCTTACAACAAGGCCGCTGCTAAGAACTAGTTGTCCGACTAGTCGCCGATTCGACTGCCGTCCGGGTGTTTCGTGCGTGCCCGGGCGGCAGTGGTTTTCTTCATACGCTTTGCGTATAACCGGAGGATCGACTGCGATCTTGCTAGTGCCGGGGAGGCCAGGCACCATTGAAACGTGCGGACGATGTCACTGGCTGGAAGTAGAGAAGAGGTATCGGCGCAGTGACCGCTTTCCACGGTTCCTTCCTCCGGGTCAAGGATCAAGAGGGACGTCAGCATGAGCTGATGCTGTCCCCGGACCAGCCGCGAATCACCATCGGGCGATCGCCTCAGGCCGACCTGTCCCTGTTCTGGGATGTCGAGGTGTCGCGGCTGCACGCCACCGCCGAGTACCTGGGCGCGCACTGGACCATCGTCGACGACGGCCTTTCCCGCAACGGCACTTTCGTCAACGGGGACCGCCTGGTCGGCCGTCATCGCCTGCAGCCCGGGGACGTCATCCGGATGGGCACCTCTCGGGTCACCTTCCACGACTTCAGCGGCGCCGCAGGCGATGTCACGCAGACCTCCACCGGCGGGCTGCCGACGCTGCGCTCGCTCACCGAAACCCAGCGGTCGGTATTGATCGCGCTCTGCCGGCCGCTGCGGAGCAATGATGGGTTCGCCTCACCCGCCTCCAACCAGCAGATCGCGGCGGAACTCTTCCTCAGCGTCGACGCGATCAAGACCCACCTCCGCGCGCTGTTCGCGAAGTTCGGTGTCGAGGACCTCCCGCAGAACCAGAAGCGGGTCCGCCTCGCCAACCTGGCCATGCAGTCCGGCGTCATCTCCGAACGCGACCTCTGATTCGCCGATCCTGGTACTGCCCGTGCCTGTTGGACCCCTGCGCATGCGTGCGAGCTTCTGAGCCATGGGTTTCCGTGCCCGCCGGCGATTGACTGGATGTAGTCGATCGCCCGGGAAGAACACGGGTGGCAGATCCAGTCAGGAGAGAACCATGTTCGCATTTCGCACCGCCGTGCTGGTGGCGGCGACGCTGACCACCGGACTGATCGCCGGGGTGTTCTACGCCTACGCGACCTCGGTGATGACGGCCCTGGGCCAGTCCGACGACCGCACCTTCATCGATGTCATGCAGAAGATCAACGTGGTCATCATCAATCCGTGGTTCATGCTCGGATTCATGGGCACGGTCGGCTTCACCGTGCTGGCCGCGGCTCTGCACCTGGGCAAGGACAACCGCACCACGCTGATCTGGATCGGGGTCGCGCTGGCCCTCAATGTGATCGCGTTCTGTGTCACCTCGGGCCTGAACGTGCCGCTCAACAATCAACTGGCCAATGCCGGTGACGTCGGGCAGATCCCGGATCTGGCGGCGGTGCGCTCGCAGTTCGAAAGCTCATGGGTGGCTTGGAATATCGTCCGCGCGGTGCTCCACACGCTGGCGTTCCTGGTGCTGACGGGCGCGCTGTTCGTGGCCGGCGTGCAGCATGCCAAGGCGAGCGCGGCCGCCGCGGTCGCCACCGTCGCGCAGCCGGGCTTTCCGCCGGCGCCGGGCGCGTACTCGACTCCGGCGGGGTGGTCCGCACCGGCGCAGCGGCCTTTCCCGGCTCAGTCCGGATTCATCTCCGGTCAGCAGTAGTTCGGTCCGATTCCGGCGGTGGCCGGGACCCCGGATGCGGCCTCACAAGCCGCCTGCGGGGCCCGGTCGCCGCCGTTTTCCGGTACTGAAACCGGTTTCAGAACTTACCCGCCAGTAATCCATCGCTCGTGCTTGTTTCCTGATTAGGTATGCCGAACGCGTTCTAATTCGGGAGGGAACATGCGAAGGATGCCCAGGCGTGGAACACCGGGATCACTGCTGGTCATGGCGGTTCTGGCGGTCTTGTGGATCGGTGCGAGCGGTACCGCCCGAGCGGAATACCCGGTCACTTTCAACTTCTTCGCGGGCATCCCCAACGAGCTCACCAATCCCGGTGGCTCGCTGCCCGGCGCCAATGACTGGTCCTGCAAACCCAGTGCGGCGCACCCGGATCCGGTGGTCCTCGTGCACGGCACCGCGGGCGGTGCGCAGACCAACTGGGGCGCCTACGCGCCGCTGCTCGCCAACCAGGGCTACTGCGTCTACGCGCTGACCTACGGCGCCCTCGACGTGCCGTGGCCGCTGTCCGCGCTGGGCGGTATGAAGCCGATCCCCGAGAGCGCCGCGCAGCTGGGCGCCTTTGTGAGCCGCGTGCTGTCCGCGACCGGTGCGGCGCAGGTCGACTTCGTCGCCCACTCGCAGGGCAACACGGTCGGCGAGTACTACATCAAGCGGCTCGGCGGCTCGGGCAAGGTCAACCGCTTCGTGGCCATCGCACCCCCGTGGCTGGGCATCTTCGGCGACCAGATGAACGTCGTGCGCGCCTTCGGGCGGCAGCTCGGCGCGAGCGCCGACCAGGTGGACAACCTCGCCGCGATGGGCGTCGTGTGCCAGGCGTGCCCGGAGATGCTCGGCAACTCCTCGTTCATGAATGCCCTGAACGCCGACGGCGTCTACGACCCGTCGGTCACCTACACCAACCTGGCCTCCAACTTCGACGAGGCGGTGTGGCCCGCCATCGCGCTGGTCCCGGCCCCGAACGTCACCAATGATCTGATGCAGGACGGTTGCCCTGTCGACTTCTCCGATCACATGGCCATCGCCGGCAGTCGCCGCGCGGCCATGATGGCCCTCAACGCGCTCGATCCGGAGCATGCCCAGCCGGTGCCGTGCGAGTTCGTCCCGCCCGTCACCGGCGACTGAGGAGCCTCGAACGCGACTGTTCGCTGTGGGCGTAGCCGATTCGGAAACGGCCCGCGCAACTGCCCCGTTATGACTGAATGAGTCGTACTGTCGCCGGTTCGCAATAGGGTGGACGGACGACGTGCGTGACCCCCGGCAACTAGAGTGGAGTCGGGGGATGCAACCCCAGGGCTTCATGGCAGGCTGGCGACCAGAAGGGCAGCACAGGGTCTGAAGCGCCGGATGCCAGTGATGGCGGAGCAGGAGAGTGAGGGAGCGATGTTCGAGAGGTTCACCGACCGCGCGCGGCGGGTCGTTGTCCTGGCCCAAGAAGAGGCCCGGATGCTCAACCACAACTACATCGGCACCGAGCACATCCTGCTGGGCCTGATCCACGAGGGCGAGGGCGTCGCGGCGAAGTCGCTGGAGTCCCTTGGCATCTCGCTGGAGGGTGTGCGTTCGCAGGTCGAGGAGATCATCGGTCAGGGCCAGCAGGCCCCGTCCGGCCACATTCCGTTCACCCCGCGCGCCAAGAAGGTGCTGGAGCTGTCGCTGCGCGAGGCGCTGCAGCTCGGGCACAACTACATCGGCACCGAGCATATTCTGCTCGGCCTGATCCGCGAGGGTGAGGGCGTCGCGGCGCAGGTGCTGGTCAAGCTGGGCGCGGACCTGAACCGGGTGCGCCAGCAGGTCATCCAGCTGCTGTCGGGTTACCAGGGCAAGGAGCCGGTCGAGGGTTCCGGTTCGCGCGGCGAGCAGGGCACCCCGTCCACCTCGCTGGTGCTGGACCAGTTCGGTCGCAACCTGACCCAGGCCGCCCTCGAGGGCAAGCTCGACCCGGTCATCGGCCGCTCGAAGGAAATCGAGCGCGTGATGCAGGTGCTGAGCCGCCGTACCAAGAACAACCCGGTCCTGATCGGTGAGCCCGGCGTCGGTAAAACCGCCGTCGTGGAGGGTCTCGCCCAGGCCATCGTCAACGGCGAGGTGCCGGAGACGCTCAAGGACAAGCAGCTGTACACCCTCGACCTGGGTTCCCTGGTCGCGGGCAGCCGCTACCGCGGTGATTTCGAGGAGCGCCTGAAGAAGGTGCTCAAGGAGATCAACACCCGCGGCGACATCATCCTGTTCATCGACGAGCTGCACACCCTGGTGGGTGCGGGCGCGGCCGAGGGCGCGATCGACGCGGCCTCGATCCTGAAGCCCAAGCTGGCTCGTGGTGAGCTGCAGACCATCGGCGCCACCACCCTCGACGAGTACCGCAAGTACATCGAGAAGGACGCCGCCCTGGAGCGCCGGTTCCAGCCGGTCCAGGTGGGCGAGCCGACGGTCGAGCACACCATCAACATCCTCAAGGGTCTGCGCGACCGCTACGAGGCGCACCACCGGGTTTCGATCACCGATGGCGCTCTCGTCGCTGCCGCTACCCTCGCGGATCGCTACATCAACGACCGCTTCCTGCCGGACAAGGCGATCGACCTCATCGACGAGGCCGGTGCGCGCATGCGCATCCGCCGGATGACCGCGCCGCCGGACCTGCGCGAGTTCGACGACAAGATCGCCGAGGCGCGCCGGGAGAAGGAGTCCGCGATCGACGCGCAGGACTTCGAGAAGGCCGCGCGTCTGCGCGACAAGGAGAAGCAGCTCGTCGCCAAGCGGGCCGAGCGCGAAAAGCAGTGGCGCTCCGGCGATCTGGACGTCGTGGCCGAGGTCGACGACGAGCAGATCGCGGAGGTGCTGGCCAACTGGACCGGTATCCCGGTGTTCAAGCTCACCGAGGAGGAGACCACCCGTCTGCTCCGCATGGAGGACGAGCTGCACAAGCGGATCATCGGCCAGGAGGACGCGGTCAAGGCCGTGTCCAAGGCCATCCGCCGCACCCGCGCCGGTCTGAAGGACCCGAAGCGTCCGTCGGGCTCGTTCATCTTCGCCGGTCCGTCCGGTGTCGGTAAGACCGAGCTGTCGAAGGCGCTGGCGAACTTCCTGTTCGGCGAGGACGACGCGCTCATCCAGATCGACATGGGCGAGTTCCACGACCGCTTCACCGCCTCGCGCCTGTTCGGTGCCCCTCCGGGCTACGTGGGCTACGAGGAGGGCGGCCAGCTCACCGAGAAGGTGCGCCGCAAGCCGTTCTCGGTGGTGCTGTTCGACGAGATCGAGAAGGCGCACCAGGAGATCTACAACACCCTGTTGCAGGTCCTCGAGGACGGCCGCCTAACCGATGGTCAGGGTCGCACGGTCGACTTCAAGAACACGGTGCTGATCTTCACCTCGAACCTCGGTACCTCGGACATCTCGAAGGCCGTGGGTCTGGGCTTCGCGCAGTCCAACAACGAGGGCTCGAACTACGAGCGGATGAAGCTCAAGGTCAACGACGAGCTGAAGAAGCACTTCCGGCCCGAGTTCCTCAACCGTATCGACGACGTGATCGTGTTCCACCAGCTCACTCAGGACCAGATCATCCAGATGGTCGACCTGATGATCGGCCGCGTCGCCAACCAGCTGAAGAACAAGGACATGGAGATCGAGCTGACCGAACAGGCCAAGAGCCTGCTGGCCAAGCGCGGTTTCGACCCGGTCCTGGGCGCCCGCCCGCTGCGTCGCACCATTCAGCGCGAGATCGAGGACCAGCTGTCGGAGAAGATCCTCTTCGGCGAACTGGGAGCCGGTCAGGTCGTGGTGGTGGACGTCGAGGGCTGGGACGGCGAAGGCCAGGGCGAGAACGCCAAGTTCACGTTCACGCCGAGGGCCAAGCTGACCAAGAAGTCGGACTCCGGCGTCGAGGACAAGCCGGTCGCCGCCCTCGCGGGTGAGGCTCCGGCCTCCGCCTCGGGCGAGTAGGGCCTCAGCGACAACGAAAGCCCCGTTCTCCTTCGGGAGGGCGGGGCTTTTCGTTTGCCCGGGCGAGAAATTCGGTGGCGGCGCGATCCTGGTATCGCCCATGCTCGGATAGCTGTCCGGAGGGACCGGGCGCGGAAAGGGCGGCAGCATGCTCTCCGAGACACAGATCGAGGACTTCATCACCGAGGGATTCGTGAAGGTCGAGGGCGCCTTCTCCGCCGAGACGGCCGCCGCGGGCCGCGAGATCCTCTGGCGCGCAACCGGTTGCGACCCGGAGGATCCGTCGACCTGGACCCAGCCGGTCATCCGGCTGTGGGACCACGCCCAGGAGCCCTTCGCGCAGGCGGTCACCGCGCCGCCGCTGCTCGCCGCCTTCGATCAGCTGGCCGGTCCCGGCCGCTGGTTTCCTCGGAAAACCTTGGGCAGCTGGCCGATTCGATTCCCCAGCCCGGAGCCGCCGGGCGACGACGGCTGGCACGTCGACGTGAGCTTTCCCGGCGATGCCGCCCGCGACGACTACCTGAGCTGGCGCGTGAACATCCACTCCAAGGGCCGCGCCCTGCTGATGTTGTTCCTGTTCTCCGATGTCGGCGTCGATGACGCCCCGACGCGTATCCGGGTCGGCTCGCACCTGCGGCTGGCGCCGGTACTGGAGCCGTTCGGCGAGGCGGGTACCACCATGTTCGACCTCCACGAGTTCTACACCGCCAC
Source organism: Nocardia sp. NPDC051981 (assembly GCF_040680715.1). NCBI lineage: Bacteria > Bacillati > Actinomycetota > Actinomycetes > Mycobacteriales > Nocardiaceae > Nocardia > Nocardia sp. NPDC051981. The sequence goes on along the minus strand of NZ_JBFAXK010000001.1, from coordinate 815,589 downwards.
GGCCGATCTCCCCGAGGCGGTCGCGACCGGCCGAGCCGGCGATGTCTACCTCTGCCATCCCTTCCTGGTGCACGCCGCCCAGCCCAATCGCGTCGGCCGCCCGAAGTTCATGGCCCAGCCGCCGCTGCTGCTGCGCGAGCCGTGCGTGCTGGACCGCCCGGACGGCGCGTATTCACCGGTGGAACGGGCCATCCGGCGCGGGCTGGCGCTCGGGGCCGCGCACTGACTACGCGCCGAGGCGTAGCCGGGATGTGGTCTGCGGACGGATGTTTCGCGCCGCCGCCGGGCGGAGGGTGGAGTCATGGAACTCGGATTGCATCTGACGAACTTCGCCTTGGACACCCCTTCGGAACGGATCGGATCGCGGCTGGCGGAGGTGGTCCGCACGGCCGAGGACGGTGGGTTCTCGGTCATCGCGGTGGGTGACCATCTCTGGCAGAGCCCGTGGCTGGGCCATGTGGAACAGAATGTGCTGGAGGCGTATTCGACGCTGTCGTTCATCGCGGCCCACACCTCGCGGGTGGAGCTGACCGCACTGGTGTCGGGGGTGCACTATCGGCATCCGGCCATGCTCGGGAAGCTGGTCACCACCCTGGATGTGCTGTCCGGCGGCCGGGCCTGGCTGGGGATCGGTGCGGGGACCTCCACGGGTGATGTGGAGGGCTACGGCCTGCCGTTCCCGCCGCTGCGCGACCGCTACGAGATGCTGGACGAGGCGCTGCGGATCTGCCTGGCCATGTGGACCGATGAGCGGGGCGCTTCGGAACCCGTGCCCGGCAGGCACTTTCAGGTGGAGCGTCCGCTGAACGCGCCGCAGGCCGTGCGGAATTCGCCGCAGGGCGCGTATCGGCCGCATCCGCCGATACTCGTCGGCGGGGACGGCGAGCGCCGCACGCTGCCGCTGGTGGCGCGCTACGCGGATGTGGCGAGCCTGCGCCCGGGCCCGGACTTGCCAGCCAAGATCGCGCTGCTGGACCGGATGTGCGTGGAGATCGGCCGCGATCCGCGCGACATCCGCAAGAGCTGTGTCTTCGCCTTCGATCCCGGCCCGGACGGAGGGGGCGTCGGCCAGGTGCTGGGGCAGCTGAAGTGGCTGGCGGGCATGGGGATCGACCTCGTCATCGGCCGGGTGGCGGGCGTTGACGACCTCACGGCCCTGGATGTGCTCGGCCGCGAGGTGATTCCGGCGGCCGCCGAGTTCGGCGCTACTGCCAGCCCGGCCTGACCAGGCCCGATTCGTAGGCCATGACGACCAGCTGGGTGCGGTCACGCGCACCCAGCTTCACCAGGATCCGGCTGACGTGGGTGCGGGCGGTGGCGGGGCTCATGTAGAGCCGGTCGGCGATCTCGGCATTGGTGAGGCCCTCGGCGACCAGGATCATGACCTCGCGTTCGCGGTCGGTGAGTTCCGAGAATTCGGCCGCGGGTGCGGGTTTGGCGTGCGCGGCGAATTCGGCGACCAGGCGCTTGGTGACGCTGGGGGAGAGCAGCGCGTCACCGCCCGCGACCACCCGCACGGCCTTGACCAGGTCGGCGGGTTCGGTGTGTTTGACGAGGAATCCGGTGGCGCCGGAACGCATGGCCTCGAAGACGTATTCGTCGAGTTCGAAGGTGGTCAGGACGACGACCCGCACCGCGGCGAGGACCGGATCGGCGGCGATGGCGCGGGTGGCGGCGAGGCCGTCCAGCACCGGCATGCGGATGTCCATGAGTACGACATCGGGCACGAGTTCGCGGGCCAGGTCGAGGGCCTGGGCGCCATTGTCGGCCTCGCCCACCACCTCGACGTCCTCCTGCGCGCCGAGCAGTGCGACGAAGCCCGCTCGCACCAGCGCCTGATCATCGGCGATCACCACCCGGATGGGCATGACGCGTCCTCCAATTCCGTGCTCACGCAATCGGTTCGTTCCGCACGAGGTGGGTGGGCAGCCGGGCCTTCACCCGAAATCCGCCGTCGGCCTTCGGTTCTGCGGACAGTTGCCCGCCCAGGGCGTGGGCGCGTTCGGTCATGCCGGTGATGCCGTGGCCGCCGGCCGGCGACTGCGGCGCGGGCTGGCGGGTGGGCCGGGTGTTGTCGATGGTGAGCTGCAGCCGCTCGGCGGCGTAGTGCACGGTGACGAGCACGCTCGCGCCGGGCGCGTGCCGCACCACATTGGTGAGCGACTCCTGCACGATGCGGGCGGCGGCCACGTCGACCACGGCCGGCAGCCGTCGCGGCCCACCGGTCACCATGGTGTGCACCTCCAGCCCGGCGGCACGGGCCGGTCCGGTGAGCTTGTCGAGGTCGGTGATGCCGATGGTGGGTGCGGTCGGCGCGGTCACGGTGGCGGTGCCGCCGCGAATGGAGCGCAACAGCGCGTTCACCTCACCGAGCGCGTCCTTGCTGGCGGATTTGATGGCGGCCAGCGCGGTGGCGGCCTGTTCGGGCTTGCGGTCGAGCAGTTCCAGCGCGACCGAGGACTGCACATTGATCAGGGAGAGGCTGTGCGCGAGCACGTCGTGCAGTTCGCGCGCGATGGCCAGGCGCTCCTCGGTGACCCGCTGTTCCCGCTCGGCCGATTCCAGTGCGCGCTGGGCCTGTTCGCGTTCGCGGTCGGCCTGTTCCTCGCGGCGGGCCGCCTCGCCGCGCTGCCGCCGGGCGATGACGGCGGCGCGTCGCTGCCGGATGCCCTCGGCCGCCGCGCCGAGCACGAAAAGCCAGGCGAGCAAACCGAATTCCTGCCAGGTACCGGTGTGGTACCCGCGCCAGCCGGGCACCGGCCACACCATGAGCAGGTAGCCCACGGCCACGAACGGATAGGTGTACCAACGGGATTCGACGACAGCTGCGGTCAGGAAGGCGACGATGAGCGAGAGGAAGATCGGCCCGTAGCCGTAACCGAGCAGTAGGTACGCGACCGCCACGGCCAGCGTCGCATAGAACACTTCCAGCGGGCGGCGCCGACGTAGTACCAGCAGTGCCGGACCGGCGATGAGCAGCGCATATCCGTACACATCGAGCTGGCGCACCACCGTCTGGTGATGATTGGCCAAGGTCCCGAAGCCGAGTTGTATCGCCCCCACCGCCAGCGCCGGGAGCACGTCGCGCCGCCAGAGCCTTCCCCCGCGTGTGTCCATAGCTGCACCGTAGCGCCGTCTGCGGGCAGCGGCACTGTGTCGCGGCCAAATACGTCCAGATACGTACGCCGGATCGCGCGTTGCGACGGATTTTTTCCCGTGCGCGGCGGCGGATCGTTGAGCCCATGAACGAAGCAGTATCCGATGGCGGCCGCCGCGGGCCCTCCATGGTTACGCAGGCAAGCGCGGAGAGGCGGAGCGGCTCCTCCGGGCCTGACGCACCGACCGCGGTCGTCGTCACCGATCGGCTGACCAAGCGCTACGGCTCCCACACCGCCGTGGACGCCGTGAGCATGAGCGTCCGCCGCGGTGAGATCTACGGTTTCCTGGGCCCCAATGGCGCGGGCAAGACCACCACGCTGCGCATGCTGGTCGGTCTCATCCGCCCGTCGTCCGGCGGCGCGGCCGTGCTCGGGCGGCAACCCGGCGACCCGGAAACCTTGCGCCGCACCGGCGTTCTCATCGAGGGCCCAGGCTTCTACCCCTACCTGTCGGGCCGGGACAACCTGCGCGTCCTGGCCCGTTACCGGGGTGTCGGCGACGACGCGGTCGCCGACGCCCTGGACCGGGTGGCCCTCAGCGCCCGCGGCAAGGACCGGTTCCGCACCTATTCGCTCGGCATGAAGCAGCGTCTCGGTGTCGCGGCCGCCCTGCTCGGCCGCCCCGACCTGTTGATTCTCGACGAACCCACCAACGGCCTGGATCCGGCGGGCATGGCCGAGATGCGCGAGCTCATCACAGGACTCGCCGCCGACGGGCACACCGTGGTGCTGTCCAGCCACCTGCTCAGCGAGGTGCAGGAGATCTGTGATCGCGTCGGCGTCATCTCCGCCGGGCGACTGCTGGTCGAGTCGACGGTGCGCGAATTGCGCGGCACGGCCTCGCTTCTGGTGCGCGCGGAGCCACTGGAGGTGGCCTTCCCGGCGGTGCGCGCGGTGGTGGGGGAGCGGTCGGCGCTGGTGACCGCCAACGGTATTCGCGTCGACGCCGGGGCCGCCATCGCCCCCGTGGTGGCGCGCGCGGTCATCGAGGCGGGCGCGGAGCTGCTCGAGCTGCGCACCGACGAAAAGTCCTTGGAAGAAGTCTTTTTCGAGATGACGGAGACGGCGAAATGACCGACCTACTGGCCAGCACCCGGGCCGAACTGCTGCGGCTGCGCAAGTGGCCGGCCTTCTGGATCGTGCTCGGCACCTGGATCCTGTTGAATCTCACCTTCGCCTACCTGTTCAACTACCTCGCCTACACCACCGGCAGCACCACCCGCATGTCCAACGGCCTGCCGCGTGAGCTGCTCCTGCAGCAGATGCTGCCCGCGGCCGTGCCGGAGGTGTTCACGCAGGGCATGGCCATGTTCGGCGGGGCGCTCATGCTGGTGCTGGGCGCGCTCGCCGTGGGCAGCGGCTACGGCTGGGGCAGCTGGAAAACAGCACTCACACAAGGGCCTTCGCGGGTGCACGTGATCGGCGCGGTGGTGCTGAGCCTGGCGGTGACGGTGGTCGCGCTGGTGCTGGCCGCCTTCGTGATCGACACCGGCGTGGCCGCGCTCATCGCCGGCTCCCAGGGCCAGTCCCTGGCGCTGCCCTCGGCCGGCCGGATGCTGCTCGGAATCGGTTCCGGCGCCGCCATTCTGGGCATGTGGACGCTGGCGGGCGCGCTGATCGGGGCGGTCGCCCGGGGTCCCGCGCTGGCGGTGGGCCTGGGCCTGGTGTGGGTGCTGGTAGTGGAGAACCTGCTGCGCGGCGTCGCGGCGATCTTCGCGCCCATCCGGGCCGTCACCGACCACCTGCCCGGCACGGCCGCCGGCTCCCTTGCGGGTTCCCTGCGCACGGTGGGCGGCCCGGCCACCCCCGGGGTCCTGGACGTCCTGGGCCGCGGCGAGTCCCTGCTGGTCCTCGCCGCGTACGTGGTCGTCTTCGCGGCCGGAACGATCTGGCTGATTCGACGCCGTGACATGGTGTGAGACAGGCGAATACCGTGCGACGCGGCCGTTCACCAGCCCGGTGAGCGGTCGTGTCGCCGGGTCGCCGGTTCCAGTACGCCGTGTGCGAGTTTCGCCAGGCCCGCGGCAATCTGCGCGGACCCGAGCCCGCGTTCGCGCTGATGCCGGTACACCTCGGCGGCGAGCGGTGCGAGCAGCGGGTCCACGAGTGAATCTGGTTCGGCCACACCGGCTTCGGTGAGCAGGGCGCGTACGTGCACCGCCCAGAACTGATAGGCCCCGGTGCGGAAACGCGCACCGCCGGTCTCCGCGCCGAGCACCAGGTGGGCGTGGGTGTCCAGCAATTCGACCATCGCGGCGTAGAACGCGGCCAGTCGCTCGGCGGGCGGCGCGCCCGGTCCCAGGGGCGGCTCGCCGCGCAGCAGCTGCTCCTGGAGTGCCCGCTCGTGCTCGTCGAGCAGCGCGACGGCGATGGATCCCACGTCCGGATAGCGCCGGTACAGCGTCCCCCGCCCGACCCCGGCCGCCTTGGCGATGTCGTCCATGGTGACGGTGCGGGGGTCGCGCCCGGCGAACAGTTCCGCGGCTGCGGCCAGCACCTTGGCCCGATTGCGGGCGGCGTCGGCGCGCTCGGCGGGCGCGAACCGGTCGTTGAGCAGTGGCAGGCCGGGGGTGTTCATGCAGCTCACTGTAGCCCTCGAGGGATAAGTGGACAATTAGTCCGGTTGTGGTTTACCGTCGGAGAAGTAACCGGACACAACGTCCAGTTGATCGGAGCCTCGACCATGACCGCCCTGCTGCACCTCGACGCCAGCGCCCGCCGCACCTCGGTCAGCCGCGAGCTGAGCGCAGCCTTCGCCACCGCCTGGCGTGCCGAACACCCCGGCGCCGCCTACATTCACCGCGACCTGGCCGCCGACCCCATCCCGTTCATCGGCGAGGGCTGGACCGAACTGTGCGACCGGGTGCTGGCCCACGGTCGCACCGATCTCGACCGCCTGGCCGAACTGGTGGATTCCCCTGCGCAGCAGCGGGCCTGGGAGATCGTCGAGCCACTGCTGGCCGAGATCCGCGCCGCCGATGTCGTACTGATCGGCACGCCGATGTACAACTACTCGATCCCGGCGAGCCTCAAGGCGTGGCTGGATCAGATCACCTTCCCGCGAATGTCGCTGGCCCCCACCCGATTCGTGGTCGTCACCGCGCGTGGCGGCGCGTACTCGCCGGGCGCGCCGAAGGCGATCTACGACTATCAGGAGCGCTACCTCCGCGACTTCTTCGCAGGCCATTTCGCCGTCGACGACACGGTTTTCGTCCATGCCGAACTGGTGAACTCGCGCCAGGATCCGGCGCTGGCCCACCTGCGAGACGAGCACGACGCCTCCCATGCCACCGCGCTCGCCACCGCGCGCACCCTGGGAAAGGAGTACTGAAATGAACTGGCTCGTCCTGGGTTTGGCCGGCGTGGTCGAGATCGCGTGGTCGCAGTCCATCAAGCCGACCCAGAATTTCACCAAGCCGCTGCCCACCCTGCTGTGCTTCGTGCTCGCGGCGGTCGCGGTGTACCTGCTGTCCTGCGCCATGCAGTCGCTGCCGGTGGGCACCGCGTACGCCATCTTCACCGGCATCGGCGCGGTGGGCGCGATCGGGCTGGGCATCGTGGTGCAGAAGGACCCGGTGAGCGCGGGCCGGGTGCTGGCGCTGTCCATGATCATCGGCGGCATCGTGCTGGCTCGGGTCACCAATCCCGGGTGAGCGCGGGCCGGGGCGGTATCGTCGCGCCCCATGGACGTTGCGCCCCTGCGGCCACCCGACCTCGCCGCGCGACCGTTCTTCCTGGTCGCGGAACGCATCATGGCGGCCTCGCCCGCCGAGCTCTACCACCAGTGCACGCAGCAGTTCGGACTCTGGTTCGCCGACCCGGGTTCGATCCTCATGCGCCCGGTGGTGAACCAGCCGTTCTTCTTCACCGCGGGCGGCGGCCACCCGCACTACGGCAGATTCCTGCGGCTGGAACCCGACCGCCTGGTCGAGCTGACCTGGGTCACCGGCGGCACCGAGGGCACGGAAACCGTGCTCACCCTGGAACTTTCGGCGCACGGCGCGGGCACCGCCCTACTCCTCACCCACGCCGGCTTCCCGAACGACGTGACCCGGGACCGGCACGAGAAGTCGTGGGCGCGGGTACTCGAGGACTGGGACCACCGCACGGCCGTGGCCGTCTGAGGGATGAACACCGAATGATCGTGAGCCCGCCCCGCTTTCGAGCGGAGTAGGTTCGACCCGTACCGATTTCCCGGGGGTTCGGGGGCCTAGCCCCTGAGAGCCTCGAGAGTTGAGTTCCCCCCACGAAAGGACAGTGATGCCTACACGTAGCGCGCGTACCGCCTGGTCCGGCGGCCTGCAGGACGGTTCCGGTCAGGTCGAGCTGGTCAGCTCGGGCGCCGGCAAGTACGACGTCTCGTTCCCGAAGCGCACCGCCGACGAGGCAGACGGCACCACCAGCCCTGAAGAGCTCATCGCGGCCGCGCACTCCTCCTGCTACGCCATGGCGCTGTCGGCTCAGATCGGCAATGCCGGCGGCACCGTGCAGGGCCTGGACATCACCGCCGACGTGACCCTGGGCCCGGACCCGGCCGGCGGCTTCCGCATCTCCAAGATCAAGCTGACCGTGGCCGGCAAGGCGTCGGGCATCGACGAGGCCGGCTTCCTGGCCGCCGCCGAGGCCGCCAAGGCGGGCTGCCCGGTGTCCAAGGCGCTGGCCGGCGTCGACACCATCGAGCTGGCTGCCACCTTCGAGGCGTAACCCGCGAGTTCCCGGCCGACGCTGTGGTCGGCCGGGAACCACCGCGGGCCGGGGTTGTGGACGATGGCGTTGATCAGGCGTTCTTGCCCGGCACGTCCAGGACGACCTCGAACTCCAGCAGCGACGCGCCGGTGGAGACCGGCTTGCGGGCCTCGCCCGCGTGCGCCTCGCGCGCCGGGCCGTCCCGCCACGCCGCGAAGGACTCCTCCGAATCCCACTGCGTGACAACGAAATACCGGTTGTCACCGGAGACCGGGCGGAGCAGCTGGAAACCCAGGAAACCCGGCGAGTTCTCCACCGCGTGCGCACGGTGCGCGAAGCGCTTCTCCAGTTCGGGGCCCGCGCCCTCGGGAACCTCGATTGCGTTGATCTTGACGACTGCCATGGGTGCGAATGTACTCCGCGTCCGCGACGTATCGTTCGAGGCAATAACCAACTCGGAACACATGGTCGAGGCGATGTTGTACGACGAAGGCGGCGCGGGTGCGCCGATCCTGCTGCTGCACGGATTGATGGGCAGCGCCCGGACCTGGCGGGCCCAGCTGCCCTGGCTGCGCGAACTCGGGCACGTGTACACGTTCGATGCCGCCGGGCACGGACGCCCCGCGCCCGCAGAGCTCACCACCGAGGCGTTCGTGGCCGATCTGGCCGCGGCGACCTCGGACATCGCCGAACCCATGGTGGTGATCGGGCATTCGATGGGCGGACTGCACGGGTGGATGTTCACCGCGGCGCACCCGGAGCGGGTGCGGGCGCTGGTGGTCGAGGACATGGCGCCGGACTTCCAGGGACGCACCGCGGAGAACTGGGCGGCCGTGATTTCGGCTTGGCCGCAACCGTTTCCGGACGAGCGGGCCGTGCTGGAATTCTTCGGCCCGGTCGCGGGCCGCTACTTCCTCGACTCGTTCCGGCAGGGCCCCGACGGCTACCGCCTGCACGGTGAGGTCCCGACCTTCCGGGACATCTCGGAGGAATGGGGCATCCGCGATTTCTGGGCGCAGTGGAAATCCGTCACCGTCCCGGCCCTGCTGATCGAGGGCGAGCACACCATCACCCCGCCGGGGCAGATGCGCGAGATGGCCGAGCTCCACTCGGATGCCCGACACGTCGTCATCCCCGATGCCGGTCACCTCGTTCACGACGATCAACCCGCCGCCTACCGGGCCGAAGTCGAGGATTTCCTGCGCCGCGTCCTCGTTTGATGGCGGGTGCCTTCAGTCGGGTGGGGTGGTCGCCGTATGCTCGGCTCGACCGTGACTCCTGACGGATGGTGACAAACGATGATCGACTTCTCGATTCCCGCCGACCTTGCTGCCGAACGCGATCGGGTTCGCCGGTTCGTCATCGACAAGATCGTGCCCTTCGAGCGTGATCCGCGCCTGACCGCGCACGGCCCCGACGACGAGCTGCGGCAGGAACTGGTCGAACTGGCCCGCGCCGAGAAGCTGCTCACCATCCAGGCCCCGGTGGAGCTGGGCGGGCGCGGCCTGACCCACCTCGAGCAGGCCGTGCTGTACGAGGCGGCCGGCTGGTCCACCCTCGGCCCTGTCGCCATGAACTGCGCCGCGCCCGACGAGGGCAATATGTTCCTGCTCTCCAAGATCGCGAATCCGGAACAGACGCAACGCTTCCTGCAGCCGGTGATCGACGGCCACCAGCGCAGCGTCTTCGCCATGACTGAGCCGGGCGGCGCCGGCTCCGACCCCAACCAGCTCGCCACCGAGGCCACCTTCGACGGCGAGAACTTCACCATCAACGGCCGCAAGTGGCTGATCACCGGCGCCGACGGCGCCAAGACCTGGATCATCATGGCGCGCTTGGCCGCCAACCCGCACCTGCCCGAGGGCCCCACGCTGTTCCTCTGCGAAGGCGACGCGCCCGGGATCGTGATCGAACGCGTCATGAACACCATGGACCGCAACTACGTCGGCGGCCACGCGGTGGTGCGCTTCGACAACCTGGTGCTGCCCGGGGAATCCGTGCTCGGCGAGACCGGCCAGGCGCTGCGCTACGCCCAGTTGCGGCTGGCCCCGGCCCGCCTCACCCACTGCATGCGCTGGCTGGGCGCGGCCGAGCGGGCGCAGGCCATCGCGGTCGACTACGCCAAGACCCGCACCGCCTTCGGCAAGCCCATCGGCGAGCACCAGGGCGTGTCGTTCATGTTGGCGGACAACGAGATTGCGCTACACCAGTGCCGCCTGACCATCTGGCACGCGTGCTGGCTGATGGACCAGGGTCACAAGGCCCGCCATGAATCCTCCATCGCCAAGTCCTACGTCTCCGAGGAGCTGTTCAAGGTCACCGACCGCTGCGTCCAGGTGCTCGGCGGCATCGGCATCTCCGACGAGACCGTGGTCGAGATGATCTTCCGCGACATGCGCGCCTTCCGGCTCTACGACGGCCCCACCGAGGTGCACAAGTACGCCATCGGGCGGCAGATCCTGCGCGGCTGAAAGCCCGGTCTGCCCGGTCGGACCGGCTTTCATCGGGCGAAACCCAAAGGTTCGCGGCGCGTCTCGATTCTGGACTGAGCGGAGCGGGGGAGCGCAGCGGAGGAGCGGAGGGAGGGAAGAATCGAGACCTCCAGCGCCGCGAACCCGCCCGGAGCGGAGCGGAGGGCAAATTAAACACAGAGGGCATAATCTTCCAGCATGAGTTCGGAATTGCACGTGGACGTCTCCGGCGGCGTCGCCGTGCTCACGCTCAATCGGCCCGCCCAGCAGAACGCACTGACCCCGGCCATGGCGTCGGAACTCGGTGCGTCGCTGCGCCGCTGCGACGAAGACGACGCCATCGGCGCGGTCGTCATCACCGGGACCCCGCCCGCGTTCTGCGCGGGCGCGGACCTGTCGCTGAAGGTCGGCGAGGTCAACGGCCTGATCGATCCGCCGCCGTTCCGGATCCGGAAACCGGTCATCGCGGCGGTGAACGGGCACGCGGTGGGCATCGGCCTGGAGATCGCGCTGCAGTGCGACCTGCGCTATGTCGCCCGCGACGCGGTGTACGCGCTCAACCAGGTTCGCCGCGGCGCGCTCGCCGACGGGTTCGCGCACTGGACCCTGCCCCGCCTGATCGGCAGCGCCCGCGCCGCCGACCTGCTGCTCACCGGCCGCACCTTCGACGGCGACGAGGCGTACTCGCTGGGCATCGCCAATTCCTGCCTGCACGCCGCCGAGGTGCTGCCCACCGCCCTCGAGGTGGCCCACGACCTCGCCCACGGTTCCGCCCCGCTCCCGGTGGCCCTGTCCAAGCGCCTGCTGTGGGAGGCCCCCACCATGGCCCCGGAAACCGTGGGCCGCTTGGAAACCGAGCTCAACGACTACGTCGCCAAGAGCACCGACGGCGGTGAGGGCGTCGCGGCCCTCAAGGACCGCCGTCCGCCCAAGTGGACCGGCAGCGTCAGTGGCGAATGGCCCGCCTGGGATGCCGTGACGGGTGGCGAGCGCCGGCCCGGTCTGGACTGACCGGGCCGTACGGCCTGGCCTGATCGGGCCGTTGGCTAGGCGCGCCCGCTGATGGCCATCAGCAGGAAGATGCAGGCGAAGACCACCATCAGGCAGGTCCCGACAACGCCGAGGACATAGCCCACCAGGACCTGCACCCGGCCACCGAAGCGGCCCCCGCCCTCCTCGATCTCATTCAACGCGCGCCGTCCGAGCGCCCAGGCGATGGGACCCAGCGCGCCGCAACAGAACACGCTGAGCGCACCCAGCAGCAGGACGGCCGTCGCATGCTCGTGCTCGACGGGGGATCCGAGGGGCGGCTGATCGAAGACCACCGCCCGAGTTTACGGGCGGAAGCCCCGCAGCGGCAGGCTGACGCGCGGTGTTAGCTTGCGCCACTTAGTTATCGAGGCTCGAGAGCTCCGATATGTGGTGGTCGAGTGACCGAATCAGGCCCGGCGCTGCCGCGCCACCTCGGCCAGCACCACGCCCGCCGCCACCGAGGCATTGAGCGACTCGACCGGACCCGCCATCGGAATGCTCAGAATCGAATCGCAGGTCTCGCGCACCAGGCGCGACAAGCCCTTGCCCTCCGAGCCGACCACGATGACCGTCGGTGCGCTGCCGTCGAATTCGTCGAGGGTGGTGTCGCCGCCCGCGTCGAGGCCGACGATCTGGTAACCCTTGTTCGCCCAATCCTTCAGCGTGCGAGTCAGATTCGTGGCCCGCGCGACCGGAAGCCGCGCTGCCGCACCCGCACTGGTGCGCCATGCCACCGCGGTGACGCTGGCGCTGCGCCGCTGCGGGATCACCACACCCTGCCCGCCGAAGGCCGCCACCGAGCGGATGACCGCACCCAGATTGCGCGGATCGGAGATATTGTCCAGCGCCACCAGCAGCGCCGGCTCGCCCGAGTTGTGCACCCGGTCGACCAGATCGTCCGGGTGGGCGTACCGGTACGGCGGCACCTGCAGCGCCATGCCCTGATGCATGCCGTTGTGGCTCATCTTGTCCAGGTCGGTGCGCGGCACCTCCAGGATCGAGATACCGATCTCCGCGGCCGTCTTCACCGCCTCGCTGAGCCGGTCGTCGTTCTCGGCGCCATTGGCGACATAGAGCGCCGTGGCGGGCACACCCGCGCGCAGGCACTCCACCACCGGGTTGCGGCCGAGCACCAGCTCCGGACCCTCGTTGTCCTTGCGGCCCGCGATGGGCCGGGCCGCATTGCGCGACCGGGAGGTGGCGGCCGACGCCTGGGCCTTGGCCTTCGCCTTGGCGCGCTTCGCGGCCGGGTGGTAGGTGCGGTCCTCGGCCTTGGGCGTCGCGCCCTTGCCCTCGAGCCCGCGGCGGCGCTGCCCGCCCGACCCGACGGTCTGCCCCTTCTTGCTGCCGGTCTTGCGCGTCGCCCCGCGTCGCTGGGAATTGCCTGCCATCACTTCGCCTTCCGTATTTCGCGGGTATCCCGCCTCGGCCCGGCCGCGGGACGAACCCGCTCACGGTCGATCGTGCGGGAAACCTGCCTCCGGTCGGCGCAGCGAACGGCTGCGCCCCTGTCTGAACTTGCGCGCTGCCCAGAGCAGCGCCTCCGGCCGGCCACGAGCCGCGCGGCATTGCCGGAGGGACGCTACGAATTGTGCCCTACGCTGGGCCGCCACCCCGAATTCGGTGCGCTCCGCCACACCGCGCGAGCTAGCCCGCGCGGTATTCGGGTGACCCAGGTTCCGCCTATGCGGAACCGCTCACTTCTTCTCCTTGGCCAGGGACCATTCCGCGCCCTGCGGCGTGTCGGTGACCTCGACTCCCGCGGCCGAGAGCCGGTCGCGGACCGCGTCGGCGGTGGCCCAGTCCTTGTCGGCACGTGCCTGGTGCCGCCGCTGCAGTTCCGCGCCGATGAGCACATCGAGCGCGGCGATGGCGGCGGAATTGTCGGCGGGCGCGGCCCAGTGCTCGTCGAGCGGATCCACACCGAGAATGCCCAGCATGGCCCGGACCTGCCCGGCCAGCATCCGCGCGCCCGAGAGGTCACCCGCGTCGAGCGCCTTGTTGCCCTCGGTCACCACGCCGTGAATCGCGGCCAGCGCCTGCGGAACTCCGAGGTCGTCGTTCAGCGCGTCCCCGAAGGCCGGGGTCCAGGTGCCGACCGGAACCTCGCCCGTGCGCTCGGCCACCCGCAGCACGAAGGCCTCCAGCCGCTGGTATCCGGCGGCCGCCTCGGTCAGTGCCTGATCGGAATACTCGATCATGGACCGGTAGCTCACGCTGCCCAGGTAGTAGCGCAGCTCGACCGCGCGCACCCCGACCCGTTCCAGCACGTTCGGAATGGACAGCACATTGCCCAGCGACTTGGACATCTTCTCGCCGCCCATGGTCACCCAGCCGTTGTGCAGCCAGTAGCGGGCGAATCCGTCCCCGGCCGCGCGCGACTGCGCGATTTCGTTCTCGTGGTGCGGGAAAACCAGATCCATTCCGCCGCAATGAATATCGAATTCCGGTCCGAGATAGAACTCGGCCATGGCGGAGCATTCCAGATGCCAGCCCGGGCGACCCGAACCCCACGGCGACGGCCAGCTGGGCTCACCCGGCTTGGCGGCCTTCCACAGCGTGAAGTCGCGCGGATCCTTCTTGCCCAGGCCCGCGCTCTCGCCCTGGTGCACGTCATCGAGCTTGTGCCCGGACAACTTTCCGTAGTCCGGGAAGCTCAGCACGTCGAAATAGACATTGCCCTGGGAGGCGTAGGCGTGGCCGCGTTCGATGAGCCGCTCCATCATCCCCACCATCTGGGTGATGTGCCCGGTGGCGCGCGGCTCGCCGGACGGCGGCAGCACGCCGAGCGTCTCGTAGGCGCGGTCGAAGGCGCGCTCGTGGGTCGCGGCCCATTCCCACCACGGGCGGCCGTGCTCGGCGGCCTTGTTCAGAATCTTGTCGTCGATATCGGTGACATTGCGAATGAAGGCGACGTCGAAATCATTGGCGGCCAGCCACCGTCGGAGCACATCGAAGGCGACGCCGCTGCGCACGTGCCCGATGTGGGGTTCCCCCTGAACGGTCGCGCCGCACAGGTACACCGAGGCTTTGCCAGGGACCAGCGGCGTGAATTCACGCAGGGTCCGCGTCTCGGTGTCGAAAAGGCGCAGAGTCACGACAGAGCATCCTAGCTGTTGGGAAATGGGCGGATGACGGGTGCGTCAGGCGCGACAACACAGCAGCGCGGTGGCGACCGCCGCCACACCCTCGCCGCGGCCGGTGAGGCCCAATCCGTCGGTCGTGGTGCCGGACACCGAGACCGGCGCACCCAGAATCTCGCCCAGCACCTGCTGCGCCTCGGCCCGGCGCGGGCCGATTTTCGGGCGATTCCCAATTACCTGTACAGCCGCATTGACAATTGTGAATCCGGCTTCGTCGAGCAGCCGCCGGACTTCTTTCAACATGGCCGCACCGGACACGCCCGCCCATTCCGGGCGACCCGTGCCGAAAACCGCGCCCACATCGCCCAGCCCGGCGGCCGACAGCAGCGCGTCGCACAGCGCGTGCGCCGCGACATCACCGTCGGAATGTCCCGCGCAGCCACTGTCGCCCTCGAACAGCAGGCCCGCCATCCAGCAGGGCCGGCCCGATTCGACGGGATGCACATCGCTGCCGATGCCGGTGCGCAGCGCCATGGGATCCATCACGGGGCGATCACCGCTTCGCGTGTCGTGTCCAGCCCACCTGCGTTGTCGGCCGGATCACGGCGCGCGGCAAGGGTATTGGCGAGGACCAGGTCCAACGGCGTAGTGATCTTGAAAGCCAGGGCGTCACCGAGCACAGTGTGAACGGTCGCACCGAGCATTTCCACCAACCCCGCGTCATCTGTCGCCTGTGTACCCACAGCGTAGGCGGTGCGCAGCAGCGCGGCGTCGAAGCCCTGCGGAGTCTGGATGGCGCGCAGCCCGGATCGGTCCGGCGTACCCGTCACGGCACCGGTCGCGTCCACGGACTTGATGGTGTCGGTCACCGGCAGCGCGGGCACCACGGCCCGCGCGCCCGCGCGCAGCGCCTCCACCACGCGGGTGATGAGCGCCGGGGGAGTCAGGGCCCGGGCGGCGTCGTGCACCAGCACCAGGGTGGCGTCGGGCGCGGCCGCGAGACCGGCTCGCACCGAATCGGTGCGCTCGGCCCCGCCCGCCACGACCTGCACGGACACGTCGGAAGCGGGCAGCAGGGCGCGGGTCTCGGCGACGAGTTCGGCGGGCACCATAACCACAACGTCGTCGACCGATCCGGAATCGATCAGCCCCTGGACCGCCCGAGTGAGCATGGGACTGCCGCCGACGTGGACGAACGCCTTCGGCTTGTTCTCACCGAGACGCACGCCCATGCCGGCGGCAGGAACCAGAGCGACGACACGACTGCCGTCGCCGGGTGCAGTTTTCACGGTCAGGAGGCCGCTGCGAGAACCTCGTCGAGCAGGGTCTCGGCCTTGACGTCGTCGGTACCTTCCGCGAGCGCGAGCTCACCGACGAGAATCTGGCGGGCCTTGGCCAGCATCCGCTTCTCACCGGCGGACAGGCCGCGATCCTGCTCACGACGCCACAGGTCGCGGACGACCTCGGCCACCTTGTTCACATCGCCGGAGGCGAGCTTCTCGAGGTTGGCCTTGTAGCGGCGGGACCAGTTGGTCGGCTCTTCGGTGTGCGGAGCCCGCAGCACCTGGAAGACCCGGTCCAGGCCTTCCTGCCCAACGACGTCGCGGACGCCGACATACTCGGCATTCTCCGCGGGAACCCGAACGGTCAGGTCGCCTTGCGCGACCTTCAGGACCAGATACTCCTTTTGTACACCCTTGATGGTGCGGGTTTCGATAGCTTCGATCAGCGCCGCTCCGTGGTGGGGGTAAACGACGGTGTCTCCGACCTTAAAAATCATGTGTCCCGTGCCCCTTTCGATGTTCACAGTTTAACATGCGACTCGGTAACGGCGCGATCAACGGCGCAGGTCAGGGCCACAACGGAGCGGCGGCGGGGGTTGACAGAACGCGAATCGTGTGCATCCCGTTGTGGCATAAGGGGATAGCGCATCGCATCGTTCGCGTGCATATGCGAGTGCGTACTTCGCATACGCGACCGAGCGCCCTCTCATAAACATCAATGCATCACTCCAGAAGTCGTCTCCGAATCGTTGTCAGGGCCCCTGACACATCCCGCCCGGTCGTTCCGTGAGATGCCGCGCCCGTGCCGCGGCGGGCGCACGCCACGCGCACGCGACACCGCCCGCGTGTAGAGCGGGGAGAGGGACGCATTACTCTCTTTGACTACTACTCTCCATAGTGGAGTTAGCCCGGTCGACATGGAGGACCCCGTGACTGCCCTGAAAGCCACCACTGCGTCGAAGTCGCGGCGGCGTGCCGTGACAGTTGCTGCACTCGCTGCGGGTGCGGTGCTCGCGCTGTCGGGTTGCGGCGCCGGTCAGGTCTCGCAGACCGCCACCCAGGTCGCCGCCGTCAACGGCAACACTGCCAATGTCGGCTCCATCGCGCTGCGCGACGTGCGCTTCCTGCTCCCGCAGACCGAGGAGTACAACAACGCCAAGGGCGGCAAGGCCGTGCTGGCCTTCAGCGCCGTCAACCTCAGCGACAGCAAGACCGACGAACTGGTCAGCATCAGCACCGACCTGGGCCAGGTCAAGATCGCCGACAAGATCGAGATCAAGCCGTCCGGCACCGTCGTCGCCGACAAGCCGACCACCAAGGACGCGGCCGCCGCGGCCGCCGTGCGCGAGCAGAACGCCGGCGAGCCCGCCTCCGACAAGGCCACCGACCCGAACGCCAAGCCCGTCCTGATCGAGGTCACCGGCCTCACCAAGGACGTCACCCCGGGCCTGACCTACCCGCTGACCTTCGTCTTCAAGGAGGGCGGCACCGTCGTCGTCAACACTCCCGTCGACGCCGGCCCCAACAACCCGCGCCAGGAGCCCGCGAAGCAGGAGAAGGGCGGCGAGCACTGAGCTCCCGCTAGAGCACCTGACCGCGCCCGCCCCGACAAATCGGGGCGGGCGCTGTTGTGTCCGATCAGCCGTCAGGTTCGTGGCCGTCTCGATTCTGGACTGCGGCTGGAATCGACCTCCGCCTTGGAGCGGAGGAGGGAAGAACCGAGACCTCGGGGCCGCGAACCCGCCCGGAGCCCAGCGGAGGGCAAATAGGGCACAGTGTCGGGGGCGCTGGCTAGGCTGCCCGGCGTGGCCAAGGTGAAATCGCTGTACCGGTGCGCGGACTGCTCGCACGAGGTCGCCAAATGGGTTGGGCGCTGCCCGGATTGCAACGCGTGGGGGACCATCGAGGAGATGGCGGCGTCCGCGTCGGCGGTCGCAGTGGGGCGGCGGACGATGCTGCCGAGCACGGCGGCCGCGCCGATCTCGAGCATCGACTCCAACAAGACCCAGGCGCGGTCGACTGGGGTGTCCGAGTTGGATCGGGTGCTGGGCGGCGGGATCATTCCCGGGTCGGTGGTGCTGCTGTCGGGGGAGCCCGGGGTGGGCAAGTCGACGCTGTTGCTCGAGGTGGCGCACCGGTGGGCGCGGGCGCGCGACGAGATCGCGCTGTACGTGACCGCGGAGGAGTCGGCGGGGCAGGTGCGGCTGCGGGCGGACCGCACGGGCGCGGTGCACGACAAGGTGTACCTGGCCGCGGAATCGGATCTGGCGACCATTCTCGGGCACGTGGAGCAGGTGAAACCCTCACTGCTGGTGGTGGACTCGGTGCAGACCATGCTGGCCGCCGACGCGGACGGCGTGATCGGCGGTGTCACCCAGGTGCGGTCGGTGACGGCGGCGCTCACCTCGCTGGCCAAGGCGAGCGGGATCGCGGTGCTGCTGGTCGGGCACGTCACCAAGGACGGCGCGGTGGCCGGTCCGCGCACGCTCGAGCACCTGGTCGACGTGGTGCTCCAGTTCGAGGGCGACAAGCACTCCTCGTTGCGCATGGTGCGCGGCATCAAGAATCGCTTCGGCAGCACCGACGAGGTCGGCTGCTTCGAGATGCGGGAGGCCGGAATCCATTGTGTGGACGACCCTTCGGGCCTGTTCCTGCACCATCGGGGTGACGCGGTGCCCGGGACCGCGGTGACGGTCGCCATGGACGGCAAGCGGCCCATGCTGGGTGAGGTGCAGGGGCTGACGGTGGAGACCCAGGCGCCCGCGCCCCGGCGCGCTGTGAGCGGGCTGGACTACAACCGCGTTTCCATGGTCCTGGCTGTCCTGCAGAGCCGCGGGGGCGTCTTCGTGGGCAAGCAGGACGTCTACGCGGCCACCGTGGGCGGTATGCGGCTCACAGAGCCCGCCGCGGATCTGGCTGTCGCGCTTGCCATTGCGAGCGCCAGCCAGGATCTGGCGCTGCCCAGCGGCCTGGTGGTGCTGGGCGAGGTGGGGCTGGCGGGCGAGGTGCGCCAGGTGACCGGGCTCACCCGCCGGCTGGCGGAGGCGGAGCGGCTGGGCTTCACCGAGGCCCTGGTGCCGCCGGGCGCGGATCGCACCGGCCGCAGCATGACCGTGCGCGAGGTCGCCGATATCCGTGCCGCCCTTGCCGTTACCGGGTTGCGCCGACGGCGCGGTGCGCAGGCCCCGGCGGAAATGGCTGAATGACAGCCGAAATCGAATGAGGTCGCGGCATCGAATTCGATCCGGACCGGAATTCGGTTCGCAATTAACGGAATTCTCGAAAACGGCCGAGGCCGGAGTCCGGTCCATCGGATCCCGGCCTCCGCCGTCGTGTGCTGATTCAGACGAGATTGAAGGGCTCGGGGGCGCTGCGGACCGAACCGAGTTGCGCCACAACGGTGTAGGGGCCCGCCGGGACCTGAACCCGGTCGCCCGCGCAGTTGGGCTGGGAGGTGGCGCCGGACCAGGCCACGGTGAACGCGGCCTGCTGGCCGGGGGCCAGGGTGTGCACGTCGGGGGTGCCGTCCGGGTAGCAGTCGGTGCTGGACCACAGCCTGCGCTGGCCGTCCAGGGACTGGACCTGGACCAGCTGCAGGCCCGACCCCATGTCGCGTGCGCAGGCGGCGCTGGAGATATTGGTGATGACGATGCCGAACTGCGGCGGCTCGCCGACCTTGTAGGTGGGCTGCCCGACGGTCACCTTCACGGCGAGCGACTGGTCGGGGCACATACCCAGCGCGGCCGGCGGGATAGCGGTCGGGGCGGCGACGGACGGCTTGGCCGCGGTCGGCTCCGGGGCGCTCGCGGAACTGCTCGCGGCCTTGGTGGTGGCCGCGGCGCCCGAGGTGGTGGCCTTGGCGTCCGTCTTGTGGTCGCCGCCGCCCTTCAGCAGCGCGAAGGCCACCCAGATCACCAGCGCGAGGCCGAGCACCATCGCGCCGATCGCGACCGCGCGACGGCGCCAGTAGATTTCGGGTGGCAGTGGTCCGTTCGGTTCCAGCACGGTGTCAACGGTAAGGGCACCGTCCGGGTCATCCCGAGCAGGGTGTCGGCGTGTCGGACGTGAAAGCGCCTACGGGGGCGGTAAATTCCGCCGCCCGCGGGAGCGAAACGCGCATCCCCGGCAGAACCGACGCCACCCGGTTGGAGCGGGCTAGACCACTTCGCCGATGTTGCCGATGACGCGGTGCAGCTTGATCTCGCCATCGCCGAGGTTGTAGGTGACACAGGCGATGGCGCACTCGCCGGTGGCCACCCGCTGGGAGATGATCATCGACCGCTGCATGAGCAGGCGGGCGGTCTCCTCGACGTGGCGGGCCTCGAGCTCGTCGACCGATTCCAGGCCTTCACGGCGGCCGATGAGGATGGACGGGGTGACACGCTCCACGACCGAGCGGATGAACCCGCCGGGGACGTTGCCGTGGTCGAGGGCGTCGATGGTGGCGCGGACCGCGCCGCAGCTGTCGTGGCCGAGCACGAGGATCAGCGGCACCGACAGCACCTGGACGCCGTATTCGATGGAGCCCAGCACCGAGGCGTCGACGACGTGGCCGGCGGTGCGGACCACGAACATGTCGCCGAGACCCTGATCGAAGATGATCTCGGCGGCGACGCGAGAGTCGCCGCAGCCGAACAGAACTGCCGAGGGCTGCTGCCCGGCGACGAGCTTGGCCCGGTCGGCCGCGCCCTGGCTAGGGTGCTGCAACGTGCCGTTGACGAAGCGCTCGTTGCCTTCGCGCAAGGCTTTCCAGGCACTGATCGGGTTGTTATGCGGCATGTGTCCCATTTTCCATAGCCCTCTGGTTACCGGCGAGTCCTCAGCGTTACGGTCGGGCAAAGACGCGCCGACCGGATCGCCGTGCGCCCGGTGAGCCGCCGGGTGGGCGGAAACCGGCCTCGCCGAAATGGATACCATCGCGCGTGGCGGCGTGCGGGATTTCCCGGCTCCGAAACGGCCGGGAGGAGGCGAAGATGGACAGCGACGCGCTCATCGACTGGTATCGCGAGACCGCGCGGGACCTGCCGTGGCGACGGCCCGGCGTGACGGCGTGGCAGATCCTCATGAGCGAGATCATGCTGCAGCAGACGCCGGTGGTGCGGGTCGAACCCATTTGGCGGGAGTGGGTGGCCCGCTGGCCGGTGCCCTCCGCCATGGCCGCCGCACCGCAGGGCGACGTCCTGCGCGCCTGGGGCAAACTCGGCTATCCGCGGCGCGCGCTGAGGCTGCACGAGTGCGCCCGGGTACTGGCCGAGGAGCACGGCGACGAGGTGCCGGCCGACGTGGACGTGCTGCTGAGCCTGCCCGGGATCGGTGCGTACACCGCCCGTGCCGTGGCCTGTTTCGCGTACGGCCAGCGAGTTCCGGTGGTGGACACCAATGTTCGCCGCGTGGTGGCCCGCGCGGTGCACGGCCGCGCCGAGGCGGGCAATCCGGCGAACCGCGATCTCGCGGAAACCGAGGCCCTGCTGCCCGCGCGGGTCGACCGGGCCGCCGTCATGTCGGCGGCCCTGATGGAACTGGGCGCGCTGATCTGCACCGCGCGGACCCCGGATTGCGAGCGCTGCCCACTTCCCGTGTGCGCCTGGGTCACCGCGGGCCGCCCGGCCTCCGAGGTGGTGCGGCGCGTGCAGAAGTACGAGGGCACCGACCGGCAGGCGCGGGGCCGCCTGCTCGACGTCCTGCGCGGGGCGTCGGGTCCGGTGGAGCGGGTTCGCCTGGACCTGGCCTGGACTCGCGATCCGGGCCAGCGGGATCGGGCCCTGGATTCGCTGCTGGTCGACGGTCTCATCGAACAGACCCCTGACGGCCTGTTCGCGCTGGCGGGCGAGGGCAGCTGACCCGCGGACGCCCCTCCCGGGCCGAGGGGTCGTTGTCCGGGAGGGGCGTGCAGGGGCGATCTGCCGCCCCTCATGCGGTAGATCGCGGTGTCGCAGCCGGTTTCGCGGGATCCGGCCCGAAACTCAGGCGGCGACGAGGACTCGGCGGCGATTACGGGTGCGGCTGCCCATCACCCGGCAGATCAGGTAGATCGTGAACGAGATGGTGGTGACGAAGGTCGAGATCGGGACGCCGGGGGCCAGCGACAGCAGAATGCCCCCGACGGCGGCGATCTCGGCGAACACGATGGACAGGATCGCCACCCGGGCTGGGCTGGCGGTGAGCTGGGCGGCCGCGGCGGCGGGAGTGATCAGCAGCGAGAGCACCAGCAGCGCGCCGACGATCTGGACGCCGAAGGCCGCCGTCACGCCGAGCAGCACGGCGAACACGATGGACAGCGCCCGCACCGGAACACCACGCGCCACCGCCACTTCCGGATCCGCGCTGGCGAACAGCAGCGGGCGGTAGACGGCGGCCAGCACCACCAGCACGGCGGCGGTGCAGGTGGCCAGCAGGCCGAGCCCGGAATTCCCGACGCTGACCACCTGACCGGTCAGCAGCGAGAACTTGGAGCCCGCGCGTTCCGGGCCGAGCCACAGGAACAGCACCGACAGGCCGAGGCCGAAGGACAGCACCACGGCGATCACCGAATCACGTTCGCGGGCACGGGAACCCAGCACGCCGAACAGCACGGCCGCGACCACCGAACCGATGATGGCGCCCAGGCCGACGCCGATGCCGGCCAGCAGCGCGGCTGCCGCGCCGGTCAGCGAGAGCTCGCTGGTGCCGTGCACGGCGAAGGACATCTGGCGGCTGATGATGAGCGGGCCGATGGCCCCGGCCAGCAGGCCGAGCAGGGCGGCGGCGAGCACCGCCTGCTGCACGAAGTCGTAGGACAGCAGATGAGCGGTGGTGGAGACGTCGAACATCTGCGAGAACAGCTTGGACAGCTTGTCGATCATGCCCGCGTCTCCTGTGCCTGCTCGCCGTGGCGGTGCTTGCTTTCGCCGTGGCAGTGGGCCGCACCGGATTCGCCGAGGGCGTCCATGGCGTCGCCGGTGCCGACGACCACCAGGCGGCCGCGCACGCGCAGCACGTCCACCTCGGTGCCGTAGAGCTCGGAGAGGGTCTCGGAGGTCATGACCTCGTCGGGCGTGCCGATCCGGAACTGCCCGTCGACCAGGTACAGCACCCGATCCACCAGCGGCAGAATGGGATTGATCTCGTGCGTCACGAACAGCACCGCGGTGTCGTGAGTGCGCCGCCGCCGGTCGATGAGCTCGGAGACCAGCCGCTGATTCGCCAGATCCAGCGACAGCAGCGGTTCGTCGCACAGCAGCACCCGGGGATCACCGGCCAGCGCCTGCGCCACCCGCAGCCGCTGCTGCTCGCCGCCCGAGAGCGCGTCCAGCGGCGCGTAGGCGAACCGCTCCGCCCCCACGGCCGAGATCGCCGCCGCCACTTTGCGTTTGCGTTCCCTGCGCCCGCGCAGCCCGAGCCCCCACCGATGCCCGTCCACCCCGAGCCCGACGAGGTCGACCCCGCGCAGCTGCGCCCCGCCCTCGATGGTCTTCTGCTGCGGCACATACCCGATATCCGGATTCCCCACCCGCACCGGCGATCCCGCGACCTCGGCGGTTCCCGCGGTCAGCCCCAGCTGCCCCAGCAGCATCCGCATCAACGACGTCTTCCCGGACCCATTGGGTCCCAGCACCGCAATGAATTCCCCCGGCGCCACCTCGAGATTCAGCCCCTGCCACAACGTCCGCTCGCCGAACGACAGCCGCGCATTCGACAGCCGCACGGCCGGGGTGCCCCGGCCGCCGTGTGCGCTGCCTGCGCCCGTGGCCGGCGCGCCGGAGCCGGCGTTCGCCGTCGTTTCGACCTGCGCCGCAAGGGTGTTCGTATCGGCGGTGGGGGTCGAGTCGGTCGACGGAGGAGGAGTCTCGGCGCAGGCCGAGCGTCCGGAGAGGGTGCGGGGGCGCGCTCCGGTGAGGGCGCAACCGGCTTTGGGCGTCGTCACGCCGGCATCGGGTGCCTGCGCGGGGTTCGCGGTCATGGTGGTACTCCCGGATGCGGCGGTCGGTCAGGACAGGGCCTTGGCGAGGGACTGGGCGTTGTTCGTCATCCAGGTGACGTAGTCCAGGCCCTTGGGGAGGGTTTCGGTGACCTCGACGACGGAGACGCCGGACTTTTCGGCGGTGGCGCGCAGGTCCCTGGTGAGTTTGTCCTCGGTCTGGATGTTGTAGACGAGGGCGCGGACCTGCTTGGCGCTCAACAGGTCTCGCACGGCGGCCACGTCCTGGGGCGCGGGGTCGGTGCCCTGTTCGACGGCCTCCTGGAAGGCGTGCGGGGTCCTGTCGTCGGCCTTGGCGGCGGTGAGCAGGTAGGCGGCCAGCGGCTCGGTCTGCAGGACCGGCTGGTTCGGGTGCTCGGCGGCGATCTTGGCGGTCACGGCCTCGATGGGGGCCAGCTGCGCGGCGAAGGCGGCGGCGCGGTCGGCGAAGGCCTGCTTGTGGCCGGGGTCGATCTCGCCGAGGGCCTCGGCGATGTGCTGGGCGATGTGGCCGACCTGGTGCAGGTCGTACCAGACGTGCTCATTGGCCTCGTGGTCGTGACCGGCGGCCTCGGTCCGCGCGGAAGTCGGTGCGGCCGAACCGCTCTCGTGCGCGTGATCGCCCCCGGTGGCGATGTCGAAGGCGTTGACGGTCTTCGTGTTCCGGCCCGCGATGGCCTTGTCGATGAACTCGTCGTAGTGGCCGCCGTTGTAGACGACCAGCTTGGCGTCGGTGATCTTGGCGGCGTCGGCGGGGGAGACCTCGAACGAGTGCGGGTCCACCGTGGGGTCGTCGATGATCGATGCGACGGTCACGTCCGGCCCGGCGACGGCTCGGGTGATATCGCCCCAGACATTGGTGGAGGCGACGACGGTCGGCTGATCGGAGCTCTTGGCACTGCCGCAGGCGGTCATGGTGGCGACCGTCGCAAGTCCGGCGGCGAACACGGCGAATCCTCGGGCGAAGCTGGTGGTCACGCGGGCACTCCTGGCACTGCGGCTTACTAGTAACGAAAACGATTGCCATTTGAATGTAGCGCAAACGACCGTTAGGTCCCTAGCCCCGGGTTGGGAGATGTGGCCTGCGACACCTGCGGCCCACCTCGGACCCGCGCAGAAAACGGCCCCCGCGAACAGATGTTCGCGGGGGCCGCTTCGGTCGTGCGGTCCGGCCTAGGTCATCGCCGCGACCGGCAGGCTCAGCAGCTGCGCGCAGCGGAGCAGGCCGAGGTGCGAGTACGCCTGCGGGTGGTTGCCGAGCGAGCGTTCGGCGACCGGGTCGTACTCCTCGGAGAGCAGACCGGTCGGTCCCGCCACATCCACCAGCTGAGCGAACAACGCCTCGGCGTCCTCCCGCTTGCCGATGAGCAGGTACGCCTCCACCAGCCAGGCGGCGCACAGGTGGAACCCGCCCTCACCGCCGGGCAGCCCGTCGTCGTGGTGGTACCGGTACACCGTCGAACCGCTGCGCAGCTCGGCCTCGGTGGCCACCACGGTGGCCGCGAACCGCGGATCCGAGGGATCGATCAGCCCGCTGAGCCCGATGTGCAGCGTGGCCGCGTCGAGGTCGGTGCCGTCGTAAGCCGCTGTGTAGGACTGGACTTCGTCGTTCCAGCCCTCGGTGCGGACCTCGTCGGCAATGGTGTCGCGCAGCGGCTCCCACTCGGGATCCGCCGGCCGCCCGAACTGCCGGGACAGGGTGAGCGCCCGGTCCACGGCGAGCCAGCCCATGACCTTGGAGTAGACGTGGTGGCGCGGATTGCCGCGGATCTCCCAGATGCCGTGGTCGGCCTCGCGCCAGCGGCGCTGCACCGCGGAGACCATGGCGTGCACCAGTTCCCAGTCCGCATCCGGCAGCGCCTTCGCGGGATCGTTGACGCCCTTGCGTTCCCGCGCGTGCGCGAGCTGGGAGATGAGATCCACGATGGGCCCGAACACGTCCAGCTGCACCTGCATGTTGGCCGCGTTGCCGACGCGCACCGGCCGTGAGCCGGCGTAGCCGGGCAGCTGGTCGATGACGGCCTCGGGGGGCAGCGTCTCGCCGTAGAGCGTGTACAGCGGGTGCAGTCGCTCGGGTCCGGGCAGGGTCTCGAGCACCCGGTGCACCCAGGCCAGCAGATCCTCGGCCTCGCTGAGCGAGCCCAGCGAGACCAGCGCGGACGCGGTGAGCGAGGCGTCGCGCAGCCAGCAGTAGCGGTAGTCCCAGTTGCGCACGCCGCCGATGTCCTCGGGCAGCGAGGTGGTGGCCGCGGCCAGGATGGATCCGGAGGGCGAGTGCACCAGCCCGCGCAGGGTGAGCGCCGAGCGCTTCATCAGATCCGGCTTGAGCGGCGGCAGTTCGAGCGTGCCCACCCATTCGGCCCAGTACCGCTCGGCCTCCCGGCGGCGGTCCGACTCGGCCCGCATGGCGGGCGCGAGATCGGAGGTGCCGCACCGCATTTCGAGCACGATCGGGCCCTGTCGCGGGTCGACCACGGCGCGGGCGGTGTGGTGGTTGCCGTCGTCGATGATCTCCCATTCCACGCCGGGGGAGCGCAGCACGATCGGATCGTTGGGGCCCTCCACCTTGAGCCCGCCGGTGGCGGGCAGCAGCCGTACCGGCACCTGCCCGAATTCGGGGCGCGGCGCGAAGGTGATGACCGCTTTGGCGTCACCGGTGATGACGCGGGTCAGGTCGGTGCGCTCGGGTACCACGTCGTGCGGCAGGTAGTCGACGACCTGCAAACTGGACCAACGGGTTTCGACGGTCATGGTGCCGTCGACATAGCGCTGCGACAGCGGCAGGCTGGTGCGCTCGGGCTGAATGGTGAAATGGCCCGCGCCCGGTCCGCCCAGCAGATGGGCGAAGACGGCGGCGGAATCGGGTTCGGGGTGGCACAGCCAGGTGACGGTGCCGTCCGGTGTGACAAGGGCTTTGGAGCGCGGGCTGGCCAGCATGGTCAGCCGCTCGATTCGAGGGGCGGAGGCACCTGCCAACCACGTGCGGCGTTCCTCGAGGAGGAACGCCAGCGCCTTCGACACCTCCTCGGTGCTGGCGACCCGGTACTCGGCCAGCGATTCGCCGTCGCCGACCTTGATACCGACGTCCGGTCCGGAGAGGCGTTTGAAGGCCTTCTCGTCGGTGACGTCGTCGCCGATGAACAGTGCCGCCGAGGCGCCCTGCTGATGCCGGACGATATCGAGTGCCGCGCCCTTGTCGGTCTCGACCACCGCGAGTTCGATGACCTCCTTGCCCTCGGTGGTCTGCACGCCGACCCAGCTGGCCGGGCCCTGGCGCACCGCAAAGACTGCGCGATGGCCGATTTCGGGGCTGGCATTGCGGACGTGCAGGGCCACGCTGGCCGGTTTGATCTCGACAGAAGCGCCCGGATTGTCCTGAGCGATCTGCGTCAGGGTCGTGGTGACCTCCTGCAGCAGCTGTTTCGCGTCGTTGTCGATGGCGTGCACGAAGCCGACATCGAATTCCGAACCGTGACTACCGATCAGCTGCACCTCGACGGGCAGCCGGGACAGGGCCGCGAGATCGCGCAGGGCGCGACCGGAGATCACGGCGGCGGTGGTTCCGGTGAGTCCGGCGAGAGCGCGTAAGGCGCTCACCGACTCCCGATGGGGATAGGCCTTGGCCGGGTCGGAGACGATGGGCGCGATCGTCCCGTCGTAGTCCGAAGCGACCAGCAACCGTGGCACGCGGGCGATGGCCGACAGGGCACGGCGAAGTTCCAGTGACAAATCCTGTGCGCTCACGCATCCAACCTAGTGATCGGAGGAGATTTTTCAGGGCGCGAGTGATGCTACTGGGTCTTGATTGCTCACTCGTGTGTGCGGTGATACATAGCGTTTACGAGACACTTCCGGGTCGTTCACGCTTTTTGTGAGACACGCGCGGGTTGCTCTGCGTTCACCCCGGCTGACCAGCGGGGTTCCAGCAAACGCGCAACGGGCTGCCCGGTTCTCCGGACCGGGCAGCCCGTTGCGCATCGAGCGAACGCAAGCTTGCGTTCGTGCTACTCGCTATTCGTTGCCGCTGCCGATCAGCAGATCGACGGTGAGCTCCAGGCGCTCGGTCACATCGGTGGCCGAGGCGCGGCGGGTCAGCCACGCAACCAGATTCGACAGCCACACGTCGGAGATGACGCGGGCGATGGCGAGCTGGCGGTCGCTGGGAACCTCGTCGGAGAGGGCACGGGCGAAGAATCGGTCCATCACCTTGCCGACCCGATCGACCTCGGCGGCCGCGGAGGCGTCGGCGAACATGAAGGCGCGGGTCATGGCCTCGGTGAGCAGCGGGTCGCGCTGCATGGCCCGGGTGACCTGGGTGAGCAGCAGGTGCATGCGCTCCTGCGGGGTGGCGCCGGCGAGCGGCTTGCGCCGGCCCTCGAACTGCTCGAATTCCCGGGCCAGGGCGGATACCAGCAGGTGCACCTTGGACGGGAAGTACCGGTAGAGCGTGCCGACGGCGACATCCGCGCGTTCGGCGACCGCTCGCATCTGGACCGCGTCGTAGCCACCCTTGGACGCCAGCGCGAGCGTGGCGTCGAGGATGCGCTTGCGTCGGTCGCGCTGCGCCGCCGAGCTCAGATCCTCCTCGCTGAGGGTGGTGACGGGCGCGGTGCGTCCACCGGGCACCCCGTCGGCGGCCTGCGATCGGGAGGGACTGGCCATCGGTTGAGAGTCCTTTCCTGCACGAATCGTTCGGTTCATCTCACCCAGCGTCGACTGGGCACGAGTTCGTACCGCGACCGGGACGGCGCTTGACTTCGGCCCGGCTCGAACATTAGAACATGTTCTAGGAGCTGAAGTCACGCCGGAAAGGCGGTATGGAGTGTGACCATAGCCACCACTGACGAGCATAAAGCCGTCCAGGAGTCGATGCGCGGATGGGCAACCGCCGTGCGCCCGATTGCAACAATGCGTTCCAGAGCACAGGCGGAACTGCGTTCCGGCGCGCCCGATTTCTGGCGCGAATACTGGCCACGCCTGTCCGATCTCGGAATTTTCCGGGTCGCGGTGCCGGAGGAGGCCGGGGGCGCGGGTGGGACCGTCGGGGATCTGGCCGTGCTGGTGGAGCAGGCGGCACATGACCTGGTCGGCGGACCGGTGCTCTCGACGGCGTTGGCGGGACTCGTCGCCGGCGAGGCGCTCGACGAGACTACGCCATGCGGCGTCGCGCTCGCGGGCGAAATCGCAATATCCGTGGGCGAATCGGGCGCCTCGGTGTCCGGTGAGTGGGACTCGGTTCCGGGCGCCGCACCGGGTACCGCGGTGCTGGTCCCGGTGCACGACGGTGACCGTCACCTGTGGGCGCTGATCGACGCCGACGCCGCCGGGCTGACCGTGGAGCCGCTGGCCGGCATCGACAAGACCGTGCCGGTGGCGCGCGTGGTGTGCGCGGACGTCGCCGTGGCCGCGGACCGCCTGTTCGAGCCCGGCTTCTCCGTGCTGGACCTGGCCGCCACGCTGGTCGCCGCCGAGGCCGCGGGCATCGCGGGCTGGTGCCTGGAGACCGCCACCGAATATGCGAAGGTGCGCGAACAATTCGGGCGCAAGATCGGCGAATTCCAAGCGGTCAAACACATTTGCGCGTGGATGCTGTGCCGGGCCGAACAGATTCGCGCCGTCGCCGCCGATGCGGCCGCCGCCGCGGACAGTGGTAGCGCGGAACTGCAGCTGGCCGCCGCCGTCGCGCTGTCCATGTCGCTGGATGCCGCGGTGGAGAATGCCAAGGATTGCATTCAGGTTCTGGGCGGAATCGGTTTCACCTGGGAGCACGACGCGCATCTGTATCTGCGCCGGGCCACCGCGCTGCGGCAGCTGCTGGGCGGCACCGCGCGCTGGCGGGCCCGGGTCGCCGAGCTGACCCTGGCCGGCATGCGCCGCACGGTCGGCGTCGACCTGGGCGCCGACGGCGAGCCCGGATCCGACTGGGAGACAGCCGGTCTGGATGCCGCCGAGGCGGCCGTGCTGGCGGCGGACCTGGCCAAGATCGCGGCGCTGCCGGAGCCGGAGCAGCGGGTGGCACTGGCCGAGGCCGGACTGCTGGCCTCGCACTGGCCCGCGCCCTACGGTCGCGGCGCCGGACCCCTGCTGCGCACGCGCCTCGACGACCAGATCCGCCAGGCGGGTATCGCGCTGCCGGACATCGCGATTGCCAACTGGGCGATCCCGACCCTGCTGCAGTGGGGCACCCCCGAGCAGATCGAGCGCTACGCCATGCCGACGCTGACCGGTGAGGTCATCTGGTGCCAGCTGTTCTCCGAGCCCGGCGCCGGGTCGGATCTGGCGGCGCTGCGCACGGTGGCCGAGCGGGTCGAGGGCGGCTGGAAGCTGCGCGGCCAGAAGGTGTGGACCTCGCTGGCCGATCGCGCCACCTGGGGCATCTGCCTGGCGCGCACCGACGCGTCCGCGCCGAAGCACAAGGGCATCAGCTACTTCCTGGTCGATATGAAGAGCGCGGGGCTGGACATCCGGCCGCTGGTGGAGATCACCGGTGAGGCGCGCTTCAACGAGGTGTTCCTCGACGACGTCTTCGTGCCGGACGACTGCCTGGTCGGCGAACTCGGCAATGGCTGGAAGATCGCCCGCTCCACCCTGTCGGCCGAACGGGTCGCCATGGGCGGCAAGGGAATCGGCGACGAGCTGGAGGCATTGATCGCCGCCGCGCCGGCCTCGGGCCCGGGCGCGGAGCTGGTCGCGGACCGGCTCGGCGGGCTCATCGCGGAATCGGTTGCCGGAACATTGTTGGAAGCTCGTGCGGCGCAGAAGCTGCTGTCCGGCGGGGACCCTGCCGCGCAGAGCAGCGTGCGCAAACTGGTCGGTGTGAGACACCGGCAGGCGGTAGCGGAATTCGCCGTCGAACTGTCTGGTACGGCGGGCGCTCTGGAAACCGACGCGGTGAAAGAATTCCTGCTCACACGCTGTTTGTCGATTGCCGGCGGTACCGAGCAGATCCTGTTGACCGTCGCCGGTGAACGGATCCTCGGGTTGCCCCGCGAATCGCACGGCTAGTCCACACCTGAACCGGGAGCATTGCATTGGACTTCACCAGGGACGAGAGCCAGGACGCTGTCGCCGAGGTTGTCGTAAGTTTGCTGGAACGCGACAGCGCGCGTGATGCCGCGCTGTGGCCGATCATCGCGGACAGCGGCCTGCTGGCCGTGCCGCTGCCCGAACGCTTCGGCGGCGACGATATGGGCCTGCTCGAGGTCGGGGCCATGCTCACCGAGCTGGCCCGCGCCGCCGCGCAGGCGCCCGCACTGGTCACCCTCGGCTTCGGCGTGCTGCCGCTGAAGGCGATCGGCCTGCCGGATGCCCTGGCGGACAAGGTGTTTCCAGCCGTGGCCGAGGGCGCGGTGCTGACCGCCGCCCTGCACGAGCCCGGCTCGCCGTTCACGGTGAAGCCGGAGACCACCGCGGTGACCGACGGCGCCACCGTGCGCGTCACCGGCCGCAAGGTGGCGGTGCCCTACGCCGACACCGCGCGCTGGATCCTGGTGCCCACCGACAGCGGCATCGCCGTGGTGGACGGTGACGCCGCGGGCATCACCCGCACCGCGAGCCCGACTTCCGATGGCGTGCCGGAGTTTTCGCTCCGGTTCGACCAGGTCGTGATCCCGGCCGAGCAGCTGCTGCCCGGCGGGCTGACCGCACTGCACCGGTTCGCGCTGGCGAGCCTCGGCGCGGTGGCCGACGGCCTGCTCGCCGGCGTGGTCGCATTGACCGCCGAGCACGTGCGCACCCGTCAGCAGTTCGGCCGCCCGCTGGCCGAATTCCAGGCTGTCGCACAGCAGATCGCGGATGTCTACGTGGCCTCGCGGACGCTGCACGCCGCCGCCTGCTCGGCCACCTGGGCGCTGGCCCAGGACGAACAGGGCGCCGAGCACCTGGAGCGCATCGACGACGATCTCGACGTGCTGGCGTACACGGTGGCGGCGGAACTGCCCGCGGCCATGCAGAAGTGTCACCACCTGCACGGTGGTCTCGGGGTGGATATCACCCATCCGCTGCACCGCTACTACTCACAGGCCAAGGACATCGCCCGCTGGCTCGGCGGCGAATCGTTCCGGCTGGACCGTTTGGGAGCCAGATGTTCATCGAACTGACCGCGGAGCAGCGCAAGCTGCGCGACGAACTGCGCACGTACTTCACCGGTCTCGTGACTCCCGAAGAGGAGGCCGAGATGCTGGTGAACCGGCACGGTGACGCCTACCGCGCGGTGGTCAAGCGCATGGGCCGCGACGGCAAGCTCGGCGTCGGCTGGCCCAAGGAGTACGGCGGGCAGGGCTTCGGGCCGCTGGAACAGCAGATCTTCTACAACGAGGCGGTCCGCGCCGATGTGCCGGTGCCGCTGGTCACGTTGCTGACCGTCGGCCCGGCGCTGCAGTCGTTCGGCACCGAGGAGCAGAAGCAGAAGTTCCTGCCCGGAATCCTCACCGGCGACGTGCATTTCGCCATCGGCTACTCCGAGCCGGACGCCGGCACCGACCTGGCCGCGCTGCGCACCTCCGCGGTGCGCGACGCCAACGGCGACTGGATCGTCAACGGGCAGAAGATCTTCACCACCGGTGCGCACGAGGCCGACTACGTCTGGCTGGCCTGCCGCACCGGTTCCGCGGAGTCCCGGCACAAGGGCATCACGATCCTGATCGTGGATACCAGGGATCCGGGCTACTCGTGGACGCCGATCATCACCGCCGACGGCGCGCACCACACCAACGCCACCTACTTCGACAATGTTCGCGTTCCCGCGAACATGATGGTCGGCGAGGAGAACGGCGGCTGGAAGCTGATCACCACCCAGCTCAATCACGAGCGGGTGAGCCTGGGCCCGTCCGGCAAGATCGAGCAGCTCTACCACCGGGTGCACGACTGGGCGCAGGCCCAGGGCGTGCTCGGCGAGGCCGACGTGCGGCGCTCGCTGGGCCGCCTGCACGCCATGACGCGGCTGAACGAGCTGCTGAACTGGCAGGTGGCCTCCAATATGGAACGCCCCGACGCCGACCAGCGCGATGTCATCGCCGACGCCTCGGCGACCAAGGTGTTCTCCACCGAGGCGCTGCAGCAGGCGGGCCGCCTGGCCGAGGAGATCGTGGGCCGCTTCGGCGATCCCGCCGACCCGGCCACCGCGGAACTGCTGGTCTGGCTGGACAAGCGGACCAAGCAGAACCTGGTGGTGACCTTCGGCGGCGGCGTCAACGAGATCATGCGGGAGCTGATCGCCCAGATGGGCCTGCGCCTGCCGCGGGTTCCGCGCTAGATCGCAGAGGAGAGAACGTGACGAAGAGTTTCACGGCCGACGAGATCCGCGAGGGCCTGGAGAAGATCAAGGCGGACGGTGAGTCCGCGGCGCGCGCGGGGCGCGATCCGATCAACCAGCCCATGATCAACAACTGGGTCGAGGCCCTCGGCGACGCCAACCCGATCTACGTGGACGAGGCCGCCGCCAAGGCGGCCGGGCATCCCGGCATCGTGGCCCCGCCCGCCATGGCACAGGTGTGGACCATGCTGGGACTGGGCGGCGTCCGCGCCGATGACGACCCGATGACCCGCACCAACGACCTGTTCGACGCGGCCGGCTTCACCTCGGTGGTCGCCACCAACTGCGAGCAGGTCTACCACCGCTACCTGCAGCTCGACGAGCGGGTGACGGTGCGGTCCAGCATCGGCGACATCGTGGGCCCCAAGCGGACCGGGCTCGGCGAGGGCTGGTTCACCACCTACCTCACCAACTGGTACGTGGGTGACGAGCTGGTCACCGAGATGAAGTTCCGCATGCTGAAGTTCGCGCCCGGCACCGGAAAGACGGCCGCTCCCAGGGAATCCGGCGAGGTGTCCGCGGAAGATCTGGCCAAGCGCGTGCGGCCGACCGTGTCCAAGGACACCGAGTTCTTCTGGGACGGAATCAAACTCGGGGAGCTGCGGATCCAGCAGCGGCCCGACGGCTCGCTGCAGCACCCGCCGGTTCCGGCGCTGTGGAAGGACCACTCGGAGCAGACCGACTATGTGGTCGCCTCCGGTCGCGGCACCGTCTTCAGCTTCGTGGTGCACCACGCGCCCAAGGTGCCCGGACGGCAGCTGCCGTACGTGATCGCCCTGGTCGAGCTGGAGGAGGGCGTGCGCATGCTCGGCGAGCTGCGCGGCATCGAGCCGGGCGAGGTCGAGGTCGGCCTGCCGGTCGAGGTGGGCTTCCTGAAGCTCGACGACGACAACACCGTGCCCTACTGGGAGGCCGTGAAATGACCACAGTCGAGCTCTCGGCCGTGCAGGTCGGAACCGTGTTGCCGGAGTTGGTGATTCACGCCGACACCACGTTCATCGTCTCGACGGCGCTGGCCACCCGGGACTTCCAGGACGTGCACCACGACCGCGACAAGGCGGTCGAGCGCGGGTCCAAGGACATCTTCGTCAACATCCTCACCGACACCGGTCTGGTGCAGCGGTTCGTGACGGACTGGGCGGGGCCGCGGGCCATCGTCAAGTCGATCGCGCTGCGGCTGGGTGTGCCGCTGTACGCGGGTGACACCCTCACCCTGAGCGGCACCGTGGCGGCCGTGGACGGCGCGGACATCACCATCGACGTGGTCGGCAAGGACTCGCTCGGCGACCACATCACGGCGAAAGCCGTCATCTCCCTGCAGGAGGCACAGTGAGTGGGCTGAGCCGTAGCGCCGCCATCGTCGGCATCGGCGCGACCGACTTCTCCAAGGACTCCGGCCGCAGCGAACTGCGCCTGGCCGCCGAGGCCGTCACCGCCGCCCTGGCCGACGCGGGACTCACCCCCGCCGATGTGGACGGCCTGACGACCTTCACCATGGACACCAATACCCAGGCCGCCGTGGCGCGCGCCGCCGGTATCCCGTCCCTGAAGTTCTTCAGCAACATCCCCTTCGGCGGTGGCGCGGCCGCCGCGACCGTGCAGCAGGCGGCGATGGCGGTCGCGACCGGTGTCGCGGATGTCGTGGTGGCCTACCGGGCCTTCAACGAGCGCTCCGGAAATCGCTTCGGGCAGTTCGCGACTCACCTCGCGACCGGCAACCCGAGCTCCTCCGGCGTGGACAACGCGTTCTCCTACACCCACGGCCTGGGCACCCCGGCCGCGCAGGTGGCCATGGTGGCGCGCCGCTACATGCACGTATACGGCGCGCGCAGTGAGGATTTCGGCCGGGTGGCCGTCGCCGATCGCAAGCACGCGGCCGTGAACCCGGCGGCGCACTTCTACGGCAAGCCCATCACCCTGGAGGAGCACCAGGCCTCGCGCTGGATCGCGGAGCCGCTGCACCTGCTGGACTGCTGCCAGGAGACCGACGGCGGCGTGGCCATCGTGGTCACCAGTGCCGAGCGGGCCAAGGACCTGCCCAACAAGCCCGCGCTGATCGCCGGCGCCGCACAGGGTTCCGGTGCCGACCAGTACGTCATGACCAGCTACTACCGTGACGCCATGACCGGGCTGCCGGAAATGGGCCTGGTCGGCGACCAGCTGTGGGCACAGAGCGGACTGCGGCCGGAGGACATGCAGGCCGGCATCCTCTACGACCACTTCACCCCCTTCGTTCTCATGCAGCTGGAGGAGCTCGGCTTCTGCGGCCGCGGCGAGGCCAGGGACTTCATCGCCGACGGCGCCATCGAGATCGGCGGCCGCCTGCCGCTGAACACCCACGGCGGCCAGCTCGGCGAGGCCTACATCCATGGCATGAACGGCATCGCCGAGGGCGTCCGCCAGATCCGCGGCACCTCCGTGAATCAGGTCCAGGGCCTGGAGAACATCGTGGTCACCGCCGGTACCGGCGTACCGACCTCGGGTCTGGTGCTCACCGCCAACTGAACGAGTCGCGAAGGCCCGGATGATCGCCGAGATCGTCCGGGCCTTTCACATGGAACCGCTTGGTATCCATAGAATCGGCCTGGTGTCCGACAAGTCTGAAATGGGCGAGTTTCTTCGGTCGCGCCGGGCGCGATTGCGGCCCGAGGACATCGGCTTGCCGGTGTGGGGGCGGCGGCGGGTGCCCGGGTTGCGGCGCGAGGAGGTCGCGCATCTGGCCGGGGTGAGTGTC
Organism: Nocardia sp. NPDC051981; assembly: GCF_040680715.1. Taxonomy (NCBI): domain Bacteria; kingdom Bacillati; phylum Actinomycetota; class Actinomycetes; order Mycobacteriales; family Nocardiaceae; genus Nocardia; species Nocardia sp. NPDC051981. The sequence goes on along the minus strand of NZ_JBFAXK010000001.1, from coordinate 779,893 downwards.
GAGTACTACGTGCGGTTGGAACAGGGGCGGGCCGAGGCGGTTTCGGAAGGGATCGTCGACGCCATCGCGACCGCGCTGCTGCTGAGCGACGACGAGCGACGGCACCTGCGCAATCTGTCGCGCCCACCGCGTTCGCTCTCCCGGGCGGGCGAACCGCTGCGCCCCGGGCTGCAGCAATTGCTCGATTCCATGACCCGCGCGCCCGCGTATATCGTCGGGCATCGGACCGACATCCTGGGGTGGAACGCCGCCGCGGTGGCGGTGTTCGGCATCGATTTCGCGGAACTGCCCGAATCCGAACGCACGTGGATGCATCTGATCTTCTTCGACCCGCACATCCGGGCGATCACGGCCGACCTGGCGCTGGTCGCGGGCCACATCGCCGCGGATATGCGGCTGCAGGCCGGCCACCGGCCCGACGACCCGGAACTGCGGGCAGTGTTGCGCGACATGAACGAACGCAGTCCCGAGTTCCGGGAGTACTGGGAGACGCACGAGGTCAACGACTTTCAATACGGACGCTACGTCGTGCACCACCCCCTTGTCGGCGACCTGCACCTGGATTACGAACTGCTGGATCTTCCGGCCGATCCCGGGGTACGAGCCCTCATCGCCTACACCCCGGCGCCGGGCACCGATACCGCGCGGGCGCTGGACTCATTGCTGGACGAGAGCAGCTCCGAAGCCAAACGGTGCAGCTGATCCTCGAGCCTGTAGGGCGGAACAGTGACAGGCCGTGCGGTGAAAATGATCGTCCATGCGATCGGGTGGGAAGAGCGGCGGGCCAAGGGAATTCGTGCCCTCGATGACTGCCGCGAGCCGGGGGCGGGTCTGGGCGGGGTTGCCGGCGATCGCGACCTCGTCGATCCAGGCGTCCTCGGCCGTGCTCAGTCGATGGTGCCTTTCGGCACGACCCACACATGGGGCTGCCGGGTGACTGCGGCGATGTGTTCGAAGTCCGCGTCGTAGTGGACGACGACCGCGTCGTGGAATTCGGCGACGGCAGCGGTCATGAGATCGACGATCCCTGCTGAGCGATGCAGCCCTTGGCGAGCGAGTAACTGCTGAACCTCACGCGCACGGTCAGCGATCGCCTCGTTGACAGGCAGGTTCACGTAGAGGGCGCGGCGGCGTTGCGCGATGTTCTGCAGATCGGCCAGATTGCGGCCCGAGTATCCGGCTTCGAGATCAACGGTCACGCACGTGGCTGCGGCTCGGTTGGCGATCAGTCCGGCGATCACGGCGCGCACGGCGTCGTCGCGGATCCGAGCGGCGGCCGAAGTATCGATGAGGTGCAGCCGGAGCGGCGTGGGTTCGTTCAACGGCGGGCCTGGCGCATGACCTCGGGATTGCCGATGTCCGGTCCGATCCCGATGCTGTACGGGTCGTCGAGGATCTGTTCAATGCGTTGCCTGCGCTCGGCCACGAACTTGAGCGCGGCGTTGACCGTGTCCTTCTTCGTGGTCGTACCGAGTTCCTTGGCGGCCAGGGCGAGAGCCTCGTCATCGAGGTCGATCATCGTTTTCATATATCTCATAATATGTCTCCGGCATTAGTGCCAGCAATATTCAGCAGGTATTCGCCACGGTCGCGGTTCTGGATGGCTGATCGACCGAAGTCGGTGCCGGGGTTGTTGCGGGGTTGTCCCGAGATATCCGGGCATAGCATCGCGTTCCCCGAGAGGGGTGCGGTCGCGCAAGGTTCGGTGGCGGTTACCGGCGGCGGCGTAGATTGGGGCGCAATTCATCTGTGGGGAAAGGGATCGCGATGACCTTGCGGGAACGGCTGAATGAGCTGCCGGTGATGGGGAGCACGCCGGTGTACGGGGAACCGCACGAGACCTCGGATGGGACCACGATCATCACGGTCGCGGCCGTGAGTGGCCGGCGTGGGTCGCGGCCGATCGGCATATTCGTCATCCGCGACGGTGAGGTGAAGTGGGAGCCGGCCGTGGATGGTTCACGTATCGCGACCCTCGGTGTCCTCACCGGCCTGATCGCCGCGACCCTCGGCACCTTGGCCGTGGTCAAGCAGCCGCCGTGGCCGAACATGCGCATCTGGGACATCCGCTACCGCGCTAGCTGATGGCCCTGAACTGGGCGGACAATACGGCCGCCAGCTGATTCACGCTTTTCGCGGTGCCCGGCGCGAGACCGGTGCGGGCGCCGGCGAAGCGGTCGAAGACCAGGCCCTCGAGGACCGCGATGAAATCGGCTGCGGCAGTGGCCGGGTCGGATGCGCCGAGGGTTTCGAACAGGGTGGTGGCGTGCCGGTGCGAGAAGAGCGAGCTCGCGAGTTTGTCGTGCATGTCGGCGTCGCCGAGCAGTTCGATGATGAGGGCGTGCCGGGCGATCAGATGGTTGCGGCGTTGCGCGAGTAGGCGATCCAGCCAGCCCGCGATGCCTGCCGCGAGCCGGTCCAGGGCGCTGTCCGTGCGGGTTCCGGGTGCTCCCGACGGCGCCGCCAGGTCCTCTGGCCCGGCCGCGAAGTCGGTGCGGGAGCGGATGGTGATGCGGTCCACGATGCCCTCCAGAAGGGCTCGTTTGGTGCGGAAGTAGTAGGACGTCGATCCTGCGGGGAGTTCCAGCGCGGTGTCCAGGGCGCGGTGGGTGAGCGCCCGGAGTCCTTGGGTGGCAATGAGATCGATGGCGCTGTCCACGATGAGGGTGCGCCGGTCGGGTGTGGAGGTGGTCACCTTTGCTCCTCTGCGGCTCCGTGATCCTCTACAACTATAGAGGAAGCTCTACGGAAGTAGAGGATGCAGGGAGGGTGTCATGGAAACGCCGGAGATCGTGCTCGATGCCGACCAGCGCCACGCCGCCGAACAGCTGGCCGCCATTGCCGCGCGGGTGGGCCGGAGGTGGCGGCGGCCGCGCGGGCTGTACCTGTACGGCGGTCCGGGACGCGGCAAGACCATGCTCATGAATCGCTTCTTCACATCGGTGCCCTCGAATCGCAAGCGGCGCTATCACTTTCACGCCTTCTTCGCGCAGTTGAATGCCGGAATCCACGAGTACGGGAATATCGACGCCTCGGTGGACGCGCTGCTCGGCGACGCGGATCTGATCTGCTTCGACGAATTCCATGTGCACGACTCGGGCGATGCCCGGCTCGTGACACGACTGCTGGACACGCTGTTCGCCCGGCGCGTCACCCTCGTGGTGACTTCGAACTATCCGCCGCAGGACCTGCTGCCCAACCCCCTCATGCACGGCATGTTCGTACCGACCATCGAGCGGATCCTCGAGCACCTGGACGTGGTGGCGGTGGACGGTCCGCAGGACTACCGCACGCTCGGGGGCCGGCACACCGGCTTCGCCGCCGGGCACTACGTGGTCGGGTCCTGCCCGGTGATCGGCGCGGTCGATCTGCCCGTCGCGCATCGGCGGCTGCACGCCCGCGCGGTGGAAAACGGGGAGCTCACCGTCGATTTCGCGGAGCTGTGCGGTATCCCGGTGTCGGCGGCCGATTTCCTGGAGCTCACTCGCGAGGTCCGCCGCTGGGTGGTGTGCGCGCTGCCGCCGATGGGCACCGTCCCGCCGGACTGGGTGATGCGCTTCGTGAATCTGGTCGACGTCCTCTACGACGCCGACCTGGAACTGTCGATCTTCGCCGATGTGCCGCTGGCGGAGCTGGGCGGTGCCGGTAATGGGGCGAGGGTGGCGATCGAGCGCGTCCCCGATCTCTACCGCACCCTGAGCCGGCTCGCGGAGCTGCGCGAACCGGCAAACCTCGAGTCTCGATAGCCGTTCGGCGAAGCCCCGGTGAACTGGCCGACTTGATCGACGTGCACGGTTCACGTGCCGTCAACGCGGAGGGGGTCTGGCGTTGCGGGCCGCTTCCTACCGTGGCGTCAGGAGCAGCACCGAACCGGAGGGGAACGATGCGAATCCGCGAGCAGGCAAGGGATTCCGCGCCGCGGAACCTGAGCATACCGAGTAGTCCCCATATCCGGAAAAGCGCCCGCCTGCGGGTGCTGGTCGTCGCCGAGTCCTTTCTTCCCCAGGTCAACGGCGTCACCAACTCCGTGCGCCGGGTGCTGGATCACCTGGCCGCCAAGGGGCACGAGGCCACGCTGGTGGCCCCGACCGGCCCTGGCAAGTACGCCGGGTTCCGCGTGCACGTGGTGCGCGGGGCCCGGCTGCCCTTCTACCGGGATTTCCGGATCGGGCTGGAGACCCGCCGCCGGCTGCGCAAGATCATGCGCGAATTCCGGCCCGACGTCGTGCATATCGCCTCGCCGGCGACGCTCGGCTATCAGGCGGCCAAGGTCGCGAACGAGCTCGGGATTCCGACCGTCGCCATCTATCAGACCGATCTGGTGGGTTTCGCGCTGCGCTACGACCTGCCCGGCGGCGTCCGGGCCATGACCGCGCTGACCCGGCGCATCCACCTGCGGGTGGACCGCACCCTTGCCCCCTCCACCGCCAGCCTGCGCCAGCTGGAGCTGATGGGCATTCCCGGACTGGGCCGCTGGCCGCGGGGGGTCGACCTGCAGCAGTTTGGCCCGTTCCGGCGGTCGGCGGAACTGCGAAAGCGCCTGGCCCCCAATGGCGAAGCGCTGATCGGCTATATCGGGCGCCTCGCGCCGGAGAAGGAGCTCGAGCTGCTCGCCGCACTGCGGCCGCTGCCGGGTGTCCGGCTGGTCGTGGTGGGCGGCGGCCCCGAGGAGAAGCGGCTGCGGAAGCTGTTGCCGGACGCGGAGTTCCTCGGCGTGCTGCACGGTGAGGAACTCGCGGCGGCCTACGCGTCGCTGGATGTGTTCGTGCACACCGGCCGCCACGAAACCTATTGCCAGGCAGCGCAGGAGGCGCTGGCCTCCGGTGTGCCGGTGGTCGCGCCCAAGTCGGGCGGCCCGATCGACGTGGTCACGCCCGGCGCGGGTTTCCTCTATCCACCCGGCGACGCCGAGGCGATGACCGAACTGGTGCGCCGCCTGGTCGAGGACCCGCGACTGCGCGAGCAGACCGCGCAGACCGCGGTGCGCAGTGTGCGCGAGCGGTCCTGGACGGCCGTCAACGATCTGCTCATCCGTCACTATCGCGAGGTGATCGCGGAACGCCTGCAGGCGGATTCGACTCTGCAGTCCGATTCGACGCGGGGCGAGTTCCCGGCCACCAAGGAGGCATCCTGATGCTCCGCATCTCCGTTATCGGCACCGGATACCTGGGCGCCACCCATGCCGCGGGCATGGCCGAACTCGGCTTCGACGTGCTCGGGGTGGACAACAACCCGGCCAAGGCCGCGGCGCTGTCCGCCGGGCGAGTGCCCTTCCACGAACCCGGGCTGCCGGAACTGCTGGCCGGGCACGTGGAGGCCGGGCGGCTGCGTTTCGGCACCTCACTGGTCGAGGCCGCCGAGTTCGCCGACATCCACTTCCTCTGTGTCGGAACGCCGCCCGGGGTGAACGGGGCCGCCGACCTGTCGCAGCTCTACGCCGCGCTGGACGGGCTGGTGCCGCACCTGACCCGCAACTGCCTGATCGTCGGCAAGTCCACGGTGCCGGTGGGCACCGCCGAGGCGCTCACCGCCCGCATCGCCGAGCTTGCGCCGGAAGGGATTTCGGTCGATCTGGCCTGGAACCCGGAGTTCCTGCGGGAGGGGCACGCGGTCTACGACACGCTGCACCCGAACCGGCTGGTCTTCGGTGTCACCACGCCGGACGCGGAATGGGCGCTGCGACAGGTGTACGCCACGCCCATCACCGCGGGCTCGCCGGTGGTGATCACCAACCTGCCGACCGCCGAGCTGATCAAGGTCTCCGCGAATGCCTTTCTGGCGACCAAGATCTCGTTCATCAATGCGATGGCTGAGCTGTGCGACCTCACCGGCGCGGACGTGACCCTGCTGGCCGACGCGCTGGGCCACGACGACCGGATCGGCCGCAAGTTCCTGGGCGCGGGCCTCGGCTACGGCGGCGGCTGCCTGCCGAAGGACGTGCGCGCCCTGATCGCCCGCGCCACCGAGCTCGGTGCGGGGGAGTCGGTCGACTTCCTGCGCGACATCGACGCGGTCAACCTGCGCCGTCGCGAGCGCGTGGTGCGGGAGACCCTGGAGCTGCTGAGCGGTCACCACCCGCGCGGCCGGGTCGGGGTACTGGGTGCGGCGTTCAAGCCGCTCTCCGACGACGTCCGCGATTCACCCGCCCTCGATGTCGCGCAGCAGCTGCGCGCGGCCGGGGTCGAGGTGACCGTATTCGACCCCGCCGCAACGGCTCCGGCGCGCGCCGTGGCCCCGCAGCTGGTGTTCGCCGCCACCCCGGCGGCCGCCCTGCACGAGGCGGATGTGGTCCTGCACCTGACCGAGTGGCGCGAATTCCGGGAACTGGATCCGGGTTTCCTGCGCACGGTCGCCCGCGGCCGGGTCATCATCGACGCCCGCAATACCCTCGACCCCGAGCCCTGGCTGGCAGCGGGCTGGGACTTCCGCGCCCTCGGCCGCCTGGTCGAGCCGCGCACCGTGGCCGGCCGCGTCGGCGCGCCCGCCGGCACCGCCTATCCGGCATCGGCTGTCCGGGAGCCGGTCGCCGAACCGGCTCGCGCTCTGGCTCAGCCCTCGCCGCTGACCCGCCTGCGCGCCCGCGTCCGCCGCACCGCCTGATCGCTACGGTCCCAGACCGTCGACCCTCGGCCCGGCACGCGGCCTCGCCGCGTCGCCGGGCTGCTGCGCCACGGTGTGCGGCCTGTGCCTTCCGGCCTCGAATGCGCCGAGTGGCTCTCCTGCCTCGCGAGACCGGCCTGCCTCCCGCCGTTGCCGTGCGATCTTGATCTGCGCTCCGGGTTGCCCGGATCGTGCACGGATGGTGATAAGTGGGGTTGCGGCGGCAGGTTCGGCCTCGACCTGGATGACCTGGGTTTTCGGGTCTGGCTCGGGATGCCGCGCAGGTGGGGGATTTATGCGCGGCGGGTATGTGATTCCAGCTTCACGATTTTGGTCCTGACGGACCGCTCGGCATGTAACTATGTGCCTGATTCCGCTGGACTCTGGTTAGGAGTATTCGTGACTGGGGTGGGGACGGTGGCAGCACGCGCGATCGCATTGATCGGGCTCGTGATGCTGGCTGTCGTCGCACTGCGCGGGTACATTCCGGGAACCGGAGGACCCGCCGCGCCACATCCGTCGTCGGCGGTGTCACTGGCCTTGATGCCGGTGCTGCTGCTGGTCTCGATGGTGATTCTGGTGGCGGGTGTGATCAACAGCCAGCATCGCCTCCCGCTCGCCATGCCCGAACCCGACCGCGAGTCGGCGGTGCGCGTGCCGGGCCTGCGGCGGCTCGGGCTCCTGCTGCTGGTCGGGATCGCGGCCATCGCGCTGATCGTGACCGCGGTGCTGTCGGTGTACCTGGTGACGCCGGCGCGGCAGACCCAGGTGGGGACGCCGCCGAGCGTGTCCGCCACCGGGACCGCCCCGCAACCACAGGAGACCGTGGCACCGCCGGAGGAGGCGGCCCCGGAGCCCACCCTCACCGGCACCGCGCTGCTGCTGGTCGGCATCACCGCCGGCGTGCTGGTGCTGATCGCCATGACCGGCCTGGTCGTGGTGGCGGTGGGCTCGAACCGCCGGCCCTCGCTGGAGCGCACGCCCCTGCCACCGCCCACGGCCAACGAGGCGGTCTCACTGGCCCAGGTCGCCGAGATGGGCCTGGCGGCCATGATCGCGCCGGGCCAGGACCCGCGCACCGCCATCATCGCCTGCTACGTCGCCATGGAACGCGGTCTGGCGCAGGCGCGGGAGGTCGCCCCGCTGGCCTCCGACACCCCGTCCGAGGTGCTGGCGCGAGCCTTCGATCGCGGCTTCCTGCGCGACGCGTCGGCGCGGGAACTGGTGGCCCTGTTCGAGGAGGCGCGGTTCAGCCCGCATTCCATGCTGGAGTGGCAGCGGATGCGCGCCGAGCAGCTGCTGCGCATCGTACTGGCCGATCTACAGGGGCAGGCGGCATGAAAGACGGTGTGGCAGTGCTGATCCCGAGGGACGGAATGGGGGTCTGGCCATGAATCGGAGCGCGATCGTGGTGGGCGCGGTGGCGCTGGCCCTGCTGTTCGAGCTACTCGCTCTCGGCGATCAGCGCGAGCATCTGGTCGCCCTCACCGCCGTTCCGGTGGCCGCGGCGCTGGGACTGCTGATGTGGTCGCTGGTGGAGCGGTCGCGCCGGCTCGCCCCGCCCGAACCGGAAGACAACGACATCGACAACGGCCCCGTCGAGATGCTGCGCCGCTGGCAGGCCCGCGCCCAGATGCTGGCGGACCGCTCCGAGGGCTCGCGCGCCGACTGGGATCGGCACCTGCGGCCGCTGCTGGCCAAGGAATTCGAACTGACCAGCGGGCACCGGATGGCCAAGAACCGGCGTGCGCTGGAAGTGGCGGGACAGCTGCAGTTCGGGCCCGAGCTGTGGCGCTGGGTGGACCCGGCGAACTCGGCACCGCGCGATCAGGTCAATCGGGCTCCCGGCCGGGAGGCCCTGGACGAAATCCTGCGCCGACTGCAGAACATGTGAGATGAGATGCGAGACATGCGATGACATCACCGATGGACGTGACCATCAAGCGCACCGACGCGGTGCTGCGTGAAGTATCCCGGGTCGTGGTCGGCAAACGGGACGAACTGCAGCTGATCATGATCGCGGTGCTGTCCGGGGGCCACATCCTGATCGAGGACCTGCCCGGACTGGGCAAGACCCTCATCGCGCGCTCCTTCGCGACCGCGCTCGGACTGAACTTCACCCGCGTGCAGTTCACCCCGGATCTGTTGCCTGCCGACCTCATCGGGTCGACGATCTACGACATGCATTCGGGCCGTTTCAGTTTCCGGCGCGGCCCGGTCTTCACCAATATGCTGCTGGCCGACGAGGTCAACCGCACCCCGCCCAAGACCCAGGCCGCCCTGCTGGAGGCCATGGCCGAGGGACAGGTCTCGATCGACGGCGAAACCTTTCCGCTGCCACAGCCTTTCGTCGTATTCGCCACCGACAACCCGATCGAGTACGAGGGCACCTACCCGCTGCCCGAGGCCCAGCTCGACCGCTTCGCCATGCAGCTGCGGCTGGGCTACCTGTCGGAGACCGACGAGATGAACATGATCCGCCGCCGTCTGGAACGCGGTTCGCAACCCGCCCAGATCGGGCAGGTGGTGGATGCCGACGGCCTGCTGGAGATGCGGCAGTCGGTGGAATTCGTGACGGTGCACCCGGATGTGGTGGGCTACGTCGTCTCCCTCGCCTCGGCCACCCGCGGGCATCCGCAGGTGGAGGTCGGCGCGAGCCCCCGCGCCGAGCTCGACCTGGTGCAGATGGCCCGCGCCCGGGCCCTGCTGCACGGCCGCGACTACGTGGTCCCCGAGGACGTGAAGGCGCTCGCCGTGCCGGCCATGGCCCATCGCATCACGCTGCGGCCCGAGATGTGGGTCCGCCGCATCCGCGGCGAGGACGTGATCTCCGAACTGCTGCGCCGCCTGCCGGTCCCACGCGCCACCCAGGCCTGAGGCGCGTATGAAGCATCGCGACACGAGTACGGCGGTCGAGGCCGAATTGCGCTGGCGGCCCGCGCCGTTGGTGTTCATGCTCGCCGCGGTGTCCGTGCCCGCCCTGGTGCTGGCGCTGGTACTGGGCAAGTGGCAGTTGGTGGTGTTCGCCGCGCCCATGCTCGGGGTGCTGGCCACCGCGCCGCTGCAGCAGTCCCGCACCCGCATCCAGGTGGACGGGGCGGGGGTGCTGCGCTGCTTCGAGACCGAGGAGGTGGTGCTGACCGCCGCGGCGTTCGTGGAACGCGGGCACGCGCTGCTGCGGCTGCATCCGGAACCCTTGCAGAGCATGGAGATCCACGTCGAGGAGACGGTGGACTCCGGCACCGCGCCCGCCGGGCTGCGGCTGGCGCTGTCGGCCCCGCGCTGGGGCCGTTATCCGGTGCCGATGCGGGTCACCGCGCTGAGCCCGGCCGGGCTGGCGGTGGCCTCGGTGCGTTTGCGTGCCGGGGAGGTGTACGTCTATCCGATCACCGATCCGCAGCGGATGCGCCTGCCGCGCACCGAACTTCCCGAACGGATGGGCACCCATCTCACCCGGCGGGCCGGGCCCGGCGTGGAGTACGCGGATATCCGCGCGTACACGCCGGGGGATCAGCTGCGCACCGTGAACTGGCCGGTGAGTGCGCGGCGCGGTCAGCTGTTCGTGACCGAGCGCTTCACCAACCGGGCCGCGGATGTGGTTGTGCTGGTGGACACATCGATGCAGGCGCCCGGGCCCGCGTCGGACTCGCTGGAGCTGTCGGTCCGCGGCGCCGCCCAGGTGGCCCAGTCCGCGTTGCAGGCGGGCGACCGCACGGCCGTCGTGTGCCTGGGCCGCACCCCACGCTGGCTGCGACCGGACATCGGCCGCCGCCAGTTCTATCGCATCGTGGACGCCGTGCTGGATGTCGGGGACGAGCACATCCTCACCGAGGGCACGCTGGCGCCGCATTCCGCGGTGCCCATCGGGGCGGTCATCGTCGCCTTCTCCACGCTGCTCGACACCCAGTTCGCCCTGGCCCTCATCGATCTGCGCAAGCGCGGCCACGTCGTGGTGGTGGTCGACGTGCTGCGCGGAACGCCGTTCGGCGACGGCCTGGACTCCACCCTCGCGCGCATGTGGCAGCTGGAGCGCACCTCCATGTACCGCGATATGGGCACCGTCGGCGTCGACATCGTGCCCTGGCCCGAGGACACCCGCCTCGATCAGGTCATGCGCCTGCTGCCCGAACACCGCCGCACCGTGAGGGTTCGCCGATGACCAAGTTCCTCGCCGTGCTGTCCGGGCTGCTGCTGGCGGGCGCGGTGGCCATCGTGCTGCCGTGGGCCGCGATACCGGTGATCATCCTGGCGGTGGCCGGCTGGCGCTGGCGGGTGTGCGCGGTGCTGGCCGTGCTCGCGGCCATGGCGGCGCTGGCCTGGGTCGGGACCGGGGCGCTGGTGGCGGGCGGCATCGGGCTGGTCGCGACCACCTACCTGCTGAACACGGCGACCGTGTCGGCTCCGGTGGGCGTGGTGCCGACGACGATTCCGTCGGTGGCGGGCGCACTGGTGTTCACGGTGGCGGCGGGGGCCGCGACCGTGCTGCCCGCCGGACTCACCTGGGTGCCGATCCTGGCGCCGTTCACCGTGATCGCGTTGTACGCCTTGCTGGTTCGCGGACTGACGGACGACCGGACCGTCGTCCGAGCCGAGAACACGCCCGGCGGCTGAGCCGAAAATCGCTTCGAATCCGGCTGTGGGACTGGTTCACTCGCGCCATGAACGAGCAACAGATGATCAAGACCTCGAAACGCTTGTCGAGGCACCTGCGGCACGCCCCCGAGGCCATCGGCATCGAGCTGGACCCGGCCGGGTGGGTGGACGTCGCCACGCTGCTGTCGGCGCTGGGCCGGCACGGGCGGGCGCTCTCGCGTCCCGAACTGGACGAGGTGGTGGCGCGGAACAACAAGCGCCGCTTCGAATTCGATGCGGCGGGGACCCGGATCCGCGCGAGTCAGGGGCACAGTGTCGACGTTGACCTGGAGTATCGGGCGACCGTACCGCCCGCGGTTCTCTACCACGGCACCGTTGCCGCGGCCCTGCCCGGAATTCGCGCCGAGGGGCTGAAGCCCATGCGCCGCCACGACGTTCACCTGTCGGCGGATACCGAGACCGCCGTCAAGGTCGGGGCACGACATGGCAGACCCGTGGTACTGACCGTGGCTGCCGGCGCGATGCACCGCGACGGGCACGAATTCCGCGTCAGCACCAATGGGGTCTGGCTGGTGGCCGCCGTCCCGCCCGGATACCTGTCCGGACTCTGAGGGGGGCGGCCGCCGCGGCGACTACTGGAGGGCGGGGGGCATTCGGGTCGGCTTTATGCGGCCGGCGTCGATGAGCGCCCGGAATGCCGCGGCCTTGCGCGCGCACTCCGCAACCGGGCAGCGGCGGTGCTGCTGCATGGTGCGATGGGCTTCCTGGACGCCCAGCGGGTGATCCGGAGCGAGGTGCGACCAGGCGGAGGTGTCGGGAGTTGCCCGCGCTGATACGCTGCGTTCCTTGTTGATTCGATCGCGGATGCGTTCTACGGAGAGTCGGTCCGGATCGTGATGGGGGTGGTGCAGGCTCATGATGGTGACAGCCATGATCACGAGCGTTGCGAGAGTGGCCGTGAACACTTGCCAGGCGGCCATTTGTTCACCTTCTCCATGTCTTTCGGTAGTAGTCAGCTAGATATTCAGTTGGTTAGCTAGATATTCACCGTATGCCTGAAGACGTTACGCCTCCAGCGCGTCTTGGGTCAGGTTCAATCGAATTTCGGCCGCAATGAGCAACTCCGCGGTCGCCGATCCCGGTGGCGCGCTGCGGTTTTGCGGCCATCCAGGTATCCGGAATGCGGCTTATGGCCGGATTGTCGTGTCACCCATCGGGTCTCGGCCTCCTCACCCACTGCCCAACAAGATCAGGGAGCTCCCACCGGGGAAATCTGTCCGATTTCCCGCGGTGAGAGCTCCCTGATCTCGAAGCTCTGTTCGGGTTACGAGTGGGTGAGGACCACGTCCGCGAGCACGGGGGCGTCGTCGCGCTCGACGACGGTGACCGCGATGACGAGTTCCCCGTCCTGCTGCCAGATTCGGGAGCGCAGGGTCTCACCGGGGTACATGACGCCGGCGAAGCGGGCGCGGAAACCCTTGACGCGGGACACATCCGAGGCCAGGACGGTGTCGGTCGCGGTCTTCAGGACCAGGCCGTAGGTGCACAGGCCGTGCAGGATCGGGTTGGGGAAGCCGGCGTTGCGGGCGAATTCGGGGTCCGAGTGCAGCGGGTTGCGGTCGCCGCACATGCGGTAGAGCAGCGCCTGCTGCGGCAGGGTGGGGGTCAGGACCTCGAAATCCGGCGCCCGGTCCGGAAGTTCGGTCTTCGCGCTGGGGCCGCGGTCGCCACCGAAGCCGCCCTCGCCCTTGGCGAAAATGGAGGAGCGCGACGTCCACAGGGGTTCGCCGTCGGAGCCGACGGCAGTGTCCTCACGCCAGATGACGGCATTGGAGCCCTTGTCCCAGATCTCGCTGATCCGGCCGGAGATGCTGCCCTTGCCGGAGGCCGGGATCGGGCGGTGCACGATGATCTCCTGGCTGCCGTGCACGACCTTCGCCAGATCGATGTCGATGCCGTCGAACTTCACCTTCGGCGGCTCGGTCTCGTGGAAGGACGGCGCGACGGTCGCGAAGGACGGCAGCACCTGCGGCTCGCGATCGTCGACGTAGCGCAGCTCGGCGGCGTCGGTCCAGCGGTTGCCCGCGCCGAGCGCCAGGTTGTAGGTCTGCACATCACTGGCGGACCAGCTGAATTCGCGCGCGGGAATCTGCGCGCCGAGCGCGACACTCAAATCGATGGGCATGAAAGGTTCTCCTCGTCACTCGCGTCCGATGGTCCGGCGCGGCTCGCCTCCCCGCAAGCCGCCGCCCCGCTGACCGGGTCGCGCTCGAAAGTCTGGTTCCCGGCCCGCCGCGGGAAAGAGCGTTCGCTGCGGCGGGCGCGGGCTGTTCAGTTGTCCGCGCCCCGCCGGGATAGAGCGGTACGGCGGGGCCTGCGGGGTGGGTTGGGCGCGGACTCGACGTGACCCGACTCGCGCCCAACCCGATCCTGAACCGGGTTGGGACGGTTCAGGACGCTTCTTGGGACGACACCGTTTCGGCCAGCGGCGCGCCGTTCCTCGCCTTGGCGGCGGTGCCGCCATTTGCCTTGGCGGCGATGTCCAGAGCGGCCAGGTAGCCGAAGGTGATGGCGGGGCCGATGGTCGCGCCGGGACCGGCGTAGGTGTGGCCCATGACCGGGGACGAGGTATTGCCGGCGGCGTACAGGCCGTCGATGACGGTCCCATCCTCGCGCAGCACGCGGGCATCGTTGTCGGTGACCAGACCGCCCTTGGTCCCGAGGTCGCCGGGGACCATCTTCACCGCGTAGAACGGGCCGACCTCGAGCTTGTTCAGGCACGGGTTCGGCTTGATGGTCTGGTCGCCGTAGTACCGGTCGTAGGCGCTGTCGCCGCGGTTGTAGTCGAGGTCCTTGCCGGTCGCGGCGAAGCCGTTGAAGCGCTCGATGGTGGCGGCCAGCTTGTCGGCGGGGACGCCGATCTTCTCGGCCAGCTCGGCCACCGTGGGCGCGACGACGATCAGGTCGTTTTCCATCCACCGGGACGGAATCCGCTGGCCAGGCTGCAATCCGGCGAAGATGTACCGGGACCGGTAGCGCTGATCGAACACCAGCCAGCACGGCACGTTCTCGCCCGGACCCTCACCCTGCCCGTATTCGCCGCCGTACATGGTGTGCACAGCCTCGACGTAAGGAGCGGACTCATTACCGAATCGCTGACCTTGCGTATTGATCATGATGCTGCCGGGCAGATTTCGCTCCGCGAGGCAGAACCAGGGCTTTCCCTCGCCGCGGAAGGTGGTCGGACCCCACCAGGCGTCGTCCATGAAGTCGATGTCCGCGCCCGCCGCGATGCCCGCCCGGATGCCGTCGCCGGTATTGGCGGCCGCGCCCGTGGTCCACTCGGTGGTGATGGGCTCGCGCTGGTACTTGTGCCGCATATCGGCGTTGTGCTCGAAACCGCCGCTGGCCAGGATGACGCCGTACTTGGCGTTGAACCGGACGGCCTGCCCGTTCTCCTCGGCGTCGACGCCGGTGACCACGCCGTTGTCGATGACCAGTCCGGTGAGCGGGGTGTTCAGCAGCACCGGCACATTCGCGTCCAGCAGGCCCTTGCGCAGGCCGGCGATGATGGCCTGGCCCATGCCGACCAGCGCCTTGCCGGTGACCTTGCCCCATGCCCAGCGGGTGCCGACGCGCAGCACGCGCGCGATGCCGACCGGGTGGCGGCGAATCAGGTTGAGCTTCTTGTAGTCCGCCTGCATGACGACGACGTTCAGCGGCGCCTTGCTGTAGGCCGGCTCCAGCTTGAAGCGCTCCTCGCCCAGGACTTTGAGGTTGAACGGCTTGGGCTCGCAGCTGCGGCCGTCCGCCTTGCCGCCCGGTGCCTCCGGGTAGTAGTCGGAGTAGCCGGGTACCCAGGTCATCTTCAGGGCGGAGTGGTCGAGCACGTAGTCGAAGGCTTCGGCGCCGCGATCGATGTAGGTGTCGATCTTCTCCTTGGGCACCACATCGCCGATGATGCTGTACAGGTAGGTGCGCGCCTCGTCGAGGTCGTCCCCACGGCCCGCGGCCTTCAGCACCTTGTTTCCGGGAATCCAGACGCCACCGCCCGATCGCGCGGTAGAACCGCCGTAATGAGCGGCCTTTTCGATGAGCACCGTGCGCAGACCGTGGTGCGCAGCGGTGAGGGCGGCGGACATACCGGCGGCACCGCTGCCGACCACCACCACGTCGTAATCCCGATCAGTCATGTAGAACACGTTATAGAATCGATCCTGGTTTGGTCTATGTTGGTCTGGCAGATGGGACTGCTGAAGCGACGTTATTCACAAAAACTCGTTTCAGTTTCTAGTCTCGTTACTGGATGGCCACCGGCCGGTACCCCCGATGGAAGGAACACAGCGTGCTGACCGACGCGCTACGTAAGGAATTGGCCGACGAGCTCGCGGCGGCCGAGCGGACCCGGGTTCCGATCGATCCGCTGGCCGTGCGGCATCCCGAGATCGACGTGGTCGATGCCTACGAGATCCAGCTCATCAATATGCGGCAGCGCTTCGACGGCGGCGCCAAGGTCGTGGGCCACAAGGTGGGCCTGTCCTCCAAGGCCATGCAGCAGATGATGGGTGTGGACGAACCCGACTACGGGCACCTGCTCGCGGAGATGGAAGTCTTCGAAGACGTTCCGGTCGACACCTCCAAGTACCTGTACCCCCGCGTCGAGGTCGAGGTCGGCTTCATTCTGGGCGCCGACCTGCCCGGCGAGGACTGCACCGAGGAGGACGTGCGCAAGGCCACCGTCGCCTACGCGCCCTCCATCGAGCTCATCGACACCCGCATCAAGGACTGGAAGATCGCGCTCTGCGACACCATCGCCGACAATGCGTCCTCCGCCGGATACGTGCTGGGCAAGCAGCGGGTCTCGCCGGATCAGCTGGATATCAAGAACATCGACGCCGTGCTGACCCGCAATGGCGAGGTCATCGCCGAGGGCCGCTCGGACGCCGTGCTGGGTGACCCGACCATCGCGGTGGCGTGGCTGGCACGCAAGGTCGCCTCCTTCGGAGTGCGCCTCAAGGCCGGCGACATCGTGCTGCCCGGCTCCTGCACCCGCGCCATCGACGCCCGCCCGGGCGACGAGTTCATCGCCGAGTTCGCCGGACTCGGTTCCGTCCATCTGGGTTTCGCGTAGACCTGAGCCGATCAGGCCGCGTCGCACAGACACTGACCTCACCGAGTAGGAGAAAGCCGTGACTGCAAGCAAAGTCACCGCCGCGATCGTCGGGTCCGGCAATATCAGCACCGATCTGCTGTACAAGCTGCTGCGTTCGGAGAAGATCGAGCCGCGCTGGATGATCGGCATCGACCCGGAGTCCGAGGGCCTCAAGCGCGCCCGCGGCCTGGGCCTGGAGACCTCCGCCGAGGGCGCGGACTGGCTGCTGGCGCTGCCGGAGAAGCCGGACCTGCTGTTCGAGGCCACCTCCGCGTACGTGCACCGGGCCTACGCGCCCAAGTACGCCGAGGCCGGCATCCGTGCCATCGACCTCACCCCCGCCGCCGTCGGCCCGGCCGTGATTCCGCCGGTCAACCTCGACTCGCTGCGCGACGAGATGAACGTCAACATGATCACCTGCGGTGGGCAGGCGACGATTCCGATGGTGCACGCCGTGTCCCGCGTCGTACCCGTCGAGTACGCCGAGATCGTGGCGTCGGTGTCCTCCGTGTCCGCCGGTCCCGGCACGCGCGCGAACATCGACGAGTTCACCAAGACCACCTCCGCCGGTGTCGAGACCATCGGCGGGGCGAAGCGTGGCAAGGCGATCATCATCCTGAACCCGGCCGAGCCGCCGATGATCATGCGCGACACCATCTTCTGCGCCATCCCCGAGGACGCCGACCGCGACGCCATCACCGAGTCGGTGCACCGGATGGAGAAGTCCATCCAGGAGTACGTGCCCGGCTACCGGCTGCTCAACGAGCCGCAGTTCGACGAGCCGTCGCTGGTTTCCGGCGGCATGGCGAAGGTTTCGATCTTCGTGGAGGTCGAGGGCGCGGGCGACTTCCTGCCGCCGTACTCGGGCAACCTCGACATCATGACGGCCGCCGCCACCCAGGTGGGCAACGTGCTGGCCGACCAGATCATCTCGGCTCGGGTGTAAGGAGTTCCGACAGTGAGCAATTCGAACGCTGAATCCAATTCACCGCTCGCGGTGGCGAAGCCGTTCTCGGCGGATCTGGACATCCGGGTCACCGATACCAGCCTGCGTGACGGCTCGCACCACAAGCGGCATCAGTTCACCGTGCAGGAAGTGCGGGACATCGTCGGTGCGCTCGACGCCGCCGGCGTGCCGGTCCTCGAGGTCACCCACGGTGACGGCCTGGGCGGTTCCTCGTTCAACTACGGTTTCTCGAAAACCCCTGAGCAGGAATTGATCAAGGCCGCCGCGGAGACCGCCAAGCAGGCCAAGATCGCCTTCCTCATGCTGCCGGGTGTCGGCGTCAAGGAAGACATCAAGATCTCGCAGGACAATGGCGCGAGCATCTGCCGCATCGCCACCCACTGCACCGAGGCCGACGTCTCGATCCAGCACTTCAACATGGCTCGCGACCTCGGCCTCGAGACCGTCGGCTTCCTGATGATGGCGCACTCCACCACCCCGGAGAACCTCGCCAAGCAGGCCCGCATCATGGCCGACGCGGGCTGCCAGTGCGTGTACGTCGTCGACTCCGCCGGTGCGCTGGTGCTGGAGCAGGTCACCGACCGCGTCTCCGCCCTGGTCGCCGAGCTCGGCAATGACGCGCAGGTCGGCTTCCACGGCCACGAGAACCTGGGCCTGGCCGTCGCCAACTCGGTCTACGCCGTGCGCGCCGGCGCCACCCAGATCGACGGCAGCGCACGCCGTTTCGGCGCGGGCGCGGGCAACCTCCCCGTCGAGGCCTTCATCGGCGTCTGCGACAAGCTCGGCATCAAGACCGGCGTCGACTTCTTCGCCGTCACCGATGCCGCCGAGGACGTCGTCCGCCCGGCCATGCCGAGCGAATGCCTCCTCGACCGCCAGGCATTGATGATGGGCTACGCGGGCGTCTACTCGTCCTTCCTGCGCCACGCCGAGCGCCAGGCCGAGCGCTATGGCGTCTCCGCCGCCGAAATGCTCGTCCGCGCCGGCCAGCGCAAGCTCGTCGGCGGCCAGGAAGACCAGCTCATCGACATCGCCCTGGAACTCCAGCGCGAAAAGGAAAAGTCGGCCGCCAACGCCTGACCCCACCCCTTCACTGGGCCGCAACCGACTCCGGTTGCGGCCCAGTGTTGTTTCACCCCAGGCCGATACCGTCGGCAGGCCCGCGCCGCTGCCTGATCCATCCACAACACTCACAGATGCAAAGTGCCCCTGTGGATGAATTCCACAGGGGCACTTTTCTATCGCCAGGGTTCTGGAGGAACCCGACTCACAACCAGGTGTCCAAGGTGGTGGTCGTGAGGAAGTGTTCGAGGTCCGCGCGCCAGGGCGCGGGCGTCGTCTTCTCCGGTTCGATGGCCGTGTACTGGCCCCGGTAGAAGAGCAGCGGCCTGCCGGAGTCGGTGGACTCCGACAGGGCCTGGACCCGGCCGATCACGATGTAGTGATCGCCGCCGTCGAGCACGTTGTCCACAGTGCACTGGATCGTGGCCAACGCGCCGTCCAGCACCGGGAGGTCCAGCTCCGAGGTGTGCCAGTCGATTCCGGCGAACTTGTCGGGTTCGCGGGAGCCGAAGCGGGCGCACACCGGCTGTTGCTCCTCGGCGAGCATGTTCACGGCGAAGCTGCCGTTGCGTTCGATCGCCGCCCAGGAGCGGGACTCCTTGGTGGGGCAGAAGAGCACCAGCGGCGGATCGAGGGACAGGGCGGCGAACGACTGGCACGCGAAGCCGATGGGAGCCCGCGCGCCGTCGACGCCGTCGAAGGTGGTGATGACGGTGATGCCGGTACAGAACTGCCCCAGCACGTTCCGGAACTGACGCCCGTCGATGACGGGATTGGCGTCGGTGGTCATTGGCCGCCCCTGTTCGTCTCGCTACTTGAATCCGACGCTGAAGTCGTGGCCCCACAGGCTGACCGCGGTGGATTCCCGCGCGATCCACGAGTGGTCGTCGACTTCCAGTCCCTCACAGCCGAATTCGATGTCGAACCCGCCCGGCGTCTTCATGTAGAACGAGAGCATCTTGTCGTTGATGTGCCGCCCGAGGGTGGCCGACATCTTCACCTTCTTGCGGTTGGCGCGGTCCAGGCAGAGGCCGACGTCGTCGGAGTTCTCCACCTCGACCATGAGGTGCACGATGCCCGTCGGGTTCGGCAGCGGCAGGAACGCCAGCGCGTGGTGGCGCGGGTTGCAGCCGTAGAAGCGCAGCCAGGCCGGGTCGCCGTCGGCGGGACGGCCCACCAGCTGCGGAGGCAGCCGCATGGAGTCGCGCAGCCGGAAGCCCAGCACGTCCTGGTAGAACGCCTGCGCCGCAGCGTCGTCCGTGCAGGTCAGGACCACGTGGCCCAGGCCCTGCTCGGCGGTGACGAACTTGTGGCCGTAGGGGCTCACGAAGCGGCGGCCCAGGTACTGCGCGCCGTAGAACGCCTCGAGGGTATTGCCGGCCGGATCCTGGAACCGGATCATGCCCTCGACCCGGCGCTCGCCGAGCTCCTCCTTGGTGCCCTCGGTGAAGGCGACCCCGGCCTTGGACAGGGTCTCGCGCAGCTGCTGCAGCCCGCGGGCGTCGGTGACCTCCCAGCCCGAGACCAGCAGCCGGTCCTGCTCACCGGGGACGATCACCAGTCGTGCGGCGAAATCGTCCATGCGCAGGTAGAGCGCGTCGGGGTTGAGCCCGTCGCCCTCCATCATGCCGAGCACCTTGAGGCCGTACTCGCGCCAGGCCGCCATATCGGTGGCCTCGATGCGCATGTAGCCGAGCGCCTTGATACTCATGCTCACTTCTCCTTGACGCCGAGCAGGAAGTCGGTTGCCAGGCGGTTGAATTCGTCGAACTTCTCCAGCTGTGCCCAGTGTCCACAACCGCCGAAGACATGCAACTGCACGCGCGGCACCATCTTCAAGGCGACCAGGGCGCCGTCGATCGGGTTGACCCGATCTTCGCGGCCCCAGATCATGAGCACCGGCTGCCGCAGCTTGAACGCGTCGCGCCAGATCATGCCCTTGGCGAAATCGGGTCCGGCGAAGGACTTGCCCATGGCGCGGGTGGCGGCCAGCGACTCCGGCTGCGAGGCCGAGGCGAAGCGCTCCTCGACGAGTTCCGGCGTGATCAGCTTCTGGTCGAAGACCATGATCCGCAGGAACGCCTCCAGGTTCTCCTTCGTGGGTTCGAAGTTGAACTTGGACAGCAGCTTCACGCCCTCGGTGGGGTCCGGCGCGAACAGGTTGGTGGACAGACCGCCCGGGCCCATCAGCACCAGCTTGCCGGCGCGGTCCGGGTAGTCCAGCGCGAAGCGGGTGGCCGCGCCGCCGCCGAGCGAATTGCCCAGCAGGTGTACGCGTTCGGTGATGCCGAGGGTGTCGAGCAGGTCCTTCAGCGCCGAGGCCGAGTGCACGAAGTACTGCGGGTGCTCGGTCGGCTTGTCGGATCGGCCGAAGCCGGGCTGGTCGACGGCGAGGACGTGAAAGTCCTTGGCCAGCACCGGAATGTTCTTGGCGAAGTTGGACCACGAGGACGCGCCCGGGCCGCCGCCGTGCAACAGCACGATGGTGGGGCCGTTGCCGACCCCGGCCTCGTGGTAGTGCAGCTTCAGGTCCGGCCGCACCTGCGCGAAGCGCGAGGTGGACTCGTAGGTGATTTCTCCCACTGCGGTCATGGGGATTACACCATTCCGTCGGTGACCGGGAGACCGAAGGCGTGGGTGCCGTACATGACGTAGGCGCGCTCCGGGTCCTGCGAGGCGTGCACGCGGCCGGCGTGGGCGTCGCGCCAGAAGCGCTGCAGCGGAGTGCCTTCCACGAGCGCGGTGGCGCCGGCGGCCTCGAACAGGCGGTCGATGGAGGCGATCACGCGGCCGGTGGCGCGCACCTGGTCACGGCGGGCGGCGGCGCGCATCTCGAACGGAACGTCCTGGCCCGCCACGATGCACGCGTACTCGTCGGCGATATTGCCCGACAGCTGACGCCAGGCGGCGTCGATGTCGCTGGCGGCCTCGGCGATCCGGACCTTTGCGAACGGGTCGTCCTTGGTGTTCTCGCCCGCGAAGGCGGCCCGGACGCGCTTGCCCTGGTGCTCGACGTGGGCCTCGTAGGCGCCGTAGCCCATGCCGATGATCGGCGCGGTGATGGTCGCGGGGTGGATGCTGCCCCACGGCATCTTGTACAGCGGGTCGGTATTCTGCTCCAGGCCAGGCGATTTCAGTTCGCCCATGGTTCGCATGCTGAGGAAGCGATGCCGGGGCACGTACACGTTCTCGACCACGACGGTGTTGGAACCGGTGCCGCGCAGGCCGACCACGTGCCACACGTCGTTGATCTTGTACTCGCTCCGGGGGATCAGGAACGAGCCGAAGTCGACCGGCTTGCCGTTCTTGATGACCGGTCCGCCGACGAACACCCAGTCGGCGTGGTCGGAGCCGGAGGACCAGGCCCACGAACCGTTGACGATGTAGCCCTCGCCGTCCTCGGTCACCACGCCCGCGCCCATCGGGGCGTAGGAGGAGGAGATCCGGACCTCGGTGTCGTTGCCCCACACCTCTTCCTGCGCGCGCTGGTCGAACAGCGCCAGGTGCCAGTTGTGGATGCCGAGAATGCCGGCGCACCAGCCGGTGGAGCCGCACGCGCTGGCGATCTTGCGGACGGTGTCGTAGAAGATCACCGGGTCGCAGGCGTAGCCGCCCCACTGCTTGGGCTGCACGAGCTTGAAGAAGCCGGTCGCCTGCAGATCCTTGACGGTCTGGTCGGGAAGGCGGCGCAGATCCTCGGTCTCCTGGGCGCGCTCACGCAGGGTCGGCAGCAGCGCCTCGACCCGCTCAACTACTTCTTGCGTCATCTCGCCAGTTGCTCCTGCCTGGTGTTACGGGAAGCGGTCTTCGTTTGCCCCTGAGAGTAGAACACGTTCTTATTCCTGTCGAGAACGCAGTACAAGCGCAGCTCAGAGCGCCCCTATCCAGGTAGTGGGACCTATCGCTGGCCAACCGCCAGCCGATTTTGTAACGTGTTCTAGTACATCCATAGGAGGATCAACGATGGCGACAAGCGCCCAAGGGCCCCGCGGGAAGGTCCGCGAGATCGACGTGGGCTCGATGCCCACCCGCTACGCCCGGGGTTGGCACTGCCTCGGCCTTGCCAAGGACTTCCGTGACGGCAAGCCGCATGCGGTCAACGTATTCGGTACCAAGCTGGTCGTTTTCATGAACAGCCAGAACGAACTCAAGGTACTGGACTCCTACTGTCGTCACCTGGGCGGCGACCTCTCCATGGGTGAGGTCAAGGGCGACTCCATCGCGTGCCCGTTCCACGACTGGCGCTGGGGCGGCGACGGCAAGTGCACCGGCATCCCCTACGCGCGGCGCGTGCCCCCGCTGGCCCGCACCCGCGCGTGGATCACGCTCGAGCGCAACGGCCAGCTGTTCGTCTGGCACGACCACGAGGGCAACCCGCCGCCGGACGAGGTGACCATCCCGTACATCGAGGGTCCCTACACCAATGCCGACGGCAGCTCCTCGGAGACGCTCAACGAGGGCTGGACCGACTGGACCTGGCACTCGCTGCTGATCGAGGGCTCCAACTGCCGCGAGATCATCGACAACATCGTGGATATGGCGCACTTCTTCTATATCCACTACGCCTTCCCCACGTTCTTCAAGAACGTGCTCGAGGGTCACGTCGCCACCCAGTACCTGGAGACCAAGGCCCGCCCGGATATCGGCAACGCGGCCAAGGCCGGCATCGACGTGCTGCTCAAGTCCGAGGCGTCGTACTTCGGGCCGTCGTACATGATCAACCCGCTGCTCAATATCTACAGCGGCTTCGAGGTCAAGACGGTCCTCATCAACTGCCACTACCCGGTCACGCAGAACTCCTTCATGCTGCAGTGGGGCGTCTCGCTGGAGAAGCCGAAGGGGCTGCCCGAGGAGCAGGCGCAGATGTTCGCGGCCAAGATGACCGAGGGCGTCAGCGAGGGCTTCCTGCAGGACGTCGAGATCTGGAAGCACAAGTCCAAGATCGACAACCCGCTGCTGACCGAGGAGGACGGGCCGGTCTACCAGCTGCGCCGCTGGTACGACCAGTTCTACGTCGATGTCGCCGACATCGACCCGAAGTCGGTGCAGCGCTTCGAATTCGAGATCGACACCTCCAAGGCCAACGAGGCCTGGGGTCTCGAGGTCGAGGAGAACCTGCGGAAGAAGCGGGAGGCCGACGAGGCCGCCGCGCAGGAGGCGAACGTCTGATGACCAGCTGGGCGAAGGCACCCGATTTCGCGGACCGTCCGGAACAGCGAGCACAGGTGCGCGCCCAGACGGTCCTCGACAAAGAGCACTACATGGAGTCGGGGCTGACACCGATCGCGTGTCAGACCTGCGGCACCGAGGTGCTCGTGCGCAAGCACAGCCACAATCAGAAGACGGTGCAGTGGACGGTCGACCCGGCCGCGCACTGCCCGGTCTTCCGCAAACTGGCCGAGTCCGGGCCGACCACCGGTAAACCGGACTCCTGCCCGAACCTGGAGAAGACCATCGACCACGCGGTCGCGGAGGGTCTGCTCGGGATCGACGATTGAAGACTCGGGATCGGCGACCGACGGCTCGGCTCCGAAAGTAGCTCAGTCGAGCCGGAAGTCGGCGAAATCGAATCCGGGGGAGACGACACAACTCACCAGCACGTAGTCGTCACCTGCCGGACGGGCGGCCTGGCTGATTCCGCCGGGAACCACCGCCTGGGGGCGTTGCCCCTGCTCGACATCGGGTCCGAGGACGATCTCCTCACCCCCGATGTTCAGCAGCAGGGGACCACCCCGATGCCAGAACCAGATCTCGTCCGACGTCACCGTGTGCGGCGCGGACTTCTCACCGGGTAGCAGCAGGAAATAAATGGCCGTACCGGTCGCGCGCGGGCCCGAGTAGCCTGCCGGCTCGAATTCCACTCCGCTGCGCCAGGTTTCCCGATACCAGCCGCCCTCGGGATGCGGCACCATATCCAGTTCAGCGGCCAGCTTCGGACGGTCGTCGCTCATGGTCCCCACTGTATTGCGGCGCGCGACCGAATTCCCTGTACTGCGAGCGCGTTCGGCCGGGCGTCATCGACGACCGTCTCATACCCCGGTGATCGTCCAGGTGATGCCGCGGGGCGCGAGCGAATCCAGGAAGTCCGCGGCGTCGAAGGCCTCCGCGGGCGTGAGCACACCCGGCTTCACGGCGCCGCCGTCGATCTGCTCGCCGCCGAGATCGCCGAACCGCGACCCGGCACCGATGCCGCCATCCCCGCGTTGCTCGACACCCTGTTGCTGTTCATGCTGCGCGCGTGGTTCGACGAACAGTCCACAGCGCCGACCGGCTGGGCCGGCGCCTTCGGCGACCCGGCCGTATCCGATGCGCTGCGCGCGATTCACGCTGCGCCGGAACGGAGTTGGACGGTCCCGGAGCTGAGCGCCGTCGCCGGGGTCAGTCGCGCCACCCTCGCTCGCCGCTTCCGCGCCACGGTCGGCGAGCCGCCGCTGTCCTATCTGACCCGCTGGCGCATGCTCACCGCGGCGCGGCTGCTGCGCGAGACCGACACCCCGCTGGCCGGCGTGGCGAGGAAGGTCGGCTACCAGAGCGAGTTCGCCTTCGCCAAGGCATTCAAACGGCAGTACGGCTCGGCCCCCGGTCAGTACCGGCGCGTCGACGATGAACCCGCTGTTCTGGCGGTCTGAACGCAGGCCAGGCTCGTCGCGTGGCAGACGGTGGACAGGCGGCGGACCGGGTGGGGTCGGCATAGGCTGAGCAGTGTGACGGACTGGCGTGCACGCAGGGGACCGATCGGCGTCTTGACCGGCGCGGGGATCTCGACCGACTCCGGAATACCGGATTTTCGTGGGCCGCGCGGGGTTTGGACCGAGGATCCGATCGCGGAGCTGCTGTCGACGTATCAGAACTATGTGGCGGATCCGGAGCTACGCACCCGGGCGTGGCTGGCGCGGCGGGACAATCCGGCCTGGCGGGCGATACCCAATGCGGCACATCAGGCCCTGGTGCGGCTGGCTGCCTCGGGGCGCGAGGTCGGCATCATCACCCAGAACATCGACCGGCTGCACCAGCGGGCCGGGTCGGACAGCGTGGTGGAGATCCACGGCAATATGTTCGAAGTCGTCTGCATCGACTGCGATTTCACCGATTCCATGGCCGCAACCCTGGAACGGGTGGCCGCGGGCGAGCCGGATCCAGCGTGCCCGGACTGCGGCGGCATCCTGAAGGCGGCCACCGTCATGTTCGGCCAGCAGCTCGACACCGCCGCCATCCGCGCGGCGGTGCAGATCGCCGAGAATGCCGAAATCTTTCTGGCCGTGGGCAGTTCACTCCAGGTCGAGCCCGCCGCGTCCATGTGCGCGGTGGCGGTGGACGCGGGGGCCGACCTGGTCATCGTGAACAACGAGCCGACCCCCTACGACGACTACGCCGCCGAGATCGTGCGCGATCCGATCGGGGCGGCGCTGCCCCGGCTGGTGTCGGAGATCCTGGGGGACTGAGGGTTTCAGCTGAACGGCGTCTTGGGGCGCGGCACCATCTCGCCGTCCACCCAGATGTCGACCTTCTCGTTGTAGAACGAGGCCAGCCCGGCGATCTTCTGGCTCTCCGGCAACGGGGTGCGGTAGATCCACACCAGGTCCGGGTGGCTGGTCTCGCCCAGCTGGACGTTCCAGTACTCGGCGTGGCCCTTGTAGGGGCACGACGTCCTGGTCGCCGACGGTCGCAGCAGGTCCATGCGGATATCGGTGAGCGGCAGGTAGTAGCGGGCGGGCAGCCCGGTCTCGAACAGGATGCGCGGGGAATGCGAATCGGCCAGGGTCTCGCCGTCCAGTTCGACCCGGATGTGGCGGGAGCTGGCGAGGATGTCCACCCGGGTGTACGGGTCGCGGGGGTGGACGTAGATGGGCTCGTCCTCCTCGAACCACTCGTCCATGGCCTGGAAGTCCAGTTTCACCAGGTCGCGCAGTTCCGGAATCGGGGAGTCCAGGTGCCGGACGGCCGCGCCCGCCGCGGTGACGTCGTCGGCGATCACATCGAATTCGGTGCCGTCCCCGCGGCTGGGGGAGTGGCGGGTTTTGCCATTGGGCTCCAGCTTCACCCGCAGGTCGGCGACCGGCAGATAGTAGGTGGGGTAGTGGGGTCCCTCCCATACCAGCGTCGGATTGACGGTATCGGCGGCCAGATGACCGCCCAGGTAGGCGCGTACCCGCTTGGCGCTCGGTTCGACGCGTACCCGGCCACGCTGTGTCTCGGTCATACCTCCTGACGGTACGCCGGTGGGTAAACCGCTGTAGGGGAGCAGGATTCGCGTACCGGCGGCAGCCCGGGAAACCGAGGCCCGACCGGCGATTTTCCCTGCCTGACCAGGGTCGATATGGTGTTCGGGCAACACTCGAGCAACACAAGAAGGTGGCGGTCAGATGTCGGAAACCGGCAGTGTCCAGAGGCCGGAGCCCGGCAATGCCCTGAAACCGGAGCGCGGCAGTGCCCTGAAGCCGGAAACCGGCAGTGCCCTGAAGCCGGAAACCGGCAGTGCCCAGCTGACGGAACCGGGCGGCGAGCAGCAGGGACTGCGTACCGGACTCCGGCGCCGGCACATGACGATGATCGCCATCGGCGGCGCGATCGGCGCGGGCCTGTTCGTGGGCAGCGGCTCGGTCATCCAGACCGCCGGGCCCGCCGCCATCCTGTCCTACGCGGGCGCCGGACTCGTCGTGCTGTGCGTCCTGCGGGCGCTCGGCGAAATGGTGGTGGCCCGCCCGGTCGCCGGATCCATGGGCGAGTACGCGCGGATGGCGATGGGACCGTTCGCCGGCTTCACCGTCGGCTGGCTGTACTGGTACCTCTACGTGATCCTGGTCGGGGCCGAGGCGGTGGCCGGCGCGGCCATTCTAGGCAATTGGATCGACCTCGACCAGTGGGTCCTGTCCGCTGGACTGCTGATCGTCATGACCGTGGTCAACCTGGTGTCGGTGAAGTCGTTCGGCGAGTTCGAGTTCTGGTTCGCCTCCATCAAGGTGGTGGCGATCGTGGCCTTCCTGGCCATCGGACTGGCCTGGGTGTTCGGGCTGTGGCCGGGCTCGGACGCGGGCTTCGCCAACCTGACCCGGCACGGCGGCTTCGCGCCCAATGGGATCGGCGGCGTCTTCTCCGCCATCGTGGTGGTGATGTTCGCGTTCGGCGGCACCGAGATCGTGACGGTGGCGGCCGCGGAATCCAAGGAGCCCGGCCCGGCGGTGGCCCGTGCCACCAACAATGTGCTGTGGCGGGTCGGCCTGTTCTACGTGGCCTCGATCTTCCTGGTGGTGACCATCCTGCCGTGGAACGACGCCAAGGTGCTGACGAGCCCGTTCGTGAGCACGCTCGAGCACATCGGGATTCCGGCCGCCGGCACCATCATGCAGATCGTCATCCTGACCGCGGTGCTGTCGGTGCTGAACTCGGCCATCTACGTCTCCTCCCGCATGCTCTACGTCCTCACCCGCGACGGCGACGCCCCCGCCTCCCTGGTGAAGCTGAACAAGCGCGGCGTCCCCGCCCGGGCCGTCCTGCTCGGCACCGTCGCCGCCTGGGGCGCGGTCATCGCCTCCTACGTCTCACCCGACCAGGTCTTCACCTTCCTGGTGAACTCCATCGGCGTCGTCCTGGCCTTCGTCTACGTGGCGATCATGTTCTCCCAGTTGCGACTTCGCGCCCGGCTCCGCCGCGAGGACCCCTCCGCCCTCACCTACCGCATGTGGGGCTACCCCTACATCAGCTGGGCCGTCATCATCGCCCTCTTCGCCGTCTTCGTAGCCATGGCCCGCAACCCCGACCAGCGCAACCAGCTCATCGCTTCCACCATCAGCCTCCTGGCAGTCATGGCGATCTACCCCCTGCGCGCCAAATTCGGCCGCAAGAAGCCGGTCCGCGACGTCGAAGTGTTGCACCACTGACCCGAACCCGTTGCGCCACACCGATTCTCACAACGAATCGGGCGATTCTGGTCGAGATGGCCAGCTCTCGAACATAATTTCGAGAACCGGCTTACTGTCATGCGCATGGTCAGCTCGAAACATGAAGCGATGCACAGGCTTTTCCGAAGTCACCCGGAGGTGTTCGGGCGTGCTTTCGAAACGCTCGGCTTACCGTTCCCCGGCCCACGTGAGGTCGCCTTGTTACCGAACGATCTCACCGAGATCGATCCGATCGAACGTCGAGTCGATACTCTGCTCCGCCTCGACACGGACGAGGGGCCGTTTCTGCTGCTGGTAGAGGCGCAGGGTAAAGACGACCGTAGGAAACCCAGCTCCTGGGCCTACTACCTGTCCCACGTCCACGCGAAATACCAACTGCCTCCGGTGCTCCTGGTGGTTTGCCAGGACATCGCAACCGCCAAATGGGCGGAAGGACCTCTGACCATCGGCCCGCGGCAGTGGACCAGCCTTGTCGTTCGTCCACTGGTTCTCGGCCCGCACAATGTTCCCGCCGTGTCGGATCTGTGCGTCGCCGCCGGTGATATCCCGCTCGCGACCCTGTCCGCCATCACTCACGCCAACGACGCCAGTATCGGTGCGATACTGAAAGCGCTGGCCACCGCGTTGCAGAGCATCGATGAAGACGACGCCCTGATCTTCGCCGAACTCACCGAACTCGGGTTGGGCAAGAGCCCGGCCGCACAGACATGGAGGCAGTTGATGACCGTGGATCTCTCGTTCTTCCGCTCCGAGACTTCCCAGCGGCTCCGTGCCGAAGGCCGGGTCGAAGGCCGGGTCGAAGGCCGGGTTCAGACCCTCATCGAGGCGATTTTCCGCAGCCTGCATGCGCGCGGCATCGAGGTGTCGCAGGAGGCTCGGCAGCGTATCGAATCGTGCCGTGAGCCGGACATTCTCGATGCCTGGTTCGATCGCTCGCTCACCGCGGGCTCGATGACCGAGATTCTCGGCGAGGAGAGATAGCTCTCGAGCCCGGTGCTTACTGCGCGGGTTTGACGACGACAGCGGTGCCGTAGGCGGCGACCTCGCTCATGGTGTTGGCGATCTCGTTGCAGTCGAAGCGCATGGCGATCACCGCGTTCGCGCCATAGGCCATGGCATGCTGGCACATTCGCATGATGGCCTCGTGCCGCGACTGGTACAGCAGCTGGGTGTATTCGTGGATTTCGCCGCCGCCCAGGGCGCGGAAGCCGGCTGCGAAGTTGGCGCCCAGGCCGCGGCTGCGGACGGTCAGGCCCGCGACCTCGCCGATCACCTTGACGATTTCCTGGCCGGGTACGTCGTTCATGGTGGAGACCAGGATGGGGAACTGGGGGCCCGGCTGCTGCTGCGGTTGCGGCTGGCCCTGCTGGGGGTAGGGGGCCTGACCCTGTTGCGGGTACTGCTGCCCGGGGCCCTGCTGGGGGTACTGCTGGTAGGGCTGCTGCGGCGGCATGGGTTGGTTCATGAGCGGGATCGTACGGGGTGAAACGGAACGCGGACCGCATCCAGTGGGTGCGGTCCGCGAACGCTGGGCGAATCAGTCGTCGCCGAGGGCGATGGCCTGGGCTTCAGCCGGGGTGTGGGCGGCGGGGGCGTGATCGTCCATGTGGGACAGGAGCTTTCGGCCGGAGCGCACGCCGATCGGTGTCAGGATCGGATCCACCAGCCCGATGCCCATGAAGGCGATGACCGAGGCGAAGGCGACGGCCCACACCGATTTGGGTTGCTTGGATTTCGAGGTGGCGGCGCTGGTTTTCGACAGAGCATCGCGTGAGGTACCGCACAACGCAAACGGTCCGTGCGCAGCGAACTGCGCACGGGCCGTTTCCGGAAAGGATTCGCCGCTAGGCCGGACGGGCCAGCGGACGGGCGGGGGTGCCGAAGAGCTGGGCGTCGGCGTGGGCGCGCTTGAAGAACAGGTGCGCGTCGTGCTCCCAGGTGATGGCGATACCGCCGTGCATCTGGACGGTCTCGGACACGACCGAGTTGAAGGTGTCGATGGCATGCAGTCGGGCGGACTGCACGTCGACGGCCTCGACCGCGCCCTCGGCCAGGCCCGCGATGGCCAGGTACGCGATGGAGCGGGCCGACTCGACC
Organism: Nocardia sp. NPDC051981; assembly: GCF_040680715.1. Lineage (NCBI taxonomy): Bacteria > Bacillati > Actinomycetota > Actinomycetes > Mycobacteriales > Nocardiaceae > Nocardia > Nocardia sp. NPDC051981. The sequence goes on along the minus strand of NZ_JBFAXK010000001.1, from coordinate 749,523 downwards.
AGCACGTACATGTCGGCCATGCGGTGCTTGAGCGCCTGGAAGCTGCCGATCGGGCGACCGAACTGCACACGGGACTTGGAGTACTCGACGGTCATGTCGAGGCACTGCTCGGCCGCGCCGAGCTGCTCGGCAACCACTGCCGCCCAGGCGATTTCACGCAGCCGGGCGACATTCGGCTCGCCCAGCGGACGGGCCTCGACCGAGTCGAAGTCGATGCGCGCCAGCTTGCGGGTCGGATCCTGGGTGACGACCGCGGTGCGGGTGACGCCCGCGGCCGTGCCGTCCACCTCGAACAGGCCGGCGGCGGTCAGCACCAGCAGGGTGTCCGCGTGCACGCCGTCCAGCACGTAATGCGCGGAGCCCGAGAGCTTTTCGCCCTCGGCGGTGACCCCGAACGAGTCCCAGCCGCGCGGCCCGGCCCAGCACAGCGCCAGCGTGCGGACACCCTCGGCGACCTCCGGCAGCAGCCGCTCATTGGCCTCGGCGTTCCCGGCCAGCAGCAGCGCCTGCACACCCAGCACGGCCGAGCCGAGCATGGGCGGCGCGGACAGCGTGCGCCCGAGCTCCTCGACCACCAGCAGGGACTCGACCAGACCAACCCCGACGCCGCCGAACTCCTCCGGAATCGCCAGCGCGGCGACACCGACCTGCTCGCACAACAGCGTCCACAGCTGCTCGTCGTAGCCGCGCTCGCTCTCCAGCCCGCGCCGCATGGCCGCGCTGTCCCCGTGCTTGGCCAGCACCGCGCGCACGGTGGTCGCGAGTTCCTGCTGTTCGGCGGTGAGGCTCATGCCTTCGCTCCCATGTCGTAGAAGTGATTCGAGTGTGTCGCCCGGCGGCCGGGCGTGCTCGGCGCCCCGGCCGCCGGGGTGCTCATGCGACGTTTCCGGCGCGGAGAGCGGCGGCGATCCGGGCGCGGTGTTCGGCCGGGGTGCCCCAGGCCGAGCGCAGCGCGGTGACCTTGGTCAGCCACAGCGACAGATCGCATTCGGCGGTGTAGCCGATGGCCCCGTGCACCTGCAGCGCGATGCGGGCGGCCTGGTAGGCGGCCTCGCCGCAGGCCAGCTTGGCCGCGGAGATGTCGCGGCCGCGGGTCTGCGCGTCCGCGCCGGACTCCAGGGTCAGGGCAGCCCGGTAGAGCAGCGGCTGCGCCATGTCCAGCCCGATGTGGGCATTGGCCACGTGGTGCTTGATGGCCTGGTAGCGCCCGATCGGGGTGCCGAACTGCTGCCGCTGCTTGACGTACTCGACGCTGGTGTCCAGCAGCGCCCGGCCCGCGCCGAGCAGCTGCGCGGCGGCGGCCAGGGCGGCGGTGTCGAAGGCGAGATCGATGGCGGCGCCGACGCCTTCGCCCTCGGCCAGGGTCTCGCCGGCGGTCACGGTGAACAGCCGGCGGGCGGCGTCCACCGACGTGACCAGGGCACCGGCGGTGGCCAGCGCGATGCGGTCGCCCTCGGCGATCAGCACCAGGTCGGCGATGTCGGCGTCCAGCGCGGTGGCCGCGCCCTCGGCCCGGCCCGCATTCGCGCCGGCCGTGGCGGTCACCGCGAGGGTGCCCAGCTTCGCGCCCTCGGCCAGTTCGGGCAGCCGCTCGGCGGCGAGCGCCGAGTCCGGAAGCGCCTGCAGCAGTGCGGGAATCGCGGCGGCGGTCTCCACCAGCGGGCCCGGCACCGCGGCCCGGCCGATCTCGGTGAAGGCCACGATCATCTCGACCGGGCCCGCGCCGAAGCCGCCGTTCTCCTCGGTGACGGTCAGGCCCAGCGCACCCGCCTCGGCCAGCTGGCCGATGAGTGCGCGCCCGGCGGCGGAATCGCCCGCGCCCCACGCCCGGACGACGCCGGGAGTCTTGGCGGCCTCGCCCATCTTGCGCAGGCTGGCGGCGAAATCGTTCTGTTCAGCGGTCAATGCGAATCGCATGTCGTCGTCCTCCGGTTGGCTATCGCGGCAGGCCGAGCAGGCGTTCGGCGATGATATTGCGCTGGATCTCGTTGGTACCGGCGTAGATCGGGCCCGCCAGCGAGAACAGGTAGCCGTCCGTCCAGGCCGATTCCTGTTCCGCGGCCGCGCCGTGCAGATCGAGCGCGGTCTCGTGCATGGCGATGTCCAGATCCGACCAGAACACCTTGTTCACCGAGGATTCCGCGCCGAGCTGACCGCCCTCGGCCAGCCGGGTCACGGTGGCCCAGGTGTTGAGGCGGTACGCCTCCGCGCCCACCCAGGCGTCGACCACGCGGTCGGCGAGGGCGGTGTCGGACTCGGCGGCCGCACCGCGCCACAGCTCGATGAGCTTGTTGGCGGTGGCATTGAACCGGCCCGGCGAACGCAGCGACAGGCCGCGCTCATTGCTGGAGGTGGCCATGGCGACCTTCCAGCCGTTGTTCGGCTCGCCGATCACGTCCGCATCCGGCACGAACACGTTGTCCAGGAAGATCTCCGCGAAGCCCGGCTCGCCGTCCAACTGCGGAATCGGCCGCACCGTAATGCCTTCCGCGGTGAGCGGGAACATCAGGTAGGTCAGGCCGCGGTGGCGCTCGGCCTCCGGGTCGCTGCGGAACAGGCCGAAACCCCAGTCCGCGAACGAGGCTCGCGAACTCCAGGTCTTCTGGCCGTTGAGCAGCCAGCCGCCCTCGGCGCGCTTGGCGGTGGAGCGGATGCCCGCCAGGTCGGAACCGGCCTCCGGCTCGGACCAGGCCTGCGCCCAGATGTCGTCGGCGCGCGCCATTCTCGGCAGGATGCGGGCCAGCTGCTCCGGCGAGCCGTGCTCGAACAGGGTCGGCGCGAGCAGGAAGATGCCGTTCTGCGAGACGCGGCCCGGCGCGCCCGCGGCGTAGTACTCCTCCTCGAAGATGACCCACTCGGTCAGCGAGGCGTCGCGGCCGCCGTACTCGGCGGGCCAGGCCACACACGACAGGCGGGCCTCGGCGAGCTTGGCCTCCCACGCGCGGTGCGCCTCGAAGCCCTCCTTGGTGTCCATGGAGGGCAGGGGAGTGGCGGGCACATTGGCCGCCAGGAACTCGCGCACCTCGGCGCGGAACTCCTCTGTCTTGGCGTCGAATTCGAGATCCACTTATTTCGCCCCGTCGTTGTTGGCGGATTCTTTTTCGCGGCCGGCGGCGGCGTCGGTCGCGGCGGCCTTCATGGACTTGGCGGTCATCCCGCCCAGCGAGTCCGCGCCGACCTCGGCATTGTGGGCGTGCGCGAAGTGGTGCAGCCCGAACACCGAGTCCATGCCGGCCCGCATGCCCATGAGGTCCTCACACTGGTTGACGGCCTTCTTGGTCAGCGCCAGCCCGAACTGCGGCATCTCCGCGATCTTGTCGGCCAGCGCGAAGGTCTCGGTCTCCAGATCCGAGCGCGGGACGACACGATTGACCATGCCCCACTCGTAAGCCTGTGCGGCGGTGAAGCGTTCGCCGGTGAACAGGATCTCCTTGGCGCGGCGCGGCCCCAGCACCCACGGGTGCGCGAAGTACTCGACGCCCGGAATACCCATGCGGACAACCGGATCGGAGAAGAACGCGTCCTCGGAGGCCACGATCATGTCGCAGGACCAGGCCAGCATGAGCGCACCGGCGATGCACGCGCCCTGCACCATGGCGATGGTCGGCTTGGGGATCTCCCGCCAGCGGCGGCACATGCCCAGGTAGACCTCGGACTCACGGGCGAAGCGCTGATCGCCGCCCGGGCGATCGGTGTGGTCCCACCACAGCGCGGCCTTGTTCTCGTACTTGATGTGGTGGTCGCGGCCCGGTGTGCCGATGTCGTGGCCCGCGCTGAAATGCTTTCCGGCGCCGCCCAGCACGATCACCTTGACCTCCGGATCCTCGACGGCCCGCACGAAGGCGGCATCGAGGGCGTAGGTCATGACCGAGTTCTGCGCATTGCGGTAGTCCGGCCGGTTCAGCGTGACGACCGCGATCGGCCCGCGCTTCTCGTAGAGGACGACCTCGCCCTCGTCCGGGATGGCACCCAGTTCCTGGCTCACGCCTTCTCCTCACGTAGTTGCCGCTTGAGAACCTTTCCTGCGGCGTTGTAGGGCAGCTCGTCGCGGAATTCCACGTACTTGGGCACCTTGAAGTTGGCCAGCTGCGCCTTGGCGTAGGCCTGCACGTCCTCGGCGGTCAGCTCCGAGCCGGACCGGCGCACCACGAACACCTTGCCGACCTCGCCCATGCGCTCGTCCGGCACGCCGATGACCGCGGTCTCGGCGACACCCTCGAGCCGGGCCATGGTCTGTTCCACCTCGGCGGGATACACATTGAAGCCGCCGGAGATGTACATGTCCTTGAGCCGGTCGGTGACCTTCATGTAGCCGCGGTCGTCGATGACGGCGACGTCACCGGTGTGCAGCCAGCCGTCGGCGTCGATGGTTGCGGCCGTGGCCTGCGGATCGTCGAGGTAGCCGCGCATCACCTGGTCGCTGCGCAGCAGCAGTTCGCCATTGTCGGCGAGCTTCATCTCGAAGCCCTCGATGGTGCGCCCGCAGGTAGTGGCGATGGTCTCGCTGGAGTCCTCGGGCCGGCACATTGTGCCGAACCCGCCGGATTCGGTCTGCCCGTACGCGGTCAGCACCACCTCGAAATCGAGTTCGCTGCGCATTCTTTCGATGAGCACGACCGGCACGGTGGCCGCGCCGGTGACCGCGACGCGCAGGCTGGACAGGTCCGCCCCGTCGCGCTCCGGGTGATCGAGGATGGTCTGGTGGATGGTCGGCGGACCGGTCAGCACGGTGATGCGCTCGCCCTGGATGAGCCGCATGGTCTCCCGCACGTCGAACACGGCCTGCGGAATCATGGCCGCCCCGGTGACCAGGCTGGCGATGATGCCCGCCTTGTACCCGAAGCTGTGGAAGAACGGCGGCACGATCAGATAGCGGTCGGTGTGGTTCAGCGTCGCGCAGTCGGCCCAGGCCCGGGCGCTGCTCAGCACCTGGTGGTGCGCGATGAGCACGCCCTTGCTGCGCCCGGTGGTGCCGGAGGTGAACAGGATGTCCGAAAGATCGTTCGGCGATACCGATTCCGCGCGGGCGATGACCTGCTCGAGGCTCACCGCCTCGGCCACCTTGCCCAGTTCCGACCAGACGATGGCGTCCTCGACGGGGGCCTCGCCCTCGACAGGGATCACGATGGTGGTCTCGATGCCCAGTTCCGGTGCGGCGGTCCGCAGTTCGGTCAGCCGGTCGCGCCCCAGGAATTCGCCCGTGATGAACAGCGCCTTGGCATGCACCCGGGACAGCACATCCGCCGCCTCGGCGGCCACGTACCGGGTATTGAGCGGAACGATCGCCGCACCCACGTAGTGGCTCGCCAGCACCGCGGTCACCCAGTGATGCGTGTTGGGCGCCCAGATGCCGATGCGGTCGCCGCGCTGAATGCCGCGCGCCATCAGCGCACGTGCGGTCTCACGCACCGAGTCCAGCAGTTGCGACCAGCTCAGTCGCACGGCACCGTCGCCGACCGCGGGCGCGTCACCGTAGGCATGCGCGGCCGCGTGCAGGGCGAGCGGTGTGGTCTGCGGAGGAGATGTCACAGGGCTTCCTCGCTGTCCGGGAATGGGTCTAACAAAGCAAGTGCTTGGTAGGTTACTCTACCGACGTGAGCATGATCCAGACCCCCGAACCGGCCAGCGGGATTGAGCCCCCCGAGGACGCCGAATTCCGTGCTGAGGTGCGTGAATGGCTGGCCGAGAACCTGAACGGCCAGTTCCGCGAGCTGCGCGGTCTGGGTGGTCCCGGGCGCGAGCACGAGGCCTTCGAGGAGCGGCTCGAATGGGATCGCGCCCTCGCCGCCGCCGGCCTGACCTGCCTGGGCTGGCCCAAGGAGTGGGGCGGCCGCGACGCGACCCTGCGCCAGCAGGTCATCTTCCATGAGGAATACGCCAAAGCCGATGCCCCGAGCCGGGTTTCGCACCTCGGCGAGGAACTGCTCGGCCCCACGGTCATCGCCTTCGGCACCGAGGAGCAGAAGAAGCGTTTCCTGCCGGGCATCCGCAATGTCACCGAGCTGTGGTGCCAGGGCTATTCGGAGCCGGGCGCGGGCTCGGACCTGGCCGCCGTCACCACCTCCGCCCAGCTCGAGGGCGACGAATGGGTGATCAACGGCCAGAAGATCTGGACCTCGCTGGCGCACCTGTCCGACTGGTGCTTCGTGGTCGCCCGCACCGAGAAGGGCTCGACCCGCCACCACGGCCTGTCCTACCTGCTCGTCCCCATGAAGCAGCCGGGCGTCGAGGTGCGGCCCATCATCCAGCTCACCGGGACCGCGGAATTCAACGAGGTCTTCTTCGACAATGCCCGCACCGCCGCCGATCTGGTGGTCGGGCAGCCCGGCGACGGCTGGAAGGTCGCCATGGGCACGCTCACCTTCGAGCGCGGCATCTCGACCGTCGGCCAGCAGATCCGCTACGCGCGCGAACTCGCCGACCTCGAGGCGGTGGCCCGGGAGAACGGGGCGATCGAGAACCCGGTTCTCGCAGACCGTTTCGACAAGGCGTGGGTCGGCCTGCGGGTGCTGCGCGCGCACGTGCTGCGCACCCTGGAGTCCGGCCACGACGGAGCCTCCGTGGATGCCCGCACCGCTGCCGGGCAGGCCTCGGTGACCAAGCTGCTGTGGGCCAATTGGCATCGCGGCCTGGGCGAACTGGCCATGGACGTGCTCGGCGCGCCCGGCCTGATCGCCGACGGCCCGGGCGACGACCTCAATGCCTGGCAGCGCATGTTCCTCTTCACCCGTGCGGACACCATCTACGGCGGTTCGAACGAAGTGCAGCGCAATATCATCTCCGAGCGCGTGCTCGGACTTCCCCGAGAGGCTCGACCGTGACCGATTTGTCCACCGCTCCCGAAATCACCCCCGGCCACAACCTGCTCGCGGGCAAGATCGCGGTGGTGACCGCCGCCGCGGGCACCGGCATCGGTTCGGCCACCGCGCGCCGCCTGCTGTCCGAGGGCGCGGACGTGGTGATCTCCGACTGGCACGAGCGTCGCCTGAAGGAGACCGAGCAGGCGCTGCAGGCCGAATTCCCGGACCGCCGAATCGCTTCCGTGCCCTGTGACGTCAGCTCGACCGAGCAGGTGGACGCGCTGGTCGCCGGTGCCGTCGCGGCGCTGGGCCGGATCGACATCATGGTCAACAATGCGGGCCTCGGTGGTGAGGTGCCGGTCGTGGACATGACCGACGAGCAGTGGGACAAGGTCCTCGACATCACGCTGAACGGGACTTTCCGCGCAACTCGGGCGGTGCTCAAGTACTTCCGCGAGGCCGGCCACCGCGGCGTCATCGTCAACAATGCCTCGGTCCTGGGCTGGCGCGCCCAGCACGGCCAGGCCCACTACGCCGCCGCCAAGGCCGGCGTCATGGCGCTGACCCGCTGCAGCGCGGTCGAGGCCGCCGAGTTCGGCGTGCGCATCAACGCGGTGGCCCCCTCCATCGCCCGCCACGCCTTCCTGGACAAGGTCACCTCGGCCGACCTGCTCGACCGCCTGGCCGCGGGCGAGGCCTTCGGCCGCGCCGCCGAGCCGTGGGAGGTGGCCGCCACCATCGCCATGCTCGCCAGCGACTACACCACCTACCTGACCGGCGAGGTGGTCTCCATTTCCAGCCAGCGCGCTTGACCGATATCCGATTCACTCGGAAAATTCTCCGGCCCGCCTGAAAACAGGCGGGCCGGATGTTTTTGCCAATTCTTGAATGCTCCGTCGATTGGTTCGTGGCGCGTCTCGTTCTGGACTGAGCGGAGGGAGGGAGGAACGAGACCTTCAGCGCCGCGACCGCCTCTACCTCCCTGCGGCTTGCCCGGAGCGGAGCGGAGGGCAAATTGCAGGGAGGTGGAGCGGAGGGCAAATTGCACCGAAAAATGGCTGGCGCGTCGAGGGTGTGGTTGTGCAATCCTGGTTTAGGCCGGTACCGCTAGTCGAAGGGCACGACCCATGGGTCCGGATCGCCGACAACATGCAGCCCCAGCACAGGCCCACGAGGAATTGGAACTCGAGCTGGTGCGTGAGGTCGTCCTAGCGCGCCGAAGACTCGACAATGTCGTTCTGGCCGCACTGACTTTGGGTGCGGAATTACTGGATCACGACTCCGAGTGCGCCACCGCGACGCGGGCGGCGCAGATTCTGGAACAACACGCCGTGGACGAAACCGACGTGACACGCGACCCTCGTGGCGCGTTGCGGCGGGACATGGTTCGTGATCGTGAGCGCGCCCGCCGCATCGGCCTGTCCCGGATCGGTTTTTCGGACAGCGAGGCGGATCGGCGTCGCCGCAAAAGGACGGCCCTGCTCTGCGAGGTCCGGGCGGATCTGCTGGAGGTGGTGCGCAACTGCCGCCGCCTGCGCTACGACCATGCCGCCTTCACCGACGGTATCGCGCAGGGATTATGCGCTGCCACAGACAAATTGGTGGTGGGCGCCGATATGGAGACCTATCGGGCCTGGCAGCGCGGGATGGTCCTCAAGCTCATCGAGGAACCCGGCCGCGACGGCATACCGCCGCGGGTCATGGCCACCGTGGACGCCGGGCCGGGCCGGGAGCCGCTGACCGTCGAATGGGACAGTCCCGAACGGCGGTTGGCGCTGGTGGCGCGGATGGCGCGGGCGGGGGTGTCACCCGTGATCATCTGCGATCGCCTGCTGGCCGACCTGTCGGTCTCGTCGCCGCTGCGGTATTCGATGCGCTGAACGGGAGGCAGGTGGACCAAGCAAATGCTTGGTTGTATATTGACGGGGTGACCCAACCTGACCCCTCCAAATCAGCACGTCGCACCGAGCTGCTCGGCCTGGCCGCGAATCTGTTCGCGGAACGGGGCCTGCGCGCCACCACGGTTCGTGACATTGCCGACGCGGCGGGGATTCTATCCGGGAGTCTCTACCACCACTTCGATTCCAAAGAAGCCATGGTGGACGAAATCCTGCGCGGGTTCCTCGACGACCTCTTCGGTCGCTACCGCGAAATCGTGGCGGCCGGCATCCCCGCCCGCGACACGCTGGAAGCCCTGGTCATCGCTTCCTACGAATCCTTCGACCAGTTCCACGCGGCCGTCGCCATCTACCAGGCCGAGGCCAAACGACTCAGCGGCACACCGCGATTCGACTACATCGCGAAATACAACAGCGAGTTCCGTGAGCTCTGGCACCAGGTGCTGACCAACGGCGTCGCCGACGGCAGCTTCCGGCCCGAGATGGACATCGAACTGGCCTACCGGTTCCTGCGCGACACCGTCTGGGTGTCGGTGCGCTGGTACCAGCCCGGCGGCCGGATCACCGTCGACAACCTCGCCAAGCAGTACCTGACCATCGTGCTCGACGGGCTCACCAGTCCCGAAAAGCGCACATAACCAACTCGCAGCGACAACTTCACCGCAGCAGCAGTCAGTAGGAGTTCCCATGTCAGCACCGTCCCGCCGTCAGTATTCGCCGATGCGTGAGGCGTATGTGATCGACGCCGTGCGCACGCCGGTCGGCAAGCGTGGCGGCTCACTGGCCGCCGTGCACCCGGCCGATCTGGGCGCCGCCGCCATCAAGGGGCTCATCGAGCGCACCAGCCTGGACCCGGCCGCGGTGGACGACGTGGTGTTCGGCTGCTGCGACACCATCGGCCCGCAGGCCGGAAACATCGCGCGCACCTCGTGGCTGGCCGCGGGCTACCCCGAGTCGGTGCCGGGCGTGACGGTGGACCGGCAGTGCGGGTCCTCGCAGCAGGCCATCACCTTCGGCGCCCAGGCCATCATGTCCGGCACCGCCGAGGTGATCGTGGCCGGCGGCGTGCAGAACATGAGCGCCATCCCGATCTCCGCGGCCATGCTGGCCGGGCAGGCCTACGGCTTCGACTCGCCGTTCGTCGGCGCGCAGGGCTGGGACCACCGCTACGGCACCGGTGAAGTGTCGCAGTTCAATTCGGCCACCATGATCGCCGAGAAGTGGGACATCTCCCGCCGCGATATGGAGGAGTGGGCGCTGCGCAGCAACGACCGCGCCCGCAAGGCCATCGTGGACGGCAAGTTCGACCGCGAGATCGTGCCGGTGGGCGACTTCTGGATCGACGAGTGCCCGCGCGAGACCACCCTGGAGAAGATGGCCGGGCTGCAGCCGCTCGCCGAGGGCAGCCGCATCACCGCGGCCCTGGCCAGCCAGATCTCCGACGGCTCCAGCGCCACCCTGCTGGCCTCGGACTGGGCGGTCCAGGAGTACGGGCTCACCCCGCGGGCGCGCATCCACCACGTGAGCGCGCGCGGCGCGGACCCGATCTACATGCTGACCGCGCCCATCCCGGCCACCAGGTGGGCCCTGGAGAAGACCGGTCTGACCATCGACGACATGGACGTCATCGAGATCAACGAGGCCTTCGCCTCGGTGGTGCTGGCCTGGATCAAGGAGACCGGCGCCAACCCCGACAAGGTCAATGTCAACGGCGGCGCCATCGCGCTGGGCCACCCGCTGGGCGCGACCGGCGCCAAGCTGTTCGCCTCCCTGCTCAACGAGCTGGAGCGGGTGAACGGCCGCTACGGTCTGCTCACCATCTGTGAGGGCGGCGGCACCGCCAACGTCACCATCATCGAGCGCCTGGGCTAATCCAGATACAGCGTTTCGGAAGCGGCACACCGAGTTTCGCGGCGCGGAGAGGCGGAGCCGCGCCGCTTTCGTATCCCGGGCCTGGCAATGTCCGCTATCGTCGGACGACAGACCGGTTGAAGGCGTAATTCCGGGGTGGGGACTGTGATGGAGGAGTACCTGCCGAGAAGAGGTTTCCTCCTGGGGGCCTTCGGTTTAGCGGGCATGGGCTACATGGCCGCTGCGGCCGCCGATCCGGTCCCCCTGCCCCCGCCGCCCGTGCCGCTGCCCCCGCTGCCCCCGCCGACGTTCACGCCGTTCAACTACCATTCGCCCGCGTTGCAGCCGTTCGTCGACGACCTGCCCATTCCCGAAACACGGCGGGCTGCAGGGGAGTTGGCGGCCATCTCGGGAACCCATCGCTATCACCGGGAACTGCCGGAGACCCGCAGTTGGGGCTTCGGGCAGCCGGTGCTCGGGCCGAACCTGGAGGCGCATCGGGATCAGGTGGCGCGTATCGGTTTTCGCAATGAGCTGGGCACCCATGTGCTGGCCCAGCATGTAGACCTGACCATGCACGGCGTCACCGAGCTGGATCGCACCGATCCGCGCTTCACCGTGCACCTGCACGGCGGCGCGAATTCCCCCGACTCCGATGGACATCCGCTCATCGGCTGGCGCAATGGCGGCGGGCCCAGCTTCGCGTACGGCAACCGGCAGGAGGCCGCGACCCTCTGGTACCACGACCACGCCATGGGGATCGCCAGGTTGAACATCCAGGCGGGGCTGGCCGGAATGTATTACCTGCGGGACGAATTCGACACCGGCCGCGACGACAACCCGATCGGGCTGCCCAGCGGCGAGTTCGAGATCTCGCTCATCGTGCAGGACCGGACCTTCAATGCCGACGGCAGCCTGCAACCCATGGTGGCCACCTATATTCCCCAGGGCTACAACCAATCCGGGCAGCTGGGGGACGTGTGCTGCGTGAACGGGGTGGTGTGGCCGCGGCTCGAGGTGCGGCGCACCGTGTACCGGTTCCGGCTGCTCAACGGCTCCAACTCGCGGCCCTACATCTTCGAGTTCTCCACCGGCATGCTGTTCTTCGCGATCGGCGGGGATCTGGGCCTGCTGGACCGGCCTGTGCCGACACCGTCGATCCGGGTGAGCCCCGGTGAACGGGTGGACCTGCTCGTCGATTTCAGTAGCCTCGGGGACGGCGAGACCGTCGACCTGATCAATACCGCCCAAAACGATTTCGGCAATGCCGTGTTCATGGCCCCCGAGCTGCGGCCCATCATGCGCTTCACCGGCGCGGGCGACGGTCCGGCCCACGACATCCCGCGACTGCTGCGGGGCGGCCCCGGCCTGCCGGACCCGCTGGAGCCCACCTACGGGCCGGGCTCGGTGCGCACGGTGACGCTGCTCGGCCTCAATGACGATTCCCGGGCCGCGGCGGTCTTCCCGACCATGATGTCGCTGAACAATCTGCCCTTCCTGAGCTCGGACATCGACACCGCGCGGGCCGGGACGGTGGAACAGTGGGACATTGTCAACACCACCCCGTTCGACCACCCCATCCACCTGCACCTGGCCCGGATGCGGGTGATCGGCCGCCAGCCCATGCTCACCTCGGCCTACTTCCTCGCCAACTACCCGCCGGCGTTCGGTACCCGCTGGGCGCCCTCGGCCGACGGGTTCGCCATCGGGCCCCAGCAGGGGCCGCCGCCCTGGGAGGCCGGGTGGAAGGACACCATCGAGTGCCCGACCGACACCATCACCCGGATTCTGGTGAATTGGCCGTCGGTCGAGGAGCTCGGCTTCGATCCCGAGGCGGTGGTCCCGGTGCCGCCCGACGCGGAGGCCATGGCGCCCACCGGTGCCGGCATGGCGGGCGGGATGGCGGACACCCCGGAGATCCACGGCTATGTGTGGCACTGCCACAACCTCGACCATGCCGACCACGACATGATGCAGCAGATTCGCGTCCAGCCCTGAACTCCACAGGGTGCGCGAAGTTGCCTGGATGCCACGGCATTTCGGCCGCGATTCCTACACTGCGTGCATGTCGAGATCGGTGGAGGGCCGGTTCGAGGAGATAGCCCGCAAGGCCCGGCGGGTACAGGACGCCATCGACGGCGTGCGGGCTCGCGCCGACGTGGACGGGGTGCGGATCGTGGTCGCACCGGACGGTCGCATCACCGCCCTGGAGCTACCGGATTCGCGGCTGGCACAGGTGATTTCGCGTGCTCACGAACAGGCGCTCGCGCACGCGCTCGACTGCGCCGATCGCCTGCGAGGTGAACTCACCGCCGATCCCGCGGTGGCGACCGCTTGGCGTCTGTTGATGCGACCGGTCCCGGAGTCGCCGAAAACTGCCGCGCCGCACGATAATTCGACCGCGTCGCAAGTGGATGCCCCGAACCCGTACGCCCTGCCCGCCGCCGTCCGGCGCCGATACGGCCTGCCCTGAACCGGTCGGCGGCCCCGCGTGCCGGGAGGGTTTGCGGGACATTGCCCGGAGGTGTGAGGACGGCCCACCGGGCGTGCCGCGCGGGCTGGCGCAGCACCGGCCGGGCTCCGCGGGCCCGGCGGGGAGCGCGCCGCGAGCTGGGGGTTTGCTCGGATTAGGATGGCCGCGGACTTGTTTCGGGCCTCAGGGAGAAAGCGGGCGGTTCATGGATCTGGGTGTCCGCTGGAAGGTGCACGGCGACGGGCGCTCGCCCGCGCCGGGGGCGGTGGTGCGGCCGGACGAGCGGCTGTCGTGGCCGCGCACCCTCGGGCTGGGCGCGCAACACGTGGTGGCCATGTTCGGCGCGAGTTTCGTTGCGCCCGTGCTGATGGGGCTCGATCCCAACCTCGCCATCATGATGTCGGGCGTCGCGACCGTGCTGTTCCTGCTCTCGACTCGCGGCCGGGTGCCCAGCTATCTGGGCTGCTCGCTGTCGTTCGTGGGTGTGGCCGCCGTGATCCGGGCGCAGGGCGGCAGTAGCGCGACGGTGACCGGCGCCTGCCTGGTGGTGGGCGCAGCGCTGTTCCTGATCGGCCTGGCCGTGCAGCGGTTCGGCGCGCGCATCATTCACGCCGCCATGCCTCCGGTGGTGACCGGCGCGGTGGTCATGCTCATCGGCTTCAACCTGGCCCCGGTCACCGCCTCGACCTACTGGCCGCAGGATCAGTGGACCGCGCTGCTGGTCATGCTGTTCACCGGGCTGGCCGTGGTGGGCCTGCGCGGATTCTTCGCGCGCATCGCGATCTTCCTGGGCCTGGTGTTCGGGTACGGGCTCTCATGGGTGCTGGATCGGGTGTTCGGGCAGATCCATTCGGCCGACGGCAGCGGCAAGGTCACCGATCACTGGCGGCTGGATCTGTCCGGTGTGGCCAAGGCGGATTGGCTCGGCCTGCCCAGCTTCCACGCCCCGTCCCTCCAGTGGTCGGCGGTGCTGGTGGCACTGCCGGTGGTGATCGCGCTGGTCGCCGAGAACGCCGGGCACGTGAAGGCGGTCGGCGAGATGACCGGCGCCAACCTGGACGACAAGCTCGGCACCGCCATCGCCGCCGACGGCGCGGCCTCCATGCTGTCCACCGCGGTCGGCGGCCCGCCCAACACCACCTACTCGGAGAACATCGGCGTCATGGCCGCCACCCGGGTGTACTCCACGGCCGCCTACTGGGCCGCCGCGTTCTTCGCGCTGCTGTTCGGCCTGTGCCCCAAGTTCGGGGCCATCGTCGCGGCCATTCCGGGCGGGGTGCTGGGCGGGATCACCGTCATCCTGTACGGCATGATCGGCCTGCTGGGCGCGCAGATCTGGACCAATGCCAGGGTCGATCTCCGCAATCCGCTGAACCTGGTGCCCGCCGCCGCGGGCCTGATCATCGGCATCGGGAATGTGAGCATGAAGTTCACCAGCAACTTCACCCTGAGCGGCATCGCCCTGGGCACCCTGGTCGTCATCACCGGCTATCACGTGCTGCGCGTCTTCGCGCCCGCGCACTTCAAGGGGGAGGAGCCGCTGCTCGACGAGGGCACCTCCTCCTACGACGAATCAGGCAGGTAGCGAACGGGGTTCGGCCGCGGCCGGTCCGTCCGCCCGCTCTCCGGCGTAGGGCAGCTGCAGCACGTACCAGGAGTGTTCGGACGAATACTGCAGGTATTGCGAGGCTTCCGGGTCGCAGGCCAGCCCTTCGATCCGGGTCCACTGCCCGTCACCGGAGGCGATGGTGTCGGTGTAGCGGACGTGCAGGTGGCCGTGGAACAGCACGCTGGGCCGCAGCGTCCGCATCACCCGCTGGATGCGGTCCTGGTTGGGATAGCACTCGTCCTTGTCCTTGCGATTCCACTTCGGCTGCGAGGCCCGCGGTTTGTCGTGGGTGAGCAGCACGTCCACCGGTGAGCTGTCGGCATCGAGCAGGCCAGTCAGCTCGGCGTCGGTCATCTCCTCCTCCGGAAACCACAGCATGCCCGCGGTCTGCGGCCGCTTCGAGGAGCCGTAGCCGCGCCGTTTGGCGGCCTGCTCGGCCTTGCGGGCCTCCCGGGCCAGCCGCCGGCCCTTGTCGGTGGAGCGGGCCCCGCCGAAGGCGGCGAAGCTGGTGCCCTCCCAGGTCCAGCGGTGCCCGCGCGGGGCGTACCGGAGGTGCTTGCGGCACATCAGGAATCCCTCGTCATCGGGATGCTCGTCGTAGAGTTCGTGCAGCAGCGAGCTCTTGTCGTGATTCCCGTCCAGGAAGTACACGGTGACCCCGGCGCGCTTGGCCGCCCTGTTCACCGCGTCGAAGTATCGCCGTCCCGAGTGCATGTGCTCCCACGCCCCGAAGTCCCCCACCGCGAACACTCGCTCGCAGTCATTCCGCGCCGCGACCCGTATCAATGCCAGCGCATGCGCGGTGTTCCCGTGCAGGTCTCCGGCGATCAGGACATTCCCCATCGCCACATGGTGGCACCCCCGTCCCCGCACGGCATCCGCAATTCCCGGACGCCGATTCCGGCCCGCCCGAATTACGCTGACCTCCATGAACTCTGTGTTGGTTACCGGCGCGGCGCGCGGCATCGGCAAGGCCGTCTGCCTGCGTCTGGCGCAGCAGAACTGGCAGGTCTACGCCGGCGTCCGCAAGCTCTCCGACGGTGAGGCGCTGGTCGCGGCGGATTCCCGCATCACTCCGGTCGTCCTCGATGTCACGAATCCGGACCACATCGCCGCCCTCGACGAGGTGTTGCCCGCCGACCTGACGGCCGTGGTCAACAATGCGGGCATCGTCGCCGACGGTCCCGTCGAGCTCCTCGATCTGGACACCCTCCGCAACCAGTTCGAGGTCAATGTCTTCGGTGCGGTCGCGGTCACCCAGGCCGTCCTGCCGCGCCTGCGCGCCACCCGCGGCCGCGTGGTCTTCATCTCCTCGCTGTCCGGCCGCATCTCCACCCCCGGGACCGGCGCCTACAACTCCTCCAAGTTCGCCCTCGAGGGCCTGGTCGACGCTCTCCGGGTGGAGCTGCGCCCCTGGGGAATCCACACGTCCCTGATCGAGCCGGGCCCGATCGCCACCGACCTCTGGTTCGGCGCGACCGACATGGTCGACACCACCACCGCCCACCTCACCGATGCCCAGCGCGAGCTCTACAGCGCCCACCTCGCGGGCCTGCGCAAGATGTCCCAGCAGGTCCCGAAGATCGCCGCCCCCGTCGACTCGGTCGTCAACGAGGTCGAAAAGGCTCTCACCGCGAAGCGCCCCAGGGCCCGCTACATCCCGGGCCTCGCCGGAAAGATCCAGGTGGTGGTCACCTCACTCACCCCGACCCCGATCCTGGACACCCTCTTCGCCCTGGTCTCCGGCATCCGCCGGCGCTGACATCCCTACCTGTTCGGACCCGGAGACCGTGTGCTGATATGACAACCGCCGGTGCCCCATGATCGGGGCACCGGCGGTGAAAAAGCCTCGAGCGGTGCAAATTACGCGCCGTAGACGGGCTCCGGGGTGGTGGCCTTGGACAGCAGGTCGCGTACGACCGGGCCCAGCTCGGCCGGCTCCCAGCGGGCGCCGCGGTCGATGGAGACGCCGTGGCGCCAGCCGTCTGCGACGGTCACCTTGCCGCCCTCGACCTCGAACATGCGGCCGGTGACACCGGCGGAATCGGCGCTGCCCAGCCAGACCACCAGCGGCGAGACGTTTTCCGGGGCCATGGCGTCGAAGCCGTCCTCGGGGGCGGCCATCATGTCGGCGAAGACCGTCTCGGTCATGCGGGTGCGGGCCGCCGGGGCGATGGCGTTGACGGTGATGCCGTAGCGCGCGAATTCGGCCGACGCGGTGAGGGTCAGGCCCGCGATGCCGGACTTGGCGGCGGAGTAGTTGCCCTGGCCGACTGAGCCGAGCAGGCCCGCGCCGGAGCTGGTGTTGATGATGCGGGCCTCGGGGGTGCGACCGGCCTTGGCCTCGTTGCGCCAGTACTCGGCGGCGTGCCGCATGGGCGCGAAGTGGCCCTTGAGGTGCACCTTGATGACCGCGTCCCACTCGTCCTCGCCGAGGTTGACCAGCATCCGGTCGCGGACGATGCCGGCATTGTTGACCAGCACGTCCAGGCGGCCGAAGGTGTCGACGGCGGTCTGGATCAGGCGGCGCGCGCCCTCCCAGTCGGAGATGTCGTCGCCGTTCACGATGGCCTCGCCGCCGAGCGCCTTGATCTCCTCGACGACCTGTGCGGCCGGGGAGTCCGGGCTGGGCGCGCCGTCGAGCTCGGCGCCGAGGTCGTTCACGACCACCTTCGCGCCGGCGGCGGCGAAGGCGAGGGCGTGGGCACGGCCGATGCCACGACCGGCGCCGGTCACGATGACGACGCGGCCGTCGCAGATCTTGTTGTCGGTCATATCGATTACCTCTTCGTGTTCGATCGGTCTAGTGGCCCGAGACGGCGGGGACGTCTGCGGTGGATGCTTCGAGGAAGGCGGGCTTCTCGCCACCGCCGTGCACCAGCAGCGCGCTGCCGGTGACGTATGCGGCCAGGGGCGAGGCCAGGAACGCGGCGGTGCGACCGATGTCCTCGGGCGTCGCCATGCGCTGCATGGGAACCGTTCGGCTCACCGAGGCGATGCCCTCCTCGTCGCCGTAGTGCAGGTGCGAGGACTCGGTGTTGACCAGGCCGCAGATGACGGAGTTCATCCGCACCTTCGGAGCCCACTCCACCGCGAGCGACGAAACCAGGCTGTCCACACCGGCTTTGGCCGCACCGTAGGCCGCCGTGCCCGGGGAGGGCCGATGCCCGGAGACGCTGGAGATCATCACGATCGATCCACCCGTCTCCTGCTTCTGCATGACCTCGTTGGCCACCTGTGAAACCAGCAGCGGCGCCAGCAGATTCAGCTGCACGATCTTGGCGTGGAAGTTGGCGCTGGCGTCGGCGGCCAGGGCGAAGGGCGCGCCACCGGCATTGTTCACCACGGTGTCGAGCCGCCCGTACTTCGCGACGATGGCCTCGATCAGCCCGCGCACCGAATCCGGGTCGCGCACATCGCACGGCAGGAAGTCGATACCGCGGCCATTGCTCTCGACGGGGGTGTCGCCGGGCCGTCGCGCGCAGGCCACCACGGTCGCGCCCGCGTCCAGGAAGACCCGGCTGATGCCGGCGCCGACGCCGCGCACGCCGCCGGTGACCAAGACGACCGAGCCGGACAGGTTTACTTCGATTCCCACCGTGATAACCTACCAAGCACTTGCTTGTTTTGCCAACGATGGGACATTCGATGGGGATCAACCGTCACACCGAAACCGAGGGCGTCGAAGTCGTCACTGTCGACTACCCGCCGGTCAACGCGCTGCCTTCCGACGGCTGGTTCGCCCTGGCCGACGCCGTCACCCAGGCCGGCCGCAACCCGGAGACCCGGGTCGTCGTGCTGCGGGCCGAGGGCCGCGGCTTCAACGCCGGCGTGGATATCAAGGAGATGAACGCGGACACCGGGCACACCGCCCTGATCCGCGCCAACCACGGCTGCTTCGCCGCCTTCGCCGCGATCTACGACTGCGAGGTCCCGGTCGTCACCGCCGTGAACGGCTTCTGCCTCGGCGGCGGCATCGGCCTGGTCGGCAACTCCGACGTCATCGTCGCCTCCGACGACGCGACCTTCGGCCTCCCCGAGGTCGACCGCGGCGCGCTCGGTGCGGCCACCCACCTGGCGCGACTGGTCCCCCAGCACCTGATGCGGACCATGTTCTACACCGCGGGCACCCTCACCGCGCAGCAGCTGCACCACTACGGCTCGGTCTTCAAGGTGGTGCCGCGCGCCGAACTCGACGCCGCCGCCATGGAGGTCGCCAAGAACATCGCCAACAAGGACGGCCGCGTCATCCGCGCCGCCAAGAAGGCGCTCAACGGCATCGACGTGCAGGATGTGCACCGCTCCTACCGCTTCGAGCAGGGCTTCACCATGGAGCTGAACCTCGCGGGCGTGGCCGACGAGATCCGGGCGCGCTTCGACGACGACCTGGCCGCTCAGAAAAAAGCAAAGTAGAAGGGGCGAAACACTATGCGCGACAAGCGAATGAGCCTCGACGAGGTCGTCGGCGAGCTCCGCAGCGGCATGACCATCGGCATCGGCGGCTGGGGTTCCCGGCGCAAGCCGATGGCCTTCGTGCGCGCCCTGCTGCGTTCGGACATCACCGATCTGACCGTCGTCACCTACGGCGGCCCGGATCTGGGCCTGCTGTGCTCGGCGGGCAAGGTGCGCAAGGCCTACTACGGCTTCGTGTCCCTGGACTCCGCGCCGTTCTACGACCCGTGGTTCGCCAAGGCCCGCACCGAGGGTGCGATCACCGTGCGCGAGATGGACGAGGGCATGGTCAAGTGCGGTCTGCAGGCCGCCGCGGCCCGCCTGCCGTTCCTGCCCATCCGCGCCGGATTGGGTTCTGCCGTCATCGATTTCTGGGAGGGCGAGCTCGAGACCGTCCAGTCCCCGTACGCTGATGCCGACGGCCGCCGCGAAACCCTCGTCGCCATGCCCGCTCTGAACCTGGATGCCGCCTTCGTGCACCTGGACCTGGGTGACAAGCACGGCAATGCCGCCTACACCGGCGTCGATCCGTACATGGACGACCTGTACCTGCTCTCCGCCGAGAAGCGCTACCTGTCGGTGGACCGTCTCATCGAGACCGAGGAACTGGTGAAAGCCGTTCCGACGCAGGCCCTCATCCTCAACCGCATGATGGTCGACGGGGTGGTCGAGGCCCCCGGCGGCGCGCACTTCACCTTCTCCGGCAGCTACGGCCGCGACGAGAAGTTCCAGCGCCACTATGTCGAGGCCGCCAAGACGCCCGAGTCGTGGGCCGAGTTCAAGGCTCGCTACCTGGACGTGTCCGAGGCCGAATATCAGGCCGCCGTCAAGGCTTTCGCCGAGGAGCAGAAGTAATGACAGACACCACCACGATCACTCGGGCCGAGATCTGCGTCGTCGCCGCCGCCGAGATCTTCCGGGGCGCGGGCGAGATCATGGCCTCGCCCATGTCCACCGTCACCACCATCGGCGCGCGGCTGGCACGGCTCACCTTCGAGCCGGACCTGCTGCTGTCCGACGGTGAGGCGCTGTTCTTCGCCGAGATCCCGCCGATCGGCGGCAAGGCGCCCATCGAGGGCTGGATTCCGTTCTCGAAGGTCTTCGATGTGGTGAATTCCGGTCGCCGCCATGTGGTCATGGGCGCCAACCAGATCGACAGGTACGGCAACCAGAACCTGTCCGCGTTCGGTCCGCTGCAGCAGCCGACCCGGCAGATGTTCGGTGTGCGCGGCGCGCCGGGCAACACCATCAACCACGCCACCAGCTACTTCGTGCCCAAGCACAATAGGCGGGTGTTCGTCGACCAGGTCGACATCGTCTCCGGAATCGGTTACGACAAGGTGGATTCCGAGAATCCGGCCTACCGCTTCCACCACCTGCACCGGGTGGTCTCGAACCTGGGCGTGTTCGACTTCAACGGCCCGGACCACACCCTGCGCGCGCTGTCGCTGCACCCGGGTGTGACCGCCGACGAGGTCGCGGAGAACACCTCGTTCGAGATCGCGGGGCTGGCCGAGGCGGGCGAGACCCGTTTGCCCACCGAGGAAGAGCTCACCATCATCCGGACCGTGCTGGACCCCAAGGGCTTCCGTGAGAAGGAAGTGACGGCATGACCGCGCAACGGCTCAAGACGCCGCTGACCGAACTGGTCGGCATCGAGCACCCGATCGTGCAGACCGGCATGGGCTGGGTCGCCGGTCCGGGCCTGGTCGCGGCCACCGCGAACGCGGGCGGCCTCGGCATCCTCGCCTCGGCGACCATGACCCTCGACGAACTCGAGGTGGCCATCGCCAAGACGAAGGCCAAGACCGACAAGCCCTTCGGCGTGAACATCCGCGCCGACCTGTCCGACGCGCCCGACCGCATCGACATGATGATCCGCGACGGCGTGAAGGTGGCCTCCTTCGCGCTGGCTCCCAAGAAGGAGCTCATCGCCAAGCTCAAGGACAACGGCGTGGTCGTCATGCCGTCCATCGGCGCGGCCAAGCACGCGGTCAAGGTCGCCTCCTGGGGCGCGGACGCGGTGATCGTGCAGGGCGGTGAGGGCGGTGGCCACACCGGTTCCGTCGCGACCACATTGCTGCTGCCGTCCGTCCTCGACGCGGTCGACATCCCGGTGGTCGCCGGTGGCGGTTTCTTCGACGGCCGCGGCCTGGCCGCCGCGCTGTCCTACGGCGCGGCCGGCGTCGCCATGGGCACCCGCTTCCTGCTCACCCAGGACTCGAGCGTCCCGGACTCGGTCAAGCAGGAGTACCTCAAGCGCGGACTGCAGGACACCGTCGTCTCCAAGAAGGTCGACGGCATGCCGCACCGCGTCCTGAACACCGAACTGGTGGACAAGCTGGAGCACTCCAGCGGCCTGCGCGGACTCACCGCCGCCGTCTCGAACGCCGTCAAGTTCAAGAGCATGACCGGCATGAAGTGGTCGACCATGATCAAGGACGGCATCGGCATGCGGAAGCAGAAGGGCCTCACCTGGTCCCAGGTCATCATGGCCGCCAACACCCCGATGCTGCTGAAAGCCGGTCTGGTGGAGGGCAACACCCACGCGGGTGTGCTCGCCTCCGGCCAGGCCGCGGGCATCATCGACGATCTGCCCACGGTGCAGGACCTCATCGACCGCATCATCACCGAGGCCATCGAGCGCATCGACAGCCTCAACACCTACCGCGTCACCACCACCGCCTGACGCGTCCCCGAACGTGCGCGGCCACCACAGCCCGACCGCGCACCCGGATCCGGCCAACCCTCGGATCCTCGCGCGCGCCCATCCGGCGCGCGCCGAGCCGTCCCCGGAACCTCTCGCCCGGGGGCGGCTTCGCGCGTTTTGCCGACCCATGACGCAACGTTGAGGCGCCTTGTGCGGATCCATGCCGGGTCGGCCAGGGCACCTGTGAGTTAGCTGCTTTTTGCCTGATTTGTCAGCTTTATTGCGGGGTTTCAGACCTCACAGTCGTGCTGTTCCGACGGTGAGATCCGGCCCGAAGGGCCTGGCCCGGGCCAATTGGCCTGGGACGCTGGTGATGTTGGGTACGTGGGGTGTCGTGCAGGCGTACGGTTTGTGAGCCCCCCTAATGCAATCGGGGACTTGCGCGGATTGCCATAGTGACCGGTACGATGGCCGCGTTCCGCAACGGTTCGGCAATCGGGGCGACAGTGTGAGCTCGAGACCTGTCCCGATCCGCCTGGTGCGGATCGGGATTCCGTGCCTCTGGTGCGGAGGAAGCCAAGCGCGCGGTATCTGATGAGGGGATGGCTGTCGCATGATCGTCGATCGTGCAATGCGCCTGGTGGCAGTGATCGCAGCTGTCACCGGTTCGGCGCTGCTCGCGCCCGCGGTTGCCGATGCGCAGCCGGGGGGCATCCCGCTCGATCCCGTACCCGCGGGCCAGGATCCGACCCTGCCCGCGCCCGGCGGTTCGCAACCGCAGGCGCCCGCCGTCACGCCACCTCGGGCAATCGATGCCACTCGTCCGCGGCCCGTGACCCCGGTGGCCGGGCCGCAGGATCTGCTGTCCATACTGCTCGCGCTCGGAACCGGCTCGGCCGGTGTCGGTTCCGCCGGTGTGGGCTCGGCCGCGGTCGGTTCGGCCGGACTGGGCACCGTGCTGGGCGGTACCGGCTCCGCGGCCCTGGGCGCCGGGTCTGCCGTAACCGGTTCCGCCGGTGCGGGATTGGGTTCGGCCGTCGCCGGTACCGGGTCGGCCGGAGCGGCCACCGGTTCGGCCGCGCTCGGAACCGGTTCCGCCGCTGTCGGATCCGCTGGCCTCGGCACCGCGGGCGTGCTCGGCCTGGGTTCGGCGGGCGTCGGCTCCGCGGGCGTGGGCACCGGTTCCGCGCTGCTGGGTCTGCTGCTCGGCACCGGTTCGGCCGCAACAGGTTCGGCCGCGGTGGGCTCGGCCGCAACGGGTTCGGCCGGGCTGGCCGCGTTGTGCACAGGTTCGGCCGCGGTCGGTTCCGCCGGAATCGGTTCCGCCGGTGTGGGTTCCGCGGTCGGTGCGCTCACCGGTCTGGGCTCGGCCGGCTCCGGTGCGGGTTCGGCCGCGACGGGCTCGGGTGTCGGTTCGGCCGGAGCGGGTTCGGCCGCGGGTTCGGCCGCGACGGGCTCGGGTGTCGGTTCGGCCGGAGCGGGTTCCGCCGCGGGTTCGGCCGATCTCGGTTCGGCTGCGGTGGGTTCGGCGGGGCTCGGTTCGGCGGGGCTCGGTTCCGCCGCGGTCTGCGCCTCGCCGCTGCTGCTGTTGCTCATCCCGCCGCCCGCCGCACCCGCGGTGCCGCCGGTGCCGCTGGAGATTCCGCAGCCCCCGGCCGTGCCGCAGTTGCCCGCCGTGGTGGCCCCGGCGGCCGCGCTGCCCGAGCCGGAGATCGCACCTGCCGCGCCACCGGCTCCGCCGCTCCCCGCGCCGGCGCCCGCTCCCGTTCTGGCCCAGCCGAATCCGGATGTGAAGCCGACCTCGAACAACACCCCGCTGCCGCCGTGGAAGCCGCTGTCGGTGATCGGCGGGCTGATCGCCATGGCGCTGGTGGGCACCGGCTCGGGCGCGGTGAGCTTCCAGAGCGCGGCCGCGGCCCAGGCACGCGTCGATGCCGCGCGCGCTGCTTTCTTCGGACCGAGGGTATGAGGAGACCGCGATGACCGGGAGCAAGGCTCATAGCATCGGGTCCTACCGCCGGGTGGCCGCCGCGGTGGACGCGGTGTGCGCGGTGGCCGCCGATTTCGACGCCACCGACCTGGACGAGGTGGTGCTCGCCATCTCGGCGGAGCGGCGGCGGATCATCGAGATCGCCAGTGCCCAACTGGGTCCGGGCGTGTGCGGCCAGCGCCGCAGCTATCCGGACCGGGATGTGATCGTGCTGGCGCAGTCGCTGCCCAGTCGTGAGCACACCCTGGCCCACGAGCTGGGGCACATCGTCTTCGACCATCCGGGTGAGGCGGCGACCGAGGTGGTGCTGGAGGCCAGCGACGATCTCATCGCCTACATGCTCAGCCAGCGCGCGCATCAGAAGGCCATCGATCTGGGCGACGACGAGCAATGCGAGTGGGAGGCAGAGACTTTCGCCAGCATGCTCATGACCCGCCTGCGGGTGTTCAACAGCCGGGGCGCGGGCGTCTCGGTCCTTCGATTCGATGAGGCGTTGGGATGACCGAGTCAGGGGATGCGGCATGACCTTCTGGGTGACGGCCATGCTGGTGTGGATGGCCTCGGGTGCACGCGTCGGGCGCGTGCTGGTGAAACCGGCGACCACCGCGCGGGTCGCGATCATGATCGCGGTGGCCGCGGTGGCGCTGGCGGTGACCGTCGGCGTGCCGGAAATCGGTCTGGCCGTTGACCATTCGGCGCCGGGTGGCGTGCACGGTCAGTGGCTGGGCGACCGGGTGGTCACCGCGGCGTGGATCATGTTCGCGACCGCCACCTCGGTGGTGGCGGCCGCGGCGTGGCCGGTGGTGTCGCGTCGCAATCTGCGTCAGATCGGCATGATGATCTACGCCGGCGGTGCGGTCGCCATGATTCTCACGCTGCTCTGGTCGTTGACCTTCGGCTGGGTGATCGTGCTGCTGGAGTGTGTGTTCATCGTGATTACCGGTGTGCGCAACCTGGATTGGACCACGCTGGGCCGCGGCATCGCGCTCTACACCACCGGTACCGCGGTGGTCGGTGTGCTGGCGGCGATGTCGATTCGCCGCCAGGCGCGCGACGAGCCGATGCCGAAGCCCGGCGACGAGGGCTGGTTCTGGCCGATGTGGCAGATCGCGGCCATGCTCATCGCCGTCGGCGCGGTGTGGATCGTGATCGAGCTGTGGTGGCGAGCCCGGTTGCTGCTCAAGCAGATTCACACCCTGCACCGGGTGCTGATCGCGCGCTTCCCGGAGGTGGTGGCGCACGAGCAGACCGGATCGGGCACGCAGCTCAGGGCTTCCGATCAGGTCGCGCAGATCATGGACGCGCTCTATCTGCAGTCCGGTGGCGGGGTGGAGCTGGCCGCGGCGGGGGCGCCGCCGGTCTCGGTGGCCGAGCGCGCGCAGCGGGTGGCCGAGTGGTCGCGGAATCCGTTCGGCGAGGTGGTGATCGACGGTCGGTGGATCTCGCCGCCGGCGGGGGTCAGTCCGCGTGGCTGGGTGCAGGCCATCGCCCGCGCCTACGACGCGACGGCGGTCGCGTCACCGAGCACGATTCAGGGCTCCGCGCAACGGTAGTCATTACTTTTCCATTACTATTCGGCGGATCTGCGCATTACCCCTCGGTGGGGCGCCGAACTTGATCACGCGGAGATCACTGGCTCAATTGCGATCTTGTCGCAAATGCGCAAGTCCCGTACCGCGCGCGATTGCCAAGGGCGTGGCATTCCGGCGGGCCCTGCACGATGAGACTTCGTATCCGAGGTTTCGTCTCATCGAACCCGTCGTGCGCAGTACGGGACTTTGCTTGTCAGTAGATGTTGTCACTCTTGCTTGTCACGGATGATGCATTGGGGGCCGAAACATCCACAGTGCACAAAACGACATAGTGCACAAAACAACTCATTAGACCGACCGGACTCGCCCAGTTGGTGTTATGCCAGGTTTGTGCATACTGCACCAGCGCAGGGGTCTACGCCACATGGCCTCAGCACGCTGAGACCGGTGCAACATCCTTCACTCGAACCGAATGGTTCGGCGGGTCACCGGCACTGCCCTGCAAGCAGTGCCGGTGACCCGCCCATGTCCAGTCCGGAGCAAGCCCTGTAACAAACCAACACAGTGCGGCCTCCGAGTTAGCCGCACTGTGTTGCTCTGTGGCAGCGCCTATTCCGTGCCGTCCGGAGGAATTTCGGGCAGTCCTTCGCTTGCCCGCAACTTCTCCGCCATAGAGGTGAGGAGGTTCTGAGATTCTTCGGACAGGTCGAACGCCCTACTCGACAGACGACGGAGTCCGTAGCCCTGCAGCTGGGACAGCAGCTCGAGATCGTGATCGATCTTCGCCGCGTAGATGTCGTTGAAGAAGTAGTCCGGCTTGACCTTGAAGAACTTTGCCAACGCTGCCACCGTCTCATCCGACGGGTTCGTGCGCTGTCCCGACCGCAACTGCGACAGATACGGTTTCGAGATCGGATGGCCGGATGCCGTCAAGGCGGCCGCCACCTCTGCGTTCGTGTGCGGCTTACGCCCCGGGGGATGCACGGTTTCGAACAGCTTGTTCAGCCGCGCCGCGAAATCAGCCATTGTGAGCCGCCCAATTCCCTTCGCTGTACTAACAGTCGTTATCTCGGATACGTATCATTGATATTAGCGGCTCAGTAACTGAAAACCTACGCCTGATTCGCGATTTCCTTGAAGCTTCTAGGCGGTCATCCGCTTCACCCGCTGTGGCTTGGGCGTTTGCGGGCTAACCCTACGGTTCTTGCCGAGCGCTTAAGAGCCCCGGTTCTGGCCCGTCGCGAGGCTCTTCCCGGACGGGCCACGGGTAGCCATAAGATAGCTGCCGTCTCATCTTCCTGGCTGTGCCGCAGATCGTGTGGCGTACGCCACGTTTTGCGGTCAGCAGGATGAACGTTCAACCTGGCCGAAAATCATTGAGGGACTAGATCCGTTCGATGATCGTGCCCGTCGCGAGGGCGCCGCCGCAGCACATCAGGACCATGGCGGTGGTCTTGTCCGAGCGCTCCAGCTCGTGCAAAGCCGTTGTGATCAAGCGGGATCCGGTGCTGCCGACCGGGTGGCCGAGCGCGATGGCGCCGCCATTGACGTTGACGCGATCGAAATCCGGCTTGTGCACCGAGGCCCACGACAGCACCACGGACGCGAAAGCCTCGTTGATCTCGAACAAGTCGATGTCGGAGATGCTCATGCCGCTGCGCTCGAGCAGTCGCTCGCACGCCTGCACCGGACCATCCAGGTGGAATTCGGGCTCGCCGCCCACCAGGCACTGCGCCACGATGCGGGCGCGCGGGCGCAATCCCTCACGCTGCGCGGCCTTTTCGTCCATGAGCAGCACCGCGGCCGCGCCGTCGGAGATCTGCGAGGAGGTGCCAGCGGTGTGAATTCCGCCCTCCAGCACCGGCTTCAGCTTCGCCAGGCCCTCGCGGGTGGTCTCGCGCAGACCCTGGTCGCGGCTGATGTCGGCGAACTCGCCGGTGAGGTTGCCCTCCTTGTCGACCTGCGGCGCGTTCTTGATGGTCAGCACCTCGCGGTCGAAGCGGCCCTCTGCCCACGCCTGCGCGGCCAGTCGCTGCGAGCGCTCGCCCAGCTCGTCGACATCGTCGCGAGTGATGCCGCGCCGCTTGGCGATTCGCTCGGCGGCCTCGAACTGGTTGGGCATGTCGATGTTCCAGGACGCGGGCCGGCGCGGCCCGGCGTGCGTTCCGACGTTGGCGCCCAACGGAACATGGCTCATGGACTCGATGCCGCAGGCCATGCCGACCTCGATGGCGCCGGTGGAGATGAGACCGGCCACCAGCCCCGCGGCCTGCTGCGCCGAACCGCACTGGTTGTCGATGGTGACCGCACCGGTCTGCCACGGCAGCCCGGCGTGCAGCCAGGCGGTGCGGGTGACGTTGTTGCCCTGCTCGCCGACCTGCATGACGCAGCCGCCGACGACCTGTTCGACCAGCGCCGGATTCAGTTCCGCGCGCTCGAGCACGCCCTGCTGTGCCGCGCCCAGCAGCTCGGCGGCGTGCAGGCCGGCCAGCCAGCCATTGCGCTTGCCGATGGGCGTGCGGGCGGCCTCGACGATGACGGGAGTACCCATGTCTTTCCTTCCGGATTAGAACTGCAACGAGTTCACAACCAGTAACGTAAGTCTGTTCCGGACCATTACCTAGTCCCTTCTCTTGTTTTACCTCCTGTGCTTCAATATCGGTAGAACGTGTTTCAGTTGGTCAAAGGAGACTGCTGGTGGTCGACACTGCAGCCCGGCCCAATGTGCCGGATGGATTCGATGTCACCGACCCGGAGATGTGGGCGCACCGGGTCCCGGTCGAAGAACTCGCCGAACTGCGCCGCACCGCCCCCATCTGGTGGAACCCCAAGTCGCCGGAGGTCGGGGGCTTCACCGACGACGGCTTCTGGGTGCTCACCAAGCATGCCGACGTCAAGACCGTCTCGCGGCGCGACGACGTGTTCTCCACCTATGAGAACACCGCCATCCCGCGGTTCCAGGACGACATCACGCGCGAGCAGATCGATCTGCAGCGCTTCGTCCTGCTGAACAAGGACGCCCCGGAGCACACCAAGCTCCGCAAGATCATCTCCAAGGGCTTCACCCCGCGCGTCATCAACGGCCTGCGGGCCGAGCTGACCGCCCGGGCCGAGGCCATCGTGAAGGCCGCCGCCGACGCCGGCACCGGTGACTTCGTGGAGCAGGTGGCCGCCGAGCTGCCGCTGCAGGCCATCGCCGAACTGATCGGCGTGCCGCAGGAAGACCGCATGAAGCTGTTCAAGTGGTCCAACGACATGACCAGCTACGACGATCCGGACAGCGACGCCGACCCGGTGGTCGCCTCCACCGAGATCCTCGGCTACTCGTACCAAATGGCCGAGGCCCGCCGGGCCTGCCCGGCCGACGATATCGTCACCCAGCTCATCAATGCCGACATGGACGGCGAGGCGCTGCTGCCGGAGGAATTCGGCTTCTTCGTCATGATGCTGGCCGTCGCGGGCAACGAGACCACCCGCAATGCCACCACGCACGGCATGATCGCGTTCATGGAGAACCCGGACCAGTGGGAGCTCTTCAAGAAGGAGCGGCCCAAGACCGCCGCCGACGAGATCATCCGCTGGGCCACCCCGGTCAGCTCGTTCCAGCGCACCGCGCTCGAGGACGTTGAGGTCAGTGGCGTGCAGATCAAGAAGGGTCAGCGGGTCGTGCTGTCCTACCGCTCGGCCAACTTCGACGAGGAGGTGTTCGAGGATCCGTACACCTTCAATATCCTGCGTGATCCGAACCCGCACCTGTCCTTCGGCGGCACCGGCGCGCACTTCTGCATCGGCGCGAACCTGGCCCGGCTCGAGATCGAGATCATCTTCAATGCCATCGCCGACCACATGCCCGACATCTCCAAGCTCGGAGATCCGCGACGGCTGCAGTCCGGCTGGCTCAATGGCATCAAGGAATTCCAGGTCGACTACCAGACCTGCCCCGTGAAGCACTGAGCCGCAGATGATTTGATCCGCCCCGTTCCCCCTCTCACTCCTCGGGGCGGAGAAAAAGGAAGCGGGCGACTGGAGGAATCCAGTCGCCCGCTTCGTCTTTTGTATGCCGGCCGGGGGTCTAGGCCTTCTTCATCGTCGACATGGCGCGCTCGGTCTCCCAAAAGGCGCGCAGGGCAAGGATTTTCCCGTCCTCGTCGACCTTGTAGGTGAAGACGCCTTCCGCGTCGACGATATGACCGCTCATGGTGGTGCGGATGCGGCCCGTGTAGGCCACCTCACGACCGCAGGCGAAGGAGTCGTCGAAGAGGAACTCGATGGACTCGGTGGGGGCAATCGCCTTGTCCCAGAAGGCCGCGATGGCTTCCGCGCCGCGGTGCCCGACGCCCTCGGGATCGAAGAAGGACGGCCCGATGGGGTCCTCCACGATCCCGTCGGCGGCGAACAGCGCCAACCAGGCCTGCTTGTTCTTCGCCCGCACCGCGGCCTGCGACGCCGTGCCCGCTACCCGGGCCGGGTGTTCGGTCGTGGTGGTCACGGCTGCTCACTCCCGACGACCCACATCGAGAAGTACTGCGAGCCACCGCCGTACGCGTGGCCGTAGGCCTTGCGGGCGTTCTCCACCTGGTAGTCGCCGGCCCGGCCCATGACCTGCTTGGCGGCCTCGGCGAAGCGGATCATGCCGGAGGCGCCGATCGGGTTGGAGGAGAGCACGCCGCCGGAGGGGTTGACCGGCAGCTTCCCGCCGATGGCGGTCTCCCCGGCGTCGGTGAGCTTCCAGCCCTCGCCCTCGGGCATGAAGCCCAGGTTCTCCAGCCACATGGGCTCGAACCACGAGAAGGGGACATAGATCTCGGCCGCGTCGATCTCCTCGAGCGGGTTGGTGATCCCGGCCTGCTTCCACAGCGCCTTGGCGGCTTCCTGACCGGCCTTGGGGTTGACCTGGTCGCGGCCGGCGTAGGCGAGCGGTTCGGTGCGCATGGCGGTGCCGTGCACCCAGGCCACCTTCTTGCCCTGTGCCTCCACGGCCTTGCCGGACGCCTCGTCACCGATCACGATGGCGCAGGCGCCGTCCGAGGACGGGCAGGTCTCGTCGAAACGAATGGGGTCCCAGAGCATTTGGGAGGACATCACCGATTCCAGGGTGATGTCGGGCTGGTGCAGATGCGCGAACGGATTGCGCGCGCCGTTGCGGCGGTCCTTCACCGCGACCATGGCGCCCACGTGCAGCGGGGCGTTGGAGCGGCGGATGTAGGCGCGCACGTGCGGGGCGAAGTAGCCGCCCGCGCCCGCGCCGACCGGCATGGTGAACGGCACCGGATTCGACAGCGCCCACATGGCGTTGGACTCCGACTGCTTCTCCCACGCGATGGCCAGCACCTTGCCGTACACGCCGGCCTGCACCTGGTTGGCCGCGACGATCGCGGTCGAGCCGCCCACCGAACCGGCGGTGTGCACTCGGAGCAGCGGTTTTCCGGTGGCGCCCAGGGCATCCGCGAGGAACAGCTCCGGCATCATGGAGCCCTCGAAGAAGTCGGGGGCCTTGCCGACCACCACGGCGTCGATATCGGCCATGGTCAGGCCGGAGTCCACCAGGGCGCGGTCGATGGCCTCGCGGACCATGCCCCCCATGGATACATCCGACCGTTTGGTCACGTGATGGGTTTGTCCGGTGCCGAGCACCGCGGCGGGGAAAGTCATCGTGCCTCCAGGGTGGCAACCAGGTTCTGCTGCAGCGCGGGCCCCGAACTGGCATGGGCCAGTGCGCGATTCGCGGTGCCGTTGATGATTTCGGTGGCGGCGAAGCCGATGCGCTCGAGGCCCGCGGCGAACATCGGATTGCCCGACAGCGGACCGCCGGACGGATTGATCCGGGTGGTGCCGTTCAGGCCGATGGCCTGCTTCAGGATCAGCTCCTCGTGGCTGAACTGCGCGTGCAGCTCGGCGATGTCGAAGCCGCTCGCGTCGCCGCCGGTGAGGGCGTCGGCCGCCTTCTTGGCCGAGGCCGAGACCGTCAGGTCGCGCGCACCCAGCACCGGGGTGTCGATGTAGTGGGCCATTCCGGTCAGCCAGGCCGGACGCTCGCACAGCTCGCGGGCGCGATCGCCCACGGCCAGCACGATGGCGGCCGCGCCGTCGGTGATGGGCGCGATGTCATGGGCGCGGAAGGGATCGGCGACCTTCGGCGCGGCCAGCAGCTTTTCGGCGTCGGAGCCGGTGCTGCGCGCGGCCACCGCGGCCATGTCCGCCTCGGTCCAGCGGCCCGCGTCCAGGCCCGCGCGGGCCTGCAGGCCGGCGATGGACACCGAGTCCGGCCACAGCGGCGCGACCAGGTACGGGTCGGTCTGCAGGGTGAGGATCTGGCGGAGGGTACCGGCCGAGGCCTTGCCGAAGCCGTACACCAGGGCCGTCTCGGCCTGCCCGGAGCGCAGTTTCACCCACGCCTCGTACAGCGCCCAGGCGGCGTCCATCTCCACGTGCGACTCGTTGATCGGCGGCACCGCGCCGATGGAGTCGATGGCCGAGATGAACGAGAAGGCGCGTCCGGCAAGGTAATCCGAGGAACCGGAGCACCAGAAGCCGATGTCGGAGACCCCGATGCCGAGCTTGGCGTAGAGCTCCTGGAAGCAGGGCGCGAGCATCTCGACGCCATTGGTGGTGCCGAAGGTCTCCGGCACGTGCGGCGCGTGCGCGAAGCCCACGACCGCGATGTCAGTTGCCTTGTGGTTCAAGGTGGTTCAGCGCCTCTCTACAGGTGGTGCGCGAAGCTGTCGTAGTCGGCGTCGGGTTCGCCGGTGGGCCGGAAGTGGTCGATATTGGCCATGGACAGGCCCCACTCCTCGCGCGGCTTCCACACCGCCTCCACTCGCATACCCATCCGGACCTCGCTCGCCTCGACGCCGAGCACCAGGTGCAGGAAGGGGATGTCGGCGCCGTCGAGCAGCACGTAGGCCGCCACGTACGGGGGCTTGAGGCGCTGGCCCATGAACGGCACGTTCACGATGCAGAAGGTGGTCACGATGCCCTTGTCGGACACCTCGACGTAGTCGTCGGTCGGCGAGCCGTCGCGCGGGTCGGCGCCGCGCGGCGGGAAGTACACCTTGCCGTCCATCCGGGCGCGGGCGCCGAGCAGGCGGCCCTCCATGAGCGCCTTCAGGAAGACGGCTTCCTGCGGGGCGGCGGTGTGCTTGATGGAGAAGTCGACCGGGGTCACGATGCCGGTCACCGGTTCGAGGTCGCTCGCGGAATCGGCCGGGGCCGTGGAGGTCTCACCCGGTTCGAAGGCCGCGATGTCGTGGATGTCGCCGGTGCGCTCGGCGGCCCAGCGTGCCCGCACCCGCATCCCGGTGGCGATGTCGGCCGGGGAGGCCACATCCACCGCGTGCAGGATGGCGGTGTCCGCGCCGTCCAGCTTGATCAGCGCGTAGGCGAAGGGCCGGTCGAAGGGCTGGCCGGGCAGCGGCTCGGCCACCCACGACCAGGTCTGGACGGTGCCGACGTCGGACACGTCGACGAACTCCGACAGCGCCTCGCCGGTGGCCGGATCGAATTCCGCGGGCGGCACGATCACGCGCCCATCGGAACCCCGCACCCCGACGACCTTGCCGGATCGCAGTTCCGTGAGGAAGCGACCGATGATCGGACCGGTGGAGCGGGTGTAGTCGAATTGCATCCGCAGCGGTGCGGACAGTATTTCGGTGTTCCCCAGAGTCACGAGATCGAGTAGAACAGGTTCTAGTGACGGTGGCAAGAGTACGGGCTGCGGGCCTGGCGACCAGCCCCGGATGTTCTAGGAAGGACATGAAAATGCGCTTTGGTTTGCAGCTGGGATATTGGGGCGCGCAGCCGCCCGTCAATCACCGGGAACTGGTGCTGGCCGCGGAGGAGACCGGCTTCGACGCCATCTTCACCGCGGAGTCCTGGGGATCGGACGCCTTCACGCCCCTGGCGTGGTACGGCTCGGACACCAGCCGGGTCCGGCTGGGCACCTCCGTCGTGCAGATGTCGGCGCGCACCCCGACCGCGACCGCCATGGCCGCGCTGACCCTCGACCACCTCAGCGGCGGCCGGCACATCCTCGGACTCGGCGTCTCCGGTCCGCAGGTGGTGGAGGGCTGGTACGGGCAGCCGTTCGCCAAGCCGCTGGCCCGCACCCGCGAGTACGTCTCGATCGTGCGGCAGGTGCTGGCCCGCGAGGGGAAGGTGACCAGTGCGGGCCCGCACTACCCGCTGCCGTACTCCGGATCGGGCGCAACGGGATTCGGCAAGCCGCTCAAGCCCATCACCCACCCGCTGCGCGCGGACCTGCCGATCTGGCTCGGCGCGGAGGGTCCCAAGAACGTGGCGCTGACCGCGGAGATCGCGGACGGCTGGCTGGCCATCTACTACACGCCGCGGCTGGCCGACATGTACAACGAGTGGCTCGACGAGGGGTTCTCGCGCCCGGGCGCGCGGCGCTCGCGTGAGGACTTCGAGATCGCCGCCACCGCGCAGGTGATCCTGACCGACGACCCCAGGGCCGAACTGGATCGGCTGCGCCCGTTCATGGCGCTCTACATCGGCGGCATGGGCGCCGAGGAACTCAACTTCCACGCCGAGGTGTACCGGCGCATGGGCTATGGCGAGCAGGTGGACGAGATCACCCGGCTGTTCCGCACCGGCCGCAAGGAGGAGGCCGCGGCGGTCGTGCCCGACGAGCTGATCCTCGACACCACCATCATCGGCAACGAGGCGCAGGTGCGTGAGCAGCTGAAGGTATGGGAGCAGGCCGGCGTCACCATGATGCTCGTGGGTGTCCGCGACCTGGCGCAGTTCGAGGCGCTGCGTCCGCTGATCGAGTCGCAGGGGCATTGAGTCGGTCGCAGGGACACTGATTCGGTCGCGGGGATACCGATTCGGTCGTAGAACTAGTTCCAGAAATCCGGCCTCGTAGAAGCGCTTCGCGGCCGGTTGGAAAGGGCGCGCCCCGGTGGGTGGGTCGCGCCCTTTCGCATCTGTTCCAATTCGGCGTAAGTCGCCGTAGGGTGTGACGGGGGGCACATCCAGTCACTGACCAAAGCCGAATCTGTGGCTTGTCACACACAAGAACACGTTCTATTTTGAAGCAGTGAGCTACAACATTGCGGACCTTGTCGAGCACACCATCGACCTCATGCCGGAACGTGTCGCGCTGGTTGACGACGCTCGTTCGGTGACCTACGCCGAGCTCGAGGACCGAGCCAACCGGCTGGCGCACTACCTGCAGGATCAGGGTGTGCAGCCGGGTGACAAGGTCGGCGTGTACTCGCGCAACACCATTGAGGCCGTGGAGGCCATGGTGGCCATCTTCAAGGCGCGGGCAGTCATGATCAACGTGAACTACCGCTACGTCGAGAACGAGTTGCAGTACATCTTCGAGAACTCGGACATGGTCGCGCTCATTCACGAGCGGCGGTACAGCGACAAGGTGGCCAATGTGCTGCCGAACGTGCCGAAGATCAAGGCGGTCGTCACCGTCGAGGACGGCACCGACCTGCCGCTGCCCCCGACCGCGGTGGAATACGAAGCGGCGCTGGCCGGCTCGCGCGGCGAGCGCGATTTCGGCGAGCGTTCCTCCGACGACATCATGATGATCTACACCGGCGGTACCACCGGCATG
This sequence comes from Nocardia sp. NPDC051981, assembly GCF_040680715.1. Taxonomy (NCBI): domain Bacteria; kingdom Bacillati; phylum Actinomycetota; class Actinomycetes; order Mycobacteriales; family Nocardiaceae; genus Nocardia; species Nocardia sp. NPDC051981. The sequence goes on along the minus strand of NZ_JBFAXK010000001.1, from coordinate 714,679 downwards.
CCCAAGGGCGTCATGTGGCGGCAGGAGGACTGGTGGCGCGTCCTCGGCGGCGGCATCAACTTCTACACCGGTGAATTCATCCAGGACGAGTGGGAGCAGTCCAAGGGCGGCGCGAGCGGCAACTCGCCGATGGTGCGCTATCCGATTCCGCCGCTGATCCACGGCGGCGCGTTCACCGCGACCCTGCACAGCCTGTTCGACGGCGGCAAGGCCGTCATGCTGCCGGAGTTCAGCGGACACGGTGTGTGGCAGGCGATTCAGCGGCACGGTGTCAACATGATCTTCATTACCGGCGATGCCATGGCCCGTCCGATGCTGGACGCGCTGGCCGAGGGCAATGCGGAAACCGGTGAGGCGTACCAGCATTCGAGCCTGTGGGTGCTGGCCAGCAGCGCGGCGCTGTTCTCGCCCGCACTGAAGGACCAGTTCATCGAGAACTTCCCGAACGCGCTCATCACCGACTCCATCGGCTCCTCGGAGACCGGCTTCGGCGGTCTGGCCGTGGCGGCCAAGGGCGCCACGCACACCGGCGGCCCGCGGGTGAAGATCGACGGCTCCACCAAGGTGATCGACGAGGACGGCAACGAGGTCGCGCCCGGCTCCGGCCAGGTCGGCATGCTGGCGCGGACCGGCAACATCCCGCTCGGCTACTACAACGACCCGGTCAAGACCGCCGAAACCTTCAAGGTGTTCAACGGCGTTCGCTACTCCATCCCCGGCGACTTCGCCCGCGTCGAGGAGGACGGCACCGTCACCATGCTGGGCCGCGGCTCGGTGTCGATCAACTCCGGCGGCGAGAAGATCTACCCCGAAGAGGTCGAGGGCGCGCTCAAGGCACACCCGGAGATCTTCGACGCGCTCGTGGTCGGCGTGCCGGACGAGCGCTGGGGCCAGCGGGTGGTCGCGGTCGTGCAGTGCCGCGGCGGCGCCCGCCCGACGCTGGAGGAGCTGCGCCCGACCCTGGTCAAGGAGATCTCCTCCTACAAGATGCCGCGCAGCCTGTGGTTCGTGGACGAGATCAAGCGCTCGCCCGCGGGCAAGCCGGACTACAAGTGGGCCAAGGCGCAGACCGAGGCCCGCGAGGCCGATCACCACGCCCAGGCCTCGAACACCAAGTAACGCGGCTCAGCTCGTGGTGTGTGCCGGTGCCCGTCTGCGATCGCAGACGGGCACCAGCCTTTTCGCGGGTGTTTCTTGTCGGTGGGCTGTGCGACGCTGTCTGTCATGAGCGAGAAGGTGGCCGGCACCGTTTCCGACGATGTACTGCGGTCTTTCGAGGGGCATCGGCGGGAGCTGTGCGCCTACGCGTATCGAATGCTCGGGTCCTCGTTCGAAGCCGAGGACGCGGTGCAGGAGACCTTCACGCGGGCGTGGAAGTCCTACGACTCCTTCGAGGGCCGGTCCAGTCTGCGGTCCTGGTTGTACAAGATCACCACCAATGTCTGTCTGGACATGGTGGACGGTCCGCAACGCCGCGCCAGACCCATGGATCTCAACGGTCCCTCGACCCCCGATTCGCAGCTGCCCGCGCCGGAGCCGGATTACGTGTGGGTGGAACCGATTCCGAACGCCCTCGCCTTCGGCGCCGATCCGGCCGAGGCCGCCAGCACGAAGGACACGCTGCGCCTGGCCTTCGTCGCGGCGGTGCAGCATCTGCCGGCCAGTCAGCGCGCCATCCTGATCATGCGCGAGGTGCTGCGCTTCTCGGCGGGCGAGACCGCCGACATGCTCAATGTCTCCCCGGCCTCGGTGAACAGCGCCCTGCAGCGGGCCCGCGCCACCATGTCGAAGGTGCAGGAGACGGCCACGGTCTCGGACCCCTTCGACGAGAGCAACGAGCAGCAGCGCAAACTCGTCGACGATTTCGTCAAGGCCTTCGAGGCCTACGACATGGACGCCCTCACCGACCTGCTGAAAGCCGATGTGGCCCTGTCCATGCCGCCGTTCTCGCTGTGGATCTCCGGTCCCGAGAACGTGGCCGCCTTCATGCTCGGCACCGGCCACGCGTGCCGCGACTCCCGCCTGGTCCCGCTGGCCGGCGCCAACGGGCTACCCGCCTTCGGCCACTACAAGCCGAGTGACGAGCCCGGCCGCTGGATCCCGTGGTCCATCACCACTCTCGAACTCGACGGTGACCGCATCTCCGGTCTCACCTTCTTCCTCGACACCGAGAAGCTCTTCCCGCTGTTCGGCCTGCCCATGGAGTTGGGCTCGAACTAGGGCGGGCTTGTCACGCCGTCGCCGCGCTCCGGTGGACCGGCTTGGCGCGCAACCTCCGTCGAAAGACGGAGGACATCGGTGGCCGTCGCTGATCGCCGTTGATCGGAGGCTCCGCACGAACTAGCCGGTTCCCCTACCCTCACGGTCGGCGCCACCACCGGTCAAGATCGGCGACTCACCCGTTTTGGGTCACACCCAGCGCGTGCAGTCCATCCGGAACACTGATACCTCGGCGGTGCCCGGGTCGCGGACCACGGCGGTGTGTTCGCTGAACCCGCCGGCCGGGAATCGAAATATGCTCTCCCACAGGTGCTCACGAGAGGTGCGTGATGACGGTAGAGCTGCACGCGGACGAGCTGTGGGCGGAGAATCTGCGCCGCATGCTGGTGGGGGTGCGTCACGAGGTCGTCATGGCCATCGCCCGCCCCGTCCGCCCGGAGACCGAATATGGCTCGGAGGATACGGTTTTCCGGCAGCTGCACGCCGCCGGCAAGCAGGTCCGGCTGCTGTTGTCGGCCGCCTATGTGGGCGCGCGCGGACGGCAGTCGGTGCTACGGCAGTTCGCGGTCGGCTCGCAGATCCGGGTCACCGACACCGACTTCTGCAATGTGCTGATCGTCGATCGCGAGCGGGCGGCGCTGTGGTCGGCCGCGCCCGGGCAGCAACCGCGCGGCCTGCTGGTGGCCGAACCGGCGCTGCTGGGCGTGGTGCACCAATTCGCCGTCCGCACCTGGCATTCCGCGCGTCAGCTCCGTGATCATCTGGAGCTGGGGGAGCGCGGGCTGGACGCGGTGGCACTCGCGGTGATCGAGCAGCTGCACGCCGGAGCGAAGGACGAGACGGCGGCGCGGGCGCTGGGGGTGTCCCTGCGCACCTACCGCCGCTATGTCGCGCAGCTGATGGCCCGCTTCGAGGTCAGCACCCGATTCCAGCTCGGGGTACGGGTGCGTGACCTCGGGCTGTTGAGCAGCTGACCGCACACCCGGTCAGTGGGGACTGCGCATCCCTTCGGCATGCTCGGCCGCATACCGCTTGGCGGCGGGATAATTCGCCTTGCCGCTGGGCTGCCGCATGACCTCGTCGACCAGCCAATACCCCCGGGGTGCTTTGTATCCCGCGATCCTGCTGCGCAGGTGCGCGTCGAGCTCACCGAGCGCGAGCGAGGCTCCCGGCCGCGGCTGCACCACCGCTGCCACGGCCTGTCCGAAGCGATCGTGCGGAATGCCGATCACCAGGGCGTCGAAGACCTCCGGATGGGATTTGAGAGCGGTCTCGACCTCTTCCGGGAACACCTTCTCGCCGCCGGTGTTGATGCACTCCGAGCCGCGCCCGAGCAGGGTGACGGTGCCGTCGGCCTCGTAGCGCGCGTAGTCGCCCGGCGCCACATAGCGTTTGCCGTTCACCTCGGCGAAGATCGACCGCGTCTTCTCGGGATCCTTGTAATACCCGAGCGGCACGTGCCCGGTCCGCGCCATCCGGCCCACCGCGCCCGGCCGGGGTTCGACCAGGTTGCCGTCGTCGTCGAGCAGGACGGCCTGCGCACTGAACTTCACCCGCGGGCCCTGTGTGTGGTCGGAATCCTTGGTGACCACGGACAATCCGGTGCTGCCACTCTCCGAGGAGCCGATCACGTCGGTGATGAACAGGTTCGGGAAGGTGTCGAGGTACTGCTGTTTGAGCGAATGCGAGAACAGCGCGGCGTGGCTGCTGAACGCCCACAGGGACGAAACCTCGTAGTGCCCTTCGTGATACGCCTCCAGCAGCGGTTTGGCCATGGCATCACCGACCACGGTGAGCACATTGACCCGGTGCCGCTCGACTACCCGCCACACCTCGTGCGCATCGAACTGTGGCACGAAGACCACGGTGCCACCGGAGTTCAGGGCGATGAAGGCCGCCCACTGCGCGGCGCCGTGGATGAGAGGCGAGAGCGGGGCCATGACCATTCCGGTCGGCGCGGACTTCGCAGAGGCGGCCAATTCCCATTCGTCCGAGACATACTCACCGGTCACATGATTGATGCCGCCGCCGAGCGTCCGCCAGACGTCCTCGTGCCGCCACATCACGCCCTTGGGCATGCCGGTGGTGCCGCCGGTGTAGAGGATGTACAGGTCCTCGCCGCTGCGCGGACCGAAATCGCGGTCCGGCGACTGCGCGGCCAGCGCCGCGTCGTAGTCGGGTCCGATCGCGAGCACCTCGGTCACGGACGGCACCGCAGCCAGGACCTCGGCGACGATGGCGCCGTACTGCGCCTCGTGGACAAGGGCTTTCAGATCCGCGTTCTCGACGATGTAGCGCACCTCGTCGGCCACGTAGCGATAGTTGACGCACACCGACACCGCCCGCAGTTTGTAGGTCGCGAGCATCGTTTCCAGCGCCTCGGCCGAATTGCGTGAGTACACGCCGACGTGATCGCCCGCGCCGATGCCGCGGGCGGCCAGGTGGTGCGCGAGCCGGTTGGCCCGCTCGTCCAGTTCGCGGTAGGTGAATTGCCGGTCGGCGCAGATCAGGGCGATCCGCTCCGGGACCGCGTCGACGGCGTGCTCGAACAGGTCTGCAACATTGAAAGCCATGGGTTCACCCTGGTTCGCACCCGGGTGAACCGACACTTCATCGGATGGCAGGAAGCTGCCGATCGGCGGTCAGGCGGGGTAGGCCATGTGGAAGGGCTCCCACTGGTGGCCGTCGAGGTCGAGGAAGGTACGGCTGTACATGCCCACCTCGGCTTCCTGGGCGCGGCGGTCGGGGCTGAGTTCTTCGGTGCCGCCGGCCTGGAGGGCCGCTTCGACGAGGCTGTCCACTTCGTGGGGGCTGGACAGCGCCAGGGCGTAGACACCGTTGACGGTGCCGCGGGTGTCGCCGAGGGGGCGGGTGCCGAAGGTGGTGAAGAAGTCGTAGGTCAGCAGCATGACGCAGATGTTGTCGTCGACCACGATGCAGGCGGCATTGCCGTCGGTGAAGTCCTGGTTCACCTTCCAGCCCACGGCCTCGTAGAAGCGCTTGGACCGGTCCAGGTCGGCGACGGGCAGATTGATGAAGATCATCTTGCTCGGCATGGCGGGTCGATCCCTCTCATTCGATGTACTGATGGGGACGAAGCGGGTGCGGAAAACTCATCGGTCGTGCAAGAGTGACTGAGGGAGGTGCCCGATGACTCACAGCTACCTGGTCGCCCTCACCGGAAGCGGCGGAACGGTTCCACCGGAGCTGGGTGTGGTGCGGCGTCTGGTGCGGCGTGGCCATCGGGTGACGGTGCTGGCGGAGGAATCGCTTACCGGCCCGGTGACGGCCACGGGCGCGCGGCTGCGCCCGCGCGCGGGGGCCGGATTCGCCCGCGACACCGCCGACGAAATCGATGCCGAGCGACCCGATCTGGTGCTGGCCTCCTTCTTCGCCTTCGGGGCCATGGTCGCGGCGCAGGCCTGTGAGGTGCCCTTCTCGGTGCTCATCCCCGGCATCTACCCGCTGCCAGTGGAGGGTGGCCCGCCGCCGGGTTCCGGCTTCGGCAAGGCGCACGGGCCACTGGGCCGGTTGCGCGACCGGGTGGTGGGCTCGCTGGTGCAGCGGCGCTGGGACGAGGAACTGCTCCCGAAGCTCAATGCCCTGCGCGCGGATTTCGGGCTGGAGCGGCTGGCCCACTATCAGGATCAGGCGCGGCTGGCGCGCCGGCAGCTGGTGCTGTCCAGTGCGGCGTTCGACTTCCCGGGGCAGGGGCCCGACGGGGTGCGCTGGGTCGGCCCGATCCTCGACGAGCCGGATTGGGTCGAGGGCGCCACGTGGACGCAGACCGACGGCGGCGACCCGCTCGTCCTGGTCGCGCTGTCCACCACCTTTCAACGCCAAACCGATTGCCTGCAGCGCATTTCCGACGCCCTGGGCCAGCTCCCGGTGCGCGGCGTCATCACCACCGGCCCCGCCGTCGACCCGGACGAGCTGCGCGCCCCGCCGAACGTGACAGTGCTGCGCGCCGCCGGGCACCGCGAAATCATGCGGCATGCCAGCCTGGTCGTCACCCACGGCGGCCACGGCACCCTGATGAAGTCCTTCGCCGCCGACCTCCCGGTCGTGGTCCTGCCGCACGGCCGCGACAATGCCGACAATGCCGCGCGCGTCCGCGCCCACCATGCCGGAATCACGGTGCCGCGCACCGCGACCCCGCAGCGCATCGCCCGCGCGATCCGCCACGTCCTGCGCACCCCGGCCCACTACCGGGCCGCGGCCGAACTGGGCCGCGCCATCCGCCACGACGCGCGCGGCGAGGCCCTGCTGTACGAACTGGAACCGTCGACGGATCATCACGACCCGGTGGGTGAGCGCATCTCCTCCGTCCGTGGATTCGAATCCTGATGTTCGGCCGGATTTCGCGTTCGACCGGCCGCATATGGCTGGCAGGCCGGGTTTTCGCTGGTTAGCGTGAGCCGCATGGATTTCGTGGCCATTTTGCGCGAGAAATTGAGCGAGCTCGGAGAGCTGATCACGCCGGGGGCCGATCTGGCCGCACCGGTTCAAAGTTGCGGGGATTGGACCTTCTACGACCTGGTCGACCATGTCGGCCAGGGCAATCTGTGGGTGGTCACCGGCATCCGGGAGGGCCGCGGCGACTATCAGGGCGAACCCGCTCCGAAGGATCCCGTCGAGCTGCGGGCCTGGTACGACGAGACCACGCAGGCCCTGCTCGAGGCGGTGTCGGTCGCCCCGGAGACCCCGGCCTGGACCTTCACCAAGCTGCTGCCGCGCACGGTCGGGTTCTGGCAGCGCCGCCGCGCCCAGGAGACCCTCATGCACGTGTGGGACGGCAAGAACGCGCTCGGCATCGCGGAGGAATTCGATCCGGCGCAGGCCGCCGACGGCATCGCGGAGGTCTTCGAACTGTTCGCGCCGCGCATGATTCAGCGTGGGCTGGCGAGCGAGCCCGAGGTGGCGATCAGGGTCCGCGCCGCCGATACCGGTGAGAGCTGGACCTATGGCCCGGGCACCCCGGTCGCCGAAATCTCCGGCACCGCTTCGGATCTGCTGCTGGCGCTGTGGCAGCGCAAGCCCGCTAACGATGCGGCGCTGACCTGGCAGGGCAATTGGGCGGCGGGGGAGCGGGTGCTCGCCGGTCCGCTGGTGCCGTAAACCGTTCCCGGACAAAGAAAAACGGCGAGGTGGTGGCCGGTATGGGAGCCACCGCCTCGCCGTCGGCCGCAGTGCAGGGTTCGGCCGAGTCTCCGGGAGTTGGTACCGAGTCTCCGAGAGTTGTTACTGCACAGCGTCGGTCAGCAGCGACCCTAGTGCGCGCAGGTGGTCGGTCGCGCCGCCGAGGGCGAACTCGTTGTGCTTGGCGGCGGTGAAGTACTGGTTCACGATGTGATCGCGGTCGATACCGACACCACCGTGCACGTGCACCACGGTGTGGGCGACGCGGTGGCCCGCCTCGGCGGCCCAGAACTTGGCGGTGTGGACCTCGGCCGCGGCGGGCAGGCCCTCGGCCAGCCGCCAGGCCGCCTGCTGCACGGCCAGGCGCACGCCCTGGACGTCGATGTAGGCGTCGGCCAGGCGCTGGGCCACGGCCTGGAAGCTGCCGATCTTGCGATTGAACTGCTCGCGCTCCCGGGCGTAGTCGGCGACCAGTTCCAGGCCCTTCTCGACCACGCCGAGCTGGGTGGCGGCCAGGCCGAGCCAGGCGCGCTCCAGCAGCCAGGTCAGGATCTCGGCGCCCTGGTCGACGGTGCCCACCAGCTCGGCGGGGGTGCCGGCGAATTCGACCTCGGCCTCGGGGGAGCGGTCGGTGACGATCTGGTCCTCGACGCGCACCGAGGCGTGCGACGGGTCGACCAGGAAGACCGCGGGGGAGCCGTCGACGCTGGCGGACACCAGGATTCGCGCCGCCTGGCGGGCGAAGGGCACCGTGGTCTTGAGACCGGTCAGCTGCCAGCCGTCGCCCGCCATCGCGGTGGTGACCGGGCTGGTGAGCTCCCAGTTGCGCTCCTCGCTCAGCGCGGCGGTGAGGATGACCTCGCCCCGCGCGGCCTGGGCGGCCAGCTCGCGTTGGGCCGTGGAGCCGAACTGCGCGAGCGCGCCGGCGCCGAGCACGATCGACCACAGATACGGCACGGGCGCGACGGACTTGCCGATCTCGCGCAGGATGGCGGTCTGCTCCAGCACGCCGAAGTCGCTGCCGCCCACCGTCTCCGGCAGGGCCGCGGCCAGCACGCCGGTCTCGGCGAGCGAACTCCACAGCGATTCGTCGAAGCGCACGGTCGGGTTGCCCGACGCGTCGGTGTTGCGGTCGAGCTCACGCAGTCGGTCGGCGGTGACCAGCTTGCCGGTGACCTCGGCGGTGAGGCGGGCGAGATCCTGCTGCGCCTCGGTGAGGGTGAAATCCATGATGGTTACCTTGGTTTCGATTAGCGCGCGGCGGCGGGCTGCTTGAGGGCGGTCATGGCGATGATGTCGCGCTGCACCTCGTTGGTGCCGCCGCCGAAGGTGAGGATCAGGCAGGCGCGGTGCATGCGCTCCAGGCGACCCCGCAGCTGCGAGCCCGCCGAGTCCTGGCGCAGGTAGGCCTGCGGGCCGAGGATCTCCATCAGCGCGCGGTAGGACTCGGTGGCCAGTTCGGTGCCGTACACCTTGGTGGCGGAGGCGTCCCAGGGGCGCGGGGCGGCATCGCCGCCGGCGTCGGCGCGCGAGGCGATCTCCCAGTTGGTCAGCTTCAGGTACTCGACCTTGGCGTGGATACGGGCCAGGCTGATCTGGACCCATTCCTGGTCGATGACCCGGGCGCCATTGGCGGTCTTGGTGTTGCGCGCCCACTCGGTCACCTGCGCGACGGCCAGGGCCAGCGGGGCGGACGAGGTCAGCGCGACGCGCTCGTGGTTGAGCTGGTTGGTGACCAGCGCCCAGCCGCCGTTCTCCGGGCCCACCATGTCGGAGTGCTTGACCCGCACGTCCTGGTAGTAGGTGGCGCTGGTGTCGGGCCCGGCCATGGTGTGCACCGGCGTCCAGGAGAAGCCCTCTGCCGTGGTCGGCATGATGAACATCGAGATGCCCTTGTGCTTCTTGGCGTTCGGGTCGGTGCGGGCGGCGAGCCACACGTAGTCGGCGTAGGCGATGAGGGAGGTCCACATCTTCTGGCCGTTGATGATCCAGTCGTCGCCGTCGCGGACCGCGGAGGTGCGCAGCGAGGCCAGGTCGGTGCCGGCGCCCGGCTCGGAGTAGCCGATGGCGAAGTGCAGCTGGCCGGCGGCGATCTTGGGGAGGAAGAACTTCTTCTGCTCCTCGGTGCCGTAGTGCATGATCGTCGGCGCCACCGAGTTGATGGTCAGAAACGGCACCGGGGCGCCGGCGATGGCGGCCTCGTCGGTGAAGATCAGCTGATCCATGGTGGAACGGTCCTGGCCGCCGTACTCCTTGGGCCAGCCGAGGGCGAGCCAGCCGTCGCGGCCCATCTCCTCGACCACCTCGCGGTAGACATTGCCCTCGCCGTACTCTCCGGTCTGCGCCGAAAGCGCTTGCCGCCGTTCGGGAGTGATGAGGCGGGTGAAATAGTCACGCAGCTCGGCACGCAGCTGTTCCTGTTGCGGCGTGTAGGCGATACGCATAGCAGTACCTCTAGCCTTCGTTTCTCGGTTCAGCCGATCATCGCACGCAAGTGAAACATGTTCCAGTATTCGTTCCGGTTAGGGCTACTTTGCTGTTCTGACCACGGGTCCGCTTGTTAGGCTCGGGAAGAACCTGTGGTTAAGGAGAGAACTATGAAGGTGATCGTCGATTTCGATCAGTGCGAAGCCAACGGAATCTGCGTCGGAATCGCCCCTGACGTCTTCGATCTCGATGACGATGACAATCTGCACGTCAACGAGGCCGAGGTCACCGAGGCCAACCGTCGCGATATCGAGTCCGCCGTGGCCCAGTGCCCCAAGGCGGCATTGAAGCTGGTCTGAGCGCACGCTTGCCCGTCGGGTGGAACACGTTCTAGAGTCGGCCGGTGAGCGATTCTGATGTAAGTCTTTCGGGCCGGGTTGCCATCGTCACCGGCGCGGGCGCCGGGCTGGGCCGGGCCGAAGCCCTCGAGCTGGCCCGGGCCGGCGCGTCGGTCATCGTCAACGACCTTGCCGAGAACGACGCGGTGAGCGCAACCCTCGCCGACATCCGGGCGCTGGGCGTCAAGGCGGAGTTCGTGGGCGGCAGTATCGCCGAGCGCGCGACGGCCGACGCCTTGATCCGCACCGCCGAGGAGACCTTCGGAGGGCTGGACATCGTGGTGAACAATGCCGGGATCACCCGGGACAAGATGTTGTTCAACATGTCCGACGAGGATTTCGACGCGGTCGTCGCGGTCCACCTGCGCGGGCATTTCCTTTTGACCCGCAATGCGGCCGCCTTCTGGCGTGGCAAGTACAAGGAGACGGGTGCTCCCGTTTATGGGCGCATCATCAACACCTCTTCGGAGGCCGGTCTGCTCGGCCCGGCCGGACAGGCGAATTACGGTGCGGCCAAGGCCGGCATCACCGCGCTGACGCTCTCGGCCGCACGGGCGCTGGAGTCGGTCGGCGTGCGCGCCAATGCCATCGCGCCGCGGGCGCGGACGGCCATGACCGAGAAGGTCTTCTCCGCGGCTCCCGACCAGGGTCCGGACCCGCTCTCGCCCGATCACGTCGCGCGGCTGGTGGCCTACCTGGCCTCGCCGGCGGCCGAGGCGATCAGCGGTCAGCTGTTCGTCGTCTACGGCCCGATGGTGGCCCTGATGGCGGCTCCGGTGGTGGAGCAGCGCTTCGACGCCGAGGGCGAGTGGACCCGCGAGGGCCTGGCCGCGACCCTGGGCGGCTATTTCTCCGAACGCGGTTCGGACGCTACGTTTTCCGCCTCCTCGCTGAAGGATCTGGGCTGAGACTGGCCTCGGTGTCCCCGTCCGGGGGTCGTGGTTCCTGAAGACACGGCCCGGCCCCCGGCGCCTGCGGTTGATCACGAGATCGATCGTTGGTAAGAAAAGGGACAACTCTGTGTGTCGCCTCACAATGCGGCATACCTGTGGTGGTTAGGCTGACGTGAACCTGTTCTCAAAACTGGACGCCAGTTCAGAAAGATGACCTGTTCAAAACCGTCGAAACCTTCCCGAACCGTATGAGAACGTGTTCTAATCTTCGAGCGGGACCGAGATCACATTCAGATCTCGGTTGCTATAGCTAGGCAGGGGCAGGAGGAATAGCGGGAATGAATGAAGTCCTTGCCGTACCGCTGCGGGCGGTCGGAGGGTTCTTCGAACTCGCCGGTGCGGTCGCTCGCGCCGCGGTACGGCCCCCGTTCCAGCGACGGGAATTCATCGATCAGTCCTGGTTCATAGCCCGGGTATCCATCTTCCCCACCCTGATGGTGGCAATTCCGTTCACCGTGCTGGTGAGCTTCACCCTCAACATCCTGCTGCGGGAGATCGGTGCGGCCGACCTCTCCGGCGCGGGCGCCGCCTTCGGCACCATCACCCAGATCGGCCCCATGGTCACGGTGCTCATCGTGGCCGGCGCGGGCGCGACCGCCATTTGCGCGGACCTGGGCGCGCGCACCATTCGCGAAGAGATCGACGCCATGAAGGTGCTCGGCATCGACCCGATTCAGCGCCTGGTGGTTCCGCGCGTGCTGGCCTCGATGTTCGTGGCCTTCCTGCTCAATGGCCTGGTGTCCACCATCGGCATCCTGGGCGGGTTCCTGTTCTCGGTCTACCTGCAGGGTGTGAACCCCGGCGCCTTCGTCAACGGCCTCACCCTGCTGACCCACCTGCCGGAGCTTGTCATCTCCGAGGTGAAGGCCATGCTGTTCGGACTCGTCGCCGGACTGGTCGCCTGTTATCTGGGCCTGAACGTGAAGGGCGGTCCCAAGAGCGTCGGCGACGCCGTCAACCAGACCGTCGTCTTCGCCTTCATGGCGCTGTTCGTCATCAACGTCGTGGTCACCGCCGTTGGCATCAAGTTCACGGCGCGGTGATCAGATGGCGTTCGTGATCCAGTCTCGTTTTCCCAAGGTGACCAAGCGTTTTCAGCGCTTCACCGAGGCCCTCGATTCGGTCGGCAAGCACGCGGTGTTCTATGCGCGGTCGATCGGCTCGGTGCCCAAGGCGCTGGTGCACTACCGCACCGAGACCATCCGGCTGATCGCCGAGATCTCAATGGGCACAGGCGCTTTGGCCGTCATCGGCGGCACCGTCGTGATCGTCGGGTTCCTGACCCTGGCCGCCGGTGGCACCATCGCCGTGCAGGGTTACAGCTCGCTCGGCAATATCGGTGTCGAAGCCCTGACCGGCTTCTTCGCCGCGTTCATCAACGTTCGCATTGCGGCCCCGGTCATTTCGGGTATCGGCCTGGCGGCGACGCTGGGTGCCGGTACCACGGCACAATTGGGCGCCATGCGCGTCTCCGAAGAGATCGACGCCCTCGAGGTGATGGCCATCCGGCCGGTTCCCTTCCTGGTGGGCACTCGCATGCTGGCGGGCATCATCGCCATCATCCCCCTGTACTCACTGGCGGTCATCGCCTCGTTCATCGCCTCGCGCTTCGCGACCGTGGTGATCTACGGCCAGTCGGCCGGTGTGTACGACCACTACTTCTCGACGTTCCTGATCCCCAGCGACATCCTCTGGTCCTTCGCGCAGGCGATCTTCATGGCCATGGCGGTCATGCTGATCCACACCTACTACGGCTATCACGCCGCAGGCGGACCGGTCGGCGTCGGCGTGGCGGTAGGTAATGCGGTGCGGGCCTCGCTGATCGCGGTCGTCATGGTGACGCTGCTGATGTCGCTGGCCATCTACGGCACCTCCGGCAATTTCCATCTCTCCGGGTAGGGGCGGGACGACACACATGGTCCAACAACAGCGCGGAATGGCGAGCCCGATCGGCTCGCCGTTCGTCGAGAAACCGAAGCCGAAACGCTATCTCGAACAGGGGTGGGTCATTCGGCTGGCCGGCGTGGGCATGGTGCTCGGCCTGGCCGCTGCCGTCGCGATCTGCCTGGTGATGTTCGCGGGCGGGTTCGAAGACAAGGTCAAGGTCACGGTCACCGCACCGCGGGCCGGACTGGTCATGGACAAGGATGCCAAGGTCAAGATCCGCGGGGTCGAGATCGGGCGGGTCACCAACATCACCGACAGCGCCGACGGGGCGCGCATCGAACTGGCGATGGACCCGGACAAGCTGAAGATGGTGCCCGCCAACGCCACCGTGGACATCAACTCCACGACGGTCTTCGGTGCCAAGTACGTCAACTTCATCGAACCGAAGGTCCCCTCCTCCGACTCGCTGAAGGCGGGCTCGGTGGTGCAGGCGGGCGCGGTGACGGTCGAATTCAACACGCTCTTCCAGCATTTGAACGATCTGCTGGCGAAGGTGCAGCCGGAGAAGCTCAATGCGACGCTGACCGCGCTGGGCACCGCGCTGCAGGGTCGTGGCGACAAGCTGGGCCAGCTCATGGTCGACAGCGATCAGCTCCTCAAGGACATCAACCCGAGCCTGGCCGATCTGCAGCGTGATCTGCAGACCTCGGTCGGCGTGACCAACCTCTACGCCGACACCGCGCCGGATCTGTTGCGCACCACCGGGAATATGACGGTCACAGGCGGCACCATCGTCGATGAGAAGGACAACTTCGACAAGGTGCTGCTGAACCTGGTCGGCCTGGCCAACGACACCGGCGGCGTGCTCTCGGACAACCAGAAGGCGCTGGTCGACACCCTCGGCGTGCTGCGCCCGACCACCGAACTGCTCAACGAGTACAACCCGGCCCTGTACTGCCTGGTCGTCGGCGCGGCCAATGCGCTGCCGGACGGCAACCGCATCTTCGGTGGCGACGGGCCGTGGGTGACCCTGAACGCCGGCTTCATGGGCGGCGGCACCCCTTACTCGTACCCGAAGGATCTGCCGAAGGTGAACGCCACCGGTGGCCCGCACTGCGAGAACATCCTCGACCGAGTGCCGGGCAGCCACTCCAACTACCTCGTCACCGACACCTCCGAGGGTGAGGTGTGGACACCGGCGATGGATACCCACCTCAATGGCCCCAAGGTGTTCCAGATCCTGTTCGCCGGACTTCCGGGGGTGCCGAACCCATGAGGCTCAAAGTACATTCGAGCAGCGTGAAATTGGGGATCTTCACCCTGATCATGGTGCTGGTCCTGGCCGCGCTGGGCATCGTCTTCAGTCAGATGCGCTTCGCCCGTTCGACCGGCTACCACGCGATCTTCACCAGTGCGGCCGGGATGCTGCCCGGCTCGAAGGTGCGCATCGCGGGTGTGCCGGTGGGCTCCGTGAGCCGGGTCTATGTCGGCAAGGACCATCTGGCCCATGTCGACTTCGACATCGACAACCAGTACCACGTGTATTCCGGCACCCAGGCGGCCGTACGTTACGAAAACCTCGTCGGCGACCGCTATCTGGAGCTGATGGACGGTCCGGGCACGGCCCAGCCGTTGCGCAAGGGCGCCACCATCGGGATCGACAGGACCAAGCCGGCGCTCGATCTGGATCTGCTGCTCGGCGGGTTCAAGCCGCTGCTGCGCGGCCTCAACCCGCAGCAGGTGAACGATCTGACCGGGGCGCTGCTGCAGGTGTTCCAGGGACAGGGCGGCACGCTGGTCGCACTGCTGAACAGCGGCGGCTCGTTCAGCAAGACCCTGGCCGATCGGGATGCCTTGATCGGCAGCGTGATCGAGAACCTGAAGACGGTGCTCGGCACCATCGACCAGCGCAACGCGGATTTCGGGACCACCCTGAACGAATTGCAGCGCCTGGTCAGCGGTCTGGCGGCCGACAAGGATCCGATCGGCGACGCACTGCCCCGATTGGCCGGGGCCACCGGCGATCTCACCAGTCTCCTGCAGCAGGTCCGCCCGGATCTGAAGGCGAACGTCGAACAGCTCGGCAAGCTGTCGCAGAACCTGGACGACCGCAGGGACGACGTGCAGTACGTGCTGGACCTGCTGCCGGACACCTACAAGAAGCTGATCCGCATCGGCTCCTACGGCTCGTTCATGAACATGTACGTCTGCGGTACGGCCGTCATCGTCGACGGACCTGACGGCCAGCATCAGACGCGCCTCGTCGCGCCCGGCGGTCAGTCCACCGGAAGGTGCTCGGACAAATGAATCAACAGCGCTCACCCCTGATCGATATCGGGGTCACGGGCATCGTGCTGGCGGTGACGATCTGCCTCACCGCCCTGCAGTTCGACCGGTTGCCCTTCATCCGCTCGGGCGCGGAGTTCACGGCCTACTTCGCCGACGCCGGCGGGCTGCTGCCCGGCGACCAGGTGCAGGTGGCCGGCGTGAAGTCCGGCCGGGTCGAGAATGTCGCGCTGGACGGCGCCAAGGTCAAGGTGCGGTTCACCCTCGACGAGGCGATCGTGCTGGGCACCAAGACCACCGCGGCCATCAAGACCAATACGGTGCTGGGCCGCAAGTCCCTCGAGGTGGTGCCGACCGGTGACGGCGCACTGCGGCAGGATCAGCCGATCCCGTTGGAGCGCACCACGTCTCCGTACTCGCTCACCGACGCGCTCGGTGATCTGGCGACCACGGTGAAGGGCCTCGACACCGACCAGGTCAACAAGACCCTGGACACCCTGTCGGACGCGTTCACCGATACGCCCGGACCGCTGCGGTCGGCGCTCGACGGCGTCACCCAGCTCTCGCGCAGCCTGAACAACCGCGACAAGGCGCTCACCGAGCTGCTCTCGCACGCCCAGAACGTCACCAAGGTGCTGGGTGATCGTGCGACACAGATCAATTCACTGCTGGTCGACGGCAACAGCCTGCTCGGTGAGCTGGATGCCCGCCGCGCGGCGCTGAGCCAGCTGATCGTGTACATCAATGGTCTCGCCCAGCAGCTCACCGGCTTCGTCAACGACAACGAGGCGCAGCTGAAACCGACGCTGGACAAGCTGAATTCGGTGCTGAAGCTGTTGCAGGACAACAGGGACAACCTCGGCAAGGCGGTCGACGAACTCGGACCGTTCGAGGCCGCGCTCGGTGAACAGGTCGGCAGTGGGCCGTACTTCCAGGCGTACCTGTCCAATGGATCGAGTCCGGCCCTACAGGTGCTGGTCGACGCCATGGTCTGGCCTCAGCATCTGCCCGACTCGCTCCAGAAGGAACTCACCGACAACGGGGCCCTCACGACCTCGATCATCCCGAAGGAGCCGGAGCGTTGAACGCAATTCGCAAGCTGCCCCGGTGGACCCGGATCGCCGCGGCGGCCCTGGTGGTCGCACTGGCCGGGTGGCTGGTCTACGGGCTGGTCTCCGACATCGGCAAGAAGCACATCACGGCCTACTTCCCCTCGACCAACGGTCTGTATGCCGGTGACGAGATCCGCGTGCTCGGTGTGAAGGTCGGCAAGATCGACTCCATCGATCCGGGCAAGGACCGGGTGACGGTGAAGATGACCGTCGACCGCGGCATCGATCTGCCCGCCGATGCCAAGGCCGTGATCATTTCGCCGTCGCTGGTGTCCGCGCGCTTCATCCAACTCGCGCCCGCCTACACCGGCGGACAGAAGATGGCCGACGGCGCGTCGATTCCGGTGGAGCACACCGCAGTTCCGGTGGAATGGGATGACATCAAGGCCGAACTGACCAAGCTGTCCACCGCGCTCGGCCCGATCGGTGAGGACAAGCAGGGCTCTTTCGGCCGGGTCATCAATACCGCCGCCGACAACCTCGGCAATGGCAATGCCCAGGCCTTCCGCGACACCCTGAAAGAGCTGTCCAGCACGCTGAATACGCTCTCCGACGGCCGCACCGACCTGTTCGGCACCATTCGCAATCTGCAGCAGTTCGTCGACGTACTGTCCAAGTCCAATGATCAGATCGTGCAGTTCGGCGGTCGGCTGGCTTCCGTCTCCTCGGTACTGGCCGGGGTCTCCACCGATCTCGGTTCGGGGCTGGACAATCTCGATTCCGCTGTCGCCGACGTGAAGCGGTTCCTCGACGAGCGCGGCGGTGCGCTGACCGAAAGCGTGCAGCGACTGGCCGACGCCACCCAGGTACTCGCGGACAAGAGGCCCGAACTGGAGCGGATCATGCACTCCGCGCCGACCGCGCTGGTGAACTTCTATCAGCTCTACAAGCCGGCGCAGGGCACAATCGCAGGCGCCCTCGCCGCGCCGAATTTCGCAAACCCGTTCGCCTTCCTGTGCGGTGCGGTCGAAGCCAACGCGACCAATGATTCCCAGCACAGCGCCGATCTGTGCAAGCAGTATCTGGCGCCCATCGTCCAATCGCTGATGATGAACTACCCACCGGTGATCCTGAATCCGGCGACGCAGCAGAACGTGTTCCCCAACCAGCTCACCTACAGCCCGCCCGATTTGGCCAACCAGGTACCCGCGCCCGACGCCGCACCGGTGGCGTCGCCCAAGTCCCTGACCGATCTGCTCATTCCCGGAGGTGGACGATGATGAGCCGCCGCAGGATTCGCCTCGCGGGCGCGGCGATCAGCCTGGTCGCGGTGCTCGGTGTGAGCGGCTGCGAGTGGGACGGCCTGAACTCGGTGTCCATGCCCGGTGCGGTCGGCACCGGGGAGGGCTCGTGGCAGGTGGACATCCAGATGCCGAATGTGACCACGCTGACCCGCAATTCGCCGGTCATGGTGAACGACGTGCCCGTGGGCACGGTCACCGGCATCAAGGTCGAGAACTGGCACGCGCTGGTTACCGTCTCCTTGGAGAAGGGAATCGCTCTGCCCGCCAACGCCATCGCGCGTATCGGGCAGACCAGTCTGCTGGGCAGCAACCACGTGGAGTTGTCCGCGCCGACGAATGAACCTGCGCAGGGCCGGCTGAAGGCCGGGGACGTGATCCCGCTCGAGCGGGCCGGGGCCTACCCGACCACCGAGCAGACGCTGTCCTCACTCTCGGTGGTGCTCAACGGCGGTGGCATCTCCCAGGTGGAGACCATCACCAAGGAACTCGACGCGACCTTCAAGGGCCGTACCGACGCCATCCGCGACCTGCTGCCGCAACTGAATCAGCTGACCGGCACGCTGGACAAGCAGACGAACGACATCATCGCGGCCATGAGCGGTCTGGACCGGTTCGCCGGGGTGCTGTCGCAGCAGAAGGACGACGTCGCCGACGCCGTGACCAAGATCCACCCGGCGTTGACGGTGCTGGCCGATCGCCGCGAGAACATCACCAAAACCTTGACGGCACTGGGCGGTCTGAGCGATACCGTGCAGCAGATCATCGACCAGGGCGGCGGCAACCTGAAGGCCGACCTGGCCAACCTGGAGCCGGCACTGCAGTCGCTGGCCGCCACCGGCGGCAAGCTCGCGGATTCGCTGCAGTGGCTGCTGACCTTCCCCTTCCCGATCAAGAACATCGACAAGGTCATCAAGGGCGACTACATGAACCTGTTCATGACGGTCGATCTCACTGCCGCCCGGCTGGATTCGAACTTCCTGACCGGTACTCCGCTGGGCGGCACCTTCGGTGGCGCCCAGGCCACCCTCGGCGAGGGGACGCATCCCGCTCCGCCGCAGGGTAAGGGCGATCCGCTGACGGATCCGCTGAAGCCGTCGGCCCAGAACCCCACGCCGGCTCCGACGCCGAGTATCGCTGGGCTGCCGCCTATTCCGGGCCTGCCGGCCATTCCGGGACTCACCGTGCCCGCGCAGCAAGGGGCTGACGGAAAGTGAAACTGACCAAGTTCGTCAAGGTTCAGCTGGCCATCTTCACGGTGCTGACCGTGATCGGCCTGACCGTCATGGGCGGCAACTATGTGAAGCTGCCTGCCATGTTCGGCATCGGAAGATACGGCGTCACAGTGCAATTGGACGCCACCGGCGGCCTGTACCAGACCGCCAACGTGGCCTACCGCGGCACCAATGTCGGCAAGGTGGAGGAGGTCCGGCTCACCCCGGCCGGGGTGGACGCCAAGCTGTCCATCGACAGCGACTACAAGATCCCCGCCGATGTGCAGGCCTACGTGAAGAGCGTCTCGGCGGTCGGTGAGCAGTATGTCGACCTGGTCCCGCCGGATGCCCCCACCAGTGGCAATCTGCACGACGGCTCGGTGATCCCGGTGGAGCGCACCAAGCTGCCGCAAGACGTCGGCGCCATGCTCGACCAGGCCGACCGGCTGCTGTCCACGGTCGCAGACACCAAGCTGCAGGAGGTCATCAACGACGCCTTCGTCGCCTTCAACGGTGCCGGGCCGGATCTGCAGCGATTCATCGACTCCGCGTCCCTGCTGGTGCAGGAGGCCAAGAACAACACCGATCAGACCAAAGATCTGCTGGACAAGATCGGCCCGCTGCTCGACACCCAGAACCAGTCCGCCGACTCCATCCGCGGCTGGACCAAGGACCTTGCCACACTCACCGACCAACTGCGCCAGCATGATCCGTCGCTGCGTGCCGTGCTGCAGCAGACGCCGTCCACGGTGCAGAAGGTGAACAAGACCTTCCAGGATCTGAAGCCGACCCTGCCGATCATGCTCGCCAACCTGCTCAGCGTCGGACAGGTCTCGCTCAAGTATCACGCCGGGCTCGAGCAGATCCTGGTCGTCTACCCGCCGCTGCTCGCGTCGCTGCTCACCGCCATCCGCGGGCCGGTCCAGAACGGTGCCATGGTCGACTTCATGCTGGGCTTCGAGGATCCGCCGGGCTGCACCACCGGCTTCCTGCCGCCCAGTCAGCGGCGTTCGCCCGCCGATCTCAGCCCGATCGACACTCCCGACAACCTGTATTGCAAGGTGCCGCAGAACGCGAAGGAAGCCGTCCGCGGAATCCGCAATACGCCCTGTGTCGATGTGCCGGGTAAGCGGGCTCCGACTCCGGCTCTGTGCCACGACCCGGATGGCTATGTGCCCGAAGGCGACAACCCGCCGTTCGGCGATCCCAAGCCGGTGGACAACAACGGTCAGCCGCTCGATAAGCTGCTCGGTAACCAGAAAGCCCCATTCATCGGGCATTCGGACCCGAGCACCGGCACCTTCGTCGGACCTGACGGTCACGTGTACCGTCAGGGGGACGTCAATGCAGATGGTTCAACTAAGGTCCCGTCGAGTTGGCAACAGCTGCTTCAGGAGCCACCGCGATGAGCGATAACCCAGCAAATCGAAACCGCACTCGGCGGCGTGTCGTCCGGCAGGCGGGCCCGCCCGTCGAGGACGACCGCACCGGCATCGAGGTTCGGGAGGCGGCGCTCGGCGCCGCGAGTCCGGAAACAACTGCCGCTGAGCCGAATGCGGTTGCCGATGCTGGGGTGCCGGCCGAGACCGCCGCGTCGAAGCCGGTGCAGACCGAGAAGTCGACGTCGGCGGAGCCCGCGGTGTCGAAGCCCGCCGCGGCTTCGACGTCGACGTCGGCCGAGGACACTGAGTCGAAGACCGCGGAGACCGCAGAGTCGAAGCCCGCGAAGGCCGCTGACCCGATCGACGCCGAATCCGCCGACACGGAGCCGGAAATCGTGGTCGGATCCGGATTGGTCGACGATGAGCCTGTCGAGGACGCGGCCGAATCCGAGGACGGCGAGCCGGACTCGCGGCTGCGCAGGATCTACGTCTCGCTCGGGCGACTGGGTTCGGTGGCCGCGGTGGTGGCCCTGGTGTCCGTGCTCGTGCTGATCGGTTCGGGTGGCCTGTTCTTCTACCACCAGCACCGGGCCGACGCGCTGCGCGACCGGCGCGCCGAATACGTGCAGGTGGCCAAGCAGGCGTACCTGGACATGGTCACCGTCAAGAGCGACACTGCCGATCAGGACATCGACCGTCTGCTCTCGGTCGCCGGCGGTGGTCTGAAGGACGAGTACGCGACCAACAAGGACGAGTACAAGAAGCTGTTCGAGCAATTGAAGGTGCAGTCCTCCGGCAAGGTCATCTCCGCGGCGATCGAACGCGATGACAAGGACTCGGCCATCGTCCTGCTGCTTGCGCAGCAGACGGTCTCCAATGTCGCCTCCAACGGGCCCATGCAGAAGGACTACCGCTTCCGGGTGACCGTCACCCGGAAGGGCGACTCCGTGACCGCCTCGTCGATGGAGTTGGTGCCGTGAAGCTCACCGTGCGTTCGATCGTCATCGCCGCCGCCGGCATCCTGCTCGTGGCAGCCGTCGTAGTCGGCTCGCTGGTCGGGGACCGATTCTGGTCCGAGCGGCAGGCCGAGCAGAACCGTTCCTCCGCAACCGCTTTCGCGGCGGACACGGTGGAGTCGCTGTTCACCTACAACTACGATTCCGCCGAGAAGGACCTGCCGGCCGTCGCCGACAAACTGACCAGCGACTACCGGGACTCCTACCTGAAGGTGATCCACGAGCAGGCCATTCCGGCGGCCAAGGAGAAGAAGCTCTCCGTTCAGACCACGGTTCAGGCGACCGGCGTGATCACGACCACCCGTGACCGCGCCACCGTCCTCGTCATCGCGGATCAGCGATTCTCGAGCGCCGATACGCCGCAGGACACGCTCATGAGCGATCGGCTGCAGGTGGAACTCACCAAGCAGAGCGGGCACTGGCTCATTTCGGACGTCAAGCCGATCTAGGTCACCGGCTCGAACCGAGCCGAGTCGATATCGGGCGCGCAGCCCCGGGCACTCCCGGGGCTGCGCGCTTTTTTCGGCAATGTGTACAGGGACGGCGTCTCGAAGTGCATTGAGTGACAGCAACTTTCGGAATTCTCCGCCTTGACACCTTCTGGAACCAGTTCTAGATTTGGAAGTGCGTCCCACACGGGCGGGGCGCGGCACAGCGCTGATGCGCAATGGGGTATCGGGGGTTTCACGGTAGGAATCACGAAAGATGTTTCTTTCGTGTTCTTTTCGCTGCTGCTTCCTTCGAGGAGCTCGCGCGCATGGGCGGGAACTGTTACGCAACCGAATTTCTACGGTTGACAAAGGGGGGAATTTCGCGACCCTTCGTCGGCTGGAAAGGGTCCGCGGTGTGACTACTTCTTATCTGCTCGGGGGACATATCCCACTGACCGATTCCTCGGTGCGGGAATTCTATGACCGGTACCTGGAAATTCGCCGCTCGTACGAGGAGACCGCCGAATGGACCGGGGTTTCCGTCCCGGAACTGCTGGAGGGCGGCCGGCACACCGAACGCGAATTGCTGCACGCCTTCGATGGGTTGCGTCAGGCGGCGCTGGTCCTGGGGCTGCACGATGTGCTGGCGGCACGCGGTGTCCACCCGGACGCGGTCGGCGGGATCAGCCTGGGGGGACTGCTCAGTGCCTGCCTGGCGGGCGCCGTCGATCGGCGTGAGCTCTTCGAGATGCTGCACTATCATCGGCTGGTCCCGCCACAGCCGGCCGGCACCCGGGCGCAGGGAATGGCCGTGGCCGCCTTGCGATTCGGTGACGATCCCGAGGACTACTACGGCGAGCGGCGGCCCGGGGTGTACCTGGCCGCGGACTACGACGCCGCCTACGGCGGGGATGTGCACGTCATCGTGCTGTCGGGGTATGTCGACGCGCTCGAGGAGCTGGTGGCCCAGCACCCGCGCCGGATGCAGATGCTGGACGAGTATCCCGGCGCCTTCCACAGTCCGCTCGCGCAGTACGCGACCGACTTCATGGCGCCGCACATCGCCGGAATGACCTTCCGGGATCCGAAGATCACCCTGTTCTCGCCGCACGTCGCCGGCGCGGTGACCACGGCCGACGAGGTTCGAGACTTCTTCCTGTACAACCACGTCCGGCCGGTGGGCGTCAAACCGCTGATGACCGAGGTCGAGCGGATCGGCACCACCGCGGTGGTCGGGCTCGGGCCGGGGCTGCCGCAGAGTCTCGTGGTGGAGCCGTTGACGATGACATTGATTCTCACGCCCGGCGAACTGGATGAGGCCGCGGAAGCGCTGAGGTGAACGGTGAAGAAGTCGCTGTACGAGCTCGGCGAGCTGCCTCCGGTCGGGTACGTCCCGCGGAAGATGCTGGCCTCGGTCATCCGCCCCGATCGCTACGGCGAACCGATCGACGCCTTTCGTGAGGAAATCGTCGATGTCCCGGGGATCGGGCCGAACGAGGTGCTCGTCTATGTCATGGCCGCCGGGATCAATTTCAACAATGTCTGGGCGGCTCGGGGTAAACCGCTCGATGTGATCGCGGCGCGCCGGAAGCGCGGTGCGGCCGAGGATTTCCACATCGGCGGTTCGGAAGGCTCTGGAATCGTCTGGGCGGTCGGCGACCGGGTGGACCACGTCGCCGTCGGTGATTCGGTCGTCCTGTCCTCGTGCCTCTGGGACGAATCGGCACACGATATCCGGATGGGCGCGGACCCGATGACATCGTCGAGTCAAAGTGTCTGGGGATACGAGGAGAATTTCGGATCCTTCGCCCAATTCACGGTGGTGCAGGACTATCAGTGCCATCCCAAACCGGCACGGTTGTCCTGGGCCGAAGCCGCGGCCTTCATATTGACGGGCGCGACCGCGTATCGCCAATTGCTGGGGTGGCATCCGAATGTGGTGCGGCCCGGCGATCCGGTCCTGATCTGGGGCGGCGCCGGCGGACTCGGTTCCATGGCCATCCAGATCGCCCGGGCCTACGGCGGGCAGCCGGTCGCGGTGGTCTCCAGCGCGGAGCGTGCGACGTACTGTGCGAAACTGGGGGCCGTCGGTGCGGTCGACCGGCGCGAATTCTCCCATTGGGGAAGGCTTCCCGACATCGGCGACGAGACCGCGATGGCGGCCTGGTTCGGGGAAGTGCGGCGTTTCGGCGCCAGATATTGGGAAGCGCTCGGTGCGAAGCGGGCACCGCGGATAGTCCTCGAGCATTCGGGGCAGGACACCATCCCGACGTCGATCTACCTGTGCGACAACGCGGGCATGGTCGTCATCTGCGGCGGGACCACCGGATACAACGCGGATATCGACCTGCGATACCTGTGGATGCGCCAGAAACGTTTGCAGGGATCACATTTCGCGAACCTGCAGCAGTGCCGGGCCATCACCGAGCTGGTGTCGACCGGCGATATCGATCCGTGCCTGTCGCAGGTCGGTGCGTTCGCCGACATCGGAAAGATGCATCAGTTGATGTGTGACAACGAGCAGCCGCCCGGAAATATGGCGGTGCTGGTCAACGGGGGGCCGTCGTGACAGATCAAGTTCTTGCCGAAGACCCGATCGCCGTGGTCGGAATGGCATGCCGACTGCCCGGCGGCATCGATTCGCCGGAATCGTTGTGGCGCAGTCTGATCGAAACAAGAGATGCCGCTGCAGAGGTCGTCGGAGAACCGGACGGATTCGATCCGGAGTTCTTCGACATCAGCCCGCCCGACGCCGAGGCCATGGACCCGCGCCTGCGGCTGGTGCTCGAAACAGGCTGGCAGGCATTGGAGTACGCCGGAATCGACCCGGCAACGCTGCGGGACAGCGACACCGGCGTCTACGTCGGCGCCCCGGGTGGCGATTACGGCCGCGTCGCGACCATCCTGGGCTTCCGCGGCCCTGCGCTGAGCATCGACACGTCGGGCTCGGCCGCACTGGTCGCCGTGCATCTCGCGGTGCGGGCCATCGCGGCGGGCGAGTGTTCGCTCGCCCTGGTCGGCGGGGCCGGCGGTCCGCACGAGGGGGTCGCGGTCCTGGTCCTGGCGCGAGTGTCCGAGGCCCACCGCCGTGGTTGCCAGGTGCTCGCCGTGCTGCGCGGCTCCGCGGTCAAGCATGAGGGTGCCGCAGGGCCCGGCGCGCAGGAGGGTTTGATCCGGGCCGCCCTGGCCGATGCTGAACTCGCGGCCGCCGACATCGATGTCGCCAGTGGACCCGAAACCAACGCTGCGGCAGCGGGACTCGCGGGCGTACTCACGATGATTCAGGCTGTCCGGCACGGGCTCGTGCCACCCACCGTGGCTGTCGCCCCGGCCGTCCCGTGGCCGGAACACGACCGCCCGCGCCGGGCGGCGGTGTCGGCGTTCGGGGCGAGCGGTACCAACGCCCGTGTCATCCTCGAGCAGGCCCCGCCCGAGCCCCCGCTCACGCCGATCGATCCCACCCGGCGGGTGCCCCTGACTGTGTGGCCGTTCTCCGCCCGGACTCCGGAGGCGCTGGCCGAGCAGGCCGCGCGCTTGGCCGACCACGTCCGGGCGCATCCGGAATTCACTGCCCGCGAGGTCGGTCATGCCCTGACCACGACCCGCACTGTGTTCGACCACCGCGCGGTGGTACTGGGCCGCAACCGTATCGACCTGCTGGCCGGGCTGGCGGCCGTCGCGAACGGTAAGCCGGTCGGGCCGATTCGCGGGCGGGCCGCCGATCGCCGGGTGGTCTTCGTCTTCCCCGGGCAGGGCCAGCAGTACCAGGGCATGGCGGCCCAGTTGCTGGCCGAGTCCCCGGTTTTCGCCGCCGAGATCGCCGCGTGCCAGACGGCGCTGTCGAAGTTCGTCGACTGGTCGCTGACCGATGTGCTCACCGATGCCGAGGGCGCGCCGTCGCTCGAGCACGTCGACGTTGTGCAGCCCGCACTGTTCGCGACGATGGTTTCGCTTGCGGCGCTGTGGCGCTCGTTCGGCATCGAGCCCGCCGCGGTGCTCGGGCACTCGCAGGGCGAGGTGGCGGCCGCGTATGTGGCGGGCGCGCTGTCGCTGTCCGACGCCGCCCGCATCGTGGCGCTGCGCAGCAGACTGCTGCGCGAATTGGACGGCACCGGCGGCATGGCGTCGGTCAATGCCCCGGTGGCGCGGGTGCGCGAACTCATGGCGGGCATCGACGATCTGCACATCGCCGCCGTCAACTCCCCGACCGCCACCGTCGTGGCGGGTGGGGTGGACGGCGTGGCCCGCATGCTCGAGGTCTGTGAGCGAGCGGCCGTGCGGGCGCGGCGGATTCCAGCCGACTGCGCCGGGCACACCGCTCATGTCGATGTCCTGCGGGGGCGGCTCGACGCCGCCGTGGCCCCGATCACCGCGCGGGCCACCGGCATCACCTTCTTCTCGACCGTCACCGGCGGGGTGCTGGGTGGCGAACAGCTGGGCCCGGACTACTGGTTCCGCAACCTGCGGGCGGCGGTGAGCTTCGAGGCAGCCTTCCAGGCTGCGGCCGAGTCCGGATACAACGCCTTCCTCGAGATGAGCGCGAACCCGGTTCTGACCGCCGCCATGCACGAATCGCTCGGCGCCACAGCCGACTCCTGTCTCGTCACCGGCTCGCTCCGGCGCGACGACGCCGGTATCCGGCGCCTGCTGGCCTCCGTGTCCGAGGCCCATGTCGGAGGCGTGTCGCCGCAGTGGTCAGCCATCTACCCGGTGGGCTCCGCACGACCGATTCAGTTGCCCACCTATGCCTTCCAACACCGGACGTACTCGACGGCCGGCGTGGCGGAGACGGCCGGCGGGGAGCCCGGCGACCTCGGTCTGGCCGCGGCCGGGCACCCGCTGCTCGGCGCGGTGGCCGAGGTTCCCGGCGCGGACCGCTTCCAATTCGTCACCCGCATCTCCCGGGCGACCCGGGGCTGGATCGCCGATCACGCCCTGTGCGGCACCGTGGCGCTGCCCGCCGCGGCGCTGGTGGAGCTGGCTTTTCACGTGGGCGGCCGGCTTGGTGTTCCGCGGGTCCGGAAGCTGACCATGCACGAACCGGTCACACTGCCTACCGCGGGCGCAGTGGATCTGCAGGTCGTGGTCGGCGAACTGGGGGAATTTGGTCAGCGCACGCTGGCCGTCTTCTCGAGCCGAGAGGGTGCGGATGCCCCACTCGGACAGCGTCATTGGACCCGGCACGCGGAAGGCGTGCTCACTTCGGCCTCCAGGACCGCGGATACCGCCACCCACGGGCTGACCGTCTGGCCCCCGGTCGGCGCGACGCCGGGGTTGGAGCCCGGCCTGGTATACGAGACCCTTGCCGCGCTCGGCTACCGGTACGGCCCGGCTTTCCAAGGCGTGCGGCGTATTTGGCACCGGGGCGACGATATCTTCGCTGAGGTTGCCCTTCCCGCTTCCGTGGCCGATGCGGACAACTACGGACTGCATCCGGCACTACTGGACGCGGCCCTGCAACCCGTCTTCGCGGCCGCTACGCCCTTGCAGGTGGACGGGATCAGGCTCCCCCTGGTGTGGGAAGACGTGGAACTGCATGCGGTGGGCGCGAAGACGCTCCGGGTGCGGCTGACCTCAGCGGGGACGAACCGTTTTCGCTGGGCGCTCGGCGACGGCACCGGCCGGATCATTGCCGAGGGCACTGTGGGAATGGGTGTCGTCGCACCGACCGAGCGTGCCGGCGGATCTGCGCGGCACAATGCGCTCTACAGCGTCGACTGGCTGACTGTGCAGGCGTGGCGGGGGCGTTACGCCAGCCGCCAGAGCGAGTGGGCCATCGTGGGAGGGGAGCCGCTCGGGGTGCGCGGCGAGGCGGGTCCGGCCCGCTATCCCGATCTCGAATCACTTCACGCGGCAGTGGATTCCGGAACAGACGTACCGTCGGTGGTGGTGCTGTCCCGGGTGGCCTCCGCCGCCGCGGTCGAGCCGGGCGCGCATCCGGCTCAGGCCCTGCGCGACGAATTGGCGCTGATGCTGCGTCAGCTCCAAACCTGGCTGGCCGCACCGCGATTTGCCGACACGAAGCTGGTCATCCTCACCCGGGGCGTGCAGGCGGCCGAGGCCGACGAGGACGTCTCGGATCTGGTGGGCGCGAGCGTGTGGGCGCTGGTGCGCACCGCGCAGTGGGAGCATCCGCACCGCATCGTGCAGGTCGATCTCGACGAGGCCGGCATCAGCCTGGATCAGATCGCGACAGTGCTGCGCCTCGACGAACCCGAACTGGCGCTGCGGCGCGGCGAATTCCTCGCCCGGCGACTGCGTTCCGGCGTCGACCCGGTGGCCACCCCTGATCCTGGGCTCGCCGGATCCGGGCCGTCCGCCTTCGATCCCGACCGCACCGTGCTGATCACCGGTGGCACCGGCAAGATCGGCGGCATCATCGCCCGGCACCTGGTCTCCGCCTACGGTGCCCGGCACCTGCTGCTCACCAGTCGCAGCGGCGGCAATGCCGACGGAATCGCCGAACTGACAGCGGAATTGGGTGTGCAGGGCGCCGAGGTGACGGTCGCGGTCTGCGACGCCGGCGACCGCGACGCGCTGGCCGAGGCGATCGACGGCGTCCCGGCCGCGCATCCGGTCGGAGCGGTCGTCCATCTGGCGGCCACGCTGGCCGACGCGACCTTCGCCGCCCTCACCGAGGCACAGCTCGACGCCGTGCTGCCGGCCAAGGCCAATGGCGCCTGGCACCTGCACGAACTCACCCAGCATCTCGATCTATCGATGTTCGTGCTGTTCTCGTCGTCCGCGGGCGCTTTCGGCTGGGCCGGCCAGGCCAACTACACGGCGGCCAATGTCTTCCTCGACAGCCTCGCCCGGTACCGGCATCGCCGCGGGCTGCCCGCCACCGCCATGGCGTGGGGTTGGTGGGCCGAGGACACCTCCAATACCGGCGGGCTCGACGACAAGGGCCGGGCGCGGCTCGGCCGCATGGGTCTCACTCCGATGCCGACCGCCGCGGCCGTGGAGCTTTTCGATGCCGCGCTGCGCACCGGACAGCCGTACGTGCTGCCGATCGGGCTCGACCTGACGCGGCTGACCGCGGCCGAGCCGACCGGCGAACCCGCCCCGCTCTTCCGGGCGCTGGCGCCCGCCCGGCCGCAGGCCGCCCAGCTGGTGGGTGACTCGACGGAACTGGCCGCGCGCATGGCGGGGCTCGGCCCCGCCGAGCAGCACCAGGCGATGACCGACCTGCTCAAGACGCCGGTGTCCATCGTGCTCGGCTACGCCACACCCGATGCGGTGCAACCGGATCGGCCGTTCGCCGAGATGGGACTGGACTCGCTCAGCTCGATCGAACTCGGGGCCCGGCTGCGGGCGATGACCGGGGTGAAGCTGGGCAATGCGGTGATCTATCAGCACCCGACGGTCAGGCTGCTGGCCAAGCATGTGCTGGATCAGGTCACCCCGCGGGCCGCCGAACTCGCGGCCCCGATCGTCGCCGAGGTCGAGATGCTGCTCGAGCGCTTGTCCGAGATCTACGACGGCGGTCCGGTACCCGACGCGCTCATGGCCCGCCTGACCGGCGTGATCGGCGCCCAGTCGATGAGGACACCCGCATGACCATCCCTTCCGGCGAGCCCGTCGCCATCATCGGCATGGCGGCCCGCTTTCCCGGCGCCGCCGACATCGACGCACTGTGGGAGTTGCTCGACGCGGGTGGTGACGCCATTCGCCCGGTACCCGCGCAGCGCTGGGACGCGAGCGCACCGCTGGACCGCGAGAAGCGGATCCAGGCGGTCGGCGGATTCGTCGACGGCGTCGACGGTTTCGACGCTGCGTTCTTCGGCGTCTCCCCGCGCGAGGCCGCCGATATCGACCCGCAGCAGCGCCTCATGCTCGAAATGACCTGGCGCGCTCTGGAAGACGGCCGCGTACCACCGGAGGCGCTGCGCGGCACGCGCACCGGGGTCTATGTCGGGGCGTCCTGGCACGATTACGAGATCCTGCGCAAGCAGCGGGGTGTCGGTGCGAGCCAGCACAGTTCGGTCGGCAATGCCCTGGATGTGATCGCCTCGCGGGTCTCCTACACCCTGGGACTTACCGGGCCCAGCATGACCGTCGAGACCGGGTGTTCCTCCGCGCTGGTCGGACTCGACCTGGCGGTTCGGGCCATCCGCTCGGGAGACATCGACGCGGCGCTGGTCGGCGGCGTGAATCTGATGCTCGCACCGGACGTCTCGATCGGGCTCACCCACTTCGGCGGGCTGTCCGAGGACGGGCGGTGCGCGGCTTTCGGCGCCGGCGCGGACGGATTCGTCCGCGGTGAGGGCGTGGCCGCGCTCTACCTCAAACCGCTGCGGGACGCGGTGCGCGACGGTGACCGGGTGCGGGCCGTCATCGTGGCGTCCGTTGTGAACAACGACGGTGGCGGCGAGAGTCTGGTGACGCCCAGTGGCGCGGGCCAGCGCGACCTGCTGCGGCGGGCCTACCTGGATCACGACCTGGACATCGACCGGCTCGCCTATGTGGAGGCACACGGAACCGGGACGCGCCGAGGTGATCCCATCGAGGCGGAGGCGCTCGGGGAGATCCTGGGAACCGCGCGCAGCGCCGACAGCGGACCGCTGCTGATCGGGTCGGTCAAGACCAATATCGGTCACCTGGAGGCGGCCGCGGGCATCGCGGGACTGGTCAAGGCCGTGCTGTGTCTCGAACACGGCACGGTGCCACCGAGTCTGCACTCCGAGGTGCCGAATCCGGATATCGCCTTCGACGAGCTGAACCTGCGAATAGTGCGGGAGCGCACGGTGCTTCCGGCGCACACCGATGTCCACATCGGGGTGAACTCGTTCGGGTGGGGCGGCACCAATGCGCATGTGGTGCTGCGTGGCGCGGCATTGCCCGCGCGGGTGATCAGCGAGGTTGCGCGCGAAACATATTCCGAGCCAATTAGTTTCGTGCCGCTGTCCGCGCACACCATCGCCGCTCTGCAGCAGCGCTGCAGCGATATCGCGGATCTGGTGGACGCCGAACCCGACCGGCTGGACGCGATCTCCGCGGCGCTGGCCGGCCGGGCACCGGCCCTGCCGTTGCGGAGCGCGGTGCTGGGCGCATCGCCTCGGGAAGTGGCGGCGGCCCTGCGCCGTCACGCCGATGACCCGGCCGCTGAGCTCCCGTTCGTGCTGACCGGCCGGGCTCACGAGGTCGGCCGCACCGCCTTCGTCTTCCCCGGCCAGGGCAGCCAATGGCACGGGCTGAGTGCCGCACTGTACGGACAGGATCCGGCCTTCACCGAGACGATCGACGCATGCGCCGCGGCACTGCGGCCGTATGTCGACTGGGATCCGGTCGCGGTGCTGTCCGGCGCCGCCGGACCGGGCTGGCTCGACCATGTCGATCAGGTGCAGCCGGTGCTGTGGGCGCTGTCGCTGGGTATCGCGGCCGGGTGGCGGCGAGCGGGCATCGTGCCCGACGTCGTCATCGGCCACAGCCAGGGTGAAATCGCGGCGGCCACCGTTGCGGGGCTGCTCAGCCTCGACGACGCGGCGCTCATCGTGTCCCGGCGCAGCGCGCTGCTGCGCTCGGTCGCGGGCACCGGCCGCATGCTGGCCGTCGAGCTGTCCGTGGCCGAGATTCCAGCTGCCATCACCGGATTCGAGGATCTGGTGGCACTGGCCGTGCACAACGGTCCGACCTCGTGCGTGCTCTCCGGCGATACCGACGCCATCGAGGCGCTCGATGAGATCCTCGCGGCTGACGGCGTGTTCTGCCGGATGGTGAATGTCGACTACGCCTCGCACAGCCCGCGGATGGCCGAGGTGCGGGTACCGCTGCAGGCCGCGCTCGCCGGGGTCGCACCGCTACCGGGCGGCAGGGAGTCACCGCCCGACGGTACGGCGGCGCTGCCGGATGCCGTGGAGATGATGTCGACGGTCCGGCTGAAGGCCGTGACCGCCACCGATCTCATCGGCGACTACTGGGTGGAAAACCTCTGCAGCCCCGTACTTTTCGCCGAGGCGATGACCGCGGTGTTCGACGACGGTGTCACGCACGTGATCGAGATCAGCCCGCACCCGGTGCTGCTGCCCGCCGTGGAGCAACTGGCCGCCGAGCGCACCGACCCGCCGATGGTGCTGCCGTCGTACTACCGGGACTGCGACCCCCGCGGCGAGCTGCACCGCAGCCGTGCCCGCGCCTTCGTCGCCGGACTGCGGCCCTTCGCGGCGGATGCGGTGCCGGCGATCGCGCTGCCACCGTATCCGCTACGGCCGCAATCGCATTGGCTGCCAGACGCCGGGCCCGGTGCTCCGAGTGACACGGCCGCCGGGACGCTGCGAGTTCCGGTGTACCCCAGCCGGCTCGAGCCGGGGGCCTGGCAGGCCACCATCCCGATCGATCTGGAAACGCTGCCTTGGCTGGCCGATCACGTGGTCGGCGACGCAGTGGTGGTGCCGGGGGCCATGCTGGCGGTGCTGGCCATGGCGGTCACTCGCACCCACCTGGGGATTGGCCCGGCGGGCCTGTCGGGATTGCGGTTCGTCGAAATGCTCACCGTCGGTGACGCTCCGGTCCGGGTCGAGGTCACCCTGCGCGAGGACGTCCCGGCCGGGATCAGCTTCGAGATCGCGGCGCTGAACGCCGGCACGCACAGCTGGACGGTGCACGCGCGGGGCTGCGCACTCCGCGCGCTCGAGCCCGCAACCGCGCCGCTGCCGTTCCCCTTCGGCCCCGGCGAGCCGACAATCGGCGAGCCGATCCCGGTCGCCGACTTCTACGCGGCCTGCGCCCGCCGCGGGGTGGAGCTCGGCCCGGACTTCCAAGGTGTGCGGGAACTCCGGCGCTGGCGGGACGACACGACCTCGTTCGCACTGGCCAGGATCGCCCTGAGCGAACACGCCCGGGCGATGTCGCACCCCGGTGAGCTGCACGCCACGCTCGTGGACTGTGCCATGCAGACCGGACTGGCCCTGTTCGACGGCGAGAACACCATCCTGCCCGGCGGTATCGAAGATCTGATCCTGGACGCCGAACCGGCCGGATATGTCGACGCCGCCTGGGCGTATGCCATCCGGCGCTCGGACACCACCGCCGACATCCACCTCTACGACGAGCAGCGCGCGCCACTGGCCCGCATCCTGGGCCTCGAGCTCCTCTCGATCGACGACGACCGTGCCGACGCCAGGCCCTACGACCGGGAGCTTGCCTTCACCTGGCACGCGGTCGCGCGCGGCGAAACGACCAGCGCCCCGGAATCATTCGCTGTCAGCGGGTCCGTCGGCACAGTCGGCGAGCTGACTGAGGCTCTGCGGCGGAGGGGCGCCGAGGTCGGTGTCGCCGCCGATCGGGCCACGACGGTGGTCTTCGCAGCGCCCGCGGCCCGGGAGGGCCTGGACCCACAGCGCCGGGGCCTGCTCGAGCTCGCCGAACTCGTCGGTTCGTGTGTCCGATCGACTTCGGCGACACCGCGTCTCGTCGTGGTGACCACGGCCGCCCAGGCGGTCGGGAACGATGAGCATCCTGATCCGGGAGGCGCGCTGTACTGGGGATTCGTCCGGGTCCTGCGTCGTGAACACCCCGAATTGTCCGCCGAGATCATCGATCTCGCTGCATTGCCCGACACCGCGCGCGGGGAGCTGTTCGACGACTGCGCCGCCGAACTCCTGGCCCGCACCGGTGAGGACCAGCTCGCCCTGCGCCCCGGGCGGCGCTACGCCGGACGCATCGAACAGGGCGAGCAAGCGGAAAGCGCTGCGGCAGTGCGGCCCTGGCGAACCACGGCGCAGCCCTTCCGGCTCACGGTGACTCCTGGCCGCTCCTGGCAGGGGCTGCGCTACCGGCCCCTGGAAACCCGCCTACCCGGGCCAGGCGAGGTGCAGATCGAAATCGAGGCGGCCGCACTGAATTACATCGATGCCCTGAAGGCGGCGAGCGCCTATCCCGACGACTCGGCGGGCCACGACCTGCTCGGCCTCGAATGCGCGGGCGTGGTTCGCGCGGTCGGTCCCGACGTGACCGGACGGGCCGTGGGCGATCGCGTGGTGGGCTGTGGATTCGGTACGCTCGCCTCGCAGCTGACGGTGCGCGCCGATCACACGCAACCGATACCGGATGCCCTGCCCGCCACCACCGCGGCGGCCCTGCCCATGGTGACCACCACGGCCTGGTACGCGCTCGTCACACTCGCCCGGCTCGCGCCGGGGGAGACCGTGCTGATCCATTCCGCCACAGGCGGACTGGGACTGGCCGCCATCGGCGTCGCCCGTGGTCTCGGGGCGCGGATCATCGCCACCGCGGGCAGCGCGGGGCGGCGGGAATACCTGCGCCGCGCGCACGGGCTCGAGCACGTCTTCGATTCCCGGACGCTGGACTGGGCGGACGAGGTGCGGGCGGTGACCGGCGGGCACGGCGTCGACGTGGTGCTCAACTCGCTCTCCGGCCGCGCGATCGATCTCGGCATCGACGTGCTCGCCGAGGACGGCCGGTTCATCGAGGTCGGCAAGCGGGACATCCATGCCGATCGCCGGGTCGGCCTGCGACCGTTCGCGAAGGGAATCAGCTTCGCGGCCGTCGATCTCACCGGATTGATGGCACGGCGTCCCGAGCGCTTCGCCGCCGCGTTGGCCGAGACGTGGGAGCAGATCGGCACGGGCCGGGTCGTTCCGGGACCCGTCACCGTGCACGACTTCGCCGATGCCGCCACCGTGCTGCGGGACCTGACCCGGGGCGAGCACATCGGCAAGGTGGTGCTCGCGAGCCCGAACACGGCGACCGACATCGTGCCGGAGCCATTGCCGGAGGGGCATTTCCGCGCGAACGGCACCTATCTCGTCACCGGTGGCCACGGCGCCCTGGGGCGCAGCCTGGCCGATCATTTGCTCGCGAACGGTGCCGGCGCGGTTGCCCTGGTCGGCCGCAGTGCGCCGGACACGGTGGACACGGCATCGGTGCGCAGCTATCGGGCCGATGTCGCGGACGCGGAAGCCCTTGCCGCCGTGCTGGATTCGATCCGCGCGGAGCTGCCACCGCTGCGCGGGATCTTCCACGCCGCAGGCGTCCTCGACGACGCCACCATCCTCGGTGTCGACACGGACCGGATGGAACGGGTGCTGCGGCCGAAGATCGACGGCGCCCGGCATCTGGACGCGCTCACCGCCGATGACCCCCTGGATCTGTTCGTGCTGTTCTCCTCGGCCGCCGCGCTGATCGGCAACCCCGGGCAGTGCGCGTACGCGGCGGCCAATGCCTATCTCGACGCGCTGGCCGCGGCCCGCCGGTATGCGGGACGGCCCGGACTGAGCATCGAGTGGGGATACTTCGCGGAGGTCGGTCTCGCCGCGGCAGAACACAATCGCCACGCCCGGCTCACCGAACACGGCATCAGCGGCTACCCCACCGATGAGGCGTGGACCGCCATGGCCACCTTCCTCGCCGAGGAACGCACTGTCGTGGGCTACATGACCTTCGATCAACGGCAGTGGTTCGACGCGTACCCCGATGCCGCCGCCCAGCCCAGCTGGCAACTGCTGCGGCAGCGCGCCGCCGTCGAGTCGGCGGGGCGAGCCACCGGTGAATTCCACACCGCGCTGGCGGATTCGGCTCCCGCGGACCGGCACGTGCTGGTGCGGGACAAGATCACCGAGGTGGCCGCGCGCGTGCTCCGCATGCAACCGGCCGACCTCGACGCCCGGACGCCCTTCAAAGCGCTCGGACTCGACTCGCTCATGAGCCTGGAGATGCGGAACCGGCTGGAATCCGCATTCGCGCTGCGGCTTTCACCCACGCTGCTGTGGACCTACGGCACCGCCGAGACCCTGGCGGGCGCGATCGGCGAACGGCTCGCCGCCGCGCTGTCCGCGGCCGGCGTGACCACCGGCTGACCCCTCAGGAGGCACTCCCATGGACAATCCGAATTCGAGCGAGGCCCTGACCGCGGCCCTGCGCCGTGCCACCCGGACCATCAAGCAGCTGCGCGAGCAATCGGCGGGGCAGAGCCCCGGCGGGCCCATCGCGGTCGTCGGCGTGGGCCTGCGGCTGGCCGGCGGCATCGCCGATCTCGACGGCTACTGGGCGGCACTGCGGGAAGGGCGCAGCCTGATCACCGAGATGCCCGCGCATCGGCGCTGGCCCTTCGAGGACGAATGGGACTTCCTGCCCACGCGAGGCAGTTTCATCGACGACGCCCTCGACTTCGATCCCGCATTCTTCGGGCTCAGCCCGCGCGCGGCACAGGCCATGGACCCGCAGCACCGCATGCTGCTGGAGGTGACCTGGGAAGCCCTGGCGCACGCCGGACTGCGGCCCGACCGGGAGCTGCCGGAGTCGGTGGGCACCTTCGTGGGCATCGCCGGCCGCCAGGACTACGCCGCCTGGGAGCCGCCGCAGGTCGATCCGCACTGGGCGCTGGGCATCGGCCACGGCTTCGCGGCGGGACGCATCGCCTACCACTTCGGATTCACCGGCGCCGCACTCGGTTTCGACAGCGCGTGCTCCTCCTCGCTGGTCGCCATTCATCACGCGGTCGCCGCCCTGCGGCGCGGCGAATCCGAGATCGCGCTGGCGGGCGGGGTGAGCCTGATGCTGGCACCTGGGTCCACCGCGGTCATCCAGCAGACCGGAGCCCTCGCCCCCGACGGGCTGTGCAAGACCTTCGACGCCCGCGCCAACGGCTATGTGCGAGGCGAAGGCTCTGCCATGCTCGTGCTGAAGCGCCTCGCCGACGCGGAACGTGACAATGACCGGGTGCTCGGGGTCATTTACGGCACCGCCGTCAACCAGGACGGCCGCTCCTCCGGTTTCACCGCACCAAACGCGGTCGCCCAGCGCCGCGTGATCGAGGCGGCCCTGGCCGACGCCGGGTGCAAACCCGAGGAGATCGGGTTGGTCGAAGCACACGGCACCGGCACCTCACTCGGCGATCCCATCGAGGTCAGCGCCATTGTCGCCGCGCTGGGTTCCCGCAATGGCGGCAGACCGCTGCACGTGGGCTCGGCGAAGACCAATGTCGGTCACCTGGAGGCCGCCGCCGGTGTGGTCGGGCTCGTCAAGGCGCTGCTGTGCATTCGTGAGCGCACGGTGCCGCCACTGGCCCACTTCCGCACCTTGAATCCGCGAATCGATCTGGAGGGCACCGACGTTCGGATCTCGGGCCACAGCGCCGCCTGGGTGCTCGCGGAGTCCGGCCCGCTCGCCGGGGTGAGTTCGTTCGGCGCCATCGGCACCAATGCGCACGTGATCGTCGGACCCGCGCCCGAGACCACTGCCGCGTTCCCGCCCGGCGGCGACATCCCCCGGCCCGCGTGGAACCGCGGACCCTGTGTCCCGGCGTTCCTCGGTTCGGCACCACCTGGCCGGAGCTGAAACAGGGTTCTACTCACCATAATTCGACACTCTTTGGGGGTAATGCACCGTGGTGGCATTCTTCGATATGGTCGGCGGTCGCTACGCCCCGACCGAGATCGCGGTCAGCCCGTGGGCGCCGAACCAGGTAAGCGGGACCGCGGTGTCCGGCCTCCTGGCGCGCGAGGCCGAAACACACAGTCCCGGCGGCGCATTCCTGCCGGGGCGGTTCACCGTGGATCTGTTCCGGCCCGTTCTCGCCGAACCGATCGAACTGTGCAGCGAGGTGGTCCGCGACGGCCGTCGTGTGCGGGTGGTCGACGTCTCGGCTGTGCAGCAGGACCAGGTGAGGGTGCGCGCGACGCTCATGTTCCTGGCCGCCGGAGAACCGGCGCCGGGGGCGGTCTGGCAGCCGGTACGGCAGTTGCCGGTACCCGAGCCGAGCACCGAGTGGCACCCGCTGCGATTCAAGTCGGGTGCGCTCGACTGGACCGGCGACTTCCTCACCGGCCAGAACAGCGAGCGCAAATGCATGTGGCACGACATGGCGCCGCTGGTCGAGGGCGAACCCAATTCGCCGTTCCAGCTGGCCGCCTATGTCGCCGACACCACCAATATGGTGTGCAACTGGGGCACCGCGGGCATCGGCTACATCAATTGCGATGTGACCCTGACACTCTCGCGCCTCCCCGTGGGACCAGAGGTGGGATTGCAGGCACAGGACCAGGTCACCGGCGACGGCGTCGCGATCGCCGCGGCCACCCTCTACGACCGGACCGGCCCGCTGGGGGTCTCCGTCACCACCACCATCTCGAATGTGCGCCAGGCGGTGGATCCGGCCGCCTTCGCGGCCGAGGCGTTCTCGGCGCCGCGCCCACAGTGAACCCCGGGGAGGAACCGTCATGCGGATTGCGTACACGCCGCAACAAGAGGAACTACGTGCCGAGCTGCGGGACTACTTCGCCCGCCTGATGACCGAGGAGCGGCGCACCGCGCTGGCCGCGCCGACCGGCGAATACGGCGAGGGCGACGTCTACCGTGAGGTCATCGCGGAGATGGGCCGCGACGGGTGGCTCGCGCTGGGCTGGCCGGAGGAGTACGGCGGCCGGGGCGGCTCGGTCATGGATCAGCTGATCTTCACCGACGAGGCCGCCGTGGCCACCGTTCCGGTGCCGTTCCTGACCATCAATACCGTCGCGCCGACCATCATGTACTACGGCACCGACGAGCAGAAGCAGTTCTTCCTGCCCAGGATCGCCGCCGGTGAATTGCATTTCTCCATCGGCTATTCCGAGCCCGGCGCGGGCACCGACTTGGCCTCGCTGCGCACCTCCGCGGTCCGCGACGGCGACGACTGGGTGATCAACGGGCAGAAGATGTGGACCTCCCTGATCAGCTACGCCGACTACGTCTGGCTGGCGGCGCGCACCGACCCGGACGCCGAGAAGCACAGCGGCATGTCGATGTTCATCGTGCCGACCACGGCAGAGGGCTTCTCGTGGACACCGGTGCACACCATGGCCGGGCCCGACACCAGCGCCACCTACTACCAGGACGTCCGAGTCGGGCAGTCGGCGATGGTGGGCCCGGAGAACGGTGGCTGGGGGCTCATCACCAACCAGCTCAACCACGAGCGCGTCGCGCTGAGCGGGGCCGGGCACCTGATGATGGCCCTCCGCGAAACCATCGAATGGGCGAAGAACACCAAGGCGGCCAATGGTATTCGTGTCATCGACCACGAATGGGTGCAGCTGAACCTGGCGCGGGTGCACGCCAAGGTCGAGTACATGAAGCTGCTGAACCTCGAAATCGCCTCGCGCGCCGACGCCGGCGGTGACGCCGCGCCGCGCCCGTGGGACGCCTCCGGCCTGAAGGTGTACGGCACCGAGTTCGCCACCGAGGCCTACCGGCTGCTCATGGAGGTGCTCGGCCCCAACGCGCACCTCTGCCAGGACTCGCCGGGCGTGGAGCTGTTCGGTGTGCTCGAACGACTGCATCGCGCCAGCCTCATCATGACCTTCGGCGGCGGCACCAATGAGATCCAGCGCGACATCATCGCCATGTTCGCCCTGCGCCTGCCGCCCGCCACCCGCTGACCACACCCGAAAGGCCGGTAATCATCATGGATTTCACTCCGACCGAGGCCCAGCGGGATCTCGCCCGCCTGACCGGTGAGGTGTGCGTCGCGCTCGGCGGCGCGACCGACCACCCGCGCGCACTAGGTGCGGCGATGGCGGCCGCCCTCTAGCGGGAGAGACCGGCGTGATCGCGGTAACTCAGCGATCACGCCGGTCCGCTCGCCGCCGATGTCACTGTCGCACAGCCGGAGTGCCGGTTCGCGCGATGATGCTCGCACCGTAGCGCCGGGTCTCGTTCTCTATCTGGCGGGGAGTCGCCGAGCGGGCCAGAGCGATTCGGGCCCCGCTCACCAGCGCTGCGCCCGTCGCGGCGAACACCTGCGGATCCGACAGCGCACTAACGCAATACAGCGTGTCCCGGTAGTCGATGCCGATGGCGGGCACCAGGCCGTACGCGCTGAGGGCCCACTGACGATTGGTGATCCGCTTGATCGTCGGCGTGGGCGTCGCGACATCGACCGCGAGGAAGGCGAGGTCGTCGGCGGTCCCGGGATCCGGGGTGTACCAGTCGGGTAGGCGCACGGTCCGGAGGTCGATGGCATCCAGATCGGTTGCCTTGTCCTCCAGGGCTTTCCGGCTGCCGCGCAGGCCGTCATCGCCGAGCGCCAGTAGTCGACCGTCGTGCTCGCCGACGCGGTCGATGTCCGACTGGCCGGCGATGATGGTGCCGACACCGGTGGCCGCTACGGCCGCGGCCAGATTCTCGTCCGGGGGCAACAGCACCGCCACCGCGCCGAGCCGCGACAGGGCCGCCGTCGCGATCAGGGCACCTGGTCGCATCCCCATCACCACGCCCACCTGATCGGCGGGCTCCACACCCACCGCGATGAGGGCCCGCACCACCGCGTCGATGCGGGCGTTCACCGCGGCCTCGGTGCGCATCCGGCCCGCATAGAGCAGGCAATCGCGCGAGGAGGTGCGCGTACCCCAGGCCGATCCCAGCGAAATCCTGGTGCCCGGCAGCAGCTTTCCGGGTCGCGCGGGCCGGGGTGGGGCCAACAGCGCCCGCTGGGCCCGGCTCCGCGGCCGGGGTGGCCGCGGTGTCGCCTCGGGCATATCGACGATCTGCTCGGGGCGCGGCCCGTCGCTACCGTGCCAGTGCAGCCAGTCCGCGATGGCGGGCCAGGTCGTCCGTACCGCGACGCCGCCCGCGACCATCTTGTAATGCCCGGCGTCGACACCGACCTCGTACACGGGCGCACTGCGCGCCGCGTGCCGGATGCCGCGCACCGAGGCGGCGGGCGCGAGCTGATCCTTCGACCCGACGATCCCGAGAATCGGGCAGGTCAGCTCGCCCAGGCTGTGCACCCGGTCGCCGACCACGAAACCGCCGGAGTGCAGACGGTTCCCGATCGCGAACTGCCGCAGCAGATCCGAGGCCGCCGGACCCGGGTAGCCGATGCGGCCCTCACCCGCCATGAACCGGCGGCGGCGTTCCTCGGCGGGGGACAGGCGCGGTGCGGAGCGGTGGCGCAGGGTGTGCACGCGATTGCGCACCGCGTTCACCGGATCGACCAGATCCCACCAGGTCTTCAGGATGGAGTCGGTGATATTGCTGCCCTCGCGCACCGTTTCGGCGAGGAAGTTCGCGATGCGCGGGCCGAACGGGAGCCCGGCGGCCGTCCAGTCCACCATGCTGCCGATCCCCGCCATGCTCGCGATCCCCTCGCCTTGCCGGTGTGCCGCGGCCAGGTAGCCGAACATGCCGCCCTGGCAGTAGCCGACCAGGTGCACCGCGTCGCCGGTGTGGTCACGCATGGTGCCGACGGCGGCGGCCACTGCCAGGACGTGATCGTCCAGGGTCCGCTCCCAGCCGTTCTCCTCCGTCGCTGGAGAGCCGAAGTCGAGGACCCACGGATCGATTCCGGCCCGATGCAGCAGCGCCACCGCTCCGGTCTCGGTATCCAGGTCGAAGACCTCGGCGGTCATCATGAGCGGTGGCACCAGCAGGGCGGCCGGGCCCGCCGCCGGATGCTCCGGAAAGTAGCGCCGCAACCGGTACATGGGCCGGCCTTCGACCACGGCGAACGGGCTGGTGACGGGAACAGGGGCACTACCGACGTATTCCATTGCACTCCCCAGAAATGAAACGTGCCCTAGTCAAAGAATGTCCGTGAGTCCATATGTGTTTGGTCACAGCGGATTTGCCGACTGAAGCACTGCATCGAGTTCTAGAACAAGTTACAGTGCGAAGGAGTCGATGGGGTGGGTTCATGGACGTTGAAAGTCACTGAGACGCAATAGATCTGCGCATGGTCGCGCGGCAATCGAAAACAAGTCGGCCGTGAAAAAGATTGGCGGAGAGGCACAGTCGTACGCTTCGCCGATGGGAGGGGTTCTATGGATATGCTGCGGTGTCCCGTACACAGGTACCCGTCGGAGACAACGAGATCACTGGGGCTGGATCCGGTCATGGACGAGGTCCGCGGATCCGGCGGCATCGCGCGGGTGCAGTACCCGTACGGCGATG
Organism: Nocardia sp. NPDC051981; assembly: GCF_040680715.1. Classification (NCBI taxonomy): domain Bacteria; kingdom Bacillati; phylum Actinomycetota; class Actinomycetes; order Mycobacteriales; family Nocardiaceae; genus Nocardia; species Nocardia sp. NPDC051981. Next base: position 673,089 of record NZ_JBFAXK010000001.1, on the reverse strand, counting down.
CGGCCTGGCTGGTCACCGGCTACGAGGATGTGCGAACCGTCTATTCGCAGAAAGCGTTCAGCCGCACCGGTATGTCCCAGGACACCGCGCCGCGGCTCACCGCCGGACTGCTGCTGCAGGGCGGCATCGGCAGTCTCGACGACAGCATCCACACCAAACTGCGCCGCGTCATCGGGCGGGAACTGACCGCTGGGCGGATGACCGCGCTGCGCGCCACCGCCGAGGCCCTCATGACGCGGCGGCTCGCCGAGCTCGAGCGGTCGGCGGCCACCGACTACGTATCCGCTGTCGCCAAACCGTTTTCGCTGAATGTGCTCGGTGAGCTGGTCGGGATTCCCGAAGCCGAGCAACCCGAGGTGGCCGACTGGGTGAGCGCGCTGCTCACCGACGCCTCCGTGGCCGACGCCGGCGCGCGCGGCGCCGACGCCGCGCTGCAGGATCTCGGCACGTACGTGCTGCGGCTCATCGCCGACCGGAAGGCGACGCCCACCGGGGATTTCGTCTCCGATCTGGTCCGCCACGGCGACGATCTGGCGAAATGGGAGCTGGTGACCGTCGTCTTCGCCCTCATCGTGGGCGGCTACGAATCTTCGGCCCACATGCTGAGCAAGCTCGTGCTGCGCCTGCTGCTCAGTCCGGACCTGTGTTCCGAGCTGCGGGCGCATCCGGGCCGGATCCCGGGCGCTGTCGACGAGCTGCTGCGCACCATCGCCCTGGCCGGTGGTGAAGGACTGCCCTGGCGGGTCCGCGAGCCCATCCGGCTCGGCGGGGTGGACCTGGTGCCCGGCGACTACGTCGTCCCGGCCATCGGCGCCGCCAATCTGGACCCGGCCATCTACACCGATCCCGAACGCATCGACCCGGCGCGATCGGCCAAGCCTCACATGGCCTTCGGTTACGGCACCCGCTACTGCCTTGGCTCCCAGATCGCCCGCATGGAACTCGAGGTCGGCATCGGCACGCTGCTGCGGGACTACCCCGGCGCCCGGCTCGCGGTCGCACCCGAGCAGGTGCGCTGGCACAGCGGGTCGGCGGTCTGGCAGCTGGCCGAACTACCGGTGTGCCTGTGATGGCGGTCGGAATCCTGCGCACCGGCGCCTACGTGCCGCCCTCCGAGATCGGCAATGCCACCATCGCGGCCTGGGCGGACACCACACCGGAGTGGGTGGGTGAACGCACCGGCATCGACACTCGCCGCTACTCCGGCCCGGAGACGGCCACCTCCGATCTGGCCCATCGAGCCGCCCTAGATCTGCTCGGGCCCCGGGAGACCTGGCCGCGGATCGGCAGCGTCATCGTCGCGACCTCGACCGCGGATCAGCCACAGCCCGCGACAGCCGCTGCGCTGCAACACAAATTGGGGCTCAGCGGGATACCCGCCTTCGATCTGAACTCGGTGTGCGTCGGCTACCTCTTCGCCCTGACCGTCGCCGCCGGACTGTTGGAACGCGAGGGTGAGGGGGCGGACCCGGCGCTGGTCGTGGGGGCCGACATCTACTCGCGGATCATGAACCGCGCCGATCGCAAGACCGTGAGCCTGTTCGGTGACGGCGCGGGTGCGACCTTGGTCGGACCGGTGCCGCCGGGCTACGGGCTGCACGCGAGCCGCCTGGTCACCAATGGCGAACTGCGTTCTCTCGTGGAGGTTCCCGCGGGCGAGCGGCTGTTCCGGATGGACGGCCGCGCGGTCCGCGACTACGTGCTGACCATGCTGCCCAAACTCATCGCGGAGGCGCTGGCGGAATCCGGCTTCACGCTCGCCGAGATGGACCGGATCATCCTGCACCAGGCCAACACCCGGCTGCTGGAGACCTGTATCCGCGAACTCGGCGTGGATCCCGCCCGGGTGCCGCTGACCGCTCCCCGCTACGGGAACACCGGCGCGGCCTCCATTCCCATCACCCTGCACAGCAGCCATCTCGAACGCCCGCTGCAACGCGGTGAGCGCATTCTGCTGGCCGGCGTCGGCGGCGGCATGAGCGCCGGGGCGGCGGTCCTGACGTGGTATTGACCCGAACGAAATCGGAGGACTCCTGATGCGGCTCGAAGGAAAGGCCGCCGTCGTCACCGGCGGCACCCGGGGGCTCGGCTTCGCGATCGCGAAAGCGTTTCTCGCGGAAGGCGCGTCGGTCATGTGCTCGGCGCGCACGGCCGGGGACTACCAGCTCCTCAAGGAGGAATACCCGGACCGCTGCCTGTTCCATCCGGCCGATGTCGCCGATCCGGCGGCGGTCGAGCAGCTGATGGCCGCGGCCGCCGAATCGCTGTCCGGACTGGATGTGGTCGTGGCCAATGCCGGGGTGAGCCGGGACGGGCGGATCGAACAGCTCGCCCCGCACGACTGGGACGCCATGGTCGCCACCAACCTGACCGGCACCTTCCTGTGCACCCGCGCGGCCGTGCCGCACCTGCGCGAGCGCGGCGGCGTGATCATCAATATGTCCTCGTCGATGGCGAGCCGGATAGCGGTCGGCGCGGCCGGCTACAGTGCCACCAAGGCCGCCATCGAAATGTTCACCCGGACCAGCGCAATCGAACTGGGGCAGTACGGAATCCGGGTCAACGCCCTATCGCCCGGCATTCTTGACGCCGGTATGGGCGGCCGGCTGGCCGACAACGACCGGGTCTGGGCCGCCTACCGCAAGCGGTTCGCCCTGGGCCGCGCCGGACGGGTCGAGGAGGCCGCGCAGGCGGCCGTGTTCCTCGCCTCCGACGACGCCTCCTACGTCAACGGGGCGATTCTCGATGTCAACGGAGGTTTGATGTGGGCCTGACCGACCAGCGCAACAATCCGTTCAGCGAACCCGAGCAGGCCAAACTGGTGGAGCTCGGGCGCAAGCACGTGATGGGCATGGAATACACCGACGCCGAAGAGGTCTGGATCAGCTCGGGCATGGAGCATCTGCTGCTGCAGACCGTCGGACGGCGGAGCGGGAAGACTCACAAGGTGGCGCTGCCGTTCTGGGTCGACGCGGCGGGGCACCGCATCGTCGTCGCCTCCTTCATCGGGGCGCCGCAGCATCCGGCCTGGTACTGGAACCTCACCGACACCGCGGCCAATGCCGAGGTGCGGGTGAAGCTGCGCGCGGCCGAGCTCCGGGCGCGTCCCCAGATCCTCGAAGATCCTGAGTACCAGGAGGTTTGGGAAGCCTTGACGACCGACCGCGAGTTCTACCGCGACTATCAGTCGCGGACCGAACGCCGGATACCGCTGGTCCGATTGCGCGAACTGTGAGCGAGGTGAATGCGGCGGCGCTGGAGGGCGTTCCAGTGACCGCGCTGTGGACGCTGTGGAGCCGGGCGTCCGAATCCGCCCGGACCGATTCGGACTTCTGCGATTTCCGTGCCGAGGAACTATGCCGGTCGATCCACTTCGATTACCGGCGTTTCGGCAGGCCCGCCCAGACGCAGGTGCTGCGCGCCCGCACCATCGACGCGGAAATCGAACGCTTCCACCGGAACTCGCCCGGCGGCACCGTGGTCGCCCTCGGCGAGGGGCTGCAGACGACCTACTGGCGGCTCGGCACGCCGGACCTGAACTGGATCTCGGTGGACCTGCCAGAGATGATCGCCCTGCGTGAGCAGTTGCTACCGGAGGAGACGCGGGTCCGCACGGTCGCCGCATCGGCGCTGGACCGGTCCTGGTTCGACCTGGTCGGCTCCGGGGACGTGCTCATCACGGCCGAGGGCCTGTTCATGTACCTGCAGCCGGATGAGGTCTATGCGCTGATCAGCGATATGGCACAGCGGTTTCCGGGAGCGAGCGTCATCTTCGATCTCCTGCCGCCCGGCCTGACCGAGCGCACGCTGAAGGGGACCAAGCTGGCCCGCGGATCGGACTATGTATTGCCGCCCATGCCCTTCGGCCTGACCGTCGCCCAGACCCGGGCGCTGCCGCAGCAGATCCCGGGAGTATCCGGCTACCAGGAGCTTCCGATGCTCCCTGGACGCGGCTGGTGTTCGCCGGTGATGCTCGGTCTGCAGCGCAGGCTGCCGCTGGTCCGGAACCACCGCCATCTGATCGCACGCCTCACCTTCGCGTAGGGGTCGCGGCTCGGCGCGGCTGCGGCCCACCGGTGACCGCGTTAAGGTCACAGAGTTGAGTGAAACCCGACCGGTCAGGATGCAGCACGTGGAGAACAAGAAGGCACCGTGGACCGCCGCCGACATCCCGAATCTGCAGGGGCGCACCGCCATTGTGACGGGGGCCAGTGCCGGGCTGGGGTTGGAGACCGCGCTGCGGCTCGCCGAACACGGCGCCCGGGTGGTCCTCGCCTGCCGTAATGCCGACAAGGCCGCGGCCGCGGCGGAAACCATCCGCCGGACCGCGCCGGACGCCGAATTGCCGTTTGTGGAACTGGATCTGGCGTCGCTGAAATCGGTCCACCAGGCCGCGGCGCAGCTGCACGACGACTTCGGGCAGATCGACCTGCTGGTGAACAATGCGGGCACGCTGAGCCGGGAGCGGACCGTCACCGAGGACGGATTCGAAACCACCTTCGGCACAAACCATCTGGGCCCGTTCGCATTCACCGGACTCCTGCTCGATCTACTGGACGCGGCGCCGCAGGCCCGCGTCGTCACGGTGACCAGCGGGGTCCCCGCGCAGAAGGGCACCTGGCTCGACCTCGACGACCTCACCTACGAGCGGCGCACCTACAAGGCCTACCCCGCCTACGCGCAGTCCAAGCAGGCCAATGCCAGCTTCGCATTCGAACTCCAACGGCAGCTCAATGGCACCGGCAGCCGGCTGATCTCGGTGCTGGCCCACCCGGGCGCCGCCGAATCCGACTTCGCCCAGAACTTCGGTCCCGCAGTGGCCTTCCTGTCCCGGCCCTCGCTGCGCTGGGTGTTCCGGATCGTGATGCAGACCGTCGAGATGGGTGCGCTGCCGAGCCTGCGCGCCGCCACCGACCCCGGCGTGCGCGGCGGTGACTTCTACGGCCCCACCGGCTCGACCAAGGGCTACCCGGTGCCGAACGCGGCCGGGGAACGCACTCGCGATCCCGAGCTGGCGGCCCGGCTGTGGGCCGAATCCGAACGGCTCACCGGAGTCACCTACCGGTTCGACCAACTCGACGGCGAGACGGACTAGGCCCGATACGCTGAACGCCCCCTGAAATCCTCAGGGGGCGTTCACCTTACGACCGGGTCAGCGGCTCAGGTCCGGATCCACGTCGTCGTCGGTCAGCAGGGCGCTGCCGGCGACACGATCGGTGGCCAGGGCGTCGAGGAAGGCGCGCGCCCACCGGTCGACGTCATGGGTGAGGACCTGGCGCCGCATCGAACGCATCCGGCGGCGACGGGTGTCGCGGTCGTCGTCGATCGCGCCGATCAGGGCGTCCTTGACGCTGTCGAGATCGTGCGGATTGCACAGGTAGGCCTGCCGCAATTCCGCTGCCGCACCGGTGAATTCGCTCAGTACCAGCGCACCGTTGAGGCTGCCCTGACACGCCACGTACTCCTTGGCGACCAGATTCATGCCGTCGCGCAGCGGCGTCACCACCATGACATCGGCGGCCACGAAGAACGCGATCAGCTCGTCGCGCGGGATCGGGCGGTGCAGGTAGTGCACCACCGGATAACCCACCCGGGAGAACTCGCCGTTGATCCGGCCCACCTGGCGTTCGATATCGCCACGCATCTGCTTGTAGGACTCGACCCGCTCCCGGCTGGGCGTGGCCAGCTGCACCATCACCGTGTCCGCCGGATCGATCCGGCCGTCGTGCAGCAACTCCTCCAGCGCGGCCAGCCGGATGTCGATGCCCTTGGTGTAGTCCAGGCGGTCCACACCCAGCAGGATCGTCTTCGGATTGCCCAGCTCCGCACGGATTTTCGCGGCCCGCTCCCGCACTCCGCGGCGGCGCGAATACTCGTCCAGCTCGGTGGAGGTGATGGAGATCGGGAACGCGCCCACCCGCACGGTGCGGAAACCCACCTGCACCACACCGAGTTTCGAGCGCACGCCCACATTGCCGCGCGACGTGGGCTGGCCGGCCAGCCTTCTGGCCAGATACAGGAAGTTCTGCGCGCCGCCAGGCAGATGGAAACCGATCAGGTCGGCGCCCAGCAGGCCCTCGACGATCTCGGTGCGCCACGGCATCTGCATGAACAGTTCCACCGGTGGGAACGGAATGTGCAGGAAGAAGCCGATGGTCAGATCGGGCCGCAGCATGCGCAGCATCTTCGGCACCAGCTGCAACTGGTAGTCCTGCACCCACACCGTCGCGCCCTCGGCGGCCACCTTGGCGGTGTACTCGGCGAAACGGCGGTTCACCTGGACGTACGCCTGCCACCACTGGCGGTCGTAGACCGGCCGCACGATCACGTCGTGATACAGCGGCCACAGCGTCGCGTTGGAGAAGCCCTCGTAGTAATCGGCGACCTCGTCGCCCGACAGTGGTACCGGATGCAGTTCCAGACCGTCCTCGACGATCGGATCCAGATCCACATCCGGGACGCCGGCCCAGCCGACCCAGGCGCCCTTGTTGTTGCGCAGTACGGGTTCCAGCGCGGTCACCAGGCCGCCGGGGCTGCGCTTCCAGCGAGTGGTTCCATCGGGTAGTCGCTCCAGGTCGACCGGAAGCCGGTTGGCGACGACGACGAAACCGGAGCCGGAGCTATCCGGGTGCACGGGTCATTCGCCTCGCGTCGGACCGATGCCCAGCATGGACAGCAGCATGCGGCACTCGTCGGCATCGGTGGCATAGGCGGCCACCACGCGCTGGGCCTGTCGAGCGGTTTCGTCGGCGAGCGGTTCCAGATCGTCATCCGCGATGTCGTTTGCGCCGGTCTTCGCGGCCATCTCATGTCCTCTCGGGAAAGTCTGCTCGGTGCGAGGAGTCCATCGTATCTGCCAGGAAAGTCGGGACCGTGCGCTGCGTACATTGCGAGCCCTAACCGCAATGGTCGTGCTCACGAGACCTGCCGACCAGACCGCACGGTCGGCGGCACCGGGCGAAACGTTCCGGGCCCCGATGCCTATACGGTCTACGGAACGTGGAAATCGGAAACGTGGCGAAGGGGTCTGAAGCATGCCGTTGGCGACGGTGAACGGAATCTCGCTGAACTACCAGGTCAAGGGAGACCGGTCCAAGGGCACCGACGTCAAGGGGTCCGCGCCGCTGGTCGTCATGATCATGGGCACCGGCAGCGGCGGCCGGGTGTGGGAACTGCACCAGGTGCCCGCGCTGGTCGCCGCCGGATTCCGGGTCTGCACCTTCGACAACCGCGGCATCGCACCGTCCTTCGAATCGCCCGCCGGGATCACCATCGAGGACCTGGTGCGCGACACCGCCGCCCTCATCGAATTCCTCGACGAGGGACCGGCCCTGGTGGTCGGTCAGTCCATGGGCGCGCGGGTCGCGCAGGAACTCGCGCTGGCCCGGCCCGATCTGGTCCGCAAGGCCATCTTCATGGCCGGACACGCCCGGCTCGACCAGTTCCAGAAGACGCTCTCGTTCGGCGAGCACGAACTCGACGCCTCCGGCATGCGGCTGCCCGCCAAATACGAGGCCGCCATGACCGCCATCATGAACCTCTCGCCGGCCACCATGGCCGACCCGCACGCCGCCCGCGACTGGCTCGACCTGTTCGAATTCACCGGCGGCCCGGCCTCGCCCGGCGTGCGCGCCCAGCGGCGCATGGACCACGACTTCGACCGCACCCAGGCCTACCGGGCCATCACCGTGCCCTGCCTGTCCATGGGCTTCGCGGACGATCGGATGATCCCGCCCTACCTTTCCCGCGAAGTCGCCGATATCATTCCGGGAGCCCGTTACCACGAGGTTCCCGACGCCGGACACTTCGGCTACCTGGAACAACCAGAGGCCGTCAACAAGATCCTGCTCGAATTCTTCGCGGCCTGAACGAAGTGCAGGTAACCGCCCAGCGGTAACGCCTGCCTTGCTAGGGTCGAATCAACGTCGGGGGCTCGTTCCATCACTGCGGTGACTGGACGATCCGTCTACGTTCCCGTACACAGCGCCAGTATCCAGTGAGGTGAAATGAGCACCAACCCCTTCGATGACGAAGACGGCCGGTTCTTCGTCCTGGTCAACGATGAGGAACAGCACTCCCTGTGGCCCGCCTTCGCCGAGGTTCCGGCGGGTTGGCGAGTCGTTTTCGGCGAGGACAGCCGCGCCGCGTGCGTCGAGTACGTCGAGAAGAACTGGACGGACATGCGTCCGAAGAGCCTGCGTGACGCCATGGCGGCGGACGACGCGGCTCGTCAGGCGGCTCAGTCCTGACACCCTGCGGTTAGTCCGATACTGCGCGAACGGCTTCCGAACGCGGCTGGTCGATGCCACGAGCGTCGCCCGGCCGCGCTCCGGTCCTCCACGCAGCATCGTTCCGACCGGGACGCCGGCTTTTCCGCGCAGCCGGCCACCCCGGTTATGATGGCACCGCTTTCCGCCTCCTTAGCTCAGTGGTAGAGCACTCGCCTTGTAAGCGAAAGGTCGTCAGTTCAATCCTGACAGGGGGCTCAGCAGACAAGCAGGGCGAGGACCTCCGGGTCCTCGCCCTGCTGTCGTTCTGGGGTCCGGGGGCGCGGCCCCGCAGCACCACCGGGGGTTGATGTGCTCCTCGCAGGAAACTCCCAGGGAAGGGTCAGGTTCTTCGCGGGGGAAGCGCAGAATATGGCCTCATGACAGGTGTGCCCGTTCAGCCGCGCGAACCCGAGGCGAGGGTGCTCGTCGTTGACGACGAGCCCATGATCGTCGAGCTACTGTCGGTGAGCCTGCGGTATCAAGGGTTCGAGGTCGCGAGTGCCGCGAGCGGCACCGAGGGGCTGGACAAGGCCAAGACCTTCCGGCCGGATGCACTGATCATCGATGTGATGATGCCTGGGATGGACGGGTTCGGGCTGCTGCGGCGGCTCCGGGCCGACGGGATCGACGCACCGGTGCTCTTCCTGACCGCCCGCGACGACGTGGACGACAAGATCACCGGACTGACGCTCGGGGCCGACGACTACGTCACCAAGCCGTTCAGCCTCGAAGAGGTGGTCGCGCGGCTGCGGGTGATTCTGCGGCGGTCCGGGCGCTCGGCGCCGGAGACCAAGACGTCGCGGCTGCGGTTCGCCGATATCGAACTCGACGACGACACCCACGAGGTGTGGAAGGCGGGCGAACCGGTTGCCCTGTCGCCCACCGAGTTCACGCTGCTGCGGTACTTCCTGGTCAATGCCGGCACGGTGCTGAGCAAGCCGCGGATCCTGGACCACGTCTGGCGCTACGACTTCGGCGGCGAGGTCGGCGTGGTCGAAACCTACGTGTCCTACCTGCGCAAGAAGGTCGACACCGGACCGGATCGGCTCATCCACACCCTGCGCGGGGTCGGCTACGTCATGCGGGAGCCGCGCGGTAAGACGGCCAACGCGTGAACGCTGCCCCGCCGGTCGATGGCAAAGGCACGGCTCGCAGTCTCCGGGGCAAGCTCGCCGACCGGCTCGCCGCGGTGCCGCTGCGCACCACCCTGGTGCTCGCGCTGGTGTCCCTGGTCGGATTCGGGCTGCTGGTCTCGGGTATCGCGGTCACCTCGCTGATGCGCAATGTGCTGGTCGAACGCATCGACCGGCAGCTCTACGACGCCGCTCACAGCTGGGCCGCGCCCGGCGCGCAACGCCCGGAACCGCTGCCCACCGTGCGCGGGCGGGAACGGCCGCCGCACCTGTACTGGGTGCAGGTGCAGGATGCGACGGGCCAGGTCACGCTGAGCCTGTCGGCGGGCGCGCAGCAGCCCGAGGTGCCCGCGGACCTGGGCAATCGGCCGGAGACCGTCGGCTCGGTGGGCGCGTCCACCGAGGAGTGGCGGGTGCTGCGGACCGTCAACGAGTACGGCACCAGCACCATCGCGCTGCGCATGGACGAGACGAACTCGCTGCTGGACAAGCTGATCGTGCTGCAACTGGTGATCGGCGCACTGGTGCTGGCGGCGCTGGCGGCGGTGGCACGCATCGTGATCCGGCGCAGTCTGCGGCCGCTGCGGGAGGTCGAGCGCACCGCGGCCGCCATCGCGGGTGGTGACCTGCATCAGCGAGTTCCGGTGCGCGGCACCGACACCGAGGTCGACCACCTCTCACAGTCGCTGAACACCATGCTGACCCAGATCCAGCAGGCCTTCGCCGCCACCGAGGCCTCCGAGGAGGCGGCGCGGCGCTCCGAGGCCAAGATGCGGCGCTTCGTCGCCGACGCCAGCCACGAACTGCGCACCCCGCTCACCACCATCAAGGGCTTCTCCGAGCTGTACCGGCAGGGCGCGATCACCGATCCGGACATGCTGATGGACCGCATCGAACGCGAGTCCAAGCGGATGGGACTGCTGATCGAGGACCTGCTCATGCTGGCCCGGCTGGACGCGCAGCGACCGATCGAGCGGCGGCCGCTGGACCTGCTCATGATGGCCAGCGATGCCGTGCACAGTGCGCGCGCCCTGGCGGCGGCCCAGCGCCCGGAGGGTCCGGAACGCAAGATCGACCTCGAAATCCGGCCCGGGCCCGGCACTCTGGAGATGCTCGGCGACGAGACGCGGCTGCGGCAGGTGCTGGCCAATCTGATCAACAACGCGCTGGTGCACACCCCGCCCGAGGCGGAGGTGACGGTGCGGCTCACCCCGGCCGCCGACGAGGTGCTCATCGAGGTCGCCGACACCGGGCCGGGACTGGAGGCCGAACAGGCCGAGCGGGTCTTCGAACGCTTCTATCGCACCGACGCGTCCCGCAGCCGGGACAGTGGCGGTACGGGACTGGGACTGTCGATCGTGCATGCGCTGGTCGCCGCGCACGGCGGCAAGGTGTCGGTGACCAGCGAGCCGGGGGAGGGCACCACGTTCACCGTCCGGCTGCCGCGCGAACCGCGCTGAGCGGGGTGCCCGCGCCGGACGCGGGCACCCGGGTGCACTACGCGGGGACGTTCGCGCCGTAGCCGAGGTCGCGCAGGGCCTGCTTGATCATGGCCTGTGCCTCGTCGAGGGATTCCTTGCTGGGTTCCGGGTCCGCCCCGCTGATGTCGAAGTCACCCAGGTGGAAGGCCGGGAAGACGTGCATGTGCAGGTGAGGCACCTCGAGGCCCGCGATGAGCAGGCCCGCCCGCGGGGCGTCCCAGGCGGCCCGCACGGCCTGGCCGATCTTCTGGGCGACCCCGGTCAGGCGCGCGAAGGTGCCCGGATCGACGTCCTGCCACTGGTCGATCTCCTTGCGCGGCACGACAAGCGTGTGCCCCTGCGTCACCGGGGCGATCGTGAGGAAGCCGACGAATTCGTCGTCCTCCCAGACGAACCGGCCCGGCAGCTGACCGTCGATGATTGCGGAGAAAACAGAAGCCATGCCCCGGACCTTACGCGGGGAAGGACACCCCCGCGCGAACGCACAACAGACCGCTACCGATTGCGTCTGCCCAGCCCTTTAAGCTGTCTGCCGTGCGCGTACTCGTCATCGGTTCCGGAGCCCGTGAACATGCCCTCGTCCTGGCACTGCGCAAGGACCCGGCGGTGTCCGCCGTGTATGCGGCGCCCGGCAATGCCGGCATCGCCCAGCACGCCGAGGTGCGTGCGGTGGACGCCACCTCCGGGGCGGAGGTGACCGCGCTCGCCCAGGAGCTGGGCGTCGATCTGGTCGTGGTCGGGCCCGAGGTGCCGCTGGTGCTCGGCGTGGCCGACGCGGTGCGGGCCGCCGGGATCCCGGCGTTCGGCCCGTCCGCCGCCGCCGCGCGGATCGAGGGCTCGAAGGCCTTCGCCAAGGACGTCATGAACGCGGCCGGGGTGCGCACCGCGCACAGCGAGATCGTCGACCATCCGGGCGAATTGGATGCGGCGCTGGATCGTTTTGGGCCGACCTGGGTGGTCAAGGACGACGGCCTGGCCGCTGGCAAGGGCGTCGTGGTGACCCCGGACCGGTCGGTGGCCCGTGAGCACGGCGCCGAACTGCTCGAGCAGGGCCACCCGGTGCTGCTGGAGTCGTTCCTCGACGGCCCCGAGGTGTCGCTGTTCTGCCTGGTCGACGGCGAGACCGTGGTGCCGCTGCTGCCCGCCCAGGACCACAAGCGGGTCGGCGACGGCGACACTGGGCCGAACACCGGCGGCATGGGCGCGTACACGCCGCTGCCGTGGCTGCCGGACCAGACCCTGCAGGCCATTGTCGACGATGTGGTGAAACCCGTTGCGGCCGAGATGGTTCGCCGCGGCGTGCCGTTCAGCGGCCTGCTGTACGCCGGTCTCGCCGTCGGGCAGGCCGGGCCGGCCGTGGTCGAATTCAACTGCCGCTTCGGCGATCCCGAGACCCAGGCCGTGCTGGCCATGCTGGACAGCCCGCTGGGCGAACTGCTGTACGCCACCGCGACCGGCACCCTGGACCAGGTGCCCGCGCCGCGCTGGAAGGACGGCGCCGCCGTCACCGTGGTGCTGGCCGCCGAGAACTACCCGGCCCGCCCGCGCAGCGGCGATGTCATCACCGGAGCCGAATCCACCGGCACCGGAACCGAATCCGAGGTGCTGCACGCCGGCACCGCGCAGCGTGAGGACGGTGCGCTGGTGTCCGCGGGCGGCCGCGTGCTCGCCATCGTCGGCCAGGGCGCGGACCTCGCCGAGGCCCGCAAGAACGCCTACGACCGCCTGGCCGGAATCAAGCTGCCGGGCGGCCACTTCCGCACCGACATCGCCCTGGCCGCCACCGAGGGGCGCATCACCGTCCCGGCCTCCGCCTGAAAGGCGAATGCCGACCCGAAATCCGAATATCGCGCCTGGAGTTCGAATGCCAGCGCGACAACTGATTTCGCGCCGATCCGGGTAACTCCCCGGGTACCCCCGAAGTTGTTTCGGCCCTGAACCGTCGGCACGCGTCGCCAACGGTCAACGGCTCCCGAGCCGTGCGCTGAAGTTTCGGGGAGGCGGGGGAGCGGAGGCGGGTCAGCCGACGATGATGCCGTGTTGGGCCAGCCAGGGCTGTGGGTCGACGTGCTGGCCGTTGATGATGATCTCGAAGTGCAGGTGCGGTCCCGTCGAGTCGCCGCGGTTGCCGATGCGCGCGATCTGCAGGCCTGCCGGGACGCGCTCGCCGACCGACACCGAGAAGTCGTACATGTGCCCGTAGACGGAGATGGTGCCGTCGTCGTGGCGGATGCGCACCCACAGCCCGAAGCCCTGGGCCGGGCCCGCGTCGATGACGGTGCCCGCCGCCACCGCGTAGATCGGTGAGCCGAGCGGCGCGGCGATGTCGATGCCCGCGTGGAAGGTGCCCCAGCGCGCCCCGAATCCGGAGGTGAACACGCCCTTCGCGGGCAGCGCGAACCCGCCGGCGCCGGGAATCACGAAGCCGGGTGGCAGCGAACTGTCCGGTGACGGCGTCATCCACGGCTGCGGCCGCCCGGCGACGGCCGCCGCGGCCTCCGCCTTGGCCCGCTCCAGCGTGGCCGCCGCGGCCGCCGAGACCACCGCCTGCTCGCGCAGATGCTCACCGTTGTTGATGGCGTCCAGATACCGCTTCGACGTCTCCGGGGAGGCCTGCACCTGCAGCGGATACTGCACCGGAATCCGCAGCGCCACACCGGGACCCACGTCGGCGTCGGTGGGCAGCAGGCCCAGCGCGCCGTCCGCGCTCGCGAACACCAGCACCGCGACCACACCGCCGATCAGCACCCGGTGCCGAATGCTCCACGCGCGCACCACCGGCCACCGCCGCCGCGCTTCGGCCCGGCCCCGCCGCACCAGCTCGCCGGTCTCGGCCCACGAGCGCGGCCGCCGGGCCCACAGCTCGAGCGTGCGTTCCCGCGCGATCGGCGCGTAGATCCGCAGCCAGGCGATCGCCTGCTCCGCGAGCCGGACCACCGACCGCCGGGCCCATTCCAGCGCTTCCTGACCCCGCGACGGCTCGTCCTGGAATGCCAGTTGCGACCGCACACCCGGCGTATAGCTGTCCGTCGCGCCGGCTGTCCGCGGTGGCGCGGATTCGGGTGGGTGCGGGTCGGCCTCCGGGGCGGTCCCGGTGGTTGCTGGTCCCCCCTGCACAGCCGCCTCCTCAGGCATTCGGATGGCAGTTCCCGGACAGGCGGGGGAGTCGGTGCTCTACCGTCTGTCGAGTGCGTATCGAATCTCGCCGGTCGACCATTCCACCTTTTTACGTGATGGACGTCTGGAAAGCAGCAGCTGAACGGGCCCGGACACGCGGAGATGTGCTGGTGCTGGCGGCGGGCCAGCCGTCCACGCCCGCTCCGGCGGCGGTTTTGCGCGCCACCAAGGCGGCCATGGATTCCGAATTGCTGGGCTATACGGAGACATTCGGGACCCTGGCGCTGCGGGAGGCCATCGCGGAGCATCATCGCAGCACCTACGGGGTGCGCGTGGACGCGGACGATGTCGTGGTGACCACCGGTTCCTCCGGCGCGTTCACCCTCATCTTCCTGGCGGCCTTCGATCCCGGCGACACCGTGGTGGTGGCCCGGCCGGGTTATCCGGCTTACCGGAACACACTGACCGCGCTGGGCTGCGATGTGGTCGAACTGGACTGCGGGCCGGAGACCCGGTTCCAGCCGACGGTGGCCATGCTGGAGGCGCTGCCGGAGCCGCCCGCGGGCCTGATCGTGGCGAGCCCGGCCAATCCGACCGGGACCATGATCGCGCCGGAGGAGCTGGCGGCGCTGGCCCGCTGGTGCGACGAGCACGGGACGCTGCTCATCTCCGACGAGATCTACCACGGCATCGTCTATGCAGGCACCGAGCCGACCTCCTCGGCCTGGGAGACCTCTCGGGAGTCGGTGGTCATCGGCTCGGTGTCCAAATACTTCTCCATGACCGGCTGGCGGCTGGGTTGGATGCTGGTGCCGGAATCGCTGCGTCCGGCGCTGCAGCGACTGGCCTCCAACATGACGGTGTGCCCCCCGGCTATTTCTCAGTTCGCGGCGGTGCACGCGTTCGGCGCGGAAGCCAAAGCCGAACTGGACGGTCATGTGCGGCGCTATGCGGCGAATCGCGAGCTGCTGCTGTCGGGGCTGCCCAAGCTCGGCATCACCAACCTCGCCCCCGCCGACGGTGCGTTCTATGCCTACGCGGATATCGCTCACCTGACCGATGATTCGATGCGCTGGTGCACCGAGGTGCTCGACGCCACCGGTGTGGCGCTGGCCCCGGGCATCGACTTCGACACCCGCAACGGCCATCACACGGTTCGCTTCTCGTTCGCCGGAGCCGGCGCCGACATCGAAGCGGCACTGGACCGGTTGGAACGGTATTTGGCCTGATCTGCCAAGGAGATTGAGCGCAGTGGGCAAAATGAACACAGCGCCGGTGATGACTGGCACGATTGCACCGTGACCACTGCGACGACTCCGAAAGGCGAACGGCGTCGCCAAGCGCTGGTTTGTGCCGCCGCCGAGCTCCTGCTCGAAGGTGGCTTCGAAGCGGTCCGGCACCGCTCGGTGGCAACCCGGGCGGATCTGCCGCTCGCGTCGACCACCTACTACTTCGAATCGCTCGAGGATCTGATCGCGCGCGCGGTCGAGTTCTCCGGCAATGCCGAACTGGAGGCCATGCGCCGCCGCGTCGGCGAGGTGACGCACCGCCGGCGCGGGGCGGAGGCCACCGTGGAATTGGTGCTGGACCTGTTGGTGGGTCCGGAGATTCAGGACCTGGACGCGCGGGGCCAGCTGATCGCCCGCTACGAGCGCTCGGTCGCGTCCGCCCGCCACCCGGAACTACGAGAGGTCCAGCTGCGACTACGCAGCCAGCTGGACGAGCTGCTGACCGACGTGCTGCGCCGCTCCGACCGCGTGGTGCGCACCGAACAGACCCGCCGCCTGGTGGCGGTCGTCGATGGGGCGGTGGTGACCGCGCTCGGTGAACTCGACCCGCAGCCCCGGCGCATGGCGCGGGGCGCGCTGCTCGAGATCATCGACATCGTCGCCCCACCGGCATAACTCGGCCCGACTCCCGGGAACTCTCGGGAAGCTCCGGCCGGAGCGAATTTCCGCCGCGATGATGGCGGGGCAAACCGGTGGGAAACCCACCGGTAAACTGGGACAACGTGAGTCTTGTGCCGAACGTCCTTGCCACCCGCTACGCCAGCCCCGAGCTGGTTCATCTGTGGTCGCCCGAGAACAAGATCGTGCTCGAGCGGCGATTGTGGCTGGAGGTGTTGCGGGCCCAGGCCGAGTTGGGGGTGGATGTTCCGGCGGGGGTCGTCGAGGACTACGAGCGGGTCATCGATCGGGTGGATCTGCAGTCGATCGCGGAACGCGAGCGGGTCACCCGGCACGATGTGAAGGCCCGGATCGAGGAGTTCAACGCGCTCGCGGGGCACGAGCACGTGCACAAGGGCATGACCTCGCGGGATCTCACCGAGAACGTGGAGCAGCTGCAGATCCGGTTGTCGCTCGAGCATGTGTACGGCCACGGCGTGGCCATCGCGGCCCGGCTGGCGGAGCGGGCCGCCCAGTATCAGACGCTGGTGATGGCGGGCCGCTCGCACAATGTGGCGGCGCAGGCCACCACCCTGGGCAAGCGATTCGCTTCCGCCGCAGACGAATTGCTCATCGCGCTGACCCGGCTGCGGGAGCTGATCGACCGATACCCGTTGCGCGGCATCAAGGGTCCGATGGGCACCGCGCAGGACATGCTGGATCTGCTCGGCGGCGACGCGGCCAAGCTGGCGCAGCTGGAACAGAAGGTGGCCGGCCACCTGGGTTTCGCGAACGTGTTCACCAGCGTGGGCCAGATCTACCCGCGCTCGCTGGACCACGATGTGCTCTCCGCGCTGGTGCAGGTGGGCGCGGGCCCGTCCTCGTTCGCGCACACCATTCGCCTGATGGCGGGCCACGAGCTGGTCACCGAGGGTTTCCAGCCCGGCCAGGTGGGCTCCTCGGCCATGCCGCACAAGATGAACACCCGCTCGTGTGAGCGCGTCAACGGCCTGCAGGTGGTGCTGCGCGGCTACGGCTCGATGGCGGCCGAGCTGGCGGGCGCGCAGTGGAACGAGGGCGACGTCTTCTGCTCGGTGGTGCGCCGGGTCGCACTGCCGGACGCCTTCTTCGCCATCGACGGCATGATGGAGACCTTCCTGACCGTGCTGGCCGAATTCGGCGCGTACCCGGCCGTGGTCGACCGCGAGCTCAATCGCTACCTGCCGTTCCTGGCCACCACCCGCATCCTGATGGCGGCGGTGCGCGCGGGCGTGGGCCGTGAGACCGCCCACGAGGTCATCAAGGAGCACGCGGTGGCGGTGGCGCTGGCCATGCGTGAGCAGGGCCGCGAACCCGATCTGCTGGACCGCCTGGCCGCCGACGACCGCATGCCGCTGGACCGGGCCGCCCTGGATGCGGCCCTGGCGGACCGCTCCGCCTTCATCGGCGCGGCCGAGGCGCAGACCGCCGATGTGATCGCCCAGGTCCAGAAGCTGGTCGACGCGAATCCGGCGGCCGCCCGCTACACGCCGTCGCCGATCCTCTAGGGATACAACGACTCTCGCATCTCGCCCCCGGCTCCGGAACGGAGCCGGGGGCGAACGAGTTGCAGGCGAAGTCTTGCGGGGTCGCTCGCCCGGCCGCCGGGTCGAGTCGGGCGGGTGTGGGGCAGGGGGCTCTAGGCTCTGCGGGCATGAACCCTTACACGATCTTCTCCGACATCGTTGCCGGGCGGGCACCGTCGTCCAAGGTGTACGAGGATGAGGACTGCCTGGCGTTCATGGATATTCGGCCGGTGACGCCCGGGCATGTGCTGGTGATTCCGAAGATGCCGGCCCGGAGCCTGGCGGAGCTGGATCCGGCGTTGGGCGGCAAGCTGTTTCAGGTGGGGCAGCGCATCGCGGCGGGCCTGCGGGAGTCCGAGGTGCACTGTGACGGAGTGAATTTCTTCCTGGCCGACGGGGTCACGGCGGGGCAGGAGGTGTTCCACGTGCATCTGCACGTGATTCCCCGCACCCCGGGCGACGGGTTCGGGCTGCGGGCGCGGCCGACCAGTCCGGCGCGCGCGGACCTGGATTACCTGGCGGGATCCATCAGGGGCGCATTGTCCCGAATTGCCACCGACTGATAGCCGATGCGCATTACCATATCCGGACTGCGTGGTTAGCCAACGACACGCCATAGCCCCATTCCCGCGCGTCGCAATAGTCACTCGAGTTACGTTTGATGGTGATTGTGGTGGGCTGATGAAGGTGGGGACATGCGTCGAAGAGTCGTTGCCGCAGCTGTTTTGGCGATCGCTGCGGGTTTGCTTTATCCGGTGGCCGCCCCGCCGGCAATCGCACACGCGGGCCAGGTCGTCCGCGTCGACCAGCTGAGCGCCACCCGCTCGGCGATCTTCATCGACTCCGCGGCGATGGGCCGCACCATCCAGGTGCAGGTGCTGCATCCCGCCGGCAGCGGCGACCGCCCCACCTACTACCTCCTCGACGGCCTGGATCCCGGTGCGACGCAGAGCACCTGGACCAATGCCACCGACGCCGAACCCTTCTTCCAGGGCAAGGACGTGAACGTGGTGCTGCCCATGGGCGGCCAGGCCAGCTACTACACCGACTGGGTGTCCGACGACCCGCGCTTCGGCCGCTACAGGTGGGAAACCTTTCTGACACAAGAGCTTCCGCCCATCATCGACGAATACTTCGCCGGTAGCGGGGTGAACGCCATCGGTGGTCTGTCGATGGGCGGCATCGCGGCCTTCGTGCTGGCGGTGCGGCATCCGGAGCTGTACCGGGCGGTGGCGGGCTACAGCGCCTGCCCGGACACCACGATCGCGCAGGGCGCCATGATGTTCTCGGTGGCCAATCGCGGCGGCAACCCGCTCAATATGTGGGGCGCGCCGGGTGGTCCGGCGTGGACGGAGCACAATCCGGCGGTGCTGGCCGAGGCGCTGCGCGGCAAGACCATCTTCCTGTCCACCGGCACCGGCCTGCCCGGCCCGCACGAGCTGGAGATCAAGCCGCAGCTGCCGGAGAACATCTTCTTCGGCGGCCCCATCGAATTCGGGGTGGACGCCTGTGTCACCGCGTTCGAGCAGCGGTTGCGTGCCATGAACATTCCGGCGCGGGTGGAGCACTCGCCGGTGGGCACGCACTCGTGGTCGTACTGGCAGGACACCCTGCACGAGTCGTGGCCGACCATCGGCGCGGCGATAGGGGCCTGAACAGTGTTGTGCCCGGCTCGTTTCGAGCCGGGCACACCCGAATCAGGCTCCAGGCCGGTTGAATTCGCCGTCCTTGGCCCCGGCAACGAAGGCTTCCCATTCGCCGGGGGTGAAGATCAGTACTGGCCCGTCTGGATTGCGTGAGTCCCGCAATCCGATGTTTCCACTGGCCAGAAAGGCGATCTCGACGCCGTCGGCGGTGTCGTCTCCGCGCCGCCACACCGCATCGGCCTCGATGACGCGGTTCTTCGCTTCCACTGTCGGCCTCCCCTGTGCGCACCAGCAGTACTGGTCGGTGATGTAGATCGCACTCATAATGCCAGGGTTTGTGAGGGCTTCGGATCGGATATTCCATCTTCTGTCAGTGGAAGGAGGTATGTGGTGCGCACGCCATGGTCCCCGCAACGAGCCGCCCCGGTCTCCGACAGCTGTGCGGTGGTTCCCGAGCGCTTCACAGCGGAATTGGCCCACAGCATTCTCCGGATCCACCGGAGTTGCCCGACCGACCAATGTGCTCGTCGCAAGGCCGCCGTTTTCTACCTCTACGAGCAGCATCAGCACGCCAACGCGACGCGGCAGCGACGGTTACGGTGACGGCTACCGTGCGGATCCCGCGCTCGACCGGCGCGGGAGCCGCACCCACGCCCGGTACCGCCGGGTCGGGGGCCCGCGGTGGAGGATCGCTACTAACGTGGTGCCCATGGCTTTGGACAGTGGTAGCGCGATCTCAGTAGACGACGCGGTGGTGGCGCCGATCGCCAAGCGGGCTCCGATGGAGCGCGTGCACCACGGGGATGTCTTCATCGACGAGTACGAGTGGCTGCGGGAGAAGACGGATCCCGAGGTCATCGCGTATCTGGAGGCGGAGAACGCCTATACCGACGCGCAGACCGCGAAGCTGGGCCCGCTGCGGGAAAAGATCTTCGAGGAGATCAAGTCGCGGATCCAGGAGACCGATCTGTCGCTCCCGACCCGGATGGGCAAGTTCTGGTACTACTCGCGCACCTTCGAGGGCAAACAGCACGGCGTGCACTGCCGCTGCCCGATCGCCGGTCCGGACGACTGGACCCCGCCCAAGCTGGAGGCGTCGGCCACCATGCCCGGCGAGGTGGTCCTGCTGGACTCCAATGAGCTGGCCGAGGGCCACGACTATTTCGCGCTCGGCGCGTTCTCCATCAGCCACGCCGGTGACATGCTGGCCTACTCGGAGGACACCTCCGGTGACGAGCGCTATGTCCTGCGCTTCAAGAACCTGACCACCGGTGAGCTGCTGCCCGACGAGATCACCGGCGTCACCCAGGGCGCGACCTGGTCGCTCGACGGCGCGTACGTCTTCTACTCGACCTACGACGACGCGTGGCGGTCCGACACCGTGTGGCGGCACAAGCTGGGCACGCCGATGTCGGCCGATGTCCAGGTTCTCCATGAGCCGGATGCCCACTACTCGGTGGGCGTGACGGCGACCAATTCGGAGAAGTATCTGCTGCTCTACGTCGAATCCAAGATCACCACCGAGAACTGGATCCTGGAGGCCGACAACCCCGAGGGCGAATTCCGGCTCATCATGCCCCGGCGCGAGGGCGTCGAGTACTCGGTCGATCATGCGGTGGTGGGCGGCGAGGACAAACTGCTCATCCTGCACAACGACGTGGTCGACGGGGTCAAGGCCGAGAACTTCGTGCTCGCCGAGGCGCCGCTGCACGATCCGACCAACCAGACCATCCTGATTCCGCACCGCGACGATGTCCGCCTCAACGGCCTGGAGTCCTTCTCCGACAAGCTGGCGGTCAGCTATCGGCGCGACGCGATGCAGCGGGCCGCGGTCTGGCCGCTGACCGAGACCGGGTACGGCGAACTGCACGAGATCGATTTCGGTCTCGAGCTGTTCGACTCCGGGTTCGGCGCCAACCCGGAGTGGGAGCAGCCGATGCTGCGGGTCGGGGTCACCTCCTACATCACCCCGATGAAGATCTTCGACTACGTGCCCGACACCGACGAGCTGCTGCTGCGCAAGGAGCAGGTGGTGCTCGGCGACTACAACCCCGACGACTATGTGCAGCACCGGGATTGGGCGGTGGCCGCGGACGGCACCCGGGTGCCGATCTCGGTGGTCATGCGCAAGGATGCCGAGGGTGGGTCCGGGGGCGAGGGCGCTGCGCCGAAACCGTTGCTGCTCTACGGCTATGGCTCCTACGAGGCGCCGATGGATCCGTACTTCTCGGTGGGGCGGTTGTCGCTGCTGGATCGCGGCATGGTCTACGCGGTCGCGCATGTCCGCGGTGGCGGCGAGATGGGCCGGCGCTGGTACGAGGAGGGCAAGAAGCTCGAGAAGAAGAACACCTTCACCGACTTCGTAGCCTGCGCACGGCATCTGGTGGATTCCGGTGTCACCGCGCCGGACCGCATGCTCGCCGAGGGCGGCAGCGCGGGCGGGCTGTTGATGGGCGCGGTGGCGAACCTCGCGCCCGAGCTGTTCGCGGGCATCCTGACCAATGTGCCCTTCGTGGACCCGCTGACATCCATCCTGGACGAGTCGCTGCCGCTGACCGTCACCGAGTGGGACGAGTGGGGTAATCCCCTGGCGGACAAGGAAGTCTACGAGTACATGAAGTCCTACGCGCCCTACGAGAACGTCGAGGCGAAGGACTATCCGGCGATCCTGGCCATCACCGGGCTCAACGACACCCGCGTGCTCTACGTGGAGCCGGCCAAGTGGGTGGCCAAACTCCGCGCCACCAAGACCGGCGATGCGCAGCTGCTGCTCAAGACCGAGATGAGCGCGGGTCACGGCGGTGTCAGCGGCCGCTACGAGAAGTGGAAGGAGGCGGCCTTCGAGCTCGCCTGGCTCCTCGACACCGTGGGCCTGGCCGGCGCCTAGGCTCCGAGTCCGGAACATGAGGCGGCGGCGGGATTCCCGGCGCCGCTTCGCGGTATTCGGTTGCCGCGGTTGTTATCCGGTGGTGGCCGGACTCTCGGCCGCGCTCACTTCTTGCCGGCCTTGGTTTTGGCGGGCTTGGTTTCGGCCGGGGTCTCGGCGGTCTTCTTACCGTTGATCGTGGCCTCGGCATCGGCCTTGGACCGCACCGGTTTCGCCTTGGGGGTGGGGACGACCGCCCGTGCGTTGTGCGGGAAGCCGCCCGCCTCCTCGCGGGTGAGCGAGGTCGTCATCGGGTGCTTGCCGAGCACCTGCAGGCTGCGGTGCAGGTCGGCGAGCAGCAGGTCGGCCATGTCGACGGTGAAGCCGTGGCGCAGCACCGCGCGCATGATGATCTCGTTCTCGCGGTCGGCGGGCAGCGGGTAGGCGGCGATGAGCCAGCCGCGGGTGCGCAGCCGATCGGACAGGTCGTAGAGGTTGTAGTCGGCGCCGTCGGCCAGTTTCCACGAGACGGCGGTGATGCCGCGGCGCGGATCGGCATCGTGGATGAGCTCGAACGGCCCGGCCTCGGCAATGCCCTTGGCCAGGTGCTGGCTCGCGGTGTAGATGGCGGTCTGCACATTGCGGTAGCCGGTGCGGCCCAGCCGGATGAACTCGTAGTACTGGGTGACGGCCTGCCCGCCGGGCCGGGAGAAGTTCAGGTTGAAGGTGGGCATATTGCCGCCGAGGTAGTCGACGTTGAAGATGAGCTCTTCGGGCAGATCCTCCTTGGTCCGCCAGATGGCCCAGCCCGCGCCCAGCGGTGCGAGACCGGTCTTGTGGCCGGAGGCGTTGATGGACTTGACCCGCGGAAGCCGGAAATCCCAACAGATTTCGGGTGCGCAGAACGGGGCGAGGAAGCCGCCGCTGGCCGCGTCGACGTGGATGGGAATGTCGAGTCCGGTCGCGGCCTGCAGCGCGTCGAGCGCCTTGCTGATGCCCTCGACGTCCTCGAACAGACCGGTGAAGGTCTGGCCGAAGGTGGGCACCACCATGATGGTGTTCTCGTCGCAGTAGGCGTCGATTTCATCCGGGTCAATGGTGTAGCGCCCGCCGCGCAGCGGGATCTGGCGGATCTCCACGTCGAAGTAGCGCGCGAACTTCTCCCAGCACACCTGGACCGGGCCGCACACGAAGTTGGGGGTGCCGGTGCCGCCGCGCTTGCGCCAGCGGAATTTGGCGGCCAGGCCGCCCAGCATGGCGGCCTCGCTGGACCCGGTGGTGGAGGTGCCCAGCGTGCCCCCCGGATCGGGGGAGTTCCACAGGTCGGCGAGCATGTGCACGCCGCGCTGCTCGAGTTCGGCGGTCTGCGGGTACTCGTCCTTGTCGACGATGTTCTTGTCGAGGCATTCGTTCATCAGCCGCCGTGCCTGGTCGTCGACCCAGGTGGTGCAGAAGGTGGCCAGGTTCATCCGGGAGACGCCGTCGAGCATCAGTTCGTCGTGGACGATCTGGTAGGCGACCTGCGGGAAGATCTCGTGCTCCGGGAAGCCGCGGTGCGGAGCCGCGCGTCTGATGCCGGGCATCGCGTAGACGTCGTCGGGTTCCGTGGTGCCGGTCATATGGCCTCCGATCGAGATTCGGCATGGGTTTGCCGAGATGATGGTAGCCACTCGGTCATGATCGAAACTGGTTCGGCCAGCTACCGTTTCGTAATCAAGAGAAAGTTGCTGAACGGTTACTATTCAGCACTATGGACTATCAGCATGTCATAGCGCAGGCGATGTCCGCCACGCAGCCGCACCTCGGGGCGGGTGCGGTAGCCGATCAGCTGCTGACCGACACCGTCGACCGCGATCGCGCCATCTCCTATCCGATGTCGAGCTTCGGAAACCTGCGCACTCTGGAAACAATCGGTCACCTGAAGAAGGGTGAGACCGTGAAACCCGATACCGCCAAGTGATCAGGAGGATGTGATGACCACGACCGCAGGGGTGCAGGGGGATTCGAAGGTGGCCGCGTTGCGCGCGGCCGTCAAGGAACTCATGCCGCGTGCGAAAAGCGATCTGGCGCAGCTCGTCTCGTTCAAATCGGTGTACGATGCCCGGCAGTTCCCGATCGAGGAGTGCGAGAAGGCCGCGCGGTGGGTGGCCGATGCGTTCGAGGCGGAGGGGCTCACCGAGGTGGGTCTGTACGAGACCCTGGACGGCAGCAATGCCGTCGTGGCCCGCAGCCGGGGGCCGCAGGGCGCGCCGACCGTCATGCTCTACTGCCACTACGACGTGCAGCCGCCGCTCGACGATGCCGCGTGGCAGACGCCGGTCTGGCAGCTCACCGAGAAGGATGGCCGCTGGTACGGGCGCGGCGCGGCCGACTGCAAGGGCAATATCGTCATGCATCTGACCGCGCTGCGGGCGCTGCGCAAGGTGTACGGCGACGAGTATCCGGTCGGGCTGGTGCTGGTCTCGGAGGGCTCCGAGGAGCAGGGCACCGGCGGCCTGGAGGAGTTCGTGCCCGGCAATGCCGACCTGCTGCGCGCCGACACCCTGATCATCGGCGACTGCGGCAATTTCGCGGTCGGCGTGCCCACCTTCACCCAGACCCTGCGCGGCACGGTGAATGTGGTCGTCACCGTCGAAACCCTGTCCGGCCCCTTGCATTCCGGCATGTTCGGCGGTCCCGCGCCCGACGCGCTGGCCGCCATGATCCACCTGCTCGGCACCCTGCGCGACGTCGACGGCAACACCACCATCGACGGGCTGCGCAATGACCAGGTCTGGCAGGGTCACGAGTATCCGGTGGGCCGATTCCGTTCCGACGCGGGCGTTCTCGACGGCGTCCATCTGCTGGGCAATGGCGAGGTCGCCGACATGCTCTGGGTCCGTCCGGCGCTCACGGTGCTCGGTATGGACGTCCCGCCCGTGGTCGGCTCCTCGGCGGCCATCCAGCCCAGGACCCGGGCCCGCCTCAACCTGCGTATCCCGCCGGGCACCAATCCGGAGGACGCGCTGAAAGCCCTGACCGCACACCTGAAGTCGCACGCGCCGTGGCACGCGAAGGTGACGGTCGAGACCGAGGCCACCGGCTCGCCGTTCGTCGGCAGCACGGACGGCCCGGCGCGGCGGGCCATGTCCGCGGCCATGGAGGCGGCCTACGGGCGTCCCGCCACCACCGAGGGGCAGGGCAGGTCGATCCCGCTGTGCAATGTCTTCGCCGACACCTATCCGCAGGCGGAGATCATGCTCATGGGCGTGGAGGAACCGAAGTGCCTGATCCACGCGCCCAATGAGAGCGTCGATCCGACGGAGATCGAGCACATGGCCCTGGCCGAGGCGCTGTTCCTGGCCTCCTACCGCTGACCCGGGGCGAGGCGGATTCGCCACGAATCCGCCTCGGCCGCAGTGGGTTACACAGCTCGCGCCGCCGGGCGGTGGCCGCTCCCGCCCGGCGGTGCGACATCAGAATTCCGCGTGATTCTCGGGTTCGATGATCTTGAATTCGGTATTGGCCGGACTCATTTCATTCAGCCGACCGAAATAGATGCCCTGTGCTTCGGGGGCGATGATGCCGTAGTGGATGGGGAACGCGACCCGCGGATTTACCGCACGCAGGTAATCCACGGCCTCACTGATGCGCATCCACGGGGCGACCGCGGGAATGGCGAGAACGCCGACCGGAGTCGGCGGAACCCAGAGTGAATCACCGGGATGGACGAGTTGTGCGGGATCGTCCGGAGTGCCGAGTTGGAAGACGGTGTTGTCGATAACGGGGATCTCCGGATGGATGACCGCGTGCCGGCCACCGCCGCCGGTAATTTGGACATCGCCGACTTCGAGAATATTTCCGGCATGCACCGGCTCCCACGGCTCGCCCCGCAGCAGCGCGGTCTGCGGATCGGACAGCAGCCTGGCCTGCGGGTTCGCCTCGATCAGCGCCTGGATCCGATGCGGGCAGATGTGATCGGGATGCTGATGCGTCACCGCAATGGCATCCAATCCGGTGAGGCCTTCGAATCCGTGCGAGAAAATGCCCGGATCGAACAGGATCTTGCTGCCGTTGAGCTCCACGAGAATGCAGGAATGTCCGAAATGGGCTATGTGCATGATTCAACGGTAGCCCGCGGGGCTGTGGTGTGGACCACGGACGGCACGACCCGGCGGTATGTCCGCCGCCCCCGCCAACTACGCTGATCAGCGATACCCCCCGCCCGGCAGGCATGCATGCCGGGCACCGCCCCACCAGCTGAGGAGCAACGCGTGGCACGTGTCGTGGTCGAGGTGATGCCGAAGGCCGAGATCCTGGATCCGCAGGGACAAGCCATTGTCGGCGCGCTGGGGCGTCTCGGGCACCCCGGCATCTCGGATGTGCGGCAGGGCAAGCGATTCGAACTCGATGTCGATGACAATGTCACCGACGCCGACCTGGAGCAGATCGCCGAATCGCTGCTGGCCAATGTCGTGATCGAGGACTGGAAGGTCGTCCGGCTGTGAGCGCCCGCATCGGTGTCATCACCTTCCCGGGCACGCTCGACGACGTCGACGCCGCCCGGGCGGTGAAACTGGCCGGTTCCGAGCCCGTTTCGCTCTGGCACGCCGATGCCGACCTCAAGCAGGTCGACGCGGTCGTCGTCCCCGGCGGCTTCTCCTACGGCGACTACCTGCGCGCCGGCGCCATCGCCTCCATGGCCCCGGTCATGGGCGAGGTCATCAAGGCCGCCGAGCAGGGCATGCCGATCCTGGGCATCTGCAACGGCTTCCAGATCCTCTGCGAGGCGGGCCTGCTGCCGGGTGCGCTGACCCGCAACGAGGGCCTGCACTTCGTCTGCCGCGACCAGTGGCTGACCGTCGAGCAGACCGACACCGCCTGGACCACCCGCTACGAGCCGGGCGCCCAGATTCTCATCCCGGTCAAGAACGCCGAGGGCCGCTACCAGGCGTCCACCGCCGTGCTCGACCAGCTCGAGGGCGAGGGCCGCGTGGTGTTCCGCTACGCGGGCGGCAACCCCAACGGCTCGCAGCGCGACATCGCCGGCATCACCTCGGCCAATCGCCGGGTCGTCGGCCTGATGCCGCACCCCGAGCACGCCACCGAGCCGCTCACCGGCCCCAGCGACGACGGCCTGGGCCTGTTCCTCTCGGTGCTGGACAGCCTCGTCAAGGCGTAGCCCCACATGCGGCGGAGCTAGATTCCGTCCAGAATCTCGAAGTCGACTCCGCCCGCTCTGGCCAGCCAGGTCGGGCGGACCGCTTGTACCCCCTCGAAACCGACCTCGCCCCACGGGGTTTCGACGACCCGCCGGTCCGCCACCGCGGCCTGAATGCGCCGCACCTCGAGCGATCCGGCCAGCTCGGCCATGCCGTGCAGGGTGTGGATGGCCTCGTAGCTGGTATTGCTGAAATTGGTGAGCGTGGGCGCGAACCAGCCGTGCAGCCGGTGATAGCGGTCCAGCCGCTCCCGATCGTGCGGTCCGTTCACGAAGAAGCCCGACGGCACGAACAGATTGTGGTTCGCGCCGCCGCCCGCGGCCAGCAGCACGTTCTCGTCCACGGCCGGGCTCATCCGCACCTGCTGATCGGATCGCCCGGTCCGGGAGAACTGCAGGTTGAAGCGGGCGACATCGGCGCCCACCAGCAGCACGATGATCCCGTCGGCCAGGTCGAGCCGGGGATCGTCGAGGAACCGGCCGAAATCCCGGGTGCGCATGGGCACGAACAGCTCCAGCGGAATCAACTCCGGATCCTGCAGTGCCGCGCGCACGGCCTGCGCGGTGCGCCGCGGCCACACGTAGTCGTTGCCGATGATCGCCCAGCGCCGGGCCTCGAAGGAGCGCCGCAGCCAGCCCAGCGCGGGCACGATCTGGTGTTCGGGATCCGCCCCGATCATGAACAGTCCGTCGGGGACCGACTCCACGCCCTCGTGATCGGTGGCGAACAGGTACGGCACCCGCCCGGCCGTCACCCGCTCCACCGCGCGGCGCACCGCCGAGGTGTGCCAGCCGGTGACCGCGTGCACCATGCCGGTGGCCAGCAGTGCCGCCACCTCGCCGGCCACCAGGTGGGGTTCGCGCCCGCCGTCAATGTGGGTGACGCGCAATTCCCGTCCCAGAATTCCGGAACCGGAGTTGATTTCTTCCAACGCGAGAGAAATAGCCGCCTCACAGGATGGCGCGAAGATACCGCCGGGTCCCTGCTGCGGAACTATGTTGATGATCTCGATGACGTTCTCGGGATTCCCGCCGAACGGGGACATGGGCTACCCTTCCCCTCGTTCAAGCGGTTTCTGACGGGCGGGAAATATGGCGACAATTCTAGGTGGTTTTTCCACCTTGCATGGAGCCCTCCGAGCGGCCGAGCGGAGTTGGCTTCGTCACCTGGACGCCGCATTGTGTGCCAGGCGGCTCACCGCCGACCAGTGGTGCATGCTCACCAATCTGTCCGCTGACATCGGCATCACCATGAGTGAGCTGGCGTCGCGGGCGCAGCTACCCCCGTCCTCGGCCACCCGGCACGCCGACCAGCTCGCCGAACGCGGGCTCATCTTCCGGGTCGCGGCGGCCGACGACCGCCGGCGCATCCTGATCGGACTGAGCCGCCGCGGTGAGGAATTGGTCGAGGAGGTGCGTGCCGAGGAGGCGCGCGCCGAGGCCGAAATGCGCCGCAGTCTCGGAAGTGACGACTATCTGGAGCTGGTGCGGTTGCTGGGCCGCGTCGCCGAAGCCCCGCTGCCCGGGTAGCCTGGCGCAGTCCGAACGGGACAACTGATCTCGCAAGGATCGGGGTAACTCCCCGAATATCCCCAAGATCGGTTTGGCACTCAACGCAGGCACGGAATGCCATCCCGTCAACGGCTCTCAGCTGCCCGCTGAAGTCTCGGGGAGGCGGATAAGCTCGAGCCCATGCCAGTTGCCGAAACCACCGCGACCGCCGCAGGCCTGTGCGCATTCATCGATGCCTCCCCGTCGCCGTTCCACGTCTGCCGAACTGTCGCAGCCGAACTCGACGAGCACGGCTTCACCCGGCTGTCCGAATCGGCGCCCTGGCCCGCGGGTGGCGCGGGCCGCTACTACGTGGTGCGTGCCGGTTCCCTGGTGGCCTGGGCCGACGGCGGCCCGGACGCGGCCGCCGGCTCCGGGCAGGCCGGCCCCTTCCGGGTGGTCGGCGCCCACACGGACAGCCCCAATCTGCGGGTCAAGCAGCATCCGGACACCGCCGTGGCGGGCTGGCAGATGGTCGGGTTGGAGCCCTACGGCGGCGCCTGGCTGAACTCGTGGCTGGACCGTGATCTCGGCATCTCCGGGCGACTGTCGGTGCGTGACGGAAATACGGTGCGGGAGCAGCTGATTCGCATCGACGAACCGATTCTGCGGGTGCCGCAGCTGGCCATCCACCTCTCCGACGACCGGCGGGGCGTACAGCTCGATCCGCAACGGCACGTGAACGCGGTGTGGGGGATCGGCGGCGAGCCGCGCTCGTTCCTGGCGTTCGTCGCCGAACGCTCCGGCATCGACCCGGGCGCGGTGCTGGGCTGGGAGCTGATGACCCATGATCTGGTGCCCTCCAGGCTGATAGGGCGCGACCTGGATCTGATCAGCGCGCCCCGGCTGGACAATCAGGGCACCTGCTACGCCGGGCTGCGTGCCTTCCTGGCCGCCATCGCCGAACCCGGCGCGGCGACGCCGGTGCTGGCCATGTTCGACCACGAGGAGGTCGGCAGCCAGTCCGACCGCGGCGCCCAATCCGGGCTGCTGCCCACGGTGCTGGAGCGCATCGTGCTCGCCCGCGGCGGCGGACGCGCGGAATACCTGGCGGCCCTGGCCGATTCGGTGTGCGCTTCCGGCGACATGGCGCATGCGACACACCCCAACTACCCGGACCGGCACGAGCCCTCGCACCGCATCGAGGTGAACGGCGGACCGGTGCTCAAGGTCAATCAGAACCTGCGCTACGCCACCGACGCCACCGGCGCGGGCGCCTTCGCCCTGGCCTGCGCGCAGGCGAACGTCCCGTTGCAGCGCTACGTGCACCGGGCGGATCTGCCCTGCGGCTCCACGATCGGGCCGATGACCGCGGCCCGCACCGGCATGTCCACCGTGGATGTCGGCGCGGCCCAGCTGGCCATGCACTCGGCGCGCGAAATGATGGGCGCCGCAGACGTTCCCGCCTACGCGGCGGCCCTCGCGGCCTTCTTGACCCCTACGCCGTGAGCAGCGCGGCCCTTTCCGGGTCCGGGTTCGGGCGATAGCTCAGGGCCGCCACGACGAAGACGGCGAAGGTGAAGATGACGTAGCTGTTGCCGACGATCTGCTGCCACCAGTTCCAGGTGAGTTCGCGGTCGTGGTTGTGGGGGAGCAGCCACATCGGCCCGATGGCGAACATGACCACCGCCAGGCCGGCCGCACCGAGGAACCACCGGTTGCGGCGGCCGCGGGCGACGGCATCGGCGGCGACGATCAGCGCGGGCGCGATCCACACCCAGTGGTGCGACCAGGAGACCGGGGAAACCAGCAGCACCGCAGCGGCATTCACCATCAGGGCCGCGACCGTCGCGCCGGCGTCGAGCAGGCGCTTCATCCACAGGGCGGCCAGCGCCACCGCGGCCACCGACAGCACCAGCCAGATCAGCGTCGAAATCGAGGTCGAGTAGCCGAGCCGGAACACGAAGCCCTTGATCGACTGGTTGCCCGCGTACCAGGGCGGGCCGATGCGGCCGGTGTCGGACAGGGTGTGGAACCAGTACTGCGGCGAATCCTTCGGGAACAGCACGAATCCCACCGCGATCGCGCCGATGGCGGACAGCACCAGGGTGATCGCGCCCTTCCAGTCCTTACGCAGCAGGAAGTAGAGGAGATAGCCGCCCGGGGTCAGCTTCACCGACACCGCGATGCCGATCAGCATGCCGCGCGGCCAGAAGGGCTTGCGCACCAGGCAATCCAGCGTCACCGCGGCCATCAGTACCAGGTTGATCTGACCGAACCCGTAGGTCTCGCGGATCGGCTCCAGCAGCTGCAGCAACCCGACCGCGCCGATGACGACGGCCAGCTGGGTCCGCCACGCCAGGCTCGGCCGGATCCGGTCCAGCACCACCCACAGCGTCACGCCCAGCGAGGCGATGGAGACCGCGAGCACCGCCCACTCCGCGACGCCCAGCGGCATGATGGCCAGCGGCGCGAAGAACAGCGCGGCCAGCGGGGGATACGTGAACGGCAACCCGATCCCGTACACCGCCGGCATCGGCCCGTAGAGATCCTTGCCGTCGAGCCAGGCCCGCGCGCCGTTCCGATACACCTGCAGGTCGATGTACCCGTGCCAGAGGGTCTCGAAACTGATCACCGCGGATATCGCGAAGAGCGCGACCGCGATCGCGAGCAGTTGCCCCTGCCGCCGTGTCAGCCCTCCAGGCGCGGTCACGGGCTTCTCGGTCGGATCCGCGACCCCGGATCGATCGTTCACCCGGACAGAGTAGCGGGCAGCGGTCACTCCCCCGCCTCCCCGGGCCTTCGGCGCCCGGCTCGCGTGCCGCTACCTGACCTGCATGCGTGCCGGCGGTCGGGAGCCGAAACCATTTTGGGCGTTACCCCGGTCGGCGACAAATCAGTTGTCGCCTCCGCATTACGAAGACAGTGGCCGCTGCCACACTGGCGGGCGGGGTAAAGGGCTGGAATGCAGGCAATTAGACTCGCGATCGTATCTCGCCGACATCCAGCAACGCCGGCTTTCGCTTCCGACCTGCCCGGCCGAAAGGACTCTGGTATTCCCGTGACCAGCCACGTCGATACCGTCAGCAACGCCGCGGCCACCTCGGACCACCCGCAGCCCTACAAGGAACTCGGCCTCAAGGACGACGAGTACGCCCGGATCAAGGAGATCCTGGGCCGGCGTCCCACCGACGCCGAACTCGCCATGTACTCGGTGATGTGGTCGGAGCACTGCTCCTACAAGTCTTCCAAGGTGCACCTGCGCTACTTCGGTGAGACCACCACCGAGGAGATGAAGAAGTCGATGCTCGCGGGCATCGGCGAGAACGCGGGTGTGGTGGACATCGGCGGCGGATGGGCGGTGACCTTCAAGGTCGAGTCGCACAACCACCCCTCCTATGTGGAGCCCTACCAGGGCGCGGCCACCGGCGTCGGCGGCATCGTGCGCGACATCATGGCCATGGGCGCCCGCCCGATCGCGGTGATGGACCAGCTGCGCTTCGGTGCGGCCGATCACCCGGACACCCGGCGCGTGGTCGACGGCGTGGTGCGCGGCGTCGGCGGCTACGGCAATTCGCTGGGCCTGCCGAATGTGGGCGGCGAGACCGTGTTCGACTCGTCCTACCAGGGCAATCCGCTGGTGAACGCGCTGTGCGCGGGCGTCATGCGGGTCGAGGACCTGCACCTGGCCTTCGCCTCCGGCCAGGGCAACAAGATCATCCTGTTCGGCGCGCGGACCGGTCTCGACGGCATCGGCGGCGTGTCCGTGCTGGCCTCGGACACCTTCTCCGGCGACGAATCCGGTTCCGGCCGTAAGAAGCTCCCGAGCGTCCAGGTCGGCGACCCGTTCGCCGAGAAGGTCCTCATCGAGTGCTGTCTCGAGCTGTACCACGCCGGACTGGTGGTCGGCATCCAGGACCTCGGCGGCGCCGGACTGTCCTGTGCCACCTCGGAACTCGCGGCGGCCGGCGACGGCGGCATGCACATCGAACTGGACCAGGTGCCGCTGCGCGCCGCCAATATGACTCCCGCCGAGATCCTTTCGAGCGAGTCGCAGGAGCGCATGTGCGCGGTCGTCACCCCCGAGAACGTGGACGCCTTCATGGCCGTCTGCAAGAAGTGGGACGTCACCGCCACCGTCATCGGTGAGGTCACCGACGGCGAGCGCCTGATCATCACCTGGCACGGCGAGACCGTGGTGGACGTGCCGCCGCGCACCGTCGCCCACCAGGGCCCGGTCTACGAGCGCCCGGTCGAGCGTCCCGCGGATCAGGATGTGCTGAACGCGGATTCGGCCGCGCGCCTGAACCGGCCCGAGACCGGCGACGAGCTGCGCGACACCCTGCTGAAGATGCTGGCCAGCCCGCAGCTGTGCTCGCGCAAGTGGATCACCGAGCAGTACGACCGCTACGTGCGCGGCAACACCGTGCTCGCCGAGCACGCCGACGCCGGTGTCATCCGCATCGACGAGGAGACCGGCCGCGGCATCGCGCTGGCCACCGACGCCTCGGGCCGCTACACCAAGCTGGACCCGTACACCGGCGCGCAGCTGGCGCTGGCCGAGGCCTTCCGTAATGTCGCCGTCACCGGCGCCACCCCGAAGGCCGTCACCAACTGCCTCAACTTCGGCTCCCCGGAGGACCCGGGCGTCATGTGGCAGTTCCAGCAGGCCGTGCGCGGCCTCGCGGACGGCTGTGCGGCCCTGGGCATTCCGGTCACCGGCGGCAATGTGTCCTTCTACAACCAGACCGGCCAGACCGCCATCCTGCCGACCCCGGTGGTGGGCGTGCTCGGCGTCATCGACGACGTGCACCGCCGCATCCCGACCGGCCTGGGCACCGAGCCGGGCGAGACCCTCATCCTGCTCGGCGAGACCCGCGACGAGCTGGACGGTTCCATCTGGGCGCAGGTCGAGCACGACCACCTGGGCGGTCTGCCGCCTCAGGTCGACCTGGCCCGCGAGCAGCTGATCTCCGAGATCCTGGTCTCGGGTTCCCGCGACGGCATGGTCTCCGCCGCCCACGATGTCTCCGAGGGCGGCCTGATCCAGACCGTGGTGGAGGCCGCGCTGGCCGGCGAAACCGCCTGCCGCATCATCATTCCCGAGGGCGCCGACCCGTTCGTCACCCTCTTCTCCGAGTCCGCGGGCCGCGTCCTGGTGGCCGTGCCGCGCTCGGAGGAGACCCGCTTCACCAAGATGTGCGACGCCCGCGGCCTGCCGTGGGCCCGCATCGGCGTGGTCGACGACGGCTCGGACTCGGTGGAGGTCCAGGGCCAGTTCAGTGTGAAGCTCGACGATCTGCGCGCCGCCCACGAGGGCACCCTCCCCGCGCTGTTCGGTATCTCCGACCACTGAACCGACCCGGCCCGAGGGCCGTGGACATTCCGAGAGCCCGCCGGTTCCCCTCGATCCGGCGGGCTCTCGCCATTCCTGCGGTGCGGGACAAGCTCAATTGATCTTGAACGGGTCGTGCTCGGCCATCAGCTTCTCCATCCGGGCCTCGTCGATGCGGTGATGCACCTTCGAGGATTCGTGTTGATCGCGAATCACTTTCGCGAGGGTGAAACTGCTGCTCACCAGGAACAGCATTGCCATCAGCAGGAATCCGCGCTGCCAGATGTCCAGCGGGAGGTAGACGATGCCGATGATCAAGGCGCAGAAGCTGATTCCGAAGGCGATCGTGGCCTGAGCCAGAAACGCCGTGGTGCTCCTGGTGTGTGCGCTCGGAGTGCTCATGGTTGGTGAGTCTGGCGGCCCGGCGGCCGAATCGACCGAGTACATCTACTCGAGTGCACCGAGTAGAGGCCGCGGGCGACACGCCGGTGGGATGGTCCCTCTCACATGCCGCGCTCCACGGATTCCGGCCGGTTGCGTCCATACTTGACGGGTGCTGGACTCCGCCGACGCCCTGAACCGGCTGCGCACACGTGGCGCGATGGTGTATCGGCGTGGCACGGTGGTCGCGCGGAAGGTCGAGGACGTCATCGACCTCAACCACACCGGACTGGTGGTGGCGACCATCTTCTTCGCGTGGTCGGTGACGCCGTCGCTGGTGCCGCGCGACTGGCTGTTCCAGGGTTTGATCTCCGGCCTCAATGCCGCCATCGGTTACGGCGTGGGCTGTGTGCTGCAGTGGTTGTTCCGCAAGTGGATTCGGCCACGGATCAAGATCGCGACTCCGCCCGAGTGGGCGCGCTATGTGATCAAGGTCGCCGTGGTGGTCGTCTGCATTCTGGTGGCGGGTTACATGCTGGTGCTGTCCGCCGACTGGCAGCGCGAGATCACCACCCTCATGGGCATGGAGGGCACCACCCGGGCCGCGTATCTGCGTACGGGCGGGCTGAGTTTCGCGGTCGGCGCGCTGGTGGTGGCGGTCTACCGCACGCTGCGCGAGATCGTGCGGTTGCTGGCGCGGCTGCTCAGCCGCTGGGTGCGGGTGCCGCCCGCGCTCGCGCCCGCCACCGGCGCGCTGCTGCTCACCGTGCTCATCGTGACGCTGTTCAACGGCGTCGCCACCCGTGCCTTCTTCGCGGTCGCCAACTCGGCGTTCAGTGTCCGCAACGACAAGGTGACCGAATACGCGGTGCAGCCGGACAAACCCGAGCGTTCGGGCAGTCCGGCCTCGCTGGCCAAGTGGGAGACGCTGGGGTCGGAGGGCCGCTGGTTCGTCTCGCACGGACCCGATCCCATGCTGATCAGCGCCGTCACGGGAAAGCCCGCGCGCGAACCGATCCGGGTGTACGTCGGGTTGCAGTCGGCGGGCAAGGACACCACCGAGGAGGACCTGGCGGTCGCCGAACTCGAACGCACCGGGGCCTTCGACCGCAAGGTGCTGGTGCTGGCCACCACCACCGGCACCGGCTGGGTGAACGGGGCGGCCGCGGCCGCCATCGAGTACATGTGGGGCGGCGACACCGCCATCGTGGCCTCGCAGTACTCGTATCTGCCGAGCGTGCTGTCGTTCCTGGCGGACCGGCAGAAGGTCGCGATCAACGGGCGGAAGATGTTCGACGCGGTGTACCAGCGCTGGTCGCAGCGGCCGCCCGAGCATCGGCCCAAACTGCTGGTGTACGGGGAGAGCCTCGGCTCGCAGGGCTCCGAATCCGCCTTCGACGGCCTGGCCGACCTGCGCTCCAAGGTGGACGGCGCGCTGTGGGTGGGCCCGCCCAACTCGAATCGCCTGTGGCAGCAGTTCGTTCAGCGCCGCGATCCCGGCACCCGCGAGGTGGAACCCATCTACGCCGACGGCCTGGTGGTCCGATTCGCCGCCACCGCCGCCGATCTGGGCAAACCCTCGGTGGACTGGCGCAAGCCGCGCATCGCCTATCTCCAGCACCCCTCCGACCCCATCGTGTGGTGGTCCTCGGATCTCATCTTCTCCCAACCGGATTGGCTCTCGGAGCCGCGCGGCGCTGATGTCTCGCCGCAGATGCGCTGGTGGCCCCTCGTCACCTTCTGGCAGGTCGTCGCCGACCTCACCAATGCCCAGGGGGTGAGCGACGGTCACGGCCACAACTACGGCTCCCTGGTGCTGGACGGCTGGGCCGCCATCGCCGCTCCGCCCGACTGGGACCAGGACCTCGGCGAACGCATCCGCACCCAGATCGAACTCGCGGAGGCGTACGAGCGGGCGGTGAAATAGCCGTGCTCGCCACGGCCCGCGCCCTGCTGCGCCCGAAACCCCTTGCCGCGGCGGTGCTCCCGCTGCTGTGGAGCAACCGCGTACTGCCCGCGCTGGACCTGGACGTGCGCGGCCGCACCGCCGTCAGCACGGCCTTCGCCGCCGCGTACACGCTGCTCTTCCGAGGCGCACCGAACTGGTTGTCACCGCATGGGCTGCGCACCGGCGCGGCGGCGGCCGGGATGGTGCTCTCCGGTTACGCTGTCGCCCTGGCCCTGCCGCCCACCCGCCGTCACCTCGCCGGACTCGCCGATCGTGGCCCGGGCGTCTCCACCGTCGAATGGACCGTCCTGCACATCCCCGGCGGCACCGTCCTCACCGAAGAGCTCGTCTACCGCTCGACGCTGACGCCCCTGCTGGATCGGGCCGCCGGGCGTCCGGGAAGCGGGTTGGGCGCGTTCGTCTTCGGTCTGTCCCACATCCAACCTGCCCGCGCCGCAGCAGATCCGGTCCGCGCGACGGTGGCCCTCACCACGGCCGCGGGTCTGCTCTTCGACGGGTTGCGCCGCCACACCGGCAGCGCCACCGCCCCGGCACTGCTGCACCTGGCCCTCAATGCCGGCGGAGCCCTGGCCCCACGGGTCGCCCGTCGCCTCGCCCGAGGTGAGTGTCAGCCCGCGAGAGCGGGATGCCGGCGCGCCGCAGTAGCCTCGGCGGCATGGCGCGACGAGGTGCGGTGGATCCGGCGGAGGTGCGGGCGGCGGTAGCGGCGGTGGGGGAGTGGCTGCGCGACGAGACCACGGTGCCGCCCTCGCGCACCGAGCTCGCGGCCGCGGTGCGCGGGACCGCGCGGGCATTGGCGGCGGATGCGCCCGGGCATTCGGTGGAGGTGCGAGTACCGCCGTTCGTGGCGGTGCAGTGCATCGAGGGCCCCAGGCACACCCGGGGGACGCCGCCGAATGTGGTCGAAACCGACCCCCGCACCTGGCTGCTGCTGGCCACCGGGCTGCTCGGCTTCGACGTGGCGCGCGAATCCGGTGCACTGTCCGCCTCCGGCAGCCGGGCGGGCGAGGTCGCGCGGTGGCTGCCGGTGGTGCCGGTCTGACGCTGCGGCGCTAGGCGTCGGCGGGCTTGGCGTGCTTGCCGCCCCCGGTGTCCGGGGTCTCGACGGGCTTGCGCTCCAAGCCCTTTCGATCGTAGAAGCGGGTGATGAACAGACCGCCGACGACACCGATGATCAGGCCGAGCACCGCCATCCACACGCCGCGGGTGAGCCCGGCCCGGCCGTTGCCGTAGAAGTACAGGATCGAGCGGGTACCCAGGAAGACCTGGTGCATGGGCTCGAACTTGGCCAGCCAGCCGAAGTATCTGGGTGTCGCCTCGATCGGAATGGTGCCGCCGGAGGAGGGCAGGCCCAGGATGATGAAGATGATCAGGTTGATGATCAGGCCCGCGGTGCCGACCGCTGCCAGCATCGAGGTGCAGGTGAAGCCGACCGCGACGATCACCAGGGTGCCGTAGATGAACAGCAGCAGCGGTCTGTCGATCGGCATGCCGAGCGCGGCCGCGATGCCCATCAGCGCACCCGAGACCGCCAGCGCCATCACCACCACCGCCGACCATTTGATGAGCAGCGTCTTCACCCGCGAGATCGATGCGCGTGGATAGTGCACGTACCACGGCCCCCACTCGGTCGGCAGGAACCCGAGGGCCGAATCGATGAGCTGATGGATGATCATCGCCCCGACCATGCCGACCAGCAGGAGCAGCAGGCTGTAGAAGAACGCGGTCAGTCCTTCGCCGGAACCGCCGGGCAGCGGCCGGAATTGGTCGACGACGATATTCAGGGGCTGTGCCAGCACCAGCCGGGCGGCCGCGGTGAGTTCCGTCGGGGGTGCGCCCGGGGCCGGCGTCAGCTGCGCCTTCACCTGGTCGGTCAGCTGCTGCCCGACCTGAGCGTTCACCTGGGTGAGAGCTCGCTCACCGAATTTCTGCACCACGGCGGTGGCGAACGCGCCGGCCCGCGGATTGGTCTGCAGCGTGATGATCGGCTTGACGATGTCGCCGGGCACCAGACTGCCGACACCCAGAATGCCGAGCCGCTTGGAGAAGTCGGACGGAATGATGATCGTGCCGTACACCCGGGCGGACTGCATCTGCAGCTGCGCCTCGTTGATGCCGAGCACCCGCAGATCGATCTGGTCCGACGGCACCGCCTGCTGCAAACCGCCGGAGATCTGATCGCCGAAGTTGACGTGCTTGCCGCCGATATCGTCGCCGACATCCTGATTCACCAGGGCGATCGGAAAGTCGTGCAGATTCTTCTCCGGATCGACCACGTAATCGAGGTACATGACGCCCAGCAGCGCGGCGAGCAGCGTGACCACCACAATGGGAAACGCCCACCTGAACGGGCTCAGATGCCTGGGTCGTGGAGCGGTTTCCGTACTGCCGGTGCTTTCGGTGCTCGCCACGGTCGAACGCTAACAGCAAACCGCTTGCCATCCCCGTTATCCCAACGGTGGGTTGCCTTGGGGTTACCCGTAGAATGGCGAACGCCCCCAGCCCGCCGAACAGGGAGCAAACGGTGACTCTCCCCTCCGCCGCCACCACCTCCGACCAGGACGAGAACGAACCGCGCGAAGAGTGCGGTGTGTTCGGTGTCTGGGCACCGGGCGAAGATGTGGCAAAGCTCACGTATTACGGACTTTACGCATTGCAGCACCGCGGTCAGGAGGCGGCGGGCATCGCCGTCGCCGACGGCTCGCAGGTGCTGGTTTTCAAGGATCTCGGCCTGGTCAGCCAGGTCTTCGACGAACAGACCCTGGCCGCCATGCCCGGCCACGTGGCCGTCGGCCACTGTCGCTACTCCACCACGGGTTCCACCACCTGGGAGAACGCGCAGCCCATCTTCCGCACCACCGCGGTCGGTACCGGAATCGCGTTGGGCCACAATGGAAATCTGGTCAACACCGCCGAATTGAGTACGCGGGCACGGGAACTCGGACTGGTCACCGGCCGGCTGGCGGGCACCATGGCCGCCACCTCCGACTCCGATGTGATGACCGCGCTGCTGGCGCACGCGGCCGCCGACAAGAGCATCGAGCAGGCCGCCATGGAGTTGCTGCCGACGCTGCAGGGCGCCTTCTGCCTGACCTTCATGGACGAGCACACCCTCTACGCCGCCCGCGACCCGCACGGGGTGCGCCCGCTGTGCCTGGGCCGGCTGGACCGCGGCTGGGTCGTTGCCAGTGAGACCGCCGCCCTCGACATCGTCGGCGCGTCGTTCGTGCGCGAGATCGAGCCGGGCGAGCTGCTCGCCATCGACGCCGACGGCGTCCGCTCGCTGCGCTTCGCCAATCCGACGCCCAAGGGCTGCGTCTTCGAATTCGTGTATCTGGCCCGGCCCGACTCCACCATCTCCGGCCGTTCGGTGCACGCCACCCGGGTGGAGATCGGCCGCCGCCTGGCCGCCGAGCACCCGATCGAGGCCGACCTGGTCATCCCGGTGCCGGAGTCCGGCACCCCGGCCGCCGTCGGCTACGCACAGGGTTCCGGTGTGCCCTACGGCCAGGGCCTGATGAAGAACGCCTACGTGGGCCGCACCTTCATCCAGCCCAGCCAGACCATCCGCCAGCTCGGCATCCGGTTGAAGCTCAATCCGCTGCGCGAGGTGATCCGCGGTAAGCGGCTCATCGTGGTGGACGACTCCATCGTGCGCGGCAACACGCAGCGGGCCCTGATCCGCATGCTCCGCGAGGCGGGCGCGTTGGAGATCCACGTGCGCATCGCCTCCCCGCCGGTCAAGTGGCCCTGCTTCTACGGCATCGACTTCGCCTCGCGCGCGGAGCTGATCGCCAATGGCGCGGGCCCCAATGGCATCGAGGGCGAGAGCCTCGACGACATGGTGGAGGGCGTGCGCCGCTCCATCGGCGCGGACAGCCTCGGCTACATCTCGCTCGAGGGCATGGTCGCCGCCACCGAGCAGCCGCGCTCGCGGCTGTGCTGCGCCTGCTTCGACGGCGACTACCCGATCTCGCTGCCGGCGGAGAACGCCATCGGCAAGAACGTGCTCGAGGGCATGCTGTCCGGCGCGACCGAGACCGAGTTGCTGGCGGACAATGTCAATGCCTCGGCGCTGAGCCGCCCGTAAGCACAAGCATTCACGGTGCCCGTTCGCGTAATCGCGAACGGGCACCGTGCTTTTCCCGCTCCGAACAGGGAAATTCGGTGGCGCAGTTGCGACATGGGCGTTTCGGGGCGGATGGCTCGATTTGTGTACCGATTGTTCCGAAACGCAACACGCCGGTTATAACCGGTCGATACTGTGCCCAGCCAAAGGATGTCCACCGCGGCGCGGCGGGACCGTGACCCGGCCGCTGCGCTGCGCTTCGAGAGCAGGGCAGTATGCGCGCGAGAAGAGTTGCGGCAGTAGGTTTCGCGGGACTAGCGGTGCTGGCGGTCGCCGGCTGCGGTTCGGGAAAGACATCGGACAGTGGTGGGGGAGCGGGAATCCTGGTCGGCACCACCGACAAGGTCACCTCACTGGATCCGGCCCGGGCCTACGACAACGGCTCACTGCTGGCGGAAACCCAGGTCTACCAGTTCCTGATGAATTTCCCGGCGGGCGAGGCGGTGCCGAAACCCGACGCCGCCGACAAGTGCGAGTTCACCTCGCCGACCGTCTACACCTGCACGCTCAAACCCGGATTGAAATTCGCCAACGGTGATCCCCTCACCGCCCAGAGCGTGAAGTTCTCCTTCGATCGCATGGTGAAGATCGACGACCCGCAGGGCCCGAAGGCGCTGCTGGACAACCTCGATCACACCGATGCCCCCGACGACAAGACCGTCGCCTTCACCCTCAAGAAGGGCAACGACCAGACCTTCCCGGCCATCCTGCCCACCCAGGCGGCGGCCATCGTGGACGAGAAGGTCTTCCCGGCCGACAAGGTGCTCGCCGACGAGGACATCGTGAAGGCCAAGCCGTTCTCCGGGCCGTACACCATCACCAGCTACGACAAGAACAAGCTGGTCGAGTACAAGTCCAACCCGGACTACAACGGCCTGTTCGGCAAACCCAAGACCGACGCGGTCACGGTGAAGTACTACGCCGAGGCCGCCAACCTGAAACTCGATGTGCAGCAGGGCAATATCGACGTCGCCTGGCACACCCTCACCCCGACCGACCTGGACTCGCTGAAGACCAGCGACAAGGTGACCGTGCACCAGTCGCCCGGCGGCGACACCCGCTACATCGTGTTCAACCTCAACACCCAGCCCGGCGGCAATCCCGCCCAGAAGCTGGCCGTGCGCAAGGCCGTCGCCGTCTCCGTCGACCGCGAGGCGCTGGCCAACAGCGT
Source organism: Nocardia sp. NPDC051981 (assembly GCF_040680715.1). Classification (NCBI taxonomy): domain Bacteria; kingdom Bacillati; phylum Actinomycetota; class Actinomycetes; order Mycobacteriales; family Nocardiaceae; genus Nocardia; species Nocardia sp. NPDC051981. The sequence goes on along the minus strand of NZ_JBFAXK010000001.1, from coordinate 631,449 downwards.
GTTCAAGGGCACCTGGGCCCCGCTGTATTCGCCGGTGCCCAAGGGCGTTCCGGGCGGCACCGAGGCCCTGAAGGACATCTACGGCGCGCTGCCGAACAAGGACGCGGCCGCCAAGTTCCTCGCCGACGCGGGCGTGGCCACGCCGGTCGAACTGAACCTGCAGTACACCACCGAGCACTACGGGACCGTCAGCTCCGAGGAGTACGCCGCCGTCAAGAGCCAGCTCGAGGCCACCGGGCTGTTCAAGGTGAATCTGCAGTCCACCGAATGGGTCGCCTACCAGAAGGCCCGCTCCACCGACGGCTACCCGGTATTCCAGTTCGGCTGGTTCCCGGACTACCCGGACGCCGACGACTACCTGCGCCCCTTCTTCACCGAGGACAACTTCCTGCGCAACCACTTCGGCGATCCGAAGATCACCGCTGAGCTGAACGCCGAACTGACCGAACCGGATCCGGCCAAGCGGACTGCCGCGCTCGCCACCGTGCAGCACGACCTGATGGCCGATTTCCTGCCCATCGTGCCGCTGCTCACCGGCAACCAGATCGCGGTGGCGGGCAAGAACATCCAGGGCGTGGAGAACACCCTGGACCCGTCCTCCAAGTTCCGCTTCGGCGTCCTGAGCAAGTAGCCGGATGGTGACGACCACCGAACCCGAGGGCGGGCCGGCGATCCCGGCCCGCCCGGCGGGTACACGAACGCACCGCAGGTTCTTCCCGGCCCGCCGCGGCGACACCCGCTACGGCGCGCTGGCTCGGTACCTCGGGGTGCGAGCCCTGCTCATCATCCCCACCACCTGGATCCTGGTGACCCTGGTCTTCTTCCTGATGCGGGTGATCGGCGATCCCATCACCGCCGCGCAGGGCGGGCGGCTCACGCCCGAGGAGTTGCAGCGGCGCAAGGAGGCCGCCGGACTCACCCGGCCCATCCTCACCCAGTATTGGGACTACCTGTCCGGTCTGCTGCGCGGGGATTTCGGCCGCTCCCAGGACAATCGGGCCATCAGCGACGTCATCATCACCTACGGTGCGGCCACGCTGGAACTGGTGTTCTGGGCGCTCCTCGTGGCCTTCGCGGTGGGTGTGCCGCTGGGCAGATACGCCGCCACCAAACGGGATTCGGCCGCCGACGTTAGCCTGCGGTTGTTCGCGATCCTGGTGTATGCGGCCCCGGTGTTCTTCGTGGGGCTGCTGTTGAAGTTGATCTTCGCGGTCGAGCTGGGCTGGCTGCCCGTGGCCGGGCGGGCGAGCACGACCGTGGAGCTGCAGCTGCAGCACGTGTCGCCCAAGACCAACATCATGATCGTCGACGCGATCCTCTACGGCGACACCGGGAACATCGTCGACGTGCTGAAACACGCAGTGCTGCCGGCGATCGCGCTCGGCCTGCTCACGGCGGGCGTGTTCCTGCGACTGGTGCGGATCAACCTGATCCAGACCCTGCGCTCGGGCTATGTGGAGGCCGCCCGGGCGCGCGGCCTGTCCGACCGCGTCGTCACCGGGCGGCACGCCTTCCGCAATGCCCTCATCCCGGTGGTCACCGTCATGGGCATGCAGATCGCCATGATGCTCGGCGGCGCGGTGCTCACCGAAACCACCTTCGAATGGAAGGGATTGGGCTACCAGCTCGCCACCTACCTGCAGGCGCGCGACTTCGTGGCGGTGCAGGGCATCGTCGCGTTCATCGCCATCGTGGTGGCCGTCATGAGCTTCCTGGTGGACCTGATCGTGGCGCTGATCGACCCGAGGGTGAGGTTCTGATGACCGTCATCGAAACCGGCGTGCGGGCACCGGTCCCGCCGACCCGCTCCCGGCTGCGGATCCCCGGAACGGCCCTGGTGCGCATGACCTCCGGGCTGCAGCGGGCCACGCTGCTGCTCGGGCTCGCCCTGGTCGCGGGGTTCATCCTGGTGGCCGTCCTCGCGCCCCTGCTGGCGCCCTACGGATTCGCGCAGAACGCCTCCGGCGGCGTCGATTTCGCGCGACAGCAGGCGCCGTCGGCCGCGCACTGGTTCGGCACCTCGGTGCGCGGGGAGGACGTGCTCTCCCGCGTCCTCTTCGGGGCGCGCACCGCGCTGTCGGTGATCGCGGTGTCGCTGGTGCTGTCGCTCATCGTCGGCGTGCCGCTCGGCCTGGTGTCCGGCTACCTCGGGCGCTGGGTGGACCGCGTGCTGGTGCTGTTCATGGACGCCATGTACGCGTTCCCGTCGCTGCTGCTGGCCATCGTGGTGTCGATCGTGGTGTCCGGCGGGCAGTCCAGCAGCTTCGGCGGCATCCTGTCGGCCGCCATCGCCATCACCGTCATCTTCGTGCCGCAGTACTTCCGGGTGGTGCGCAACGCCACCATCTCGGTGAAACAGGAACCGTACGTGGACGCCGCGCGCGTCACCGGCGCGTCCACGCCGCGAATCCTGTTCCGGCACATCCTCGCCAATGTCACCCAGTCGCTGCCGGTACTCATCACCCTCAATGGCGCGGAGGCCATCCTCACGCTGGCCGGGCTGGGCTTCCTCGGGTTCGGCATCGAACCCACCCAGGCCGCGGAATGGGGCTATGACCTCAACAAGGCGCTGGCCGACGTCTCCAACGGCATCTGGTGGACCGGCGTGTTCCCCGGCGCCGCCATCGTGATCGTGGTGCTCGGCATGACCCTGGTCGGCGAGAGTCTCAACGAGGTGCTCAACCCGCTGCTGCGCACCCGCCGCGCCGCCACCATAGCCGCCACCGAGACCGAGCCCGCGGCCACCGAATCCGAACCCGCGCAGGAGGCGGCCGATGCCTGAACCCGTCCTGTCCTTCGACTCCCTCACTGTCACCTTCGCCACCGACGCCGGGGCCGTCACCGCCGTGAAAAACGTGTCCTACCAGGTATATCCGGGCGAGGTACTGGCCGTGGTCGGCGAATCCGGCTCCGGCAAATCGGTCAGCTCGCGCACCGCCATGGGACTGCTGCCGCCGACCGCGGGCGTCCGCGGGCACGTCCTGCTGGGGACGAAGGCGATCACCGAAATGAGCGAGAAGGAACTCACCGCGGTGCGCGGCGGAGCCGTCTCCATGATCTTCCAGGAGCCCGGCGCGGCCCTGGACCCGCTGTTCACCGTCGGCTTCCAGATCGGCGAGGCGCTGCGGGCGCATTCGGGCATGAAGCGGAAACCGGCCCGCGCCAAGGCCATCGAACTGCTGCGCGCGGTCGGGCTGCCCGACCCCGAGGCGCGAGTGGACTACTACCCGCACCAGCTCTCCGGCGGCCAGAAACAGCGCGTGGTGATCGCCATCGCCATCGCCTGCGAACCGCGGGTGATCATCGCCGACGAACCCACCACCGCCCTCGACGTCACCGTCCAGGCCGAAATCCTGGCACTACTCCGAGATCTGCGCGACCGCATCGGCGCGGCCATCGTGCTCATCACCCACAATATGGGCGTCGTGGCCGATCTCGCCGACCGCGTCGTGGTGATGCGTGAGGGGCGCATCGTCGAAGAGGCCGCGGTGGAAAAGCTCTTCGCCGAGCCCGAGCACGAATACACGCGTGCCCTTCTGGCCGCGGTGCCGAAACTACATGTGCTGCCGGATAACTGGGAAGCCGCGGAGCGTCCCGGAGACACTGCACCGGCCATTGGGGTCGAGACCCCAGCAGACTCCGCGCCCGTGGCCGGAGCGGCACTGGCGAGAACGATTGTCCGCAAACCCATCCCGGCCGACGCGGCCACCGTGCTGGAGGTCTCTGGCCTGGTGGTGGAGTTCCCGGCCCCGCTCGGCCGCCCGTCCTTCCGGGCCGTGAACGAGGTCGGCCTCACCCTGCGCCGCGGCGAAACCCTCGGCCTGGTCGGCGAATCCGGCTCCGGCAAGTCCACCATCGGCCGCTGCGTGGCCGGTCTGCAGCGGCCCACCGCGGGCAGCGTCCGGGTACTCGGCACCGATATCGCGGGCCTCTCCGAACGCCGGCTGCGGCCCATCCGGCGCCGTTTCGGCTTCGTCTTCCAGGACCCCGCCACCTCCCTCAACCCGCGCCTCACCATCGGCGACTGCGTCGCCGAACCCCTGCTGGTGCACAAACAGGCCAAGGGCGCGACCGCCCGCGACCGCGTCCGCCGCCTCCTCGACGACGTGCAACTCCCGGCCGGGGTGGAAAAGCGCTACCCGCACGAACTTTCCGGCGGCCAGCGCCAGCGGGTCAGCCTGGCCCGGGCCCTGGTCCTCAATCCCGACCTGCTGGTCGCCGACGAACCCACCAGCGCCCTGGACGTCTCCGTCCAGGCCCGGGTGCTCGAACTGTTCGCGGGTCTCCAGCGCGAGTTCGGCTGGGCCTGCCTGTTCATCAGCCACGACCTCGCCGTGGTGGATCAGCTGGCCGACCGGATCGTGGTGCTGCGCAACGGGACCGTCATCGAACAGGGCACCAACGACGACATCCTGCGCAACCCGCGCGAGGAGTACACCCGCCGCCTCGTCGCCGCAGTCCCCGTCCCCGACCCGGTAGAGCAACGGCGTCGGCATCGTTACGAAACGTGACAACAGATTTCGTAGCGCTTGGGGTAACTCACCGGGTACGTCCAAAATAGATCTGGCACCCAGCCGCCGGCACGGGTGCCGGAGTCCGACGGCTCTATGCCATCCGCTGAATTCTCGGGGAGGCGGGCGAGCCCGCTGAGTTCTCGGGGAGCCGCGTGAGCTAGCGTGAGCAGGCATCTATCCATCGATTCGGCTTGGAGCTCTCTCCGACAATGACTGAACAGATCCCCAGCGGTGCCGGTGCCTCGTACGCGGCGGCCGGCGTCGACATCGAAGCCGGTGACCGTGCAGTCGAGCTGTTCGCTCCCCTGGCCAAGAAGGCCAGCCGCCCCGAAGTACAGGGCGGACTCGGCGGCTTCGCAGGACTGTTCGCACTGAAGGGCGGCTACAAGGAGCCCCTGCTCGCCGCCTCCACCGACGGCGTCGGCACCAAGATCGCGGTCGCCCAGGCCCTCGACAAGCACGACACCGTCGGCCTCGACCTGGTCGCCATGGTCGTCGACGACCTGGTGGTCTGCGGCGCCGAACCGCTGTTCCTGCAGGACTACATCGCCGTCGGCAAGGTGGTCCCGGAACGCGTCGCGCAGATCGTCTCCGGCATCGCCGAGGGCTGCGTCATCGCCGGCTGCGCCCTGCTGGGCGGCGAGACCGCCGAGCACCCGGGCCTGATGGGTGTCGACGACTACGACCTGTCGGCCACCGGCGTCGGCGTGGTCGAGGCCGACGCCGTGCTCGGCCCGGACCGCGTCCGCCCCGGCGACGTGGTGATCGGCATGGGCGCCTCCGGCCTGCACTCCAACGGCTACTCGCTGGCCCGCAAGGTGCTGCTCGACATCGACCGCATGTCCCTCACCGGGCACGTGGAGGAATTCGGCCGCACCCTCGGCGAGGAACTGCTCGAGCCGACCAAGATCTACGCCAAGGACTGCCTGGCCCTGATCGCCGAGACCGACGTCCGCACCTTCTGCCACGTGACGGGCGGCGGCCTGGCTGCCAACCTGGCCCGCGTGCTCCCCGCCGGCCTGGTCGCCGAGCTGGACCGCGGCACCTGGAACCCGGCCCCGGTCTTCAAGATGATCGCCCAGCGCGGCCGCGTCGAGCGGGCCGAGATGGAGAAGACCTTCAACATGGGCGTCGGCATGGTCGCCGTCGTCGCCCCCGAGGACGCCGACCGCGCCCTCGCCGTCCTCACCGCCCGCCACATCGACTGCTGGACCCTCGGCACGGTGAAGAAGGCCAAGGACGTCGACGCCGCCCGCGCCGTCCTGGTGGGAGACCACCCGCGCTTCTGAGCGCCGGACAGCAACGAACGAAAGGCCCCGGCCACTCTCCAGAGTGGCCGGGGCCTTTCGCTATATCCGGCGGCGAGCCAAATCGCCCGTCTCCCAACGCGACAACTGATTTGGTTCCGGCGAGGGTAATTCTTCGGGTACATCCAGATTCGGGTCGGCACGCAACCGGCGGCACGCGTGCAGAATCAGCGACGGCTCCCCAGCCGTGCGCCAAGGGCGCGGAGAGGCGGGGGAGCCGTTAGTGCTGCTGGCAAACCCTCAGCGTGACGTGCTTCTCGGCTCAAAACGACGTGCTAAAGGGGGAAGCCCATCGGCCTCCCCCTGCAGTACGTCGAAATATCCGAGTCAGCGACGCCAGTCGTCGTAGCTGTCTTCTTCTTCCCAGCTCGACCGCGATTCGCTCGCGTCATGCTCGTCGGAAAGCACACCACTCCGCTGTGTGTCGGAGGCACTCCCCGACAGCTCGCGCTGAAGGCTCGTGAAGTCGGTCGACGGCGAGCTGTACTTGAGCTCCCGTGCAACCTTGGTCTGCTTTGCCTTAGCCCGGCCACGGCCCATGGCTGACCCCCTCGCGTCACTGCGGGGCGGCCTGGGGTGGGTTTGGCGGCCCCGTTCGAATTAATACTCTTCCTGACGAACACTTTAGCGTGTGTCCGGCGGTCGCGCTTCCAGGAGTGGGGGATAAACGTCCCGGGGCCGGGCCGGGCGCTCTCCGGGCCCGTGCGAAAAGGTTGCCGACCGGGGGCTACAGCACCCCGGGAATCGCTCGGACGATGCCCACCCGGGTTCCGCCGCCGAGCACCGCGGGGGCCGCCAGCTCAGCGTGCTCGTCGGTCCACGGCACCCCCATACGCTGGAGAATGGCCAGCGTCAGGGGAAGTCGCGCGCGATCGGCGCCGTCATCGATCTTGTAGGCGAAGGCCGAACCGTCCGGCAGCGCGCCGGCGTGCACCCCGTCCGCACCGATCTTGCACACGAGGCCGGGGGTCGCGGTCATCACCCGGAAATCGGGACCATCCGTGCCGGAAATCACTCGCGGATGCGTGCGAATCGCGTCCGCGAGACGGCGTTCCGGGCTGTCCTCGGGCGCGGTGGCGAAGGTCGCGTAGGCGCGCGCCAGATTCACCAGCGACACCGGCACGATCGGCAGGCCGCAGCCGTCGATGCCCAGATCGGTCTCCGGTTCACCGGTCAGCTCGGCGACCGTCTCCAGTACGGCCCGCTGCAGCGGGTGCCCGACCTCGAGATAGCCGCGGGTGGGCCAGTCGTTGATCCGGCAGGTCGCGAGCATGGCGGCATGCTTGCCGGAGCAGTTCATGTAAACGCGGCGGGACGCCTCGGCGCGGTTGCGGCCGGTCAGCGCCTGGGCCCGGGCGTGCTCCTCGAACGGCAGATCGGGCGGGCACTCGAGATCGTCCTCGGTGAAGCCGAAGCGGTCCAGCAAACGCTGTACCAGCTCCACATGATCGGCCTCGCCGAAGTGCGAGGCGGTGGCGATGGCCAGCTCGGCGTCGTCCACCGGCTCGAAACCGTTGCGCAGCAGGGTGAGTGCCTGCATCGGCTTATTGGTGGAGCGCGGGAAGATCGGGCCGTGCACCGCGCCCACCTCGACCAGCGGCTCGCCGTCCGGGCGCAGCACCACCGCCGAGCCGCGGTGCACGCACTCCCGGAACCCGGACCGCACCACCTCGACCAGATCGACGCTCATGGTGGGGCTCCCCTCGGAAGTCGGTGTCATCGGGCGGCCGCCCCGGCGTGACGGCGGCGGTGACGATCGATCTGCATGCGGACGTCGTCGGAGATGGTGGGTTCGGCCTCGGCCAGCAGGTCCAGGCGGGCCGGGTCGGCGCCGGTGAACAGGTCGCGGACGGTGATTCGGTGCTCGGGTACGTACATCACCCGCACCTCGTCGCCCGCGCCGATCGTGCCGTCGGTGAGCACGCGCAGATAGGCGCCCGTATTCGCCCGTGCGGTGAAGCGTTTCACCCACTGCGGTTCGCCGGAGTGCCACTGGAAGGTGGAGCACGGGACGCGCGGGGCGGACACCTCGAGCAGGGTGTCGCCGATGGCCCAGCGTTCGCCGATGACCGCGTCGCTCACGGGCAGGCCGGTCAGGCGCAGGTTCTCGCCGAACCAGCCCGCGTCGAGTTCCCGGCCGAGCTCGGCGGCCCAGCGCAGCGCGTCCTCCTCCGCATAGGCGTAGACGGCCTGGTCCACGCCGCCGTGATGTTTGGTGTCGCACACGTGGTCGCCGTCCAGTCCCAGCGCCCGGACCGGAACCCGGTGCGGCACCGGGCGTTTGTCGATGGCGGTGCGACCAACCTTGGAGGAGCGGGCGGGCACCTCCAGCTCGGCGTGCACGACGCAGACGGCCAGCACCCGGCCGGCCGGAACGACGGCGTTCACCGGCCGCGCAGCTTCTCGACGGCGAGCCGGCCGGCCTGCGGCTCGTCGTGGGCGGGTATCGAATCCGGGTCGATGGCCGCCGCACAGGGGCCCGCGACCAGGGCGGTGTCGGCCGGGATGGTGCGCTTGATCAGAGCGAGGGCGATCGGGCCGAGTTCGTAGTGGTCGATCACGGTGCCCAGGACGCCGACGGCCCGGCCGCCCGCGGTCACCGGGTCGCCGGTCGCGGGGCGGGAGTCCGCGGAACCGTCCAGGTGCAGCAGCACCAGGTGCCGGGGCGGCTTGCCGAGGTTGTGCACCCGGGCCACTGTCTCCTGGCCGCGGTAGCAGCCCTTGTTCAGATGCACCGCACCGTGTTCGGCGGGGCCGCCGATCCAGTTCACCTCGTGCGGAATGGTGCGGTCGTCGGTGTCGACGCCCAGGCGCGGGCGCAGCGCGGCCACCCGCAACGCTTCGAATGCCCACAGGCCCGCGGCCGCCGCACCCGCGTCGCGCAGCCGCGTCCACCACGTGGCCAGCTGGTCGCGCGGGACGATCAGGTCGAAGGAGTCGGCGGTGGGCCAGGGCATGCGGCGCAGGAAACCGCCGCCGGGCAGCGGGATCGCGCGGTAGGTGCCGGGAAGGGCTGGGACGCCGAGGGTTTCGATGAGCTCGGCCACACCCGGGCCCAGCAGGCTCAGCACCGCATTGTCGTTCGCGTCGACGGGTTTCGCGTCGGCCCAGAACACCATCTTCTGCAGGAAGCTCAGCAGTTCGGGGCCGCGCGCGCCCTCGGTGTCGATCCACACCGTGCCGTCCAGGTCGGTGAGCACGAAGTGGTTGAGCACCCGGCCGTTCAGATCCAGGTCCAGATTCTCGGCGGATTCCCGGTCGCCCAGATCGGCGACCGCCTGGCTGGAGATGGTGTGCAGCCAGCTCAGCCGTTCCTTGCCCGTGATCGACAGCACGAATCGGTGGGAGCGATCGACCACCGCGACCCCGTGTACCGCCGCGCGCTGCTCGCCGAAGGGATCGCCGTAGTGCCACGCGACCGCGGCATCCGGTGACTCCGGCAGCGCCGCGACCGCCCCTGGAACCTGCAGAATCGGACTGGGTGCAACCGATGAGGACACACACCCACACTAACCCGCCTCTTCGCGCCTTCAGCGCACGGCTCGAGAGCTCCCCCGCCTCCCCGAATATTCAGCGCACGGCTCGAGAGCCCTCACCGGCCGTGCCGCGTACCAGCGATTGGGTGCCGAAACGATTGTGGCCGTACCCGGTGATTTACCCGGATCGGTGCGAGATCAGTTGTCGCGTTGGGAGACGAGACGGTGGCGTGATCGGGTCATGGGTGGGTTTGTCGCGTCCGGAACGATGTCGCCTATGGGCCGCGGGCAGAGGTTTACGGCGTGGCGGCAGGCGGGTTGACCGGCTGGGCGGCGCGGTATGGCCGCCGGGGTCCGCCATCTGTCATAGGGTCGAGTCCATGGTGGAACGGGTTTTGGTGACACTCGACGGCGCGATCCGGGATCCGGACGCGCCGTTGTTGTATGCGGACGACATCGGGGTGCTGCGGGGGGACGGCATCTTCGAGACGGTGCTGGTGCGCGGGGGCGTGCCCGGTGCGCTGGAGTTGCATCTGGCCCGGCTACGCCGCTCGGCGGAGGCGCTCGATTTGCCCGCGCCGGATCTGGAGGCGTGGCGGTTCGCGGTGGAGCTGGCCGCCGAGCAGTGGGGGAGCGAGCGTGAGGGGACGCTGCGCATGGTGCTCACCCGGGGGCGTGACAGCGATCACGGAGCCGCCGGCGAACGCATGGCGAACAAGGGCGGGGACCTGGCCGGCGCCGAACCGGCAACCACCGGTTACGTTTTCGTGGTGCCGGTGCCGGACCGCGTGGAAAAGGCGCGCACCGAAGGTGTTTCGGTGATCACGCTCTCGAAGGGCATCTCCATCGACCTGGCGCAGAACGCGCCGTGGCTGCTGCTGGGTGCGAAAAGCCTGTCCTACGCCACCAATATGTCCGCGCTGCGGTTCGCCCAGCGGATGGGCGCCGACGACGTCATCTTCACCAGCACCGAGCATCGGGTGCTGGAGGGTCCGCGCTCGACAGTCGTCGTGCAGCGCGACAACCAGCTCATCACCCCGCCCGCGCGCAATGGCGTGCTGCCCGGCACCACCCAGCGCGCATTGTTCGCGCAGGCGGAGAAGGCGGGCTGGGAGTGCCGGTACGAGCCGCTGTTCACCGCCGACCTGATCACCGCCGACGCGATCTGGATGCTGTCCTCGATCACCCTGGCCGCGCGGGTCAATTCCCTGGACGGACTGCGCATGTCGGCGCCGGGGAACGCGGACGAGATCGTCGAGATGGTCAATCGCGGCATCGCACTGCCCGGGAGCCTCGCCGACTGGTGATCGGCCCGGGTTTCCCTGACGGTCACCAGGTTCCGGCGGCGACCGGTGGGATTCGCCGCGGCGTGTCCGTCACATTCCGGCAAATATCTGGCACGCTGTGGTGAGGCATACGTTGATCTGAGCTCCCATGGGCGTAATGTCTGATACTACGTCATGTCGTAGATCGGCAGGGAGGTCGGATGAGCGTCGTAGATCTGGCGCGCTGGCAATTTGGAATTACCACCGTCTATCACTTCATCCTGGTGCCGCTCACCATCGGCCTCGCTCCGCTCGTCGCGGGCATGCAGACCGCCTGGGTGATCACCGGTAAGGAGCATTGGCTCAGGCTCACAAAGTTTTTCGGCAAGCTGTTCCTGATCAACTTCGCCCTCGGCGTCGCCACCGGCATCGTGCAGGAATTCCAGTTCGGCATGGGCTGGAGCGAATACTCCCGCTTCGTCGGCGACGTGTTCGGCGCCCCGCTGGCCATGGAGGCGCTGGTCGCCTTCTTCATGGAATCGACCTTCCTGGGCCTGTGGATCTTCGGCTGGACCCGGCTGCCGCAGAAAGTGCACCTGGCCTGCATCTGGCTGGTCGCCATCGGCACCAACGCCTCCGCGTACTTCATCATCGCGGCCAACTCGTTCATGCAGCACCCGGTCGGCGCGAAGTACAACCCGGAGACCGGCCGCGCCGAACTGCACAGCATCTGGGAGGTGCTGACCAACAACACCACCCTCGCCGCCTTCCCGCACGTGGTGGCCGGATCCTTCCTCACCGCAGGCACTTTCGTCGCGGGCATCGCCGGATGGTGGATGGTGCGCAATGCGCGCAAGGGCAAGGCCGAGAGCAGCGACGCGCCGATCGAGGAGGCCCGCACCATGTGGCGGCCGAGCGCGCGCCTGGGCCTGTACGTGATCCTGGTCGCCTCGGTCGCACTCATCTTCACCGGTGACATCCAGGGCAAGCTCATGTTCAAGCAGCAGCCCATGAAGATGGCCTCGGCCGAATCGCTGTGCCACACCCAGACCGACCCCGACTTCTCGGTCCTGACGGTCGGCACCCACAACAACTGCGACAGCGTCGACCACCTCATCGAGGTGCCCTACGTGCTGCCGTGGCTGGCCAGCGGCGACTTCACCGGCGTCACCCTGAAGGGCGTCAAGGACCTGCAGGTCGAGTACAACCAGAAGTACGGCGTCGGCGACTACCGGCCCAACCTGTTCGTGACCTACTGGTCCTTCCGCGCCATGATCGGCTTCATGGCCGGCCCGATCCTGTTGGCGCTGGCCGGATTCTGGGTCACCCGCCGCGGCCGGGTACCGGATCAGACCTGGTACAAGTGGCTTTCGCTGCTCGCCATCGCGACCCCCTACCTGGGCAATATCTCCGGCTGGGTGTTCACCGAGATGGGCCGTCAGCCCTGGGTGGTCGCGCCCAACCCGACCGGCGACCAGCACATCCGGATGACGGTGCAGCAGGGCGTCTCCGGGGTATCGGCGGGCACGGTGCTGACCTCGCTGATCGTCTTCACGGCGCTCTACGGACTGCTGGCCATCGCGTGGTTCTACCTGATGCGCCGCTACGTGAACGCCGGACCCGAGAAGGCGTCCACCGATACGGGCCCGGAGATGACCGGGGAGCCCGTCGAGAAGCTTTCCTTCGCCTACTAGGAGCCGAGGATGAGTCTCCCAGAATTCTGGTTTCTCCTGATCGCGGTGTTGTTCACCGGCTATTTCGTGCTGGAGGGCTTCGACTTCGGCGTCGGCATGCTGATGCCGATCATCGGTCGCGGCGACGAGCAGAAGAAACGGACCGTGCTCAACACCATCGGCCCGGTGTGGGACGGCAACGAGGTGTGGCTGCTCACCGGCGGCGGCGCCATGTTCGCCGCCTTCCCGGAGTGGTACGCCAGCCTGTTCTCCGGGTTCTACCTGGCGCTGCTGCTCATCCTGGTCGGGCTGATCGCGCGGGCCTGCGCCATCGAGTGGCGCGGCAAGATCAACGATCCGCGCTGGCGCACCTGGTGTGACGTGGGCATCGCGCTCGGTTCGTGGATTCCGGCGCTGGCCTGGGGTCTGGCCTTCGCGAACATCGTGCGCGGTGTGCAGCTCAACGAGCACAAGCACATCCAGGGCACGCTGCTCGACCTGCTCAACCCGTACGGCATTCTCGGCGGGCTGGCCACGCTGCTGCTGTTCCTGCTGCACGGCGCGTTGTTCATCGCCCTGAAGACCGGCAGCGAGGTGCGCGACGACGCCCACCGCATCGTCCGGCTGATCTTCGCGCCAACCGCGGTGGTGGTGGCGTCCTTCGGCATCTGGACCCAGCTCGCCCACGGTAAGGGCTGGACCTGGATTCCGCTGGTGCTGGCCGTGGTCGGACTGGTGGTGGCGGGTCTCGCCGCCATCCGGGGCCGGGACGGCTGGGCCTTCACCGGCACCGCGGTCACCATCGCGGCGGCCACCGTGCTGCTGTTCGGGTCGCTGTTCCCGGATGTGCTGCCGTCCACCATCAATGACGCGTACAGCCTCACCGTCGATGGCCGCGGCGGCACCGTGGCGGCGTCCTCGACCCACTACACGCTGGTGGTGATGAGCTGGGTCGCGGTGGGCCTGGTCCCGATCGTGCTGATCTACCAGGCTTGGACGTACTGGGTGTTCCGCAAGCGGCTCACCGTGGAGCAGATCCCGGCCTCGATCGGGCTGCCCATGGAATCCGCGAAGAGCTGAACGGAGCGGGCGCACCGGACGTGATGTCCACGGGCCCGGCGCGCCCGTTCGCAGAGGAGATCGACCATGGCACGACCGGTGGACCCGCGATTGTGGCGGCACGCTCGCTCCGCCCGCAGGTATCTCGGGCTGAGCGTGGGGCTGTCGCTGGTCACCACGGGGTGCATCGTGGTCGCCGCGCTCGCGCTGGCGCGGGTGCTCGCGGGGGTCATCACCGAACCGGACCAGCGGCGTATCGGTTCCTGGACCGTCGAACTGGTGATCTTCGCGGTCGCGGTCGGGTGCCGGGCGGCCGCCACCTGGTGGCAGTCGCGGCTCGCGCACCGGGCCGGGGCGCAGGTGGTCGCCGAACTCGAGACCGCCGCGCTGGCAGCCGGGGCCCAGCTCCCGCCGCGGGAATTGGAGAGCCGCCGCACCGAACTCGCGGTCGTGGTCGGCTCCGGATTGAGCGGGCTGCGCGCCTACCTCGCGGGCTACCTGCCCGCCCTGCTGCTGGCGATGCTCGTCCCACCGGTGGTGCTGGCCGTGATCGCGGTGCACGACTGGGTCTCCGGCCTGATCATCGTCGTCACCCTGCCGCTGATCCCGATCTTCATGATCCTCATCGGCCTGCTCACCCAGGGGAAATCCGCCGGCACCCTGGCCGCCACCACCCGGCTCTCCGACCAGCTCCTCGACCTCTTCGCGGGCATGCCGACCCTGCGCGCGCTCGGCCGCGAGACAGGACGCGCGGATAGCGGTGGGGGAGACGGCGATTCGCCGCGCAGCATGGCGGGCCGGGTCCGCGAGCTCGGCGATGTGCTGCACCGCCGGACCATGTCGGCGCTGCGCTTGGCGTTCCTGTCCTCGATGGTCCTGGAAATGCTCGCCACCCTGTGCGTGGCTCTGGTCGCGGTCAGCATCGGCATGCGCCTGGTGTTCGGCCACATGGGCCTGTACGCGGGCCTGCTCGCTCTCATCCTCGCCCCGGAGGTCTACCTCCCGCTGCGCGCCGTCGGCGAACGTTTCCACGCCGCCCAAGACGGAATGGCCGCCGCCGACAAGGCTTTCGCCATCCTCGAGCCGGACACCGCGTCCGCGGCGCCGACGCCCGTGCCGGCCGCACCCGAGCACCGGAACCTGCACGGCCACATCGACATCCGCGAACTCACCGTGCGGTCCCGCGACGGATCCGCCCCCGAAGGGCTGTCCGCTGCCCTCCGGCCGGGCACGGTCACCGTCCTGACCGGTCCGAACGGGTGCGGCAAATCGACCGCGCTGCAAGCCATCCTGGGCCTGCTCACCCCGGACGCCGGCAGCGTTCTCGTCGACGGCACACCCGTCTCCGATCTGGACCCCGACCACTGGTGGTCCCACATCGCCTGGCTCCCCCAGCGCCCCGTCCTCGTCCCCGGCACCCTCCGCGCCAACCTCGAACTCCTGGGCCCGCCATCCGGCCCGGACCAGGTCGACGCCGCCTGCGCCGCAACCGGTTTCGACGCCGTCCTGGCCACCCTCCCATCCCGCTGGGACACCGTGCTCGGCGCCGGCGGCATCGGCCTCTCCCTGGGCCAGCGCCAGCGCCTCGCCCTCACCCGCACCCTCGCCGCCCCACGCTCGATCCTGCTCCTGGACGAACCCACCGCCCACCTCGACGACGCCTCCGAGACAACGGTTCTCGCGGCCCTGACCGCCCGCGCCCGCGCCGGAGCCACCGTCGTCGTGGTCGCCCACCGCCCCTCCGTTCTCGCCATCGCAGACCACGTGGTCGAAGTCCGGGCCACGACCACGGCGCAGTCCGAGCATGAACCGCAGTCGGATACGACGGCCGCTGCCCCACGGCGATCACAGGCGGCGACGAACTCGGCTGCCGAGCTCAGCGGCAACGCCGCGCCAGGGTCTTCCGGCGCATCCGCCGGAACAGGGATCGAAGGGTCAGCGGCCGCTTCGGATCCGGGCGCCTGCGGACCCGCGCCGGAAACCGCTGCCGCCAAGTCAATATCAGGTCCGCGAGCGGATCCGGGTCCTCGTCGAGCGGACGGGGGCGCACTCGGCCGAGCCGGGAGCGGCGCGGCCGGGAGCGCGGGTGCGGTGAGCTCGATGGAGGTGTCGGCGCGATGAGACCGGTACTGGCCGATTTCCGGCGGATTCGGGAGCTGCTCGAGCTGTCCCGGGGACGGATGGCGCTGTCGGTGGGATGGGGGGTGCTGGCGCTCGGGAGCGGGCTCGGGCTGGCGGCGTTGGCGGCGTGGCTGATTGCGCGGGCGTGGCAGATGCCGCCGGTACTGGATCTGAGCATTGCCGTGGTGACCGTTCGGGCGCTGGGTATTTCGCGCGGGCTGTGCCGGTATCTGGAGCGGCTGGCCACTCACGATGTGGCGCTGCGGTCCATGAGCACCGCGCGGACCACGACCTATCGGACGCTGGCGGGTGCGGACATCTGGCGGTTGCGGCGGACCGGGTCGGCGGACGGCGATGCCGCCGGACCGGCGGGCGCGGAAGACGAAGCCCGGCAGGGGGATCCGACGCATCTGCGGCGCGGTGAACTGCTCGGCCGGGTCATGAGCGATATCGACGATCTCGGCGCCGTGGTGGTGCGCGCGTTCGTCCCGATCGCGGTGGCGCTGATCCTATCGCTGCTGGCCGTCGGACTGCTGGCGAGTATCTCGGTGCTCGCGGCGGTGATTCTGGCGGTGGCGCTGGCCGTTTCGGGCATCATCGCGCCGTGGCTGTCGGCGCGCGCGGCCCGGGAGGCGGAGCTCGCGGTGCGGACCGATCGCACCGAGTTCACCGCCGAGGCGCTGAGCGTGCTGGACCACGCACCCGAATTGCGGGTGGCGGGCCGGCTTTCCGCGGCGGTCGGCGCGGCCGCCGCGGCGGGGCAGCGGGCGGTCGCGGCGGAGGATCGGGCGGCGGCGCGCAGCGCGTGGGCCGCGGCGGTGCTGCCGCTGTCCATCGGGGCGAGCGTGCTGGGTGCGCTGCTCATCGGAATCGTGCTGTACGGCAGCGGTTCTCCCATCCCGACCGCGGGCTTCCAGACCGTCCCGCCGGGCGGCATCACCCCGATGGCGTTCACGGTGCTGGTCCTGGTCCCGCTGTCCGCTTTCGAGGCCGTGGCGGTGCTGCCGGCCGCCGCGCAGGCCCTCACCACCGGCCGCGCCGCCCTGCACCGCCTGGATCGGCTCGAGCACGGCGTATCCGAGGCTCCCGCACCGAATCTCCCCGCACTGCCGCCGGGCCGTCGGATCGCCGTGGTCGGCCCCAGCGGCGCGGGCAAGACCACGCTGCTGATGTCCTGGGCTGGGCTCTTCGAGACGCCGCGCCCGGGCGTCACCTTCTTCGCCGAGGACGCGCACCTGTTCGGCACCACGGTGCTGGAGAACCTGCGCGTGGCCCGCGGCGACATCACCCCGGGCGAGGCCGAATCCGCCCTGCGCGCGGTCGGAGCCGGCGACTGGCTGGACTCCCTCCCCGACGGCGTCGAGACCGATCTGGTCGGCGGCGCGGCCGCGGTCTCGGGCGGTCAGCGCCGGCGCCTCCTGCTGGCCCGCGCCCTGCTCTCCCCGGCCCGCGTGCTGCTGCTCGACGAACCCACCGAGCACCTGGAGGCCGAAGCCGGGGCCGAGCTGCTGCGCCGCCTGCTCGACGAATCCAGTGGCCTGGTGGAGCGCGACCGCACCGTGGTCGTCGTCACCCACCAGCTGCCGCCGGACACGAAGGCGGACACCATCGTTCGCGTCGAGCCGGGCGGAACCGTCGCCATCGCTCGATCTATTCCCACAACGCCGGTCTGACCTGCGATTTCGCAATCCGAGAAAATACGTTGCCGCCACCGTCTCATCCGACTAATTTCGTCGGTACACAGGAAGGAGGTGGTTCGAGAATGATTTCTAGGACGCGTGAGGTGGCTGCCAGCTAGGCGCTACCGCTGCAATCGGATTCCGATCGCGCGAGCCCTCGCGAATCCAAGGCAGTCACCCGGCCCCCGAGTTACGGTCCGTCCGACCGGACCCACGTGAACGTTGCATCCGTGGGTACAACTCGGGGGCCGTACTGTTCCGCCTCCCCGCGACTTCAGCGGGCGGCTGAGAGCCGTCCCGGTCGGCATTCCGTGCCTGCGTCGGGCGCCGAAACAATTTTGGGGGTACCCCAAGAGGTACCCCCATCGCTGCGAAATCAGTTGTCGCGTCGAGAATCGGCCGCTAGCCGATGTAGCGCTGCAATCGTGCCGAGAGCCGCGGCTCCAGTGCGCCGTCGGCGGCGATGCGCTCCTCGACGTAGCCCAGGTCGCCGCCCTCGACAATGCCGTAGAGCCGCTTCGCACCGCCCACCACGATGCCGGACTGGCTGCGGATCACCACGTCGGTGGCCAGCTCCCAGGAGGACTGGGTGAGCGCCTGGCCGTAGAACAGCTCGACAATGCCGGTGGAGTGGGTGAGCAGCAGCTCCAGCACCTCGTCGTCACCGTCGATGCCGACCCGCCAGAAACCGCTCTCCCGCAGATCCGGTCCCGCGTACTCGCCCTGGGCGTCCAGCTTCCAGGAGCGCGCCTCCCAGGTCAGGTAGTCGCCGCCGTCGTGCGAGACGATGATCTGCTGACCGAAGCGGTAGTCGCCGGTCTCGAAATCATTGCCCTCGCCCTCACCGCGCCACACGCCGACCAGCGGCAGCAGCGCGAGCATGGAGGAACTCAGATCCGGGCCCAGCCGCAGGTTCGCGGTATCGACGGGCAACGGCAGATCGGGGAGCGTCGGAACGTTCAGCGACCCGGTCGACTTGGCGCGCTCGGCCGCGTCCGCGACCGCCTGGTCGCCGCTGCGCCGGGGGGCGGCAGCATCAGCGGGCTTCGCGCCCTCGTCGTGGCGAACGATCGGCGTCGACGACGACGAACCGTTGGCCACTCCGTTTTCGATGTTCTCGTGGGCCGGATCTGTCACGACTCGGTGAACAGGCGGTAGAGGACGTACAGACCGAACCAGGCGATCAGCACGGAGACGAGAACCAGCAGAATCTCGAAGGTAAGCACCACGGCTCGGAGTCTAATCGCACCGCCGGGATCACATGAAAACGACCCCGGGAAAACTCCGGCACGTACGAGAACGGCCCCGGGATCACGAATCCCGGGGCCGTTCTTGATGTTTCGCCTACTTGGCGACGCTGACGTCCACGTTGTGGATGCCGGCGCCCTCCGGCGACACCTCGACGGTGCCGTTGCCGGACGCGGACAGCGCGCGCAGGGTCCACGTGCCCGGCGCCGCGAAGAAGCGGAAGTCGCCCGTGCCCGAGGCCACGACCTCGGCGGTGAAGTCGCCGTTGCCGTCCAGCAGGCGGACGAACGCGCCACCGACGGTCTGGCCGTCAGCGGTCAGGACGCGGCCGGTGATGACCGTCTCCTTCTCGACGTCGACGTTGGCGGGCAGGGCCTGGCCCTGGGTAGGTGCTGCACACATAGGTAATTACGCTCCCAACTCGATCGGTGCACCGACGAGGGACCCGTACTCGGTCCAGGACCCGTCGTAGTTCTTGACGTTCTGGTGGCCCAGCAGCTCCTGCAGCACGAACCAGGTGTGCGAGGAACGCTCACCGATGCGGCAGTAGGCGATGGTCAGCTTGTCGCCGTCCAGCCCGGCCTCCTTGTAGATCTCCGCCAGCTCGGCGTCGCTCTTGAAGGTGCCGTCCTCGTTCGCGGCCTTGGACCACGGCACGTTGATGGCGGTCGGGATGTGGCCCGGACGCTGCGACTGCTCCTGCGGCAGATGCGCGGGAGCCAGGATCTTGCCCGAGAACTCGTCGGGGGAGCGCACGTCGACCAGGTTCTTGGCGCCGATGGCCTCGATGACCTCGTCGCGGAAGGCGCGGATGGACAGGTCCTGCGCGGCGGCCTTGTACTCGGTGGCAGCGCGGTCCTTGATCTCCTTGGTCAGCTCACGGCCGTCCAGCTCCCACTTCTTGCGGCCGCCGTCGAGCAGCTTGACGTCCTGGTGGCCGTACAGCTTGAAGTACCAGTAGGCGTAGGCCGCGAACCAGTTGTTGTTGCCGCCGTACAGCACCACGGTGTCGTCGTTGGCGATGCCACGCTCGGACAGCAGGGCAGAGAACTGCTCCTGGTTCACGAAGTCGCGGCGAACCTGGTCCTGCAGGTCCTTCTTCCAGTCGAGACGCACGGCGCCCTCGATGTGTCCCAGGTCGTAGGCCGAGGTGTCTTCGTCGACCTCGACGAGGACCACGCCCGGGGTGTTGAGGTTCTCTTCGACCCAGTCTGCGGAGACCAGGACATCGGAGCGAGCCATGTTGTTCCTTTCGATGCGGTGCCGGTACAGGCGTTGCGTTCGTGTGGTTGAGGGATGGACGGTCGGGGGTCAGACAGAGGAGTTCACGGAGCTGGTCGAGGTCGGGACGGCGCTGCCCGGGGACGAGCGGAACCGCGCGACCAGCGGATAGATCTTGCAGCCCAGGCAGATTCCGAAGGCCGCGTTGAGGAAGGCCGCGAACAGCGCGAATCCGGTGAAGATCGCGCCCGCCACGGGGCTGCCGGCGGCGAAGCCCAGCACGCCCAGCACCGCGAAGGCAAGGCCGACCAGCTGCGCGAACCGCAGCGGCGCAACGGGTTCCAGCTCGGTCGGCGCACCGACGCGCGGGGCGACCACGGTGGCGTAGACCCGGCCGTACGGGCTCCGGCGCGGACCATAGGCCGCACCCAGGCCGAACACGATGGCCTGCAGCGCCAGCAGCACGGTGGCGGCGGGAACCGAGACGGCGGCGAGGATCAGAACGAGGGCGAGCACCGCGGTGGTGATCCAGGCGGCGAAGCGGGGGCCGCGGACATCCACCTGTCCTGCGGGTGATGTGCTCGGATGAGGGTTCGACATGGGAGTACTCCTGCGCTGAAGGTGTATTGGCCAGATCGCCGGAGGATCGAAACGATCTCTCGACAGCGGGACAAATCCGGTCGGCGACAGAGGAATACGAAAGGCCGACCGGCTAGCGGCACAGGCAGCAACAACCACCGAGCCGGCACAGGTCTACCGTGCGGCGTCGGGTGAGCATCAGCTCGCGGTTGGATTGCACGAGAGGGAGTTTACCCAATTTTCGGGGGAAATTGGACCCGGGGTCCGTAATGCTGATCACTCAGCGGAGCCGGCGACCGTTAAAGGGGCCAATGACGTGCGCAGATCCGCCGCCTTCGGAACGCCGGAGATACGGAAGCGTTCCAATCCTCGAGAATCCAATCCGAAAGTGGTGGGCAGCGAGAGCACGTTCAGCTCGCGCGCCAGCTCCGGATACGCGTCGATGTCGACCTCGAGATCCAGTGGCGGCACCTCGGCCGACTCCAGCTCGCCGACCACCGACGCGACCACCCGGCGCACCGCCGCGCACGGGCCGCACCAGTCGGCCGAGAAGTGCAGCACGGCGGGCCGTCCCGGGATCACGCCGGCCGCGGCCAGCAGTGCGGCCCGATTCGATTCGGGCTCAGGCGGATTCGGCGCGGCGGCGGCGCGCACGCGACCCTCGTTGCGGCGCACCAGGATTCCCACGCCGGTCGCCAGGACCAGCATGACCACCAGGATCACGATCGCGATCATTGTTTCTGCAACCTGTCCAGGTCGACGATCGCATTGCGGCCGACGCCCTCCACGACGATCTGCCCGCCGCTGGCCTGGACCCGGGTCGGGACGATGCCGAACGGCATGTTCTTGGTGTCGAGGGTACGGGTGAAGCGGGCCAGCACCGCGGGCCGGTCCTGCTCGGGGATGACGATCCGGTCCTGGTCGGGCAGCACCGAATCGGTGTCGGCCTGCAGATCCCGGCCCGCGATGGCGGTGGCGGTGATCCGCACCTCGTCGCCCACCAGCCGCAGATCGGCCAGCACGTGCACCTTCTTCTTCGTCACCTTCTCGCCGCCGTCGCCGCGCGGGTCGGTGACCGCCACGGTGTCGGCGTCCGGGCCGACCGGCACGGTGCCCTCCAGGATGATGGTGCCCCCGTTGGTCGTGGGGACACTGCCGGAACCGCCGGAGCCGTCGGACTTGTCGGTGGGCGGGCCGAAGACCTGCAGGTCCGGAATCTTGAACAGCCGGCCCAGCTCGGTCGGCTCGATGCGCATGCGGGCCTGCACCTCGTCCACCGGGACCTGGCCCACATCGCCGTCGATGAGATTGCGCATCGACAGGTGCACGCCGGTCAGATTGGCCTCGACCGTGATCCGGCCGGGAATGTCCGGGCGCATGGCGCGGGCGCGGACATCGATATTTCCGTACTGACCGTCCAGCGCCTGGGCGACGAACGGGTGCCGCAGCGACTCGTGAATGGTGATCTCCGGATCGGCGCTCAGGTCCGAACCGGTCCGCAGCAGTCGCGAGACCCGGTACTCGGAATACGCCGCTACCCCGAAATCGAGTAGGACGGCCAGCCCTGCCAGGCAGAGCAGTCCGATGAGCAGCCTCCGGAAACGCATAGCTGCACCCTAATAGGGAGGTGTGTCGTTACCACCCGCAGACGTCCGACTCGGGCCGGTCGCGGCCCGGTGAATGACGGGTGAATCGGAAGCGGACCGGACCGAACGGTTGCGACGGCTGGCCGGAATACGAGGGTGTCGGCCGAGACACGCTAATGTAGGCAGCGATTACCTGTGATGACCTGCATGAGGTAGTGGCGGACAGTGCGGTAGCCACACACATGCCAGATGGGATGGAGGGCCCTCATGGAGCTGCTCCTGCTGACCTCCGACCCCAACCCCGAGTCGGTGTTGCCGTCGCTGGCGTTGCTGCCGCACCACGTGCGACCCGCGCCGACCGAGGTGGCATCGCTGCTCGAGGCGGGTTCCGCCGATGTGGCGCTGGTCGATGCCCGCACCGATCTGGCCGCCGCGCGGGGACTGTGCCGTTTGCTGGGCAGCACCGGATCGTCGGTGCCGGTGGTGGCCGTGCTGACCGAGGGCGGTCTGGTCGCGGTGAACGCGGACTGGGGACTCGACGACATCCTGCTGCCCGGCACCGGGCCCGCTGAACTCGACGCCCGGCTGCGCCTGCTGGTGGCCCGCAACGGCGGGGTCGCCAGCCCGGAGAACACCGGCAAGATCACCCTCGGCGAGCTGGTGATCGACGAGGGCACCTACACCGCCCGGCTGCGCGGCCGACCGCTCGACCTGACCTACAAGGAGTTCGAACTCCTCAAGTACCTGGCGCAGCACGCCGGCCGGGTGTTCACCCGTGCCCAGCTGCTGCAGGAGGTCTGGGGCTACGACTTCTTCGGCGGCACCCGCACCGTGGACGTGCACGTGCGACGCCTGCGCGCCAAGCTGGGCAGTGAATACGAGTCGCTGATCGGTACGGTCCGCAATGTCGGCTACAAGGCGGTGCGTCCCGCGCGCACGGCCGGTAAGGGCGACGCGGTCGCCTTCCCCGACTCCGACGGCACCGACGACTCCGAATTGACCACGGCGAACGGCGCGCTCTGATGACCTCCTGGACCGACCGCCTGCCCGCCGAGACCGCCGCGCAGGTGCGCGCGGTCCTGGAGCGCGCCACCGCCGCCGACGGTGTGGCACCGGTATCCGAACAAGCGGTGCTCTCGCTCGGAAATGATTCGCCCGCACGACATCTGGTGGACATCCGCGATGGCGTGGTCGCCGGGTACGCGAATCTGGTTCCGGCCCATGACGAGCATCCGGCCATGGCGGAGGTCGCCGTGGATCCGGCGGCCCGCGGGAACGGGATCGGCGCAGGTCTGGTGGCCGCCGCACTGGCCGCGGGCGGGCCGGGTGCGCGGGTCTGGGCGCACGGTGACCTGCCGCCCGCGCGGGTGGTGGCGGCCCGGTTGGGCTTGTCCGTTTCGCGTGAATTGTGGCAAATGCGAAGAGAATTGGCTAATTCGGAGCTACCGGAATTGACGGTGCCCGACGGACTCGAACTGCGCACCTACACAGGGCCTTCCGACGATGCCGAACTGCTGCGTGTGAACAGCGCGGCCTTCTCCTGGCATCCCGAACAGGGCGGCTGGACCGAGCGCGATATCGACGCCCGCCGCGCCGAATCCTGGTTCGATCCCAAGGGCCTGTTCATCGCCGTGGATCCGGCGCGGCCGGACCGCGTTCTCGGATTCCACTGGACCAAGGTGCATTCCGACGAGTCCCCGCCGATCGGTGAGGTCTACGTGGTCGGCATCGACCCCGATGCGCAGGGGCGCGGTCTCGGCCGGCTGCTGACCCTGGCGGGTCTGCACTATCTGCGGGACCGCGGTCTCGGCGCGGTGCTGCTCTACACCGAGGGTGACAACACCGCGGCCGTTCACACCTACACCCGGCTCGGTTTCAGTCGATTCCACATCGACGTCGCCTACTCGAGCGGGTCCTGAAAACCCTTCGGCAACAGTGCGGCTAATGTCACATCCGGTGTGCCGCAAAGAGGGTGGGTTGTTCATCTCTCGTTCACCTGCGCTGGTCCAACTGTCAACCAGGCGCCCTTACGTTGCAAGTGGGCCGCAGACCGCTGCCCGGTGCGCTAGTTCGCAGCGAACAGCCGCCAGATCGCGCCCGTCCGACCGTTGAGGGGTTGGACGTGCAATCGTGATTCCCGGAGGAATAGGTGAATCTCAAGCGCAGCAGCGCCCTGCTCGGTGTGTTGGCCGCGGCCGGTGCCCTGACTCTGTCCGCGTGTGGCAGTGACAACAACAGCACCACCAGCGGCGCCGCCAAGATCGACGTCGCGTGTGGCGGCAAGTCGTCGCTGAAGGCCAGCGGCTCGACCGCCCAGAAGAACGCGATGGACCGCTTCGTCGCCGCCTACCAGGCGAACTGCAGCGGCGCCAAGCTGGACTACACCGGCTCGGGCTCCGGCGCCGGCGTGAACGAATTCATCGGCAACCAGACCGATTTCGCCGGTTCGGACTCGCCGCTGGACAGCGCCAAGGGTGAGACCGACAAGGCCGCCGGCCGCTGCGGCAGCCCGGCCTGGAACCTGCCGGCCGTCTTCGGCCCGATCGCCGTCGCCTACAACATCCCCGGCCTGGACGACCTGGTCCTGGACCCGCCGACCCTCGCCAAGATCTTCTCCGGTGACATCACCACCTGGAACGACCCGCAGATCAAGGCCCTGAACACCAACAAGGCCGACAAGCTGCCGTCGGACAAGATCGGCGTGATCTTCCGCTCCGACGAGTCGGGCACCACCGACAACTTCCAGAAGTACCTGACCGCCGCCGGTGGCTACACCAAGGGCGCGGGCAAGGCGTTCAACGGTGGCGTCGGTGAGGGCGCCAAGGGTTCGGACGGCACCTCGGGCGCGGTCGCGAACACCAAGTTCACCATCACCTACACCGAGTGGTCCTTCGCCAAGGCGCAAAAGCTGTCCACCGTGCGCGTGCTGACCACCGCCACCTCCAACGACCCGAAGCCGGTCGAGCTGACCGCCGAGTCCGCGGGCAAGGCCGTCGACGCCGCCAAGGTCAAGGGTGAGGGCAACGACCTGGTGCTGGACAACAGCTCGATCTACAAGCCCACCACCGCGGGCGCGTACCCGATCATGCTGGCCACCTACGAGATCGTCTGCTCGAAGTACAGCGACGCCGACACCGCCAAGGCCGTCAAGGCGTTCCTGACCTCGGCGGTCGGCAACGGCCAGACCGGTCTCGCCGACGCCGGCTACGTGCCGCTGCCGGACGCGTTCAAGACCAAGCTGACGACCGCGATCAACGCCATTCAGTGATCGCCTGATCGAAAAACCACGATGACCGTGCACGATGAAGCTGCATCCTCGGGTCTGTCCGTTTCGACCGACCCGAGGGATGACCGTGCCCAACTGCCGGGGGATACTGCGCTGATGCCGACCGAACCCAGCACCAAACCGGCCGCGGGGCGCGGCGCACCCACGAAGTTCGGCGCGGAGTTCGCGTTCCGCTCGGCGGCCACGGCCGCCGGCGGGATCATCGTCGCCGCCATCGCCCTGATCGCACTGTTCCTGCTGATCCGGGCGTGGCCTTCGATCATGGCGAACAAGGCGAATTTCTTCACCACCACCGAGTTCAACGTCAAGGACGAGAACAACCTGCGCTTCGGCATCAAGGACCTGTTCATGGTCACGGTGCTGAGCTCGGTGTTCGCGCTGGCGATCGCCGTGCCGATCGGTGTGGGCATCGCGCTGTTCCTGACGCAGTATTCGCCGAAGGCGCTCGCACGGCCGTTCTCGATCATCGTGGATCTGCTGGCGGCCGTGCCGTCGATCGTGTTCGGTCTCTGGGGTCTCCTGGTCGTGGCTCCCAAGCTGGGGCCCTTCCAGGACTTCCTGAACAGGAATCTGAACTGGTTGTTCCTGTTCTCCGACGGCAACGTCAGCATCGCCGGCGGCGGCACCATCTTCACCGCCGGTGTGGTGCTGGCGGTGATGATCCTGCCGATCATCACCTCCGTCAGCCGTGAGGTCTTCGGCCTCACCCCGCGCTCGCAGATCGAGGCGGCGCAGGCGCTGGGCGCCACCAAGTGGGAAGTGGTGCGCCTGACCGTGCTGCCGTTCGGCCGCTCGGGCGTGATCGCCGGTTCCATGCTCGGCCTGGGCCGCGCGCTCGGTGAGACCATCGCGGTCCTGATCGTGCTGCGCACCTCGACCAAGGCCGGCCACTGGTCGCTGTTCGACGGCGGCTACACCTTCGCCTCCAAGATCGCCTCGGCCGCTTCGGAATTCAGCTCGAAGCTGCCGACCGGCGCCTACATCGCCGCCGGTTTCGTGTTGTTCGCTCTGACGTTCGTCGTCAACGCACTGGCTCGGCTGGCGGCCGGCGGGAAGGTCAACGGATGACCACCACACTCGACAAGCCGATCAAGGCGCCGACCTTCCGGCATGTCAGCGTCGCCCGCCGGCTCAAGAACAATGTCGCCACCGGCCTGGTCTGGCTGTGCTTCGGCCTGGCCCTGGTGCCGCTGCTCTGGGTGCTGTACGTGGTGATCCAGAAGGGCGCGAAGGCCGTCGCCAATATCGACTGGTGGACCAAGTCGCAGAACGGTGTGCTGCCCGATCAGCACGCCGGCGGTGTCTACCACGCCATCTACGGCACCATCGTGCAGTCGGGCATCGCCGCGATCATCGCGGTGCCGCTCGGCATCATGGCCGCCGTCTTCCTGGTCGAGTACGGCCGGGGCTGGCTGGCCAAGACCACCACCTTCATGGTGGACATCCTGGCCGGTGTGCCCTCGATCGTGGCCGCGCTGTTCATCTTCGCGCTGTGGATCGCCACCTTCGGCAACCCGCAGAGCGCCTTCGCGGTGTCGCTGGCCCTGGTGCTGCTCATGCTGCCGGTGGTGGTGCGCAGCACCGAGGAGATGCTCAAGCTGGTTCCGGACGAATTGCGGGAAGCCTCTTACGCCCTCGGCATTCCGAAGTGGAAAACCATTGTGCGGATCGTGATTCCGACCGCCGCGCCGGGCATGATCTCGGGCATGCTGCTGGCCGTCGCCCGTGTCATGGGTGAGACCGCGCCGGTGCTGGTGCTGGTGGGTTACTCGAAGGCCATCAACTTCGATGTCTTCAACGGCAATATGGCCTCGCTTCCGCTGCTGATGTACCAGGAGCTGTCGAAT
This sequence comes from Nocardia sp. NPDC051981, assembly GCF_040680715.1. Lineage (NCBI taxonomy): Bacteria > Bacillati > Actinomycetota > Actinomycetes > Mycobacteriales > Nocardiaceae > Nocardia > Nocardia sp. NPDC051981. The sequence goes on along the minus strand of NZ_JBFAXK010000001.1, from coordinate 604,588 downwards.
CCGGAGCCCGCCGGCCGCGAGCGCATCTGGGGTGCGGCGCTGACCCTGATCCTGATCATCGCGCTGCTGTACCTCGCCGCCGCGGCGGTCAACAAGCTGCTGACGCGGAACCGATAGAAGGAAAGACTGATGGCCAAGCGAATTGACGTCAAAGACCTCAATATCTACTACGGCAAGTTCCATGCGGTCGCCAATGTCGGGCTGACGGTGCTGCCGCGCAGCGTGACCGCGTTCATCGGTCCGTCCGGTTGTGGCAAGTCGACCGTGCTGCGCGCGCTCAACCGCATGCACGAGGTGACCCCGGAGGCCCGTGTCGAGGGCGCGGTGCTGCTCGACGGCGAGGACATCTACGGCGCCCAGGTCGATCCGGTCGGCGTGCGCCGCACCATCGGCATGGTGTTCCAGCGGCCGAACCCGTTCCCCACCATGTCGATTCGCGACAATGTGGTGGCGGGCTTGAAGCTGCAGGGCATTCGCAACAAGTCCCAGCTGGACGAGGTGGCCGAGCAGTCGCTGCGCGGCGCCAACCTCTGGAACGAGGTCAAGGACCGCCTCGACAAGCCGGGCGGCGGCCTCTCCGGTGGTCAGCAGCAGCGTCTGTGCATCGCCCGCGCCATCGCGGTGTCGCCGGACGTGCTGCTCATGGACGAGCCGTGTTCGGCGCTGGACCCCATCTCCACGCTCGCGATCGAGGATCTGATCACCGAGCTGAAGAAGGAGTTCACCATCGTCATCGTCACCCACAACATGCAGCAGGCCGCGCGTGTGAGTGACCAGACCGCATTCTTCAATCTGGAGGCGCAGGGCAAGCCCGGCAAGCTCATCGAGATCGACGAGACGGAGAAGATCTTCTCCAACCCGTCGCAGAAGCAGACCGAGGACTACATCTCGGGTCGCTTCGGCTAAAGAACAGACTCGCCCGCCTCTCCGTGCCTTCAGCGCACGGCTGAGAGCCGTGGGCGGTCGTGTATGCGTGCCGCCGGTTGGTCGCCGAACCAATTTCGGGGGTACCCGGGGAGTTACCCCGGTCGGCATGAAATCAGTTGCCACGAACGATTCGGCGTCAGGAAGCGGTCCGGCTCTTGCAGGCTGGGCCGCTTCTTCCTTTGTCGTGGCTCAGGCCGGAACGTGTCGTAGGTCATATCTTCCGAGCATGCCATTGTGTGCAACTGACGGTAACAGTTAACCTGCCCTCGTTGGTAAACCGATTGGTTTAGTAAGGAGGTGTCGGATGACCGTCTCAACGGCGAGCCCGGGATCCGGACAGGCCGCGGCGGAACTGCCGCAGCGGGCCAAGGTGGCGGCCCTGATCGCCATCTGTCTCGCGGAATTGCTGGTGGTCCTGGACAACACGCTGGTCAATGTGGCCCTGCCGTCCATGGCCGTACAGCTGCAGGCCGACATGAGCGGCCTGCAATGGATCGTGGACGCGTTCACCCTGGCCTTCTCCGGCCTGCTGCTCGCCATGGGACACCTCGGCGACCGGTTCGGGCGACGGCTGTTCATGATCATCGGACTCAGCGGCGTCGCGGTCATGTCCGCGGCCGGCGCACTCTCCTCCGGCCTCGGACAGGTCATCGCCGCGCGCGCCGGCATGGGCGTGTTCGCGGCCGTGGTCTTCCCGGCCACGCTGGCGCTCATCACCAATATCTTCACCGCGGCCCGCGAACGCGCCGCCGCCATCGCGCTGTGGACGGCCATGGCCGGCATCGCCGTCGCCATCGGCCCGACCGTCGGTGGCTGGCTGCTCGAGTACTTCTCCTGGCACTCGGTGTTCTGGATCAATGTCCCCGTGGCGCTGGTGGGCATCGGGGCGGTGCTGGCCACCGTGCCGGAATCCCGTGCCGACCAGGTGGATCGGCTCGACCGGATCGGCATCCTGCTGTCCCTGGCCGGGGTGACCGCGCTGGTGTGGTCCATCATCGAGGCCCCCAAGCATGGCTGGTTCGCGACCGAAAGCCTTGCGGGCTATCTGCTTTCGATCGCCCTGCTGGCCGCGTTCGTGGGCTGGGAGCTGCGGGTGCCCACGCCGGTGCTGAACATGCGGCTGTTCCGCAATCGCCGCTTCGCGCTGCCGTCGCTGGCCATCACGGTGTCCTACTTCTCGGCGTTCGGCTTCCTGTTCCTGATCACCCAGTACTTCCAGGGCGTGAAGGAGCTCTCGCCGCTCGAATTCGGCATCCACTCACTGCCTTTCGCGGTGGCGGTGGGCTTCGGCGCACCCATCGCGACCATGCTGGCGCAGCGGGTGGGCACCACGGCCATGCTGGTGTCCGGGCTGCTGATCCTGGCGGTGGCCATGTACATCGCGGGCCGGACCACCGTCGAAACCCCTTATCTGGGACCGGTTGTGGTGTCCATGATCCTGATGGGCCTGGGCTTCGCGGTGGTGCAGGGGCCGGCGACCGAATCCATCATGGGCGCGGTGCCGATCGAGGAGGCGGGGGCGGGCTCGGCGGTCAACGACACCACACGTGAGGTGGGCGGCGCGCTCGGGGTGGCCCTGCTGGGCTCGATCATGACCTCGGTCTACGCCGGGAAGATCGGCGGCCGGATCGACGCGATTCCCGCGCAGATCATGAACGCGCAGCAGAAGGAACTGGCGGGCAATACGCCCATCAGCATCATCGGGATCGTGAAGGCGCCGGTGAATCCGCTACTGGCGCAGGCGAAGTCGGAGCTGATTCATGCCATGAAGGTCGCGGCCATGCAGGGCGCCGAGGCCGCGTCCTATGTCGCGGTCGGCACCCTGGTGGTGTGCGCGGTCATCGTGGCCGCGACGCTCCCGTGGCGCCCCGAACGAGGTCGATCGATCCTGATGGGCTGGCGCGAGTCCGGCGAGGACTGACCCGCACCGAAAGGAGGGAGTTCCGGGGTCGCCCCGGAACTCCCTCCTTCCTCGTCCTAGATGCTTTCCTTCTCGGAGTCCGGGTCGGGCGGCAGCACGCCGGTGACCAGGAACACCACGCGACGCCCGATCTCGACGGCGTGGTCGGCGAAGCGCTCGTAGTAGCGGCCCAGCAGGGCCACGTCCACGGCCGCCGCCACGCCGAACTGCCAGTCGCGGTCCATGATCAGCGTGAACAGGTGCTTGCGCAGGTCGTCCATCGCCTCGTCGTCGTCGGTGAGCTTGGCGGCCCGCTCGGGATCGCGGGACTCCAGCACCTCCTTGGCGGTGGCGCCCATCTTGACCGCGACCCGGCCCATCTCGGCGAAGTAGCTGTTGACGGCCTCCGGCACAGCGTGCGCCGGGAAGCGACGCCGGGTCATCTTGGCCACGTGCAGCGCCAGCACGCCCATCCGGTTCACATCGGAGACGATCTGGATCGCGCTGACCACCTGCCGCAGATCACCGGCGACGGGGGCCTGCAGGGCCAGCAGCGCGAAGGCCTTCTCCTCGGCCAGCTGGATCATCTCGGCGATGCGGTCGTATTCGGTGATCACCTGCTCCGCGAGCTCGAGATCGGCGGTGAGCAGGGACTGGGTGGCCCGCTCCATCGCCGATCCGGCGAGCCCGGCCATGCCGCCGAGCAGATCGGCGAGCTCGGCCATTTGTTCGTTGTAGATGACACGCATGATTCAAGACATTAGTGCCGACCGCTGACCAAGTCACCAACTGCGGGTTAACCGTCGGTGCCGGTCGGTTCCAGCGTCGATGCCGCAGTTCCGGCCAGTGGGACGCGCGGTCACTTACAGAGGTCGTCGGCGGCGTTGACGTGCTCGAGATCGGACGGAAGTGTGACCGGAGCCGCACTGGGTCCGCCGGAATCGCTCGGCGTGTCGGGCAGCGGCTGCCCGAAGGCGGTGGGCGCCTTCACGGTGCCGGTGAAATCGGAGCCGGCGACCACTTCGACAATGCTGCCCAGCCCGCCCGCCGGTTCCAGGATGGCGCCCGGAATGGCACTGGCCACCGTCCCGGCCTCGGCCTCGTGGCCGCTGGAATAGCGGACCTTGGTCCTGGGCGAGGTGCCGTCGGCGTAGTTGCCGGTGCTGTAGATCTGGAAGCCCTGCGCGGCCAGCTTGGTCGCCGTGGTGCTCGCGATGCCCGCCTGGCCGGAGCCGTTGGACACCTGCACCGAAAAGGTGCTCGGATCCACCGCAGCCAGCTTGGGCTTGGCCACGGGCGCGGTGCTGGCGCTGGGCGGCGGGTCGGTCTTCTTCTCGCCGGGCAGCGGCTGGTCGTCGATGATGGCGCGGAAGATGGCCTTGATATCCGATTCGCGCGGGATCTCGTTGCCGTAGGAGGTGGTGCCCGCGGTGGGGACGGTCAGGAAGGTGATGGCCCCGGCCTGCATCTTCTGCATCGAACGGCCCAGTGTCAGCAGGTCTTTGGTGCTGACGTTGTCCATGAAGGAGTGCTTGGCGAAGGCATCGATGAAGCCGTTGAGCTTGCCCGGATCGAAGAGCACCTTGCTCGACAGCGCACTGCGCAGCAGCGAGGACAGGAACCGCTGCTGCCGGTTGATGCGGTCGTAGTCGCTGCGCTCCTCGCCGTACACGTGCCGGGCGCGCACGTAGTCCAGTGCGGTGGAGCCGTTCACGACCTGCTTGCCCGGCGTGGTGAGCACGGTGCCGAGGATCTCGTCGACCAGCGGCTTGGTGGTGCACACCTCGACGCCGCCGACCACGTTGACCATGGATTCGAAGCCGGAGAAGTCGATGCCGACGAAGTGGTTGATCTTCAGGCCGGACAGTTTGGTGATCACCTTGGTCAGGCACTTGGGCCCGCCGAGGGCGTAGGTGGCGTTGAGCTTGTCGCCGTCGGCTGCGGGGAACTTCTCGCTGCTGTAGGCGGCCTTGTCGTTGTCCCAGCCCTCGCAGACCGGGCGGGAGACGTCCAGGTCGCGAGGGAAGGAGACGGCGACCACGCGGGACCGGTTGGCGGGGATATTGACCAGCATGACGGTGTCGGAGCGCGCGCCCTCGGCGTCGTCCACGCTGCCCGCGCCGAGGCTGCCGTTGGCGCCCGCGCGGGTGTCGGTGCCGACGATGAGGAAGTTCTCGTCACCGGTCTGGCCGTCGGCGTCGACGACGTCGGGTGAGTTGTCGTCGAGTGCGGAAACCTGCTGGAAATTGCTGTCCTTGGCGCGCAGGTAGCTCCAGCCGGTGCCGGTCACGATGAGCGCGATGACGGCGACGAGGGCGAGCGTGGCGCGGCCGGCCAGCCGCAGCCGCCGGTTGCGGCGGCGGCGCGTGCTCGAAACCCATTTGGCCGGTGCGGGTCCCACGGCCGCCGGGAGCGCGGTGGTCGGATAGTCGGCGGGCGACTTGACCTTTCGCGCGAGCAGCGCCCGGGTGCGGGCGGCCGCGCCGGGTGCGGCCGGTGGCGGTGCGGTCTCGGCGACCGGGGGCAGTTCCACGGTGACCGGATCCGCGGTCGGGTCGGCCGGGCGCGCGCCGCGATTGCCCGGTGCGCTCGCGACCCGGCGTAGGTGGCTGGTGTCGCGCACAGTGCGCTGGGACCCGGTGTTCGCCGCGGGCTGCGCGCCGGTCGAGGCCGCCGGCTGCGATCCGGTGGCGGGCACGGGAGCCGGTGGGGCTGCCGGTTGCGGCGGCACGGGTGCCGAGCCGTTCGGCCCGGGGGTTTCGCTGCTCGCCTCGACTTCGGGTTCGTTCGGAGTCTCCGGTTCGGCGCGGCGCCGGCGGGTCTGGCGTTCGCTGTCCACGCGCTCGACCAGGTCCTGGACCGAAATGGGTGCGGCGGCAGCGGGTTCGGCGTCGTCGGTGTGCCGCGAGCGGCGGCCGGTGCGCGCCGGATCGTCCCCGTCCGCGTGGTAGCGCTCCCAGGGGGCGCGACCGCCGGGTCGTGGCGTACGCCCGTACCGATCGTCACCCACCAACGAACCTCACTTTGCTTCTGATGCCGAGGGCCATGATAACGATTTCGCCACGACGGACCACTCGAACGTATGTCCACCGCAGGTGAGGGCGGTTTTTCTGCTTTGTCGGGTATGTCGCACGCCCGGTTGGGCACGCTTCGCAAAGTGTGCCAGGGCGTCGCCACAACGCCCGGGAGCTGCGCCGGGCGGTGATCGGATCGAACTCGAAACGGGGAGCGATCAGCCGCCGCTGTCGACGACTCAGCCGCCGCAGTAGATGACTCAGCCGCCGCTGTGCATGACGTCGGCGGCGGTGGGCACGGTCGCGTCCTCAGGGTCGTCGAGCCAGCCGTCGGGGAGGGCCACCTTGGTCTGCGGGGAACCCTGGCGCCCGCGCGGGCCGAGCGCGTCGGCCGGGAACGGCACGTCCGGCTCCAGCTGCCCGGCCAGATCCGCGATCTGCGCCAGGCTGGTCACGGTGGCGAACTGCCGGCGCAGCGCCGATCCCACCGGGAAGCCCATCAGGTACCAGGCCATGTGCTTGCGGATATCACGCATGGCCTTGTCCTCGCCGTCGTGCTCGACGAGCAGCGCGGCGTGCCGGTAGAGGATCTCGCCGACCTTGCCGAGGGTCGGGCCCTCCGGAATCGGCTCGCCGCGCAGGGCGGCGCTCAGCTCCGCGAACAGCCAGGGCCGGCCCAGGCAGCCGCGGCCCACGACCACGCCGTCGCAGCCGGTCTCGGCCATCATGCGCAGGGCGTCGTCGGCGGTGAAGATATCGCCGTTGCCCAGCACCGGGATGCTGGTCACGGTCTCCTTGAGCCGGGCGATGGCGGACCAGTCCGCCTGCCCGGAGTACAGCTGCGCGGCCGTGCGGGCGTGCAGCGAAACCGCCGCGGCGCCTTCGGCTTCGGCGATCCGGCCGGTGTCGAGGTAGGTGTGGTGCTCGTCGTCGATGCCGATGCGGAACTTGAAGGTGACCGGCACATCGCCTGCGGCCGCGACCATTTCGCGCACGATCTCGCGGAACAGCCGCCGCTTGTAGGGCAGCGCCGACCCGCCGCCGAGGCGGGTGACCTTGCGCACCGGGCAGCCCAGGTTCATGTCGATGTGGTCGGCCCAGCCCTCGCCGACGACGATGCGCACCGCCTCGCCGAGGGTCTTGGGGTCGACGCCGTAGAGCTGCATGGACCGCGGCGACTCGTCCGGCCCGAAGGCCATCATGTTCAGCGTCTTCTCGTTGCGCTCCACGATGGCGCGGGCGGTGATCATCTCGCACACGTACAGCGAAGTGGCGCTGCCGAATTCGCGGCACAGGGTGCGGAAGGCGACATTGGTGATGCCAGCCATCGGGGCCAGCACGACCGGCGGATCGAGCGGGTAGGGCCCGATCCGCAGCTCGGTCTTGGGGGCTTCGAGCGAGGCAGTCACGTCGTCCAGTCTCTCATCCGCGCGCTCGCGGCCAGAGCCGCGTACCGCCCGCAGTGCCCCCGGTCACACGGGTCACCACATGCGCAGGCCGCGGCGGCGCACCACGGCGACCGCGAGCACCGTGCCAGGCCGGCCACACCGCGAGCCCGACCCCGAGGTGGATCGCACTGCGCAGATCGCCCGGCATCGAGCGGCCCAGGTGATAGCCGAGGATGGCGCGCTGCTCGCCGTCGATCGGCGCGACGAAGTAGTAGAGCCCGTACGGCAGGACCAGGTGCGTCAGCCAGCATCGGTTCAGTCCAACGAGTCGGCAAAGTCGCCTATCCGGGCGGCCACGGCGCCGGGCAGCCGTCGTGGCAGATGGTGGCCACCCCCACTGATCAGATCGATTCGGGCACAGGGCAACTGCTCGCACAGTGCGTGGGAGGTGGAGATCGGCACGACCTTATCGGCGGGGTCGGCGAGGATCAAGGCCGGCACGCGGATGTCCGCGAGCCGCGCCGTCCACCGGTCCAGCGTGTCGAACATTTCCCGCTGTTCGGTCAGGAAACTGCGCCACACCGGACCGTGCCGGTGGTGCACGCCGGCGAGCAGCGCGAGCGCGGTCCCGGTGGCGGTCCCGGCCGGGCTGTGGTCGAGGCCCTTGCGCGCCAGCCACGGCAGCACCGACCACGCGGTCAGTGCCAGTGCGGTGCCGGCGTACGGTGCGGCGAGCAGTTCGTCCCAGGCGGTCAGGCAACCCGGCCCCACGCTGGAGACCAGTACCAGTCCGCGTACCCGGTGCGGCGCGATCGTCGCGGCCGCCAGCGCGACGGCCCCGCCGTACGAATGTCCGGCCAGGACGGCACGGTCGATGCCCTCGTGATCGAGCCGCTCGAGCAGCCAGCGGGCATTGTCCTCGATGGATCCCGCCGGTTCCGGATTGTCACCGTATCCGGGACGGTCCAAGGCCAGGGCGGTGAGCGATCCGGGCAGCCGGGCGGTCACCGCGTCCCAGTCGGACCGATCGCCCGGTTGCCCGTGCAGCAGCACCACATTCGCCGTGCGGACCCGGGTGTCGAGGCTCATGCAGTCATGATCGGGCCTGCGGGCCTGGATCGGCTGCGGAATCCCGGTGAGCTTGCTGTGAGTCGCGCGCGGGGCGCGAAACGGCCCCTCCGGATCGAAATCCGGAGGGGCCGTGGCCTATTCGCAGCCCGCAACCGCTAGCTGCCGGTGGCGGCCAGCTCCTTCTCGCGCTTGGCGGCCTCACGGGCCAGCATGCGGTCGCGCTGCTCCTCGAACTTCACGACGTCCTTGCCCAGCTTCTCGAGGAAGGTGCCCAGGCGCTCCCGGATCTCCTCGCCGCGCGCGGTGAAGTCGTCGCGCTCGAAGATCCGCCACTTCTTGAGCACCGGGTTCACCACCTCTTCGAGGTGCTGACGCAGGTCGTAGATGCCGTGCTTGGCCATCAGCACGCCGTTGCGGCGGAAGTTGGGCATACCGGCGCCGGGCATCTGGAAGTTCTCCAGGATGAGGGTGATGGCCTCGAGGGTCTGGTCGGGCGACAGGTCGAGGGCAGCACCGCACATGTTGCGGTAGAAGATCATGTGCAGGTTCTCGTCGGCGGCGATGCGCTGCAGCATGCGGTCGGCGATCGGGTCGTCGCAGACACGGCCGGTGTTGCGGTGCGAGACGCGGGTGGCCAGCTCCTGGAAGGTCACGTACGCGACCGAGTAGAGGAAGCCGGCATTGTTCGACAGCCGCTCGAGTTCCTCTGTGGGCGAGGCGAACCCGTTGGTCATGTGGATCATGCGGGCCTGCTCGAGGGCGACCGGGTCGACGCCGCGGGTCACGACCAGGTAGTCGCGCATGACGATGCCGTGCCGGTTCTCCTCGGCGGTCCAGCGACCGACCCAGGTGCCCCAGGCCCCGTCCTGCGAGAAGTTCTCGGCGATCTCACGGTGGTAGGACGGCAGATTGTCCTCGGTGAGCAGGTTGGTGATCATGGCCGCCTTGGCGACCTCGCTCAGCTTCGACTGTTCCGGATCCCAGTCGACACCACCCATGGCGGCGAAGTTTCGACCTTCGTCCCACGGCACGTAGTCGTGCGGGTGCCATTCCTTGGCCAGGGAGAGGTGGCGATTGACGTTCTCCTCGGCAACCGGCTCCAACTCCGTCAGCAGCTCGAGTTGAGTCAGATCCTTTGCCATACGTGTGCCCTTCGTGTCGTGCGTAGTGCTGTCGTACCCTCGCCGGCCTGCCGCCGCGCCCATACCTTACGTGACCGTAGGGTGATGTGAAACTCACATGTGCGCCATTGCGGCGTAGGTGAGAGATGTCATATGACAAGCGGCCCGCAGCGACGGGTGTATCGCCGTGGGCCGTGGTTCGTTAGCCGCGCATCCGGTCGAGATGCCCGATCACTTCCTACCCAGTAGCCCGCCCAGCACGTTGCCGAGCACACTGCCCGCGTTCTGGCCGGCCGCCTTGCCGAGTATGTCGCCCAGACCGCCGCCACTGTTTCCACCGGTGGCGCCGCCGAGCAGACTGCCGAGCAGATCGCCGATCCCGCCGCCGGACTGGCCGGCCGCGCCCCCGCCCAGGGCCTTCTTGCCGAGGTAGGCCAGCACGATCGGCGCGAGCATGGGGAGCAGCTTGCTCATCAGGTCCTGGCTGATGTTGCTACCGCCGACATTACCGAGAGCGCTGATCACCGTGGTCTTCTCGGCGCCGAAGGTCTGATCGACGATCTGGCTGCCGTTGGAGATGTCCACCTGATTCATATCGACACCGCCGTCGAGCAGCCCGTGCGGCTGGCCGGCGACTTCGTGCTCCAGATTCATTCCGACCTCGGGGTTGCCGGCCTGTGCCTGGAAGCCGCCGAGTAGCACAGGGACGGCCGCATCGATCGCCGTCTTCGCGGTCGCCTCGTCGACGCCGAGCCGCTCGGCGATCTGGGCGACTGGGACATTGGAGAGCAGGTCATCGAAGGAAGTCATGAACTCCGCCTGTGGTGATGGTTCCCGGGAAAAGCTCTGCTCCGGCCACGGTAGGTGAAGTCCGGATGGATTGCTACAGATTCGCAGATGTGGCGAGGGGCCCGGAGGTATCGTTCCGGGCCCCTCGCGTGGGGGTGCCCCCACCAGGGCTCGAACCTGGGACCTGCGGATTAAAAGTCCGTAGCTCTACCAACTGAGCTATAGGGGCGTGCGGGACGTCAGTTTAATGGGCCGACCCCATAAGTGTTAAACGAGTATCCGATTGCGCTCTGGCAGACGGTATTTACGCAGGTCAGGATGTGCCGTCGAGGGCCGGGCCGGTGCGGCGCGGGCGCACGGCGGGGAACCACGGGGACCGGTGGCGTCCGGGTGGGGAATGACGCGGTGTGCCGTTGGGGTGACGGGCCGTGCCGATCGGCGGGGCTCGGGGAGCCGGGGCGGTCGGTTGGGGGGACGATGTGGCCCTGTGAGGGTGCGGACCGGTCGGTGCGGCACCGCGAGAAGGTGGACCCGGGGGTGGGACGGGGTCGGCGCGGAGTGTGGGCGGGGTGGGGTGGCGGCGTGGTTTCGCCGTGTCCATTGCCCGATGGGTTCTGGACGGCCCGGTAAGCGGGCGCTGATTGCCGGTGCCGAGGGGTCCGGCAATCGCCTTGCCACTCAGTTTGTTTCGTTGCCCTGGAGTGTGAATATCATCCAATGGTGATGTGTGGCAAGCTATTTGGAGCTGGGGGTGGAAACCGGTCGGAGTCGGCGCGGGCGTGGGGGCGGCGGCTCGGCGGCGATGCGGTGTCGGTGTGGACAGCGCGCGCGGCGGCGATCGGCCGGCCGAACATCGGTGGGATATGGGCGAATTCGTCGATTCGAACCAATCATCCTTACGATTGCTGGGGAATTGCGGCATTTGATAGGAGGTGTGCTGGCTAACTGACTTTCCGGTACACCTCACGCTGGGTGCGCTTTCCGGGTACGGTGACCGACTGGTGAATTCCCGAGGAACCGGGATTGCCCCGGCGGCACGGGATTCGGCTTATCGTTGATGTGCCCGAACGTGTCGCGACCGGTCTGGCCGATCGCGGCTCCCATACGATGAAGCTGCGGGGAGGCGGACCAGGACGATGAACGCCCGGGTGCGCACCCCCTGTGGTCCACCCGGGCGGGAAAAACTATACCTGTTGGTGTGTTTCAAGTTTTTCGCGCTTTTTCGTACCAGAAGTTTGGTAATTCCGGGCGAAGCCCGTTTTGAAGTATTTGAAAGACACGTAACTTTGCGTCGAGGCCGCGCGGCGGTCGGCGACGGTTAGCTAGCTTCGGAGGCGTTTCGAGCATGGCACGGCAGCAAGAGCGGGCCCGCCGGACACGCGCGGCGATCATCAGGTCCGCCGCCGTTGAGTTCGGGAAGAGCGGCTATGCCGCTGCTTCGCTCAACCGCATATTGGAAGGTTCCCGGGCGACCAAGGGGGCCATGTACTTTCACTTCGACTCCAAGGAGGACCTGGCTCGTGCGGTGCTGGAGGCGGCGGTCGACCGCTATCGGGCATCGACCGAAAGGTGGCTCGCTAGAACCGATCTCGGTCCGCTGGATGTGCTGCACGGCATGATCGACGAGATCGCGCTGCGGCTGGAGAACGACATCATCATCCAGGCGGAGTTCCGGCTCATCATCGAGCCGGAGTTCTACCGCGACATCCAGGCCGGCGGCGGCCGCATCCTCGGGCGTGCCATCCGGCAGCTCGCGGTGAAAGCGACCGAGCACAAACAACTGCGCCCGGATTCGGATCCGGACCGGTTCACCCGCACCTTGGCGGCGGCGCTGGCGGGCCAGCGCTATATCTCCGATGTGCTGGCGGGCCCGGTGGATCTGCGGGCCCGGTTCGCCGAGGCGCTCGAGGTGATCGTGGAAGCCACCGCGACACCCGAGTGGACCGAGGAGTTCCGCCGCACCGGCTGGCGGGTGTCCGCCCGGCTCGAAGATCTCAACTTGGGACTCTGACCAGCTGATTTGGGAATCACGCGGAGCCTGTCATAAGCTATCTCCGCTCCCAACGGAAGCCGTTGAGCAAACGGTCCGGAGAGATCCGGCGGGCCCCCTTCGTCTAGCGGCCTAGGACGCCGCCCTTTCAAGGCGGTAGCGCGGGTTCGAATCCCGTAGGGGGTACAACGATGGCAACATCGTTGTCGGAGCAAGAGCAAGGCCCTGTGGCGCAGTTGGTTAGCGCGCCGCCCTGTCACGGCGGAGGTCGCGGGTTCGAGTCCCGTCAGGGTCGCAAGACTCCTTGCATGGCAAGAAGTGGTACAGCGTGGCATTCGAATCGGGTGCCTACGGCCAGGTAGCTCAGTTGGTACGAGCGTCCGCCTGAAAAGCGGAAGGTCGCCGGTTCGATCCCGGCCTTGGCCACCGGATCTGGAAGACCCCGTCCCTCGGACGGGGTCTTTCCGCATTCCCGGGCTCTCCGCGTGTTTTTCGACCTGTGGGTCTGATCTTGGTGGAATGCTGGACCTCATGGCTGAAGACAACCAGTGGTATTACTGCATCTCCCATCAGAAGGCGGAGCAGGGGAAGACCTGTTGGGTCGGCGATCGGATCGGGCCTTATCCGGATAAGGCGACAGCGGAGCGGGCGTTGGATATTGTGCGGGAACGAAATCGGCGCGCGGACCAAGAGGACGACTGACGCCGGAGTGACGGGGGTGACGCGCCGTTCGGTGCGCTCACGAGGCACTCAGGTTGACCAGGTACGGTTTCGTAGCCAGAAAACGACCAAGCGGGAGGGTAAACCTTGAAGGTCACCGTGGTGGTGCCGACCTACAACGAGCGGGAGAACCTGCCGGTGGCGGTGGAGCGGCTGACCGCGCTACCGGTGGCCGACCTGCATGTGCTGGTAGTGGACGACAATTCGCCCGACGGCACGGGTGAGGTGGCCGACAAGCTGGCCGCCGACCTGCCGAACGTGGTGGGCGTGCTGCACCGCACCGAGAAGGACGGTCTGGGCCGGGCCTACATCGCCGGCATCACCCGGGCGCTGGACGAGGGCGCCGACGTGGTCATTCAGATGGACGCCGACCTGTCGCACCCGGCCGAGGTCATCCCGGCCATGCTGGACAAGCTGGAGTCCACCGACGCCGGCGTGGTGCTCGGATCCCGTTATGTTCCCGGGGGTTCCACGGCGGCGGAGTGGAAGTGGTACCGCAAGGCGCTGTCGGCCTGGGCCAACTTCTACGTGAACATGATTCTGCACCTGGGCGTGAAGGACTCGACCGCCGGTTTCAAGGCGTGGAAGGCGGACACGCTGCGCGCCATCGACGTGGCTTCGATCAGGTCCAACGGCTATTCGTTCCAGGTCGAGATGAACTACCGGACGGTCAAGAAGGGCATTTCGATCGCCGAGGTGCCGATCCGTTTCGAGGAGCGCACCAAGGGCGCGTCCAAGATGAGCCTGAAGGTGCAGCTGGAGTCCGCGGCCATGCCGTGGAAACTGCTGTTCGGTCGGGCTGTCTGACTAACCGCCGGGGCGGCTTTCGGGCCAGTGGAGCAGCGTGTCCACGAACAGCTGCCGGACCTGTTCCACCTCGGCGTCCATATCGGCCGGATCCCAGCCGCTGACATCGATCGGCGGTAGGACCGCCACGTCCACGACGCCCTTGCGCAACACGGCCGAATTGCGCCACGCTATTTCGCCGGCATTCCGGATCACCACCGGAATCACCGGCACGCCCGCCTGCCGGGCAATGTGGAACGCGCCCTTCTTGAACGGCCCGATGCGCGGGGTCAGGGATCGGGTGCCCTCGGGCGCGATCACGACCGACAGTCCGCCGCGCAGGGTGTCGACGACGGGTTCCAGCGCGGCCTTGGCGGCCGCGGTATCGGCGCGGTCGATGAAGGTCACCTCGACGAAGCGCATCAGGGGACCGAAGATCGGGTTCTTGGTGATCTCCCGCTTGGCGATGCCGGTGAATCCGGTGCCCAGCACCTCGGCCAGCACCACGATGTCGAACTGGCTCTGGTGGTTGAAGATGAACACGGCCGGGCGTGGGGCGCGGGCGTTCCCGGCGCCCACCACGCGGACCTTCACTCCGGTGCCGCGCAGGGTGGTGTCCGCGGCGTAGGTCATCATCGAATCCGCCATCTGGCGGCGCTGTTTCGTGTGTGCCTTGGCGGCCACGCCGAACAGGGCCCCGCCCAGCAGACCGGTGAATCCGGCCAGGGTGCGGGCGTAGTCGGTGGCCCCGGGCGCTTGCCGGGGCCGGAAATGCAGCACCGGCCAATCCTTTTCGGCCGCCTCCAGCACGACGCGCGGATCCGGATTCACCGCCACCGGGTGCCCGGCGGTCTGCAGCAGCGGCAGGTCGGCGGCGCTGTCGGCGTAGGCCCAGCTCTGGGTGAGGTCGATGTCGTGGGTGATGGCGAAGCGGCGCACGGCGTCGGCTTTGCCGTTGCGCCACAGCGGCTTTCCCTCCACGTGCCCGGTGAGCACGCCGTCCTGCACGGCCATGGCGGTGCACAGCACGTGCGGGACGCCGAGTTCTTCGGCCACCGGCCGCACCTGGTAGCAGGTGACCGAGCTGATCAGCACCAGCGTGTGCCCGGCCGCCTCGTGTTCGCGCACCAGCCGCCAGGCCTCCGGATAGATGTGCCCGTACACGCTGCGCGCGAACGCCTGTCGCCCGAGCCGGGCCAGCTCGTCCTCGGCTGTCCCGGCCCAGCTGTACATCACCGATTGCAGGAAGCGCTCGTACTCGCCCTCGCTGCGCGCCCCGCGGATACTGCCGAGCAGGGTGGCGGTGAGCGCGCCCTGGGTGCTGCAGCGCCGCAGCAGTCGCCGGGGCAGCGGCGGCGGGTTGAATCCGTGGACGACGGTGCCGCCGAAGTCGAAAATCGCTGCGACGCGGGGGCCTTGCGGTCCGGTGCGCACGGCTTCGAGGGCCGCGCCGAGATCCTGTGCGCCGACCGGGCGCTGGGTGACGCCGACGCCGGGCCGGAGCGGCAGTGCGGGCCGGCCCGCGCCGATCCCCCGGACCCGGTGTGTCATAGCGCTTCCAGGCGGTTGGAGGGGTCGAGGGTGGCGGCCCGGGAGATGCGCTGGCCGATGGCGCGCAGTTCGGCGGCGAAGCGGCTGCGCCGGGCGGCCAGATCGGCGGGTTCGTCGGAGGGGGTGAGCAGGCCGTGGTTGTCGGCGAGTTTGATCGCGCTGCCGAACAATTCGGAGGACACCGATTCGGGGCTGTGCAGCCGCTGTTGCAGCAGCATCTGTTTGCCCACCTGCAGGCATTCGTCGATGAGGGCCTTCTTGTCGACCTCGGCGACCGGGTCGCGGGCGGCCAGCCGTTCGGCCACCACCAGTTGCGCGTCGAAGAAGGAGCGCAGCACCCGGTGCGCCATCATGAACCCGGATTCGGCCAGCCGGGCCAGGATGTCGGAGCCGACGGTGCCCGCGGCGGTGCGCTGATGCCAGTCATGGTCCACCAGCAGCATTTCCGCGGTGAGCTGGCTGGTGAATTCGGCCCGCTCCGGGAAGAAGAATTCGAACTTGAGCAGGTCGCGCAGCCGGAAGGCGGCCTCCCAGCCGACCTGGAGCTGATCGCCCTCGGGCGCCTCGACGGCGGTGAGGATGGACAGTTCGAGGATGGCGCGGTTGACGAACCAGTGCACGGCGCTGTTGCGGTAGAACGCGGCCTCCAGGTGTGCCCCGGCATTGATGGCGTACACCGGTTCCAGCCCGCCGCGGTACACGGTGACCACGGTGGCGACGGCCAGCTGTTCGAGCACCACGGCCAGCCCGTGATCGTCGCGCAGCGCGTCGAGTTCGCCGCTGGGCAGGTTCCGGCGCTGGATGTAGCCGAGCACGGGCGCGATGGCGGTGCGCAGTTCGCCGCGGGTGAGGGCGCGCTCGTGCACGCCCAGCAGCACCAGGGTGGTGAGGGCGTTGACGGTGATCGGGGTGACGTCGTTGATGCCGACGGCGACCTCGAAGGCCAGCCGCTGCACGGCCAGGTGCTCGAGTTCGAGGGTCCGCTCGGAAGGCGGATTCGGGTGGACCGTCAGCGGATCGCCGTTCACGGCCAGCCGGTCGCGGGCCGAGAGCGGCGTCCCAAAGCGCACGTACACGCGCCCGGCCGAGTGCTGCTGGTTGCGCACGTAGCGGGCCAGCCAGGTCAGGCCCTCGGGTTGTTTACGGCCGCCGGTCTGTTCGAGGGCGATGGCCCCGATCTCGTTGAGCCGCTCGTAGGTGATGGATACCGGCACCAGCATGACGTCGTCGATGCGTTTCGAACGCAGCGCGGCCGCAAGGTAATTCAGCAGTCCGTAGCGGGGCGGCCGGAGTTTGCCGGTGCGGGTGCGCCCGCCCTCGAAGTACCACTCCAGGTTGAAGCGTTTGGTGAGCAGGTAGGCGAAGTACTCCTCGACGACCGCCTTGTACACCTCGTCGTCGCCGAAACTGCGGCGGATGAACACGGTTCCGGTGCGCCGCGCGATGGGCCCGATCGGCCAGAACTTGAGATTGGCTCCGCCGACCACGTGATTGGGCGGAAAGTCGTTGCGCGCCAGGATGTCCCCGAGCACGAAGGCGTCCACGTAGGACCGGTGCGAGGGCAGGAAGACCAGCGGGTAGCGCCGGTTGAGCGAGCGCAGCCGGTCCAGCCCGGACTCGTCGGCGTCGACCTTCCAGGTGGAGGCGTGCACGGGCCGCATGGCCTGGGTGAACAGGTCCGACACCAGCCGGCTCTGTGCCGCGACGAGTTCGCGCAGGCCCTTCTCGGCCCGCCGGTACACCTCGCGGGCGGGCACACCGGTCTCCTCGGCGATGGCGTCGAGCCGTCGCAGGAATTCGGGCGAGTCCAGGATTTCCTCGACCACCAGCCGCGGCACCTTGTACCGGTCGCCGATGACGGCGCGCTCGGCGCGTTCCAGGGCGACGATGCCGGCGCGCACGATGGCCCGCCCGAAAGCGTCGGGCGCACCGGCGGATCCGGGATTGTTGGCGCGCAGCTCGCTGAGCCGGGCGGGTTGCCCGGTCAGCACCAGGTGCCGGTCGGGGGCCTTGCTGAGCAGCCGCCGCTGCATGAGCCGGTTGGGTTTGCGCGGGTTGGTGAGGGTGAGCAGATCGCTGAAGGTGGTGCGGCGCACGCCGTCTCGCTCGGGCGGCAGCCACAGCACCCGGACCGGCACCACCAGCGGATCGTCGCTGCGCCCGACCAGCCGGGCGGTGACGGCCTCGGGGTCGAGGTCGAGCTGGGTGACGGGGGCGGCGGTGCCGAACTCCTGGGTGATGCCGCCCTCGGCCAGCCAGTGTCCGACGAGGGCGCGCTCCACCTGCGAGGCGGCGTCGACCAGGGCGACCACGGACTGCGGAGCGGTGAGCGCGGCTTCGGGGAGCCGGCTGTCATGATCGAGCATTCTGGTTACCTCCGCATGAGCCGCTGCGATCCATTGAAGCCCAAACGTGCGGCGTCGGTCGGTAGGTCGGGCAATTCCCCGGTCGGGGCGTGGGTTTCGGGGCGGCGCGGGGCGTCGTGACGCAGGTCGCGATCGACCCCTCCCCACTCTGGGAAAGGTAATGCTAACCTCACTAATCAAGTTAGGTAAGCATAACCTTGGAGGTTTGGTGTCGGTCGCTGACGAACGGGTACGGCTCGAGGGGGAGCAGCGGTGGGGCGAACACGTCACCGATCCGGTCGCGGCGGTCACCGCGCTGGCGGCGGCGGATCGCTTCGGCGAATACGTGGTGTACGAGCGGCCCGGCGAATGGGTGTTCGCGGCCGACCCACTGGGCGGCGTCGAGCTGGACGCGAACGAACTGCGGGTGAGCTGGGACGGGCGCACCACCGCCGGGCCGTGGACGGGGAATCCGGCGCACGCCGTCGACGGCGCGCTGGCCGCACTGCCGCTGGATGGCCGGAACGCGTTCGGGTGGATCGGATTCGAGTTCTGTGCCTGGTCGCTGGGCGCGACCGCGCACGTGCACCCGCGAGCGACGCTGGCGCAGCTGATGATTCCGCGCATCGAGGTGCGCATCGACGCCTCGGGGGTGCGGGTGTCGGGTGCGACGCCGTCCGAGACCGGCGACATCCACGCGCTGATCGCGGCCGCGCAGGACACGCCGCTGCCGGTCGCGCACCCGGTCGACGTCACCGTGGATCCGACGGGCTACCGGGACCGGGTGGCCACCGGCGTCGCCGAGATACGGAATGGCAAGTACCAGAAGGTGATTCTGTCGCGGAAGGTGGAACTGCCCTTCGCGGTGAACATTCCGGCCACCTACCGGCTGGGCCGCGTGCACAACACCCCGGCGCGCTCGTTCCTGCTGCGGCTGGGCGGGCTGGAGGCCGCGGGCTTCAGCCCGGAACTCGTCGCGGCCGTGGACGGGGACCGGGTGGTCACCACCGAGCCGCTGGCCGGGACCCGGGCCTTCGGGCGCGGCGACGAGGTCGATCTGGCCGCCCGCGCCGACCTGGTGCGGGATCCGAAGGAGATTGTCGAGCACGCCATTTCGGTGCAGACCTCATTCGCCGAGATCGCGGCCGTGGCGGAGCCGGACACCACCGCGGTCTCGGACTTCATGGCCGTGCGTGAGCGCGGCAGCGTGCAGCACCTGGCCTCCACGGTGCGCGGGCGGCTCGCGGCCGACCGCAGCCCGTGGGACGCGCTGGAGATGCTGTTCCCGTCGGTAACCGCCTCCGGGATTCCCAAGGCCGCGGGCGTCGATGCGGTCTTCCGCCTCGACCACGATCCGCGCGGTCTGTATTCCGGTGCGGTGGTGACGGTTTCGCCCGACGGTGCGCTGGAGGCGACGCTGGTGCTGCGCGCGGTCTACCAGACCGGTGCGGGCGCGTGGCTGCGCGCGGGCGCGGGCGTCGTCGGGCAGTCACGGCCCGAACGCGAATTCGAGGAGACCTGCGAGAAACTCGGCAGCGTCGCGCCGTACGTGGTGCGCGCCTGAGCGTCAGACGCCGAACTCGACCCCGGTCAACCGCTCGGACAGCTCCCAGAGCTGCCGGGCGGTCTTCTCGTCGTGGGAGGCGGCATTGGAGCCGACCTTGGCGGGGTGACCGCGCCAGTTGAACCGGTCCGGCCCGTAGTAGCCGCCCGGTTCGACCGCGCCGGTGGCGGCGTACAGCGTTGGGAGAGCGCCCATCTCGGCGCTCTGCGCCACCAGCCGATTGCCGAGCCCGACGATCTGCTCCAGCAGGTTCTGGGTCTCCGAGCTGATCTCGGTGGCGGCATAGCCCGGGTGCGCGGCCACCGAAAGCGTGGGCGAGCCGGTGAGCGTCAGCCGCCGCTGCAGCTCGTAGGTGAACAGCAGCAGCGCCAGCTTGGACTGCGCGTACGCGCCGAAACGGGAATAGGCGCGCCGCTCCCAGTTCAGGTCCTCCAGATCGATTCGGCCGATGAAGTGGGTGATGCTGGAGGTGTTCACCACCCGCTCCGAAATCCGGTCCAGCAGTAGACCGGTCAGCGCGAAGTGGCCCAGATAGTTGGTGCCGATCTGCAATTCGAAGCCGTCGGCGGTGCGCTGTTTCGGCACCGCCATCACCCCGGCGTTGTTGATGAGGACATCGGCGCGCTCGACACCCGCGGCGAAGGTACGCACCGAGGCCAGGTCGGCCAGGTCGAGCTGGCGGATCTGCACGGTCCCGGGCATGGTCCGGGCCACGGCCTGCGCCTTGATCTCATTGCGGCAGGCCATGATCACCTGGGCGCCGGCGGCGGCCAGGGCCCGCGCGGTGGCCTCGCCGAGGCCGCTGGTCGCGCCGGTGACGATCACGATGCGACCGGTCTGGTCAGGAATGTCCGATGTATTCCACCCGCCCATGGCTGAACCCTAGGGCGTGTGGCTCAGTAGCGCGCGGCGAGGGCCTTCTTGTCGATTTTGCCGACCGCGGTGACGGGCAGGACGTCGGCCTGCCGCACTACATCCGGGAGCTTGTAGGTGGCCAGGCCGCGCTCGGTCAGGAAGGCCTTGATGGCGGCCAGCTGCGGGAGGTCGCCCGCGGTCACCAGGACCACGCAGACCTTCTCGCCGAGCGCCGGATCGGGCAGGCCCACGGCGGCCGCGTGCCGGACGCCCGGATAGGCGAGCAGGTGTTCCTCGAGCTCGTCACAGGAGATGTTCTCGCCGCCGCGATTGATGACGTCCTTGATGCGGCCCGACACGATCAGGTGGCCGCTGGGCAGGCGGCGCACCAGATCGCCGCTGCGGTAGTAGCCGTCCGGGGTGAAGGCGCGCGAATTGTGTTCGGGGGCACGGTAGTAGCCCCGCAGGGTGTAGGGGCCGCGGGTGAGCAGCTCACCCTCCTCGCCATCTTCGACGTCGTCGCCCTGCTCGTCCACCACGCGGACCTCGTCGGCGGGGGAGAGGGGGCGGCCCTGGGTGGTGCAGACCAGTTCGTCGGAGTCCTCGGCGCGGGTGTAGTTGAGCAGGCCCTCCGCCATGCCGAACACCTGTTGCAGCCGCACGCCCAGGGCGGGGACGACATCGCGGGCGTTCACCTCGGCCAGCTTCGCGCCGCCGACCTGGAGCAGGCGCAGCGAGGACAGGTCGGCGTCCTCCCACTCCACTGCCGCGCACCAGAGCTGGGCCAGCGGCGGCACCACCGCGGTGACGGTGACACGGTGGCGTGCGATGGCGGCGAAGGCGCTCTCCGGACTGGGGTCGGTGACGAAGGCCATGGCGCCGCCGGTGGCCACCGTGCCGAGCACGCCGGGGCAGGCCAGCGGGAAGTTGTGGGCGACCGGGAGGGTCGCGAGATAGACGTCGTCGGGGCCGAGGTCGCAGACCTCGGCGCTGGCCTTCGCGTTGTAGGCGTAATCGTCGTGGGTCCGGGCGATGAGCTTGGGCAGGCCGGTGGTGCCGCCGGAGACCAGCATCAGCGCGATATCGGAGGCGTCGACCTCGGGCAGCGAATCGCCGTCGACGGGAATCGAATTCAGGTCGGTGAACGGTCCGGGGTCGCCCAGCACCAGGACGTGCCGCAGGGCCGGGACGCGCGCGCTCACCTCGGCGGCGAGGATGCGGTAGTCGAAGTCGGCGAGCCGGTCCGCCGTCACGTAGGCGACCGCGCCGGAAAGCCTTGTCAGATGCTCGATTTCGGCGCGCCGGTGGGCGGGCAGGGTGAGTACGGGGATGATCCCGGCGCGCAGCAGGCCGAACAGCACCGGAACGAACTCGGGGACATTGGGCAGCTGCAGGACGACCCGGTCGCCCGGCCGGATGCCCAGGGTGAGGAAGCCGTGCGCCATCCGGTCGGCCGCCAGATCGAGTGCCGCGTAGGAGGTCTCGGTGCCGCTCAGCAGCGCCGGTCGGCCGGGCCACTGCCGGGCCGCGTCGCGCAGGAGTTCGCCCAGCGGCCGGCCTGCCCAATATCCGGCCCGCCGGTACTGCTCGGCCAGGTCGCCGGGGAAGGGGACGAAGCCGTCGCGGTGGTCCGTGGCGGGTTTTGCGGCCGATGTCTCCGCGGATGCGGTCGATGTCACAGCTCTGACCTCTGGCTAGTAAGGGTGGCCTTGCATAGGTTAGGCAACCCTATCTCAATGGGTTACGCTGCTGTCGAACGACATCCGAATTCCGGATCGGCAGCGGCCATCCCCTCCCCTCGAACAAGGAGTACCACCGGAAATGGCGTCACCCCAGGGGGCAGCGGCGAGCATCGCCCGGGACGAGATCCGCACCGCCGTCGCCGGCCACCTCGGCCTCGACCCGGTCGCCGTCTCCGATCACGCCGACCTCATCGAGCTCGGCCTCGATTCCATCCGCACCATGAAACTCGCGGGTTCCTGGCGCAAACGCGGCCTGGCCGTCAACTTCGCCCAACTCGCCGCCGAACCCACGGTCGCCGCGTGGCACCGCCTCCTCGGCGGGGCGGAATCGAATGATCTGACCGACGATGTGCTCGCGGCCGCGAGCGAGAAGGCGGATGACGGAAGTCCGTTCGGGCTGGCACCGATGCAGCACGCGTACTGGGTCGGGCGGGGCGAGGGCCAGGAGCTCGGGGCGGTCGCGGCGCATCTCTATGTCGAATTCGACGGGGCCGGGGTGGATCCGGAGCGGCTCCGGGCGGCGGTCGGGGGGCTGGTGCGGCGACATCCGATGTTGCGGACGCGGTTCCTGCCCGACGGGACCCAGCAGACGCTGGAGCGGCCGGGCCGGGATGTCTGGAGTGTCACCGATCTGCGCGGGGCCGACGCCGAATCGGTGGAGCGGACGCTGGAGGCGTTGCGGGAGCGCCGGACTCATCAGCTGATGGCGGTGGAGGCCGGCCAGGTCATCGATATCGCGCTGACCCTGCTGCCGGACGGGCGCACCCGGCTGCACCTGGATGTGGACATGCTCGCGGCCGACGCCATGAGCTACCGGATCCTGGTGGCCGACCTGGCGCGGCTCTACCACGGCGAGCAGCTGCCGCCGCAGCACTACACGTTCCGGCAGTACCTGGCCGAACACGCCGGTCCCGCACCGGAACACGCCGCCGATCGCGCGTGGTGGCAGCAGCGGCTCGCGGATCTGCCGGGTGCGCCGGAACTGCCGGGCGCCTCCGCGGTCCAGGAGCAGGCACGCACCGTGCGGCTGCATCGGTGGCTGTCGCCGGAGGCCAAGGCGCGCATGTTCGCGGCGGCGCATGCGCGGGGGATCACCCCCGCGATGGCGTTGGCGTCGGTGTTCGCCGAGACCATCGGCGGGTGGTCGGCACAGCGGCGGTTCCTGCTGAATCTGCCGCTGTTCCAGCGGGAACCGGTGCATCCACAGGTGGACGGGGTGGTGGGTGACTTCACCTCCTCGGTGTTGCTGGAGGTCGATGTGACCGAGCCGGCTACCGTCACCGACCGGGCCCGCGCCCTGCAGCGTGAATTGCACACCGCCGGAGCGCATTCCGGATACACCGGCCTCGAGGTGCTGCGCGACCTGGGCCGGCAGCGCGGCGAACCGGTGCTGGCCCCGATCGTCTACACCAGCGCCATCAATCTCGGCGAACTCTTCGCCGACCAGGTCACCACTACTTTCGGCGAGCCGGTCTGGATCATCTCCCAGGGCCCGCAGGTGCTGCTCGATGCTCAGGTCACCGAGGTTCGCGGCGGCCTCCTGCTGAACTGGGACGTTCGCGCCGACGCCTTCCCGCCCGCCATGGTCGAGACCATGTTCACTCGCTACATCGACGCCGTCCTGCGCCTGGCGGGCAGTGACGAGCCGGACGTGGAGGTCCGCGACGCGGGGTGGGAGGCCGAGGCGGCGGTGCGAATTCCGGTGGAGCAGGCGGTGGTTCGCGCCCGGGTGAATGCCACCGATGGTCCGGTGAGCGGGCGGGCGCTGCACAGTGGGCTGTTCGAGTTCGCCGCCGCGAATCCGGATGCGTCCGCGGTCATCTGGGAGGACGACCTCGTGGATACGTCCGCCTCCGCAGCACGGGTGCTGACCTATGGCGAGCTGGCCGGGCAGGCGCTCGCGGTGGCGGGTGCGTTGCGTGCGGCGGGGGTGCGGCCGGGTGATGCGGTCGCGGTGCAGTTGCCGAAGGGGCCCGATCAGATCCTGGCCAGCGTGGGTGTGCTCGCGGCCGGCGGCGTCTATGTGCCGATCGGGTTCGATCAGCCCGCGGCGCGCCGGGACGAGATCGTGCGGATCGGTGCCGTAGTGGCGGCGGTGACGGCCGGGGCGGAGGTCGCCGGGCTGCCGACGCTGGCGCTGACCGAGGCGCGGCGGTATCCGCAACCGTTGGCCGAGGCGGTGATTCCGGATCCGGAGGCCATCGCGTATGTGCTGTTCACGTCGGGGTCGACGGGGCAGCCGAAGGGCGTGGAGGTGCCGCATCGGGCGGCGATGAACACCATCGACGACCTCAACGAGCGGTTCGGGATCGGCGCTGACGATCGGGCGCTCGCCCTGTCGGCGCTGGAGTTCGACCTGTCCGTCTACGACATCTTCGGCCTGCTGAGTGCCGGGGGTGCGGTCGTCGCGCTGGATGAGGGACAGCGCGGCGAGCCGGGGCGGTGGGCCGAAATGATTCGGCGGCATCGGGTTTCGGTACTCAACTGTGTCCCCAGCCTGCTGGACATGCTGCTCGAGGCGGCCGCCGGGAAGCCTGTGGACAGTGTGCGCATGGTCATTCTCGGCGGTGACCGGGTGGATGTGGCGCTGCCCGGACGGCTGGCCGCGGTGGCCCCGGACTGCCGGTTCGCCGGATTGGGCGGGGCCACCGAGACCGCCATCCACTCCACCATCTGTGAAGTGGTGAATGCCGAAGTGCCGCAGGAGTGGTCGGCCGTCCCGTACGGCACACCGCTCCGCAATGTGCGCTGCCGGGTGGTCGGGCCCTCGGGGCAGGACTGCCCGGACTGGGTCACCGGCGAGCTGTGGATCGGCGGGGCGGGCGTGGCCGCCGGGTATCGCGGCGACCCCGAGCGGACCGCCGACCGGTTCGTCACCCACGAGGGCCTGAACTGGTACCGCACCGGCGATCTCGCGCGGTACCTGCCGGACGGCTGCCTGGAGTTCCTGGGCCGCGCCGACCATCAGGTCAAGATCCGCGGGTATCGTGTGGAACTCGGCGAGGTCGAGAACGCCCTGCGCGCCCTGCCGGGCGTGCGACACGCCATCGCGGCGGTGATCGGTGCGGCCGCACCGAAACTCGCGGCGGTCGTGGTGGCGGGCGAAGGCGTCACCCTCGAGATCCCGGCCCTGCCGGCGGCCGCCGCGGACCTGTTGCCCGCCTACATGATTCCGTCCCGGGTCGAACTGCTGGCCGAGCTGCCCTTCACCTCGAACGGCAAACCGGACCGCAAGGCCATTGCGACCCTGCTGGCCGCGGGTGATCGGGACGGCGAATTCGTCTCCCCCCGAACCGATATCGAGCGCGCCGTGGCCGACCTCGTCGCCACGGTGCTGGGCCGCGAGCGGGTCGGCGTGACCGACGACTTCTTCGCCCTCGGCGGCGATTCGGTGCTGGCGACCGCGGTCGTCGCGCGCGTGCGGGATTGGCTGGATTCCCCGGACACCGTGGTCGCCGACTTCTTCGCGGCCCGCACGGTCGCGGGACTGGCCCGCCGTCTGCTGGATCGTGAGGAGCGGGCCGGCGCTGCCGGCCGGCTGGACGAGGTGGCCCGCCTCTATCTGGAGGTGGCCGCCATGTCCGACGACGAGGTCCTCGCCCTGTCCTGAAACGCCCGATCCCGCTCGGTGAGGGTGGTCGCGGTGTCCGTGGCGATCACAATGTCAGATCGGCACGAGAACGTCGGATCAGCACCAGAACGCCCAGCAAACCCGGTTGTATCAGAGTGTCCATGGCCGCGGACGCTACCGCTCGAGCAGGTCGCAGGGGTCGGCGGCGAGGCGGACGCGACGCGCCGGAGCGCCCTCGGCCGGCGTCGGCAAATTCCGAATCCGGGAGCGGTTCGCGCCGAGATCAGACGAGCACGCCGCCGCGCCCCTAGACTCGACCCCGTGAGTGGTTGGGACATCTCCGACATCCCCGATCAGGCGGGCCGGACGGTCATCGTGACCGGCGCCAACAGCGGGCTGGGCGCGGTCACCGCGCGTGCGCTTGCCGGCGCCGGAGCGCGCGTGATCATGGCGTGCCGCAATGAGGTCAAGGCGCGGGCCGTCGCCGACGAGATCGGCCCCAATGCCCAGGTGCGCCGGCTGGATCTGGCCGACCTGACCTCGATCCACGAGTTCGCCGACTCCGTCGACGGCGCCGACGTGCTGATCAACAATGCGGGCGTGATGGCGGTGCCGTTCAAGCGCACCGCCGACGGCTTCGAAATGCAGATCGGCACAAACCATCTCGGTCATTTCGCGCTGACCGGGCTGCTGCTGGACAAGATTCGCGACCGGGTGGTCACGCTCTCCAGCGGCATGCACGCCATCGGCCGTATCGACCTCGAGGATCTCAACTGGGAGCGGCGCTCCTATCAGCGCTGGGCCGCCTACGGGCAGTCCAAGCTGGCCAATCTCATGTTCGCGCGGGAACTGCAGCGTCGCCTGACGGCCGCCGGATCCACCAAGGTGTCGGTGGCCGCGCATCCCGGCTACGCCGCCACCGAGCTGCAGGGGCACACCGAATCCCTGTACGACGCGCTCATGTCCATCGGCAACCGGCTTTTCGCGCAGAGCGCCGAAATGGGCGCACTGCCAACGCTGTTCGCCGCCACCTCGGAGGTCGAGCCGGGTGGCTTCTACGGCCCGACCGGGCTGCGCGGCATGCGCGGCTACCCAGGGCCCAGCACCTCCACCGCCGCCTCCAAGGACGAGGTGATGGCGCGGCGGCTGTGGGAGCTGTCCGAGCAACTGACCAAGGTCACCTATCCGTTCGTTCGCCGCTGACCCGGAGGCCGGAGAACCGATGAGCATTCCATTCGACCGGCGGGATCAGCTCGACAAGATCCAGCAGGGACTGCTGCCGGGGGAACAGATCCTGGCCGTGTACGACGCCATCGGGGTGGGTACCGGATTCCTGGGGATCACCGACCGGCGGGTCGTCATCCAGGACAACTCGTTCGTCGGGAAGAAGATCGCCATCACGAGCATCCCGTACGCGCGGATCTCGAGCGTCAGCATCCTGACCAACAAGTCGTTCGCGGGACAGTTCTTCTCCTCCGGGCACATCGCCATCAGCACCGGGCACCACACCTACGAGGTGGAGTTCCGGGGCGACGAGAAGACCCGTCACGTCCACGATGTGATCCTGCACTACATCCTGCGCTGACGTAGGTCTTCCCAGTATGTGAGATGCCTATCCCATCGATAGTGTTCCACGCCACAGGCGCGATTCGAGATCTCTGGTACAGTCCGGTGCATGCAGCGTGTGTATTTCTGGTTTAGCCAGCCGGCCCCGGGTGGGTCGCGCGGCGTGAACCTGCGCTGACATCCTCCACCCCGAGCCGGACGAAAACAGACCGGCTCGAAGGGGTTTCGAAGAACTCTCCGTGGGTCGGCCTGGGACAGGAAACCAACCCATGACCACCACCGCCGATCTCGAACGGCATGCCGATCTGGACGATCAGCGCACGCTCAGTGTGAGCCCGCTGCGGTCGCCCCGTGAGATCCGTGCCGCCCACCCGATCGACGACACCCTCGCCGACACCGTGCGCGCCGGCCGCAAGGCCACCGTCGACGTGCTCAACGGCGCCGACGACCGCCTGATGGTGATCGTCGGCCCGTGCTCGGTGCACGATCCCGACGCCGCCATGGACTACGCCCGCCGGCTCGCCGCCAAGGCCGCCGAGCTGGACGACCGGCTGCATGTGGTGATGCGCGTCTACTTCGAGAAGCCGCGCACCACGCTGGGCTGGAAGGGTCTCATCAACGACCCGCACCTGGACGGCAGCTTCGACATCAACACCGGCCTGGACCTGGGCCGTCGCCTGCTGGTCGACATCACCGCGCTGGGGCTGCCGGTGGCGTGCGAGTTCCTGGACCCGATCACCCCGCAGTACATCGCGGACCTGGTCGCCTACGGCGCGATCGGCGCGCGGACCGCGGCCAGCCAGGTGCACCGGCAGCTGTCCTCGGCGCTGTCCATGCCGGTCGGCATCAAGAACGGCACCGACGGCGACGTGCAGGTCGCGGTGGACGGCGTGCGCGCCGCGGCCGCCTCGCACGTCTTCCCCGGCACCGACCTGGACGGGCGTTCCGCGCTCATCCGCACCGCGGGCAACCCGGACTGCCACGTCATCCTGCGTGGCGGCAGCAACGGCCCCAACTTCGACGCCGCCTCCTGCGCGGAAGCCCTGCTGCGCCTGGAGAAGTCGTCGCTGCCGCAGCGGCTGGTCGTGGACGCCTCGCACGGCAACTCCAACAAGGACCACAACAAGCAGATCGACGTTGTCACCGATCTCGCCGAGCGCATCGCGGCGGGCGAGCACACCGTGGTCGGTCTCATGATGGAGTCCTTCATCGTGGCGGGCCGCCAGGACCTCACCCTCGGCCACCCGGAGGCGCTCACCTACGGGCAGTCCATCACCGACGCCTGCATCGACTGGGACACCACCGCGGCCCAGCTCGACCGGCTCGCCGACGCCGTCACCCGCCGCCGCGAGGCCCGCGGCTAGCCGGCCCGGTCATCTGACCAGCACCCGCTCGTCGCGAGTTCAGCTCGCACGGGACGAGTCCGGCGTGCACACTGTGTTCGGCGCACACCCAGTCCGGCGGGTGTGCGCCGAACCTGTTTCCGGGTGTGTCAGACACCGTCGGGCCAGTGCGGGCTGGGCGTCGCGGGGTCGTCGCGCAGGCGGCCCGCCACCCAGGTGTGGCGGCGGGCGCCGCGCTGGAGCGAGCCGCCGCGCAGCAGTCCCTCGTAGTGGTAGCCGGCGCGGCGGGCCACCGCCGCGGAGGCGTGATTGCCGACGAAGGCGCGCCACTCCAGCCGCTCGAAGGCCAGCCCGGCGGGATCCAGACCCACCGCGGTGACCAGGAGCGCGGCCCGGGTCATCAGGCCCTCGCCGCGGGCGGCGGGGGTGAGCCAGAAGCCGATCTCGGCGGTGTCCTCGTCCCGGCGGCGATTGGGCACGGTCAGGCCGATCATGCCGACCACCGGCCCGTCCGCGGCGCGGCGCAGCGCCCAGGTGGGGCTGCGGGTGGCCCAGCCCGGGCCGACGACGTCGTAGATGAACTTCTCGGCGTCGGCGCGGTGATAGGGGACCGGCATGGTGGTCCAGGCGCCGATGGACGGTTCCTGACACAGCGCCGTGATGGCGTCGATGTCGGAAACTGCGGGCGGCGACAGCCGGACCACGCCGTCGGAGAGGAAATCCGCGTCCATGCGGTCATGCTGTCACGGAAACGTGCGCGGGCACAGCGGGTTCTGGCCACCGGGGCGGTGAGGAGGCTGTCGGAGCCCGGCCGTAGGATCGATCCGATGGTTGCCGCTCTCCTTGCCGACTTGTTCGAAACGCATCGGCCGCATCTGCTCTCGGTGGCCTACCGGCTCACCGGCAGCGTCAGCGACGCCGAGGACGCGGTACAGGAGAGCTGGCTGCGGCTCGCGGTGGCCCGCCAATCCGAGATCGAGGATCTGCGCGCCTGGCTCACCACAGTGGTCGGCCGCATCTGCCTGGACCGGCTGCGCAGCGCCGCGGTCCGGCGGGAAAAGTATGTGGGGCAATGGCTCCCGGAGCCGGTGGTCAGCGCGGTGACGCCCTCCAGCACCCCGGACCCGCTGGCGGCCGTGGTGCGCAAACAGGAATTCCGCTTCGCCGCCCTCGTGGTGCTGGACACGCTGACCCCGCCGCAGCGCGTGGCATTCGTTCTGCACGACGGCTTCTCGGTGCCGTTCAGCGAAATCGCCGACATCCTGGGCATTTCCGTGGACTCCGCGCGACAGCTGGCCACCCGGGCCCGCAAGGCGGTGGCGGCCGCGCCCGCCCCGGTCACCGACGACGAGCACAATGCCGCGGTGCAGCGACTGCTCGCCGCGCTGGGCAGCGGCGACGTCGACGCCATCGTGGCCGCGCTGCACCCGGACGTGCGCACCGTGGGCGACGGCGGCGGCGCCGTGTCCACCGCCATCAATGTGGTTGCGGGCGTGGACAAGAACGTCCGCCTCTGGCTGGGCCTGTGGCGCCGATTCGGGCTCTTCGACACCGAGCACATCGGACCCGCCCGGCAGCTCGAACCGGTGCTGGTCAACGGACAGTGGGGAATCCTCGCGCACGCGATCCCGGCCGAGAACGGGTCCGCAGGGAACCCGCAGCGCGTGTACGCCTTCACCGTGCGCGAGGGCCGGGTGTGGGGCGTCTACGACGTGGTGAACCCCGCCAAGCTGACGGGCATCCGGCTGCCGCAGTGAACCGCGGCCCGGCGCTGTGAGGTAACTCACCGTCGCGGGCCGTTTTCGCCGATGGATTAGGCTCCGGACATGCCGCGCATTCCCACCGTCGCCCGACTGCAGCCCTTCGCGTCGACGATCTTCGCCGAGATGACCGAGCTCGCCGTGCGCCACGGCGCGGTCAACCTCGGTCAGGGTTTCCCGGACAGCGACGGCCCCACGGGCATGCTCGAGGTGGCGCGGCAGGCCATCGCCGACGGGTTCAACCAGTACCCGCCCGGCCGCGGCGTGCCCGCCCTGCGGCAGGCCATCGCCGCCGACCGCGCCCGCCGCTACGGCACCCGCTACGACCCGGACACCCAGGTGCTGGTCACCGTCGGCGCCACCGAGGCCATCGCGGCCACCGTGCTCGGACTGGTCGAACCCGGCGAGGACGTGGTGCTCATCGAGCCCTACTACGACTCCTACGCCGCCGCCATCGCGCTGGCCGGGGCGCGGCGCCGCACCGCGCGGCTGGTGCCCGACGGCGACGGCTTCGCCCTCGACCTCGACAGCCTGCGCGCCGCTATCACCCCGAAAACCCGTCTGCTGCTGCTGAATTCGCCGCACAACCCGACCGGGACCGTGCTCTCGCGTGCCGACCTCACCGCCATCGCGGACATCGCCATCGAACACGACCTGTACGTCATGTCGGACGAGGCGTACGAGCACCTCTACTACGACGGGCACGAGCACATCAGCCTGTCCACCCTGCCCGGCATGTTCGAGCGCACCATCGTGATCTCCAGCGCCGCCAAGACATTCAGCGTCACCGGCTGGAAGATCGGCTGGGCCTGCGCGCCCGCGCCGCTGCTGGACGCGGTGCTCGCCGCCAAGCAGTTCCTCACCTTCGTCGGCGGCGGGCCGTTCCAGCCCGCGGTCGCGCATGCGCTGAATACCGAGCAGCAGTGGGTGGCCGCGCTGCGGGACACGCTGTCGGAGAAGCGACTTCGGCTCTCGGCCGCGCTCGCCGACGCCGGGTTCGGGGTGAAGCGCAGCGACGGTACCTATTTCGTGTGCGCCGACATCACGCCGCTGGGCAAGCGCGGGGAGGCGGAGCGGACCGACGCCTACGCCTTCTGCAAGGAGCTGCCCGAACGCCTCGGCGTGGCCGCGGTGCCGGTGAGCGTCTTCGCCGACGACAAGGCCGCCTGGAACCACCTGGTGCGCTTCACCTTCTGCAAGAAGGAGGAGACCATCGCCGAGGGCGTCCGCCGCCTGCGCGCGGGCCACACCGCCGACATCGTCCGCTAGCGCCGGACGCGCCGATCCGGCTGTGCGTGATGGCTCCGGGTTCGCGGTCCAGATGATGGTGAGTGGACCGCGACAGCGGGTGGGTGGGGCTCGGAGAATTGGCCGGGTGATCGAGACGAGTGCGGTGCTGGGGGTGGCCGCGGCGGCGCTGGGGCTGGTGCTCACGCCGGGGCCGAACATGATGTATCTGGTGTCGCGGACCGTGTCGCAGGGGCGGCGGGCCGGGCTGGTGTCGCTGGCGGGGGTGGCGGTCGGGTTCGGGGTGTATCTGGCGGCCGCGACCGCGGGGATCACCGCGGTGTTCGCCATGGTGCCGGCGCTATATCTGACGCTGAAGGTGGCCGGGGCGGTGTACCTGCTCCATCTGGCGTGGAAGACGTTCCGGCCCGGCGGGCTTTCGCTGTTCACGCCGACGGAACTGCCCGCGGATCCGACGCGGCGACTGTTCACCATGGGGCTCGTCACCAATCTGCTGAATCCGAAGATCGCCATCCTGTACATGGCGCTCATTCCGCAGTTCGTGGTGCCCGCGCATGGGCGGGTATGGCTGCAGAGCCTCTGCCTGGGCGCGGTGCAGATCAGCATCGCCATCACCGTGAACGGGTTGATCGTGCTCAGCGCGGGCGCCATCTCGACCTTCCTGGCGCGGCGGCCGCTCTGGCTGCGGGCACAGCGGTTCGTCACGGGCTCGGTGCTCGGCGCCATGGCCGCGCTGGTGCTGTCGGACCGCACCCGCCCGCTTCCGGCCTGACCGGATCACGGTCGCCGCCGCGGTGGTCCGCCGCGAATTCCCGCGGCGGGCAACGTCTCACGCGCGCAGGCTGCCAGGGTAGAGGAACTCGTCGGCGGGACGGTCGGTGCGGTCGAGCCAGGCGGTGAAGAAGCCCTGCAGATCGCGGGGAGTGCGGGTCTGCATGAACGCGCGGAACTCGGGCATGGAGGCATTCCCGTACTTGTGTCCCATGACGAAGTCGCGGACCGCCGGGAAGAAGGCGTCATCACCCATGGTGCGGCGCAGCGCGTGCAGGAACAGCGGGCCGCGGTAGTAGACCGAGGTGAATTCGCTGCCCTTGCCGGGGTTCTGGAGCGGGATCTCCCAGAACTTCGGATCGTCATGGTATTTCGCGATGGTCTCCCGGTACTCGGCGTCGACGTCCTTGCCGTCCTTGCGTTCCGGCCACAGGTAGTCGGCGGTGTAGCTGGCGAAGCACTCGTTCAGGCAGACGTCCGACCACTGCTTCACCGACATGGAGTCGCCCCACCACTGATGGGTGATCTCGTGCACCACGGTGTCCAGATCGGTCCAGGGCGCGTAGATGGGCCGGGTCTGGGTCTCCAGCGAGAACTGCAGATCGGTGTCGACGTAGATGCCGCCCCCGGTGTCGAATGGGTAGGGCCCGTACAGCTGCTCCTGGAAGTCCAGGATCTCCGGCAGTCGCGACTCCACCTCCCTGGCCTTCAACGCGTCCGGTGCGAACGCGCTCAGCAGTGGAGTTCCATTGGCGCGCCGCTGTTCCAGGAACTGGAACCGGTCGATGGCGACGGTGGTCAGGTAGCCGACCACCGGCTGGCGCATCTCCCAGGAGACGGTGCGGTCCGCGCCCTGCACGGTGTCGGACACCTTGTCGCCGTTGGACATCACCTCCCACTCCTGCGGCACGGTGGCGTGCAGCGTGAAAGTCGCCTTGTCCAAGGGCGTGTCGTTGAGCGGGTACCAGGCGCTCGCCGAATGCGGTTCGCCCGCAACGAAAGCCCCGCCACTGGGCGAGAACCACCACCCGTTGCCATCGGTGCCGGTGGCCGCGCCCGCGTACTGCACCTGCACGGTGAACGGCAGGCCGGGCAGCAGCGGGATCAGCGGCGTGACGACCAGTTCGTGCTCATCGGTGCGGTCGAACCAGGCCGGCAGCCCGTTGACCGTCACCTTGGAGATCTCCGGCCCGCTGTAATCCAGGTTGAACGTGCGCAGCGCCTGTGTGGCCACCGCGTCGATGCGGGTCGACCCGGTCAGCTGATGGGACGGCGGATCGTAGGAGATGGTGACGTCGTAATGGCCGGCGTGATAGCCGCCATTGCCGTCCATCGGATAGTAGGGATCGCCCAGCCCGGGCGAGCCGGCGAGCGGGTCACCCGAATCCGCCTGCGCGGGAGCCGCATTCGTGCCCGCCAGCAGTACCGCCCCCACCGCCAGGTACCGCCAGTTCCGCCTCATGCGCTGCACCGACCCCTTTCCGTGATCGACCGCCGACCAGCCCGATGCTAATCGGCGCACCCCTCAGTTACCGCTGCCCGACACGGCGACGCTCGCGCCCAGTCCGATGATCATCACGCCGCCCGCGCCGCCGACCACCTCCAGCCGCTTGGGCGACCGGGCGAACCAGTTCCGCGCGGTACCCGCCAGCAGGGCGTAGATCGAGTCCGAGATCAGCGCGACCACCAGGAACAGCCCGCCCAGGATCAGCATCTGCACCGGGACCGCGCCCGCCTTGGGCGCCACGAACTGCGGCAGCACCGCGGAGAAGAAGATGATGGCCTTCGGATTGGTCAGCCCGACCAGCACCGCCTGGCGCAGCACCCGGCCGTTCTCCATGGGTTCGACCTTCGCCTCGAAGGCCTCGCGCAGCGAACGCCGTTCCCGGACGGCCTGGATGCCCAGGTAGATCAGGTACAGCGCGCCGGCCAGCTTCACGATCGAGAGCGCGATGGCCGAGGCGGCGAGAAGGGCGCCGAGCCCGGCGGCCACCAGCCCCAGGACCACCATGACGCCGGCCGAATGGCCCAGCACCGACAGCAGCGCTGCGCGCCGCCCGTAGGTCAGCGCCCGGCCGATCACGAAAAGCACACCGGGACCAGGGATTATGACAATGACAATGGATGCGACGAGAAACGCCAGCATATTCGCGGCGGGAATCATCCGATCATTCTATTTTCGGCGGCCGAGCCTGTCGCCCCTATTGTTGCCGGTCGCCCGGTTTGTTCAGCCGCGCAGTTCTTCCGGCAGCTGCTGCGGGTCCAGCAGCAGGTGCTTGGCATCCGCGCCGCGCACCTTGGTGGCCAGGTCCAGATTGTCGGTGAGCAGCTTCCACTCCACCTCGTTGATGGCCCCGCGGGCGCGCTCGATGATGTTCAGATCCCGGGTGCCCCAGGCGATGGGCATGGCGCTCACCGACTGCCACAGATCCCCGACCGGGCCGGGCGCGCGGTCCACCCGCACGGTCACCGCGGGCACGCGCTCCCCGGCCCGGGCCCGATGCCCGGGTAGTGAGCGGACCGTGCGGGTCACCAGCGCGTAGCGCGGCCCCGCGGTATTCGGCTTGGCCAGATCGACCAGGGCCAGCAGGGTGGCCCCGTTCCCGTGGGTCTCCGACACCACCGCGGGCACCAGATCGCCGGCGGCGTACAGCTTGTCCACCCGGCCCCGATGCGGCGTCCAGTACCCGATGAACAGCGCGGTCACCGCGGCGAGCAGGAACGCCACCGCCAGCAGCCAGGACCAGGGGTGGTTCACCCAGATCAGGAATGCCGTGCCCAGTCCCAGCCCGATGGCCGCGCTGTACGCCCAGATGCGAAGCCGCCGCAGGTACGCGACGACCTCGTTGACCGCCCGGGCATGGTCGCGATCCACCGCGAATTCGAAGCGCCGCACGTGCGTCCCTCCCGCCTTATGGAGGCTCTTCCTCCACTTATCCTATCGTCGGCCCCAGCAGGTCGTCCGCATCGGTGATGCGATAGGCATACCCCTGCTCCGCCAGGAAACGCTGCCGGTGCGCGGCATACTCGGCGTCCAGCGTGTCACGTGCGACCACGGAATAGAAGTGAGCTTGGCCGCCATCGTGTTTGGGGCGCAACAGCCGCCCGAGCCGCTGCGCCTCCTCCTGCCGCGACCCGAACGTGCCCGAAACCTGCACCGCCACCGAGGCTTCCGGCAAATCGATGGAGAAATTGGCCACCTTCGACACCACCAGCACCGGGATCTCGCCGCGGCGGAAGGCGTCGAAGAGCTCCTCGCGCTCCCTGGTACGGGTGGAACCCTGGATGACCGGGGCGTTCAGATGCTCGCCCAGCTCGTCCAGCTGATCCAGGTAGGCCCCGATCACCAGGCTCGGCGCGTCCTGGTGCCGGGCCAGAATCGATTCCACCACCGGTAGTTTCGTGCGCGCGGTGGAGCACAGCCGGTAGCGCTCCTCCGGCTCGGCGGTCGCGTAGGTCATGCGTTCGGCGTCGGTCAGGGTGACCCGCACCTCGATGCAGTCCGCGGGCGCGATCCAGCCCTGCGACTCGATGTCCTTCCACGGCGCGTCGTAGCGCTTGGGGCCGATCAGCGAGAACACATCGCCCTCGCGGCCGTCCTCGCGGACCAGGGTGGCGGTCAGCCCGAGCCGGCGGCGCGACTGCAGGTCCGCGGTCATGCGGAAGACGGGGGCGGGCAGCAGGTGCACCTCGTCGTAGATGACCAGGCCCCAGTCCCGGCTGTCGAAGAGCTCGAGATGCCGGTACTCGCCCTTGGTCTTGCGGGTGATGACCTGGTACGTGGCAATGGTGACCGGGCGGATCTCCTTGCGCTCACCGGAGTATTCGCCGATCTCGTCCTCGGTCAGCGAGGTGCGGGCCAGCAGCTCGCGCCGCCACTGCCGCCCGGCCACGGTATTGGTGACCAGGATCAGCGTGGTGGCCTTGGCCTTGGCCATGGCCGCCGCGCCCACCATGGTCTTGCCCGCGCCACAGGGCAGCACGACCACGCCGGACCCGCCCGCCCAGAAGGATTCCGCGGCCATCTCCTGGTAGTCGCGCAGATGCCAGTCGCTGGACTCGTAGTCCAGGTTGATCTCGTGGGCCTCGCCGTCCACGTATCCGGCGAGATCCTCGGCGGGCCAGCCGATCTTGAGCAGCATCTGCTTGATGCGCCCGCGCTCGGACGGATGCACGATCACCGTGTCGTCGTCGAGGCGCGCGCCCAGCATGGGCTGAATCTTCTTGTGCCGCAGCACTTCTTCCAGCACCGCGCGATCCAGGCTGACCAGCACCAGCCCGTGCGCGGGATGCTTGACCAGCTGCAGCCGCCCGTAGCGGGCCATGGTGTCGACGATGTCGACCAGCAGCGGCTGCGGCACCGCGTACCGGCTGTGGCTGACCAGCGCGTCCACCACCTGCTCGGCGTCGTGCCCGGCCGCGCGGGCGTTCCACAGCGCGAGCGGTGTCACCCGATAGGTGTGCACATGCTCGGGCGCGCGCTCCAGTTCCGCGAACGGCGCGATGGCCTGCCGCGCCGCATCGGCCGACTCGTGGTCGACCTCCAGCAGCAGCGTCTTGTCGCTCTGCACGATGAGTGGACCGTCGGTCACGACACCTCCTGGCTTTGTCCGAGCCCGAATGGGCCTGGTCCATTCTCCAGGAAGCCACCGACAATGCCACGTGACCTGCGTCCTTTTCGCTTCTGGCGGAGCTGACCGGCCGGGAAGCGGCCGATCGATCTCACGAAAACGGTCAAGACCCGAGTTTCGCTGGCTACGATCACCCCAAACTTGGACGGATGTCCATTTGGACGATTGACCTGAAAGAACTGAACAGCGATGCCGATACACAGGACCACCACGGCCCGGATCGGGCGCGGGCGCGCCAGACGCTGGATCCGCGGACTGCTCACCGCGGCACTGGCGGGTGCGCTGATCGCGCCCGCCGCCGTCGCCCAGGCCGCGCCCGCGGGCTCCGCGTTCGCGCGGCTCCACACCGACGGCGTGCGGTTCGTCGATGACAGCGGCCGCGTCGTCCTGCTGCACGGCGTCAACAATGTCGACAAGGAGCCGCCCTTCCTCGAACCCGGCGACGGCCTCACCGTCACCGCCGACGATGCGGCGCTGCTCGCGCGGCACGGCTTCAACACCGTGCGCCTCGGCGTCCCCTTCGACGCGCTCATGCCGACCAAGGGCGTGGTCGACACCGCCTACCTCGATCGCGTCGCCGGCGTGGTGGACACCTTGGCGCAGTACGGGATTCACACCCTGCTCGACAACCATCAGGACGGACTCTCGAGCATCTGGGGCGGCAACGGCTTTCCCGAATGGGCCATCCACGCGCGGCCCAGCGGCCTGGAGCCCAATGTCGGCTTCCCGTTCTACTACCTGATGCCCAGCATGAACTCCGGCTGGGACGAAGTCTGGAACAACACCTACGGCGTGCTCGACTACCTGGGTGACGGGCTCAGGGCGCTCGCGGCGCGGGTGAGCGGACACCCGGGCGCGCTCGGCATCGAATTGCTGAACGAGCCGTGGCCGGGTTCGGCCTTCCTGTCGTGCTTCCCGAACGGTTGTCCGGGCTTCGACGTCAAATACCAGGCGGCCATGCAGAAGCTGACCGATGCCGTGCGCGGCCGCAATGGCGACCTCATGGTGCTGTGGGAACCCAATGTCACCTGGAACGAGACCATGCCCACGAACCTGGGCAAGAATCCGCCGATCAGCGCGCCCGACATCGCCTTCGCGCCACACGACTACTGCATCCCGAGCCAGCTCGCCATCTATTCGGGGCTGCCCGCCTTCCTGCGCGGTCTGTGCCCGGTGCAGCAGGCCAAGACCTGGAGCAATATCGACGCCTTCACCGCTCGCACCCAGTTGCCCACCCTGGTCACCGAATTCGGTGACGGCGACGCGTCCGTGCTGAGCAATACCCTCAGCCGCGCCGACGAGCGCTTCGTCAGCTGGCAGTACTGGACCTACACCTCGCGGTTCGGCGCGGGCGGGCCGAAGCCGGACCCGTTCCTCGGGGATGTCGGCAAGCAGCTGGTTCGGACGTATCCGCAGGCCACCGCGGGCACGCCGGGGCGGATGATCTTCGATCCCGACACCGGCGACTTCGCCTACCGGTACACGCCGCGCCCGGCGAGTGGGCCGACCGAGATCTATGTGTCGGATGTGCACTATCCGGACGGGTACGCGGTACGGGTCGACGGCGGCCATGTCACCTCCGCGGCGGGTGCCCGGGTGGTGACGGTGGAGGCGGACGCGTCGACGCCGGTGACCGTCTATGTCAACCGGCCGGGGTCGAAGGGTGCGACCGTGCCCAGTGGTCCGATCGGCACGGGTTCGGCGGACAGTGGTTCGGCGAGCGGCTCGGCCGACAGTGGTTCGGCGAGCGGCTCGGCCGACAGTGGTTCGGCCAGTGGCTCGGCGGGCACCGGATCGGGGACCGGTTCGGCGCGCTGATGCGCGAAACCCGTTGCTGTGCTTATGTCGTGAGCCGAGGGTGGGGAGCGACACGGGGCGCAGGCATAATGTTGGACCTGCGCCCAGTTCATCCGATCGAGCGGCACAGACCATGAACGCCTTCGGTCTGCAATTGCCCAGTGCCCTCCCGGCCATCCTCGTGAACCTCTCGTTGCTGGGCATGCGCGCGCGGTCCATGTTGCACCGAGAAACTCATGCGGTTCTGATATAACCCCCATGTCGGATGCGCGTGTGGGCCGCACACAGGTATTCTCACCGCGTTCACAGCCGTGAATTGTTCGGTGAGAAAGGTTTTCGCTAGTGAAGTTCGCAGGAACGAGGACGCTCGTGCGCCTCGTACTCGCCCTCGTGGCGGTGGCCGTGGCCGTGCTGGCCGTTTCCGGCTGTTCGATGCTGAAGGACGCCAGTAAGTCCGACACCGCCAAGTCCAAGGTGGGCGACTGCATCAACGTCATCGAAGGCTCGGCCACCGACTCGAAGACGGCGCCGGTCGACTGCTCCGACCAGAAGGCGGTGTACAAGGTCGCGGCGGTCTACGACAAGAAGACCGACTGCAAGGAAGAGGAGACCTCCTACCAGGAGACCCTCAATGGCGGCACCACCGCGTTCCTGTGCCTGAGCCCGAACTTCAAGGAGGGCGCCTGCTACAACGAGAGCCCGTCCACCGGCTACAAGTACGTGGCGTGCACGGCCCCCGAGGCGTCCTTCAAGGTGGTCAAGCGGATCGAGGGCCAGGACGACGAATTCGCCTGTGACGCCAACACCGCCACCAGCTTCCGCATCATTCACGACCCGAAGACCACGTTCTGCCTAGGTAACCCGAAGGGGTAACCCGGCGCTCGGGACCTGCGGCCCGGTACGCGGACGACATGACGAATGTCGTTCGGGTACCGGGCTTTCCTGTTCCAGGGCGACCGAGGCCGCTATTCGACCAGGGCGACCGACGCGATGCGGTGCAGCGTGAAGTGGCGGACCGCGCCGGTGACCGGATCCAGCGCATCGAGCTGGCCGCCGCCGACCTTGAGGGGTTCGACCACGCGCTGGGTGGCGACGCCCTGGGCGTCCACGTAACCGATGTGGACGGGGCGGCGAGTGCGGGCGGCCAGCTGCAGCAGGTTGAGGGTGGCGGCGGTGCTGGTGCGGGAGCCGTCGGAGCGCACCGCCTGGCCGGGGCGGACATTGGCGGCGCGTTCGCCCGCGCGGAGTTCGGCGACCAGGGATTCGAGCTGTTCGGTGCTCGGTGGGTTGGGCCGCCAGTTCGGGCGCTGCTGCCCCCGCGCGGACAGGCGGGCCCCGCGGGGTCGCAGGTCGACGATGGCGCCGGACGAATCCTCGCCCGCCGGGCTGAAACCGGCGGCGCGCAGCCGCTCCAGCACCTCGGCCAGCGGCGCCTGCGAGATGACGACGGTCGGGGCCACGGCGCGCAGCGCGAGTTCGCCGGCCACGGGCGCGGCCAGCACCTCCGCCAGCAGCGTCGGGTCCTCACTGCGCACGAAGCTCTGCGCCATGCCCACGCGCAGGCGTCCATGGCGGCGGGCCACATCGTCGATGAGATAGGTCAGCGACTGGGGGACCGGGGTGCGGGAGTGCGTGGTGAACAGATTGTGCAGTTCCGCGGCCGTCGCGCCCGCGTCCAGCGCCCGGCGCACCGAGATCTCGCTGATGCGGTAAACCGTTGCGGCGCCCGCGGATTCGACATCGGCGACCATGGCGACCCGGCCCTGGAGTTCCGGGGTGAGCGGGCCGGGCGCGATGACCGTCAGATCCGCCTGCACCAGGACGTGGTCCACCGGCTCCGGCAGCGCGATCGCCATCTCCGATTCGGCGTCCTCCGGACTGCCGTGCAGCAGGGCCCAGCCCGCCGAGCTGAGGGCCCCGCGCGCCACCAGCCCGAGCGCCTCGGCCTCGGCCAGCGTGTTCGCCACCGCCTCCAGCCGGTAGTGCCGTCGCCAGCGCGGTTGCCGCCAGGCCAGGATCCGGCCCAGGTCGGCGGCGGAGACCTCGGTGCCGGGCGGGAATTCGGCCAGCGCGCCCAGTACGGCGTGCCGGTCGCGGACGGCGTGCACATACCGCAGCTCCGCCGACAGCGCGGCCAGGGGCTTGTCATTGGCGTCGCGCATGCCGATCATCCACGGGAAGCGGTCCAGGTCCAGCCAGGCCTGCGCCAGCACCGTCCAGCGCCGCGGCGGCACCACCGCGAGCCAGGCGTCGGCGGTGGTGGTGGGCGCCCAGTAGTCCTCGGCCCCGTCGCCGTCGGGCGCGGGCTCGGGACTGCCCTTGTCGATCAGCCGGGCCGCCGCGAGGACCTCGGCCAGCAGGCCGACCCGGTTCTCGTCGATGCCGGTCTGCTTGGCGACGCGGCGCAGCTCCCGGACGCCGAGACCGCCGGAGCGCAGCACCGGGGCGGGCGACCCACCCAGCGCCTCCAGCACGGCCGCGCTGTGCCGCAGCAGTTCTCCCACCTCGCCCGCGGCCACCGCATTGATGTCGGCGGGGGCATGCTTGGTCGAATCCGGGTGCGGCGGCACCAGCGCATGCGGATCACTGACCGGCTCGTTGCGCAGCACCTGCCCGACCGAGACCGGCAGCTCCACGGTCTCCTCGTCGATCCAGTTCAGTAGCCGGTGCGACAACAGCCGCTGCACCGGGCGCTCGGAGGGAGTGCCGGGCGCGGCATCGCGGGTGCGCCCGCGCGGGCCGGTGCCGGCCAGCTTCTCCAGCAGGGCCCGCTCCTGCGGGGTGGACGCGGCCAGGGCCGCGGTGATCTCGGGTTCGGTGAGCGCATCCGGCAGTTCGGTGGTGCTGCCCAGCGGCCACGGCAGCGCCTCCTGGGCGGCGGGTGTCACGCGCAGGGCGGTATCCGGGCCCCAGACGAGGGCGCGGGCGCGTAGCTTCTGCAGCGCGGCATTGACGGTGGCCGCCGGAACCCGGTCCGACAGCAGCTTGCGCAGGGTCTTGGCGGGCAGCGGCACGGCGCGGCCGCCGTCTCCGGCCCCTTGCACCACCAGGGTTTCGATGACGGCGAAATCGAGGGTGTCCAGCTCGTCGCCCGCGCGCAGCACCGAGGCGCGCTGTTCGGTTCGCGCGGCCAGCACGGCCATCGAACCGGGCAGCGGGACGGCCAGATCGGGCCGCAACTGCAGCAGCGTCACGAGATCCGCGTCGCTGCGCTTGGAAAGCCATTCGGCCAGAGTCATATCCGCGCGGGCGGCGGATTTCGCGGACTTGGCGGGACGGGCGGCCGCGTCGGCGGTCGTGGCTGAGGTGGGAAGGTCGGTCACTTCACCCGATCCATCGGGCAGCCGGCATGTCGGGCCGGGCGCGGTTCATCGGGCACGGTGCGGACGCGGTTCAGCGGCCGCCGCGGCGACCAGGCGGTAGGTGGGGCTGCTGGCACGGTGCCCGCCCCGCGGGCCTGGGGTCGTATGCGCGGCGGCCGCCCGGGAACGAGCGCCGTTAACCGCATGGTTGTCGGTCGTACGTCGGATCAGCGGTTGACGATGGTGTGCGGGTGCACGTAGGGCAGCTGATCGGCCGGCAGCGGGAACTCGGTGTCCTCACCGTACGGGGACAGGCCACCGGAGCGGGTCGAGGAGAGTTCGGTGACCGCGTGATCGCCATTGGCCATCTCCGGCCAGCCATTGTCGACATAGGGTTTGTTCGATTTGTTCACCACGCGCTCATTCTGGCATGCGGCCGTCGGGGCCGCCCCCTCCGGCACCCCGAAGTTTGCCCCCGCCACGGCGTTCCGCCGGCAACCCCGGAAATCGCGAATGCCCCGCATCGGCATTGATGCGGGGCATTCCGAAGTGGGAACGGGTGCTACTGCGGCAGCAGGCCCTTGTTCGCCTCGAAGAAGTTCACGATGCTGGGGTCCAGCTTGGTGCCGTTGGCCTTGGTGGCATTGAGGAAATCCAGTGCGGGCTGCGGGATCTGGACACCCTGCGACTGGGCGACCGCGATGGCGCGGTCCACGGCCTGGAAGACTTCCTGGGTGCCGTCGCTGCCGGCGCC
This sequence comes from Nocardia sp. NPDC051981, assembly GCF_040680715.1. NCBI lineage: Bacteria > Bacillati > Actinomycetota > Actinomycetes > Mycobacteriales > Nocardiaceae > Nocardia > Nocardia sp. NPDC051981. The sequence continues at coordinate 562,082 of NZ_JBFAXK010000001.1, read as the reverse complement.
GGGGCCCGCCTGCTGCGGGTTCCACTGCGGGGTGTCCGAGGTCGCGGGCGCGGGGGCGGTTCGCGGTGTGGATCCGCTGGTCAGGCCGAGGCTCGAGGAGCAGGAGGGCCAGGCGCCCCAGCCCTGCGTGGCGAGCACCTTCTCGGCGACCGCGATCTGCTGCTCGCGGGTGGCCTGGTTGGCGGTGGGGGCGTATTCGCCGCCGCCCGCTGCGTTCCAGGTGCCGGGCGAGAACTGCAGCCCACCCTGGAAACCGTTGCCGGTGTTGATGCCCCAGTTGCCGCCGGCTTCGCACTGTGCGAGGCGATCCCAGTCGGAGTCGGGTGCCGCGCTGGCGTTACCCGCCATGGCCACTCCGGCGCCGCCGAGAGCGATGCCCGTCAGGGCAACCTTGGCGACAGTGCGGCCGGTGTTGGTCGGCTTGCGATGGCGTCCACTCATTTTCGGGTCTTTCCTCTCGTACGCGCCTGCGAGGCCGACTACCGGGGTCGAACTGAGAGGTCGTCCGGCCCGGCGCACTGGATGTGCGCTGTTCCTCGTCTTCGCCCCTTTTCTCCAGTTGGGGGTCCGGTACCCGCGGGGCGAAGTTCGGTGCGGCGGGCCGGTGGCGCCGGGCTGACCCGGCGAGGAAGACACTACGACGACCGCCGCCAAAAATCACCATTTGGTAACCGACGTGTTTGTCCGGGTCGCTAACCGGCGCAAGGGGTTCCGGATGGCTTCTGCGCAGGTGGTCACGGCGAGTCTCCGCCGATAGGGGTCTGTCACCGCTCCGTGACCTTCTCGTTATGTGACGAAGATCACATGCATGCTCGGGTAACGAACTGGGCAATCTCCGTGTCGTCGCGAGCGTGTCGGCAGAGTCCAGATCCTGACCCGGACGGTCAGCGGGACCGGCGGCCCGACCAGAGCGCGTAGACCACCGAGAGCAGGAAACCCAGCGGCGCGCACATGGCGAGCAGATACAGCCACAGACCCGGCTTCGCATCGGTCAGCAGATGCACGCCGAAGATCGCGAACACCGCCAGCAATCCAATCGCGAACAGGCCCAGGGCGATATACAGCAGCCAGCTCGCGGAACCGCGAGGGGCCTGCTTGGAAGAAGTGTCGGACACCTCTGAACCGTAAAACTGATGTGCTTGCGCTATTCGCACCGGGGTAGACTCGGTGTCAGTCGCGTCCTGCATAGCTGTGTGGGGCGCGTTCTTTTCGCAAACAGAAAGGTCGCCGGCGCATGCGTCCGGCGACCACGAATGTGCCCGGCTGCCCGGGCTTGAATGACGAACGGGTGAGCGCAGTGCCGACCGGCAAGGTGAAGTGGTACGACGTCGAAAAGGGCTTCGGCTTCCTTTCCCAGGATGAGGGCGAGGACGTCTACGTTCGATCGTCGGCGCTGCCCGATGGCGTGGAGGCCCTCAAACCGGGCCAGCGCGTCGAATTCGGAATGGCGGCGGGTCGCCGTGGCCCGCAGGCGCTTTCGCTGAAGCTGCTGGAGACCCCGTCCCTGCGCGAGGAGCGCGGCGGCCGTGGCGAGCGCGGTGACCGCCGCGGTGGCGGTCGCAATGACGCCCCCATCAATCGCAAGAGCCCCGACGAGCTGCACGGCCTCATCGAGGACATGATCACGCTGCTGGAGACCAAGGTGCAGCCGGATCTGCGCCGCGGCAAGTACCCCGACCGCAAGACCGCCCAGCGCATCGCCGAAGTGGTGCGCGGCGTGGCGCGGGAGCTCGACCACTAGGTCGTGACGAGAAGCCAACGGGCCCCGGTGATTTCATCACCGGGGCCCGTTTTGTTGTTGCGGCGGGCGGGATCTCAGCTGAAGAGCGCGGGATCGAACGCGGGGGTGTGCAGCGCCCAGATCCCGCGGGAGATGACACCCTCGTTACCGTTCTCGTCACGGGCGGGTATCGGCAGGTGCAGTTCCATGATGGCCAGGCGCACGTGCTCGGTCGGCGGGGTCTTGATGGTCAGGGTGAGCGGCTTGTCGTAATTGGGATCCTTATCCCGCTCCGGCTTGCCCGACAGCCGCCAGGGCTGCTTGTAGGTCAGGACCTCCGCGTCGGCCTTGTTGTTCGGCAGGCGGTAGCCGATCAGCATCTCCCACGGCGCGTCGGCGACCTCCTTGGGCAGCGACATCTGCACCGTCGAGCCCGGGGGCACATCGAGATCGGCGACGGACTGGGTGGAATTGCACTTGCCGATCGCCAGCCGGTCCTTCGACACCTCGAGGTTGCAGTACAGGAACGGATTCACCGACACCGACTTCCCGTGCGCGTACGCGGTGATCTGCGGATCCGGCTTGGTGGTGTGGCGGGCGATGACCACGATCGCGGCGAAATAGGCCACTGCCACCACGACTAGAACCGCCAGCAGAGCGATGATCGTGCGGGCTTTGGGTTGGTTCACCGGGGCTTCCTGTCCGTCACTGGGTGGGTTCCCCCGCGCCGTGCGCGGCGGGGATCTCCTGCTTGGCGTGCTGAGGTCGGTTACCGCCCAAACCGGGCAGCAGCGAATGACCACGGTAGCTGACCACGGTTTGGATCAAGCCCAGCGCCATCACCGACGCGACCACGGTGAAACCGATCCACCAGGTCGGCGGCAGCATCACGCCCATCGCACCGCCGATCACCCAGGACAGCTGCAGCACGGTCTCGGAGCGGCCGAAACCGGAGGCGATGGATTCGGGTGGCAGATCGTCCTGGATGGAGGCGTCGAGCGAGACCTTGGCCAGGGCGCTCGCGCAGGCGGCGACCATGGTCGCGATGGCCGCGCCCATCAGGTTGTCCAGCAGGGCCGCCACAATCGCGACCGCCACGCAAGCGATGGTGCAGCTCAGCACGATCAATTGCGGGCGGCCGAGTTTCATGCGCGCGCCGCTCGCATTGCCGGTGAAGTTGCCGATGGTCGCGGCCGCGCCGATCACGCCCAGCATGGCGATCTGCTGCACCGGCCGATGCTCGGTGGCCTTGGCCACGAACGCGCCGTAGAAGGTGAGGAACCCGGTGAGGACGCGCACGGTGCTGTTGCCCCACAGCCCGGTCACGACCGAACGGCCCAGTGGCTGACGGCGTTTGCTCGGCTGCACCTGGTCGGCCTTGGTGGGGTCCAGCACCTCGGTGCGGGCGTTGTTGCCGTGATACCCGAGGGTGGCCGGGACCTCGCCCTCGGTGACCTCGACCCAGGACGGGATGCGCAGGCTCAGATACGCGCCCGCGGCCGCGAGCGCGGCGGCGAAGAGCAGCGCACCGGTCGAGCCGGTCAGCTTGGCGATCAGCGCGGCCACGCCGCCGGCACCCAGCGTGCCGCCGACCAGGCCGAAGACGGTGAGCCGGGAATTGGTGCGCACCAGGTCCATTCCCGGTGGCAGCACGCGCGGGGTGACCGCGGACTTCAGCACCGAGAACGACTTGCTGAGGATCATCATGCACAGGGCGAGCGGATACAGCGCCCAGTTGTCGATATTGAAGATGAGCAGCCCGGCGATGAACACGCGCAGCGCGAACGAGCCCGCCAGCGCGACCCGGCGACCGCGTTGCAGCCGGTCCAGCATGGGGCCGATGACCGGCGCGATCACCGCGAACGGGGCGATCGTGATCAAGAGGTACAGCGCCACCTTGGTTTTGGACTCCGCCGTGGCGCTCGCGAAGAACAGTGTGTTGGCCAGGGCCACCGCGATCGCGGCGTCGGTGGCGAAGTTGGCCATGGTGGCGTAGATGAGCGCGGTGAGACCCGACTCCTCCGCCCCGTCGGCCTTGGCGGCACGCTGGAAGGTCGCGAAACCGCTCTGCGTCAGCTCGATGCTGCGGCGTGCCGCGACCCGGGTGACGGTCAGTTTGCGGGGCGGCTTGTGCAGCCCGCCGCCGTCCGGGGCCTTCGGGTCGGCTTCGTGCGAAAACGATTGCGTGCGAGCCGTTTCCGGGTGCGGCGGTTCGGTGTGCGGGTGCCGTGCGTTGTCGGGGCGCGTCGGATGACCCTGATCGCGGTGTGCGGGCGGCGCGGATTCCGGCTCGTGCGATCGGGCTCGGGCCGCTGATTCCGGGTCGTAGCGCACCCGCCGCGTGGTGCCGAAGTCGTGCGGCTGCTGCCACGCTTCCGGCTCGCTCGCAGTTCCCTTGGGCGGCTGGGTCTCGTACGGCCGGGTCGGCGGGTTGTCCTTGGTCCCGTCATGGGTTTCGGCCTTGTCGTGGCGGCGGCGCGCCCAGCGCGACCTACGGCCCTCCGGTTCGCCGCCTGGGCTGCGCGGAGATTCGCCGCGCGACCTCGACGGCGGATCGGTGGGACGCGCGGACATACGCCGGGCCAGGAATTCCGGCACTTCGCTCTCGTCGTCCGGCGGGACGGGTCGGCGGCCCGCGCGGTTGGCGGGCGGATAGCGGTCGTACCCCGGGTGCCGTTCGATCATGGGAGAGTCCTCGTCGCCCCAGCGACCTGGGTCGGCACCGGGGTCACGGGGAGGAGTCACGCACCCAATTCTTGCAGTGCCGTCGGCCGGTGGCTGCACTACGGCCGGTGTGGGCCGCCACAAGTTCGGAGCGACCGGTCGCGATGAACCAGATCAGGCGGGGACGAAACGCACTTCATAGGACGTCGGCCACTTCTTGCCGGTGAGGAGGAAGTGGTCGGTGCCGGGGAGGTGGGCGATGCCATTGAGGACATCGGTGTCGGGGGTACGGGCGCCGCGGGGGAGCAGGCCGGAGGCGTCGATCGCGGCGAGGACCTCGCCGGTGCCCGGATCGATGCGCAGGATGGTGTTCGTCGGCCAGGTGTTGGCGTAGACGGAACCGTCGGGGGCGCAATCCAGTTCGTTGAGCTCGGCGTCCTTGTGGCTGGTCAGCGCCACGCTCCCGGTGATCGCGAAGGTCCGTGAATCGCGGAAGGTGAGGGTCGAGCTGCCATTGCTCATGAGCACGCGATCGTCCCGCGTGCACAGGCCCCAGCCCTCGCCGTCGAAATGCGTGGTGCGCAGTTCCGCGAGAGTGTCCGGGTCGCGGGCGATCGCCACGCCGTTCTTGTAGGTGAGCTGCCACAGCACATCGCCGGCCCGGGTGATGCCCTCGCCGAACAGGGGCGCGGGCAGGTCGGCGCGGGCGAGTTCGGCGCCGGTGTTCAGGTCCGTGGCCCGGATCGAGGAATTGCCGGCGAGACCGGTGCCCTCGTAGAGAACCGACCCGTCGACCTCCAAGCCCTCGGTGAACGCGCCCGGGTCGTGCGGCCGGGTGGCGACCACCTCGACCCGCAGCTTCGGCGTGTTGTCGCTGCTGGTGCAGCCGGTCGCGGTCGCGGCCAGGGCCAGGGCCGTGGACAGCGTGATCGTGGCGGCCGCTACCGGTGCACGGCGTTTGCGCTCCATACGGCAAAATGTAGGGCGTGAGCGCGGTTGGAGTTTCGGAGTCCGGTATGCGGCCGATCCTGGCGGAGGCGGTCGAGCTGGCCCGCCGTGCGCTCCTGGACCTGGAACCGGTCGGGGTGGGCGCGCATCTGGGCGTGACCGGCGAGGACGAATCCTCGGCCACCCATCACTTCGAGGCGACGCTGCCTGGCTATCGCGGCTGGCAGTGGGCGGTCGTGGTGGCCGCGCCGCCGGAGGCGACCACCGCCACGGTGAGCGAGTCGGCCCTGCTGCCCGGGCCGGACGCGCTGGTGGCGCCCGATTTCATCCCGTGGGATCAGCGCATCCGCCCCGGCGATCTCGCGCCCGGCGATCTGCTGGCCCCGCCGCCGGGCGACCCGCGCCTGGTGCCCGGCTATGTCGCCACCGGTGACCCGGCCGTCGACGAGGTCGCCCTCGAGATCGGGCTCGGCCGTACCCAGGTGCTCTCCCGCGAGGGTCGCGAGGAGGCCGCCTACCGCTGGTTCTCCGAATACGGCCCCGACACCGACATGGCCCGCGCCGCCCCGTCCACCTGCGGCCGCTGCGCCTTCTTCGTTCCCATGGCCGGCGCCCTGGGCGCTGCCTTCGGCGTCTGCGCCAATGCCATGGGCGCCGACGGCCATGTGGTCCACGTCGCCTACGGCTGCGGCGCCCACTCCGACGTCGAACTCCCCACCGGCAGCGGCTCTCCCCTCTACGAGGCCTACGACGACGCCGCCGTGGACCTGTTCCCCACCGCCGAACTCCGCATCGAAACCGGTGCGCTGGAAGCGGAATCCGCCAAGAACGGCGAAGTAGACGGATCCGGCGCGGTAGCGGGTGCGGAAGCGACTGCGAGCGACACTGATTCGACGCCCATCGTGACGGACGCCGACGCGACCGCTGCCGAGACGGCCGACGCCGCCGTGACCGCAGACGCTGCCGCTGAGCCTGCCGCGACTGCTGACGCTGCCGCGCCGACCGAGGCCGCGGAAGCCGAACTTGCGGCTGTGGCCGGGGTGGCCTCGGGCGAGGCGGACGAATCTGGCGTGGCTCGGACGGCGGAGACCGACACGGTCGCTGCGGACACGAGCGTTGCGGCTGAGGCCGGTTCGGCGACGGGCCTGGCTGATGCCGCGGATGTACAGGCGGGTGTGGTCGATCCGGACGCCGAGGTTGCTGCTGTGTCGGTGGTGCCCGAGAGTGGCGGGACCGCAGGACCGTCCGAGAACGGCGAGGCTGCGGGAGCGTCCGAGAAGTCGGTGGCCGCGGACGATTCCGGCCCGGCCGGGTTGTTCGAGGCGGGCGATCCGGATGCGGTGTACGACGATGCGTGGGCCGTGAATGCGGTGCGGGTGGAGCCCGAGACCGGTTCGGCCGAGTCGCGCTGAGGCGCTCGCCCGGATAGGTTGTAGCGCCGCCGGATTCCCGGCGGCGGGTGCGGTTTTCGATGGATCGCGCCGGAGTTCTGTGAGATACCCGGATGCTTGGCTCTGGCGTGCCATCAACGGTTGTGCGGAAGGGGTGTAGGGCGTGGTCGCGACCGATGCGGGGGATCCGTTCGGGACGGCGGAACTGCGGGCCGGGGTGGTGGCCGCCTGGCGCGGGTCGCCCACCCGGTTGCGGGAGGACGCCGCCACGGAGGCGGACCTGGTCCGGGCCGGATACCGGGACCGGTTGCTGACCGAGCTGGCGCAGAACGCCGCCGACGCGGCCGCCAAGGCGGGCGTCGACGGGCGGATCGCGGTGTGGCTGGACGGCCGCACCCTGCATGTGGCCAATACCGGTGCGCCGCTGGATGTTTCGGGCGTGCACGCGCTCACCGCACTACGAGCCTCGGGGAAGACGGACGCCGCGGCCGTCGGGCAGTTCGGGGTGGGATTCACCGCCGTGCTGACGGTGTCGGACGAGGTGGAGTTCCGTTCGACCGGCGGCTCGGTGCGGTTCTCACGGGCCGAGACCTGGGCGCTGCTCGGCGCGCAGGGCATCGAGATCCCGCAGACGCCGGACGATTTCCAGCCGCCCGCGCTGCGACTGGCCTGGGCCACCGCGGAGCAGCCCGTGAACGGCTTCGACAGTGAGATCGTGCTGCGGTTGCGCGAGGGCGTGGACACCGTCGCCCTGCTCACGGAAATGCGGTCGGAGGCGGCCGATCTGCTGCTGGAACTGCCCGCGCTGCACGCCATCCGGATCGGTGACGACGAGATCGCCAGTGCCGAGCGGGAACTCGGTGAGGGCCTCACGGAACTGCGGGTCATCGGCCCGAATTCCGATGAGCGCGTGTGGTGGCAGTACCGCACCGAGCGTGCCCGGTGGCTGCTGCCCGTGCGCGACGGCCGCCCGATCGCCACCCGCCCCGATGTGCTGCGCGCACCCACCCGCTCCGACGAAGAGCTGTCCATTCCGGCCCTGCTCATCGCCGACATCCCCATGCAGCCGGACCGCCGCCGCCTGCTCCCCGGTGCGCACCTGACCGCGCTGGCCGCTGGTTACGCCGCGTTCGCGCGCGCCCTGCCGCCGCGCGACCGCCTGGTCCTGGTCCCCACTCCCGGCTTCGCCCGCAGCGAGGCCGACGGCCTGCTCCGCGAGGCCCTGATCGCCGAGCTCCGCGACAACGAGTGGCTTCCGGTCCTCACCGGCCGTCCGGAACGCGCTGCCGAATACGCCCCGGCGCCAGAAGAATTCGACGCCGCCTTCGGCGAGACGGCAGTCGGCAGCGATACCGAGGCCGATGAGGTGCGGGCATCGGGCGATCCCGATACCGCGGCCGCGCTCGAACTGGCCGCCGCGCCGGACGTCGACTCGGCCGCCGCGCCGATCGGCAAGGCGAGCATGGCATGGGAGCAGGAAACCCTGCCGCTGTGGGATCTTCCGGCCCAGGACGAAGCGCCCGGCGACACGGTCGAACCCCACGACGCCATCGGACCGCACGATGTGGTCGCGACCTTCGACTCGGCCGAGTTCGAGGAACCATCCCCAGTGGACCTGGGGATGGTTGTGAATGAATCGGCGACGGGCGCGGATTCGCGGGCGAACGTCGCCTCGCCGCGCCGGGCCACCGTATTCACCGGTGCGACCGTGGAATTGGCCGATCTGCTGGCGGACATGGTCGGCCCGCTGGTGATTCCGGAGCTGTCCGGCCGCATGTACGCCGATGCCCTCGCCGTGCTGGATGTGCACCGGATCGGCCTGGCGCGGATCGCCGAGCTGTCGAGCAGCCTGGAACGTGAACCGCAGTGGTGGTATTCGCTCTACGACGCCCTGGAGCCGTTCGCGGTGGATCCGCTGGCGGTGGAGGAACTGGGCGCGCTGGCGGTGCCGCTGACCGACGGCCGCCTGGTGACCGGCCCGCGCACGGTGGTGCTGGATGACCGTCTGGAACAGGCGATTCCGGTGCACTGGGCGCGTCTGGTGCATCCGGAGGCGGCGCACGAGCTGCTGGGCCGGCTGGGCGCGCGCCCGGCCACGTCGGAGGATCTGCTCAATGACGCCGGGCTGCAGGCGGTGCTGGAGGACGATCCGAGCGATCCGGACACCGTCGACGCGGTGCTGAAGCTGGCCGCCACCACCCTGGCCGCGCCGGGTGTCCTCCCGTCCTGGCTGGGCCTGGTCGAATTGCCCGATGTCGACGGCGAATCGACGCCGGCCGACGAACTGCTGCTGCCCGATGCGCCGCTGGCCCGCGTGCTCGTCGAGGATTCGCCCTTCACCACCGTGGACGCCGGCGTGCTCGAGCGCTACGGCCCGGAGGCCCTGCGCGCCATCGGCGTCGGCTGGAGCTTCACCCTGGTCGCCGAGTCGGATCCGACCGGCCCGGACCACCACCTCGACGACGAGGAGACCTGGTGGGAGGGTCTGGCCGAGGATCCGGCCGAACTGGTGGCGGTCCGCGATCTGGACCTGGTGGACGACGCCGAATGGCCGGAGGCGCTGCGGCTGTTGCTGTCCGATGAGACGACCCGCCGGCTGCTCGCGGACCGCGACGGCTACACCGCCTGGTGGCTGCGCCATCACGCCCACATCGATGGCATTCCGCTGGGCCTGCTGCGCCACCCGGACGACACCCTGTTCGCGGGTCTGCTCCCGCAGCTGCCGGGCTTCGACGCGAACGATCTGGCGGTGCTGCGCGGCGTGCTCGCCGACCCGGAGGTGCTCACCCCCGCGCTGGCCGAGGAACTCCTCGACGCCCTCGCCGATCCGGCGAGAATGCCCACCCCGGAATCGATTTCACAGACGTACCGGTATCTGGCCGAGGCGCTCGACGCGGGCCGTCTGGACACCGAGGATCTGGTGCTGCCGGGTCAGGTACGCGCCCTCACCGGCGAGGTGATCCCGGCTGCGGACGCCCTGGTGCTGGATCGCCCGTGGCTGGGCCCGGCGCTGCCCGCCGACCGGCTGGTCGTGGGTGACCTGGTGTCGGCGCGCCCGCTGGCCACGCTGCTGGATCTGCCACTGGCCTCCGAGGCGGTGACGGCGGAGGTGGTGAGCACCGGCCGGGAGACCAGCTGGACCGCCGAGCCGCTGGGCGTGCTGCTGCGCCTGCAGTTCGACTTGCCGCTGCCCGCGGGCGATCTGGTGGTGCACGACGAGCTCCGGGTCCGGCTGACGGGTGCGTTCGAGGCCACGGTGACGGTCGCGTGGTGGCGGGAGGGCGATATCACCCACGTGCAGGCGCAGCCGCAGAACTTCTCGCGCCGCTGAGGATGGGCGCCGGCCCGAATGGCTGTACGCGGGCCCGGCCTGGATGAGATACACAGGCGGGCAGGCGAATTCGGGTCCGGCGCGGGCGATGCTGCACAGTGCCCGCGCCGGAGCGGGGGGAGGCCCGGGTCAGGCCGCGTGGGCTGCCACGGTGGTGGCGAGGACGTCCAATTGCTGCCGGACAGCGGCGCTGTCGTTGTCGACCAGCCAGCGCAGCACGATGCCGTCGATGGCCGCCAGTATGAAACGGGACAGCGTGTCGACGGAAACGGTCCAGGAGGTGCCGGTGGCTTCGCGCGCGTGTTCGATGACGTCGGCGACCGTGGAGTCGTTGAAGGTGTACTGCTCGCGTGCGATGGCGAGTTTCGCGGGGGTCTGCTCGCCTTCGCGTAGGGCGTAGGTGGTGGTTTCGTAGGTGAGTAGTTGGCGCTCCGGAGTGGCTTCGATGTTGAGCCACATGAGTTCCAGACCGGCGCGCACCAATTGTTGCAGCGCTTCTTTTCCGGTTCCGACGTCCTGCCATACCGTTTCGTTGGCATCGACGGAATCGCGCAATTCCATCGAGAGTGCCTTGACCAGCTCGGTCATCAGCTGATCTTTGTTTTCGAAACAGTAATGCACCACACCGAGGGAAACACCGGCTGCCTGGGCAACATCGCGCGTGGTAACTCCTGCCACGCCCTTTTTTTCGGCAAGGCCGATGGCTGCCTCGATAAGGTGGGCCCGTCGTTCTTCGACGCTCAATCGGGAGGACACTCCAGGGAGTTAAGCCTCCGAGGCGCGTGCAGTCAATTCGCACGGTCCGCAAGTTCGTTTTGTCAGACCCCACTGGACGGCCGACCAGTCGCTTGAGCGCTAATCCGGACCCGAGCCCGCTAATCCAGACCGAGCTGAGCGCCTTTGTCCCCGCGCCGTGCGCTCCGGCGCTGAATCGCGAAGATCGTGTAGCCGAGCAGACCCACCGCCAGACCCATCAGGCAGACCGGACGCGCGGTCGCCCACGCGTCGTTCGCCCACACCGCCACCGTCGCGATCAGGAAACCGATGGTGCCCACGGCCAGTACCGGGCGCGGATCGGTGAAGCGCGGGGGAATCTCCGGAACGGGCGGCGTGGTCACCCCACCAGACTAGAGGGCAGGGGCCGGTCCGGGTGGCGCGCCGGGGCGGCCGGCCCCCACGCACCGGAACAGCCGACTCCCGCGCGGGCGGTCCCGTATCGTTTGCCTCTGTGACAACGCCTTCCGATATTCGAGCGCTCGCCGGTGAACTTTCGCTGGCGGTGGTGCGCTTGACTCGGCATCTGCGAGGCCGGCGGGCCGATGCCCAGATTTCGCTGACCCAGCTGTCCGCGCTCGCCACGCTGAATCGGGAGGGCGCCATGACGCCGGGCGCGCTGGCCGCCAAGGAGCGGGTGCAGCCGCCGTCGATGACCCGGGTCATCGCCTCGCTGTCGGAAATGGATCTGGTGGAACGCAATCCGCACCCCACCGACGGGCGGCAGATCATCGTGTCGCTGTCCGACGCCGGGCGGGCCCTGATCGCCGACGAGAACCAGGCCCGCGAGGCCTGGATGACCGATCAGCTGTCCCGGCTGTCCCCCGCCCAGGTCGGCGTGCTCGCCGAGGCGGTCGGGATCATGAAGCAGATCGTCGACGAATCCGAGTGATTCAGTAGCCGAAACGCCGGTCGCTGTCGACGATTTCGCGGCCCAGGGGGAACAGGGAGATCGGGATCAGCTTGAGATTGGCCCAGGCGAACGGTATCCCGATGATGGTGACGGCGAGGGCGATGCTGGTCATCAGGTGACCCAGCGCCAGCCACCAGCCCGCCACGACGATCCAGATGATGTTGCCGAGCATCGAGCCCACGCCCGCGCTCGGCTTCTCCACCGCTTCCCGGCCGAAGGGCCAGAGCACGAAGTAGGCGATGCGGAGGGACGCGACGCCCCACGGGATGGTCACGATCAGCACGCAGCAGATCAGCCCGGCGATGACATAGCCGACGGCCATCCAGAATCCGACCAGCACGAGCCACAGGACGTTGAGTATCAACTGGATGGGTTTCACGTATCCAGCATGCAGCGTCCGGTGCTCGCCCACCACCGGGAAAACCCTGAACTCGCCTGGGATGGCTCTTGCCCGAATCGCGTGAAATGCCCCGAAAGCCGTTGAAGTATTGACCATTGGTTAATACATCGCTATCTCGACTTATGCAGCTCTATCCATTTTTCTTGCAAGGAAAGAATCAATAGCGAATTTTGAGCAAGGAACCGGTTCCAACGCCGCGCCGGACCCGGCAGCCGTTTTCGTCTGCCGACTCAGAAGAACCAGCCGAGTTCGGCGTCCCGTTCGGCGGCGAACGCCTCGTCGAACGCGCGCAGCACGGCCGCGTCCTTGGCCTGGATCCGATTGGCGGCGGCGAAGACCCGGGCCCGGTATGCGCCGAAGTAGAGGCTGCCGAGTACGTCGATGCCGAGTTCCAGATCCGGGGTGCGGCCGGTGGGCGCGCACTCGGCGATGCCGTCGCGCACCCGCAGCGCGAAGCTGCCGCCCGCGTCGCGGAACGGATCGTCGACCGACAGCACGACATCCAGATCCCGCTGGTAGGTGCGGGCGGTGAGAGCGGCGGGGACGTCCATGACCCGGGTCCACAGCGCGTCGTGGCGGCCGGTGACGCGCACCAGGCGCGGATTCGTGACCAGGTAGGGGAGCGGATCGTTGTCACTGAGCGTGGCCTCGACCGTGTCCACCAGATCCAGGCTCAGCAGCACCCGCCACAACGCGACATGGGCTTCCGCCGTGACAGCCCGCAATTCACGGACCGTGGCCGTGTTCTTGTCCTCGTGCCAGGCGCGCCGCAGGATGGCGTAGCCGTCCGGATGGATCAGGAAGAACTGCGGTGAGCTCTCCTCGCTCTGCACCGCCTCGGCGAAGAACCGCTGCTGCCAGCGGGCTGCGGGCCGCGCCTGTGCGCCCGGGACCAGCCGCCGCCAGCGGTCGTAGATCTCGGGCAGCCGGATCTTCGCCGCCTCCAGGTCTGCGACCTGCACCCCTCCGGGATCCGGTGTGGTGGAACGGAATTCGGCGGTGCGCCCGCGCACGGAGATCTCGTTCTCGACAATGGACGGGCCGTAGCCGAAGCGGCCGTAGATGGTGCCCTCGCTGGCGGTGAAGATGGTGAGCGGTATGCCCTCGGCCTCGGTGCGCCGATGCTGCTCGGTGTAGAGCGCCCGCAGAATGCCGCGCCGCCGATGAGTCGGCGCGACCACGACGCTGCTGACGCCGCAGGCCCGCACGGTGCGCGCGCCGGGCACGGTGACGGTCATGGTGCGGTCGTTGGTGTGCCCGACGATGCGATCGCCGTCCACGGCCACCAGGGCCCGCTCGGTCGGAAAGACGTCGCCGCCGTATTCCAGATCGGCCGGGCCGACCCGCATCCCGAAGCAGATCTCCGAGAGCCGGGTGATCTCCGCCCGCTCGTCCGCTCGCGCCGAACGCACGGTAATGCCATTCGTCGATGCCATACCCCGAACATCCCACGTATTACCGGGCCTCGCACCCGATTTTCTCCGGCGCCACCTGCCGCCCCCGCTGCGGCAGGTAGCGCCGGAGCTGAGATCGGTTCCATCTCATGGGAACAAGATTGCCGTCGCACCCCAGCGAGATTCTCAACGAGACCCTGTGAACGAAAAACCCCGCCGCAATGATGCGTTGCGGCGGGGTTCGTCGGAAACCCTTCGGGCGCAGGGCCCGTCGGGGTCAGCGTCCGTTGATCTGCACGTAGTCGCGCTCGCCGTAGCCGGTGTAGATCTGGCGCGGACGGCCGATCTTCAGCGGCTCGCGGTGCATTTCGCGCCAGTGGGCGATCCAGCCCGGCAGCCGGCCCATGGCGAAGAGCACGGTGAACATGCGGGTCGGGAAGCCCATGGCCCGGTAGATGACGCCGGTGTAGAAGTCGACGTTCGGGTACAGGCGACGCTCGATGAAGTACTCATCGGTGAGGGCGGCCTCTTCGAGGGACTTGGCGATGTCGAGCAGCTGGTCGTCGCCGCCGATCTTGGCCAGGATGTTGTCCGCGACCTGCTTGACCAGGGTGGCGCGCGGGTCGTAGTTGCGGTAGACGCGGTGCCCGAAGCCCATGAGCTTCACGCCGTCTTCCTTGTTCTTGACCTTGCGGACGAACTCCTTGACGTCGCCGCCGCTGGCCTTGATGTCGTCCAGCATCTCCAGCACCGCCTGGTTGGCGCCGCCGTGCAGCGGGCCCCACAGCGCGTTGATGCCGCCGGAGACGGAGGTGAACAGGTTGGCGTCGGACGAACCCACCAGGCGCACAGTCGAAGTCGAGCAGTTCTGCTCGTGGTCGGCGTGCAGGATGAGCAGCATGTCCAGCGCCGCGGCGATCTCCGGATCGACCTCGTAGGGCTCGGCCGGGAAGCCGAAGGTCATCCGCAGGAAGTTCTCCACCAGCGACAGCGAGTTGTCCGGGTACAGGAACGGCTGGCCGACCGACTTCTTGTACGCGTAGGCCGCGATGGTCGGCAGCTTGGCGAGCAGTCGGATGGTGGACAGCTCGACTTGCTCGGGATCGCGCGGGTCCAGCGAGTCCTGGTAATAGGCCGACAGCGCGTTGACCGCGGAGGACAGCACCGGCATCGGGTGCGCGTTGCGCGGGAAGCCGTCGAAGAACCGCTTCAGATCCTCGTGCAGCAGGGTGTGCCGGCGGATCCGGTTGGTGAAGTCGTCGAGCTGGGCCTGGGTCGGCAGCTCGCCGTAGATCAGCAGGTAGCTGACCTCGATGAAGGTCGACTTACCGGCCAGCTGCTCGATCGGGTACCCGCGGTAGCGCAGGATGCCCGCCTCGCCGTCGATATAGGTGATGGCCGACTTGGTCGAGGCGGTGTTCATGAAACCGGGGTCATAGGTGACGTACCCGGTGCTGGCGAGCAGCTTGCCCAGGTCGATTCCGTCATTGCCCTCGACAGCCTTGGCGACGGTCATCGGGTACTCGCCGCCCGGGTATTGCAGTACCGGCTTGGCGTCGTCGTCGACGTTGATGATGTTCTCAGCGGGCACGGAAGGATCCCTCTCAGGCTTGTAACCGTAGGCATCGGACACGGTCGGCGTGCGATGCGCTCGAGTCAACGCTAGCCGCTGTCCACTACGCCCGACCAATGAGGGTGGCTCTTTGCTACCTCACAGTCACATCGTTGGCAGGTGAGGAGAGCGGCGGTCATGTGCTATGAGCATGAACCCGCGACATCACGCGAGCTGCACCTCCGAATACGCACGTGCCACCCGGTATCGAACGAACGCCGGAAACGCCACGGCCGCGATCATCATGCCGATCACGACCAGGACGCCACCGCCGGCCGCAGCCGTCGCGGTACCCACCGCCACGGCCGCGAAACCGTGCGCAACATCACCGATGCGCGGTCCACCCGCCACGACGACGATGAAGACCCCTTGTAGTCGTCCCCGCATCTCGTCGGTCGCCACCGACTGCAGCATGGTGGTGCGCAGGGCCGCGGAGAACATGTCCACCGCGCCCCCGAAAGCCAGGCAGGCCAGCGCGATCCAGAGTGCGAGCGTCACGCCCAGCCCGTGCCCGACCAGGCCCACGGCCAGGCCGAACCCGACCATGCCCAGCCCCCACAGCACGATGCAGACCACCACGGCCAGACCCTGCCGCCGCACCCGCGACAGCCAGCCGGAGAACACCCCGCCCAGCACCGCGCCCACCGACATGGCCGCGAACAGCAGGCCCAGTGCCGTTCCGCCGGAAGCGGTGTCGCCGAAGCTGTCCTGGGCGATCTGCGGGAACAGCGCGCGCGGCATGCCGAACACCATGGCCACCACGTCGACCGCGAACGAGGCCAGCAGGATGCGCTGGGTGGCCAGGTAGGCGAAACCGTCGAACACCTCGCGCAGGCCCGCGCGCCGGGTCTCGCCGTGCGGCGGGATGGGCGGCAGCTTCCAGGTGGCCCACAGCGTGGCCAGCAGCGCGATGGAGTCGATCAGATACAGGGTGGCCAGGCCCGCGAACGGAATCAGCATGCCCGCCAGCACGGGACCGGCGATGGCGCCGAACTGCATGACCGTCATGCTCAGCGAATTGGCCGCGGGCAGCTGCTCGGGCGGCAACAGCCGGGGGTAGATGGCGCTGCGCGCGGGCTGGTTCATGGCGAAGAACGCCTGCTGCGCCGAGAACAGGATCAGCACCAGCCAGGCGTTGTTCAGCCCGGCGGCGGCCTGCGCCCAGAAGGCCAGCGAGGTCAGGCCGGTGCCCGCACTGGTGACGAGCAGCATCTTGCGGCGGTCCATGGCGTCAGCGAGCGCGCCGCCCCAGAGGCCGAAGACGATGAGCGGGATGAGGCCGAACAGCCCGGCCAGGCCGACATACGAAGAGCTGTGGGTGATGTCGTAGAGCTGTTTGGGGACGGCTACGACGGACAGCTGTGCGCCGATCACGGTGACGATGCCGGTGGTCCAGAGCCTCCGGTAGTCGGGATTCCGTAATGGAGTTATGTCGGCGAGCAGCTTCACCGGCCCAACCTAGCGACGCCGATGAGCGCTTGGGAAGGCATTTTGGGCCGATCATCCCATCATTTGAACGTGAGATATCCAACTCTTTCGGGCCGGCGAGAGTCGGTCAGGGTTGCAGGCGTTCGACTTTCATGACCGACACGTCGGTATTGCCCGGTTCGACGGTGACCCGGATGCGGTTGTGCATGCGGCTGCGGCGGCCCTGCCAGAACTCCACGGTCTCGGGCTGAATCTGGAAGCCGCCCCAGAACGGCGGCACCGGGATGTCGCCGACCTCGGCGAACCGGGCGGCCGTCGCATCCATCTGCCGGTCCAGCTCGGCACGGGAAGCGATGGGCCGCGACTGCTGCGAGGCCCACGCGCCCAGCCGGGAACCGCGCGGACGGGACTGCCAGTACAGCTCGGTGGCCTCGGCCGGGACCCGCTGCACCGGCCCGCGCACGGTGACCTGCCGGCCCATGGCGGGCCACACGAAAGTGGCCGAGGCATACGGGGTTCGGGTCAGCTGGCGGCCCTTGAACGATTCGTAATTCGTGTAAAAAGTCACACCTTCGGGAGAAAGCCCTTTGCACAGGACAGTTCGCGACGCGGGCCGCGGACCGGTTTCGGTGATCTCGACGGTGCTCAGCACCATCGAGTTCGGATCGGTCATGCCCGCGCTGGTCGCGTCCTCGATCCAGTTGCGCAGCAACGGCTCCCAGCCGTCGGACAGCCAGGTCTCGTCGAGATCGGTTTCCGGGCCCGGGTGGTTGTCGCCCTGATCGACTCCGTACTCGACCCGCAGGGCAGCCATGTCGATGTCGGGCATGGCGAATTTCTCCTGGTCAACCATGGGGCAGACGTTACTCCGGAGTAATGCGGGGGTTAAGCTCCAGTTGATCGGCGTGGCTGCCCAAAGATCGGGCGGTCCGACTTGCAAGGAGAGTCACAACATGACTGCCAGCGCTGCGGTACCAAGCTCGGTCGTCCCCGACGGCTTCGTGAGCGGTCTCGAGGGAGTGGTGGCCTTCACCACCGATATCGCCGAACCCGACAAGGACGGCGGTGCACTGCGGTACCGCGGCGTCGACATCGAGGACCTCGTCGGCAACTCGGTCACCTTCGGCGACGTGTGGGCCCTGCTGGTCGACGGCGAATTCGGCCGCGGCCTACCGCCCGCCGAGCCGTTCCCGCTCCCCATCCACACCGGCGACGTGCGCGTCGACGTGCAGGCCGGCCTGGCCATGCTGGCCCCGATCTGGGGCTACGAGCCGCTGCTCGACATCGACGACGACACCGCTCGCGAGAACCTCGCCCGGGCCTCGGTCATGGCGCTGTCCTACGTCGCCCAGTCGGCGCGCGGCATCTACCAGCCGGCCGTGCCGCAGGCGAAGATCGACGAATCGGCCACCATTACCGAGCGGTTCATGACCCGCTGGAAGGGTGACCCGGACCCGCGCCACATCGAGGCCATCGACGCCTACTGGGTGTCGGCCGCCGAGCACGGCATGAACGCCTCCACCTTCACCGCCCGCGTCATCGCCTCCACCGGCGCCGACGTGGCGGCCTCGCTGTCCGGCGCCATCGGCGCCATGTCCGGCCCGCTGCACGGCGGCGCCCCGGCCCGCGTGCTGCCCATGATCGAAGCCGTCGAGAAGACCGGCGACGCACGGGCTCTGGTCAAGGGCATCCTGGACCGCAAGGAGAAGCTGATGGGCTTCGGCCACCGGGTCTACCGGGCCGAGGACCCGCGCGCCCGCGTGCTGCGCGCCACCGCCAAGCGCCTCGACGCCCCGCGCTACGAGGTCGCCGCCGCCCTGGAGCAGGCCGCCCTGGCCGAGCTGCGCGAGCGCCGCCCCGACCGCGCCATCGAGACCAATGTCGAGTTCTGGGCCGCCGTGATCCTGGACTTCGCCGAGGTCCCGGCGCACATGATGCCCGCCATGTTCACCTGTGGCCGCACCGCCGGCTGGTGTGCCCACATCCTGGAGCAGAAGAAGCTGGGCAAGCTGGTCCGCCCGGCCGCCATCTACACCGGCCCGGCCCCGCGCAAGCCCGACGCCGTCCCGGGCTGGGATCTGGTGTCGCACAAGTAATCCGGTTCTGACACGACGGTGGCCCGCGGCGAGAATCGCTGCGGGCCACCGTTTTTCACATCCGTCCCCGGGTCACCCCCCAGCCCCGGGAAGCTCTCAGCCCTTCACGACGATGGTGCTGACGATCTTGTCGGCGAAGGTCTGCTTCTTGTCGTCCCAGGCGGGCCACAGGAAGCCGAGGTAGCAGGGGAGGGCGTCGATGAAGTGCAGCAGGCGGCGGCCGATGGCGAGACCGAAACCGACCGGCTGGCCGGTGGATTCGCGGACCAACCGGATACCGACCACACGCTTGCCCGGGGTCTGGCCGGTGGTGCCCTCCTGGTGGCTGATGAACAGCAGGCCCGCGACGCCGACGACGAAGGCGAGCAGCAGGCAGATGACGCCCACCGCGTTCATCCCGCCGCCCGTGCAGGACGTGTGGTAGGTGCCGGGCGTGACGCTGCACTGCACCTTCGACGTGCCGGCGGTGACCGCGATGGTCCGCAGGATCGCGCCGGGCAGAATCCAGATCGCGCCGTCGATCAAGTACGCGCCCACACGCGCGCCCCAGCTCGCATACTGTGCCCCGTACCCTCCGAACGGCGCATAGCCGGGCTGCGGCGCACCGTACGCGGGTTGCGCTGCGCCGTAAGCAGGTTGGGGCGCGCCGTACGCGGGCTGCTGCGGAGCGCCATAGGGGGACTGGGCGTCGTAGCCGGGCTGCGGAGCCCCGTACGCGGGTTGCGGGGCGCCGTACGCGGGCTGGGGCGCACTGTAACCGGGCTGCGGCGCGCCGTAGGCGGGCTGCTGCGGCGCGCCGTAGCCGGGCTGGGGAGCGCCGTAGCCCGGGGCGGGCTGATCGGCGGGCGGGTAGCCGTATCCGGGCTGCTGCTGCGGGTACGGGTTGTTCGGGTATGTCAATGCGTTTCCTTGCAAAGGGATTGTTTCGGTCGGGCAGGCTACAGTCTGGAGCAATCCGGCCTTCGGGATGAACTGGAAATCCGACACGCCGTGAGCGCTGCGCGATTGCTGATCCGCTCACCAGCGGCGGCGTCCCGAGGTGCTCGTATTCAGGCTGCTGCGGCGAATCCTGCAGTGGAACACTGGATTACATCTGAACCAACGGCGGTGGCGAATTGGTTGCCGGATCGCAACGGTTGGAACAATCATGATCGTGGTCCTGGCTACTGCGACCGGATTCACATAACCTGCACCGGTGCTCGACGCAGGACTGTCCAGGCGCGGCTTCTTCGCCGCGGGCGCGGCGCTCGCCGCAGGCCTCGTCACCGCCGGATGCGGTGTGGCGAACGGCAATTCGTCTGACCGCATCCTCGATCCGCACGCCGGGGCCGATCCGGCCACCGCGCCGGCGCGGCTACCCGCCGCCACGGTGTCGCCCGACGCCGTGGCCGCGAAGTATGCCGGTCGGCAGCCGCAGGGCTGGGGAATGGACCTCGACGGCATCGTGACCGGGTTCAATGCCACGGGCAAGCAGTTCGCGGTCACCTTCGACGCCTGCGGCGGCCCCGGCAACAACGACATCGACGAGAACCTGCTGGCCTTCCTGCAGGCCCAGCAGATTCCGGCCACCCTGTTCCTGAACAAGCGCTGGATCGACGCGAATCCCGGTCGCGCCGGGCAGCTGGCCGCCAATCCGCTCTTCGAGATCGGCAATCACGGCACCGCGCACTGCCCGCTGTCGGTGAACGGCCGCGCCGCCTACGAGATCAAGGGCACCGCCTCCCCGCAGGCGGCCATGGACGAGGTGTGGGGCAACCACCAGCGCATCACCGCCCTGACCGGTCACGCGCCCCGCTTCTTCCGCGCGGGCACGGCACACTACGACGACGTGGCCGTGGCGATCGTCAAGGACCTGGGCGAGACCCCGGTCGGCTTCTCGGTCAATGCCGATTTCGGTGCCACCGCGACCGCCGCCCAGGTCCAGAACAACATGACGGCCGCCAAGACCGGCGGCATCTCCCTGGCGCACATGCACCGCCCCAAGTCGGGCACCGGCGCGGGCATGCTCGCCGCCCTGCCCGCCCTGAAGGCCAACGGCTTCCAATTCGTGCACCTGCCATAGCCTTTCGGGCAGGTGCCACAGCGGTTCGAGTCGGGCAGGTGCCACAGCGGTTCGAGTGCGAGTCACAGCATTTCGGGCCCGGCGGTCAGCCGGGTAGCGAGGCCGCCCAGTCCACCGCGACGGATTCGCCGCGGTCGACGGTGAAGAAGGCGACCTCCAGATGCCGGCCCAGATCCACCAATTCCAGGGCGGACAGGGGGACCGGCTGCACCACCCGCACCCGCCACGGCCCCGGCTCGTCCCAGGCGTGCAGTTCCAGATCCAGCCGCAGCACCGGATCGTCTCTGCCGGTGTAGTCGGCCGCGACCGGTGTCGCGGCCAGCACGGTGGCGCGGGCGCGGCGGCCGTCCGCCAGGATCTTGGCGATATTGGTGCGCGAGGTCTCCCCGGACGCGGGCAGAAACAGCACCACCCGGTCGTCATCGCCCGGATCGACCCGGCAGCAGACCACATCGCCGGGCTGCATCCACTGCCGATCGGCCGCGTTCATCCGCTGCCGGACCCGCGCCTCGTAGGCATGCCGGCCCTCGAGCTGGACCCGCACCCAGAATTCCGGTCCCCGCTCGGCCTCGGCGGTGCCGTGGATACCGAGCACGGTCGCGGCGCCCTCGACGCCGTGCAGCAGCAGTTCGCGCCGCGCGGCCTCGTCGAGAGTGGGCCCGCGGCGGGTGAGGCCGCGGGAACCGAATTGCGAGGACAGCCGGGCGAGCAGGCCGACACGCGGGGCGGGCGCGACCTGCGGACCGCGGCGCTGCCGACCGGAATTCGGGGGCGCGCCGGGTCCGGAATCGGGCGGCTGGTCGGAAGCGCTGCGCGGTCGCTCGTGTGCGGCCATGTCCATGGCGGTACACCGTAATCGCTGTATGGTGCCTGACACAGCGACACCCGCATGCCGGGGTATTCGGTACACGGTATTGACCTCGGGCTTACCGCTGTCCTTGCGAAGTCTTCCAGGACGCCGGCCCGGCGGGCGGACCGTTTCAACGGCGCACCCAGTCGCATACCCGGGTGTCAGGACCTCTACCCTTGTCGCCATGACCTCTGCGTTCCCGACCATCCCCGACGATCTCAAGCCCGCCGACGGACGGTTCGGTTGCGGCCCCTCCAAGGTCCGCCCCGAGCAGCTGCAGTCCCTGGTGGATACCGGCGCCTCGGTGTTCGGTACCTCGCATCGGCAGAAGCCGGTCAAGGACGTGGTGGCGCGGGTGCGCTCCGGCCTGCGCGACCTGTTCTCGCTGCCCGACGGTTACGAGGTCGTGCTGGGCAACGGTGGCACCACCGCGTTCTGGGACGCCGCCGCGTTCGGCCTGATCCGCGAGAAGTCGCTGCACCTGAGCAATGGCGAGTTCTCCTCGAAGTTCGCCTCGGTCGCCAAGGGCAACCCGTTCATCGGTGACCCGATCGTGGTGAAGTCGGAGCCGGGCGACGCCCCCGAGCCGACCTCCGACCCGTCGGCCGACCTGATCGGCTGGGCCCACAACGAGACCTCCACCGGTGTCGCCATCCCGGTGTCGCGCCCGGCCGGTTCCGAGCACGCGCTGGTCGCCATCGACGCCACCTCCGGCGCGGGTGGTCTGCCGGTGAACATCGCCGACACCGACGTCTACTACTTCGCCCCGCAGAAGTGCTTCGCCTCCGACGGCGGCCTGTGGATCGCGCTCATGAGCCCCAAGGCGCTCGAGCGGGTGGAGGAAATCAAGAACTCCGGTCGCTGGACCCCCGAATTCCTCTCGCTGCCGATCGCGATCGACAACTCCACCAAGGACCAGACCTACAACACCCCGGCGCTTGCCACCCTGTTGCTGTTCGCCAACCAGATCGAGTGGCTGAATGGCAACGGCGGCCTGGACTGGGCCGTGAAGCGCACCGCCGACTCGTCCTCGCGTCTGTACTCGTGGGCCGAGACCAGCTCGTACGCAACGCCGTTCGTGCAGAACCCGGCGCTGCGCTCGCAGGTCGTCGGCACCATCGACTTCGCCGACACCGTGGACGCCGCGCAGGTGGCGAAGGTGCTGCGCGCCAATGGAATCGTGGACACCGAGCCGTACCGGAAGCTGGGCCGTAACCAGCTGCGCATCGGCATGTTCCCGGCCATCGACCCCGACGATGTGTCGCAGCTGACCCGCTGCGTCGACTGGGTCGTCGAAAAGCTCGCCTGAGCAGTAAAAACGACATCGGTTCACGGTTCTCTCACGCTCTTCGGGAGATCGTGAAACCGGTTTCGCCGCTGAGGCGAATCGATCACACTAATGCGGCGCGGAAGTCTGGGAACAGATTTCCGCGCCGCGTGTCTTGCCCCATGATTCTCAGGAGTGCACTACTGTTCCAGAACGTGGGCGGTGTCGCGAGCCTAGCTATAGCTGTGAGTTGCGCAGCGAACAGGAGGTAACGGTGCGTGAACTTCGAGTAATCGGATTGACGCCCGATTCCACGCACATCGTGTGCATCGATACCGAGAGCGGCCAGAAGTACCGGCTCGCCGCCGACGATAAATTGCGCGCCGCTGCCCGCGGAGATCTTGCCCGATTCGGCCAAATCGAGATCGAAACGGAAGCCACGATGCGTCCTCGCGATATCCAGGCCCGTATCCGTGCCGGTGCGTCGGTGGAGCAGGTCACCGAAGAGTCGGGTATGCCGCTGTCGCGGGTGGAGCGTTTCGCGTATCCCGTTCTGCTGGAACGCGCCCGGGCCGCCGAGCTGGCGCAGAAGGCGCACCCGGTTCGCAACGACGGTCCCGCCGTGGAGACCCTCATCGAGATCGTGTCGGCCGCCTTCGCCGAGCGCGGCCACAATATCGAGGTCGCCGAATGGGACGCCTGGAAGGACGAGAAGGGCTACTGGGTGGCCCAATTGCAGTGGCAGGCGGGCCGTTCCGTGATCGCCGCGCACTGGCGCTACCAGCCGGACGCGCACGGCGGCTCGGTGGTGCCGCTCGATGATCCGGCCTCGGACCTGATCGATCCCGACTTCGGCCGGGCACTGCGCGGCCTGGCGACCATCCTGCCGGACCAGACCGACCCGGTGGTGGACGAGGTACCAGCGCCCGTGCCCGCACCGCGTGAGGAGCGGACCCCCGACTACGAGTCCGCGCCGGCGCGAGTCGCCAAGCAGCAGAACGTGGACGACTACTTCGAGCAGCGCGCCGCGGTCGGCGACGGCACCGTGCCGGTGACCACCGCTGCCGCCCCGGCGCCGGCGCCCGCTCCGGCGGCGAAGGAGCAGCCCGCTCCGGCGCTCCCGGCTGGCCCCGCACCCGCTCCGGCCCCGGCGGCTGCCGCCGAGCCCGCGGAACCGGCTCCCGCCCCGGCGCAGCCGGCCGCGAAGGCCAACGCGCAGAAGCCGAATCGGAAGCCCGGGGAGGCGGGGCGCAAGCGGGGTGGCAAGGCGCCGATGCCGTCCTGGGAGGATGTACTCCTAGGCGTGCGGTCCTCCGGTCACTGAGTCCTGCCGGGCAGGCCGCTCGAATTTCTCGGATGCCAGTGGATTGCTGAATCCGCAGGCTATCCGCTCTGCGCCGCGCCGCGAAACAAGGTTGGCAACGGCGATATTTCGGCCCTCGCGGGGGTAGATTCATTAAGTCGGCGGTCAGTGCCGGGTCGATCCACGTCGATGCCAGCGATCGGCCGCCGGATGTTTGCTCAAAAGTAGCCATCCTGTGTGCAGTGACTGAGGGGAGGTGACGTCGGTGCCATCAACGGTCTCGTCCCTGTGGTATGTCGACGCCCCCGATCCGGTGGCCGTGCTGCGCGCGCACCCGGGACCCGACCCGGACGCCGCCTTCGCACTCGCCAAACAGCTCAACCCGGACCGTGATGTGGTGCCCGCCGCCTCGGGCACCATGAGGGTGTGGGCGGGGCCGGATCGCGAATCCGTCTATATCGGTTGCTATCCCGGCGTCACGGTCGTCTGCTCCACCCAGGCCGCGTTGCCACGCCCGACCAGACTGCCGGAGCTGCTGGTACGTCCGCTCGCCTCCGAGCAGACCTACCTGATCTCCTACGACCTGCGCCTGGGCTGGGGCGCGTTCGCGCACTGGGAACGCGGCGAATTCCGCCGCTCCTTCAGCGCGACCCGGGTCAATATCCTCGAGGACGAGGGCATGCCGCGGGTGTGGGAGCGGCCCTACTGGGCGGGTGAACATCCCATCCACCTCGCGCCCGGCGAACTGCCCGACCCGCAGCTGCTGCCCTTCGACCCGGCGGACTTCGCCGACGCCGCCAATCTGGAGTGGCTCGGCTTCCGGTATCGCGGCCGGGATCCCGAGCAGGCGCTGACCGCCGACCGGATCGAGGTGTGCGGCTTCTCGCTGTTCCCCAGGGGCGAGGCGCCTACGGTGGTGGAGGTCGTGCCGGAGGCGTCCGTCGAGCACAACGGCAGCAAACGCGGACTGCTGGGCTGGCTGCGCGGCCGCGACCGGGTCTCCTGACTCAGAACAGCAGCAGGCCCAGCCAGGCCAGCAGGACGCCCGCGCCCAGGCCCGCGATCACCCAGCGGGTCACCGGGGCGTAGCGCCAGCGCCAGGCGGTCGGCGCGGCCCCGCCCACCGCGATCAGGTTGACCGCCACCGACAGCACCGGATGGATCTGGGCCAGCGCCGCGCCGAAAGCGTAGACGCCGACGGCGGTCAGCGCGGCCACCATGACGACCACGGCGATGCCGCTGGCCCACGGGGTGGGTTCGGAATAGCCGTATCCATACGGTCCGTCGGGCGGATGGGTCACTGGGCACGCACTCTCTCGTAGAAGGCCATGGCGGCTGCGGTCGCCACATTAAGCGAATCGGTGCCCGCCGTCATGGGGATGCGAGCACGAATATCGCTGGCCCGCATGGTCTCCTCGGTGAGGCCGGGGCCCTCCGCGCCGAGCAGCAGGGCCACCTTCTCGCCGGTCATGGCGGTGGCGAGGGTGTCGGCCTTCGGGTTCGGGGTCAGGGCGATGATCTGGAAGCCGTTGTCGCGCAGCAGGTCCAGCCCCGCCGGGAAGGGCGGCAGCTGGGCGAAGGGGACCCGCAGTACGTGGCCCATGGAGACCCGCACGGCGCGCCGGTACAGCGGATCCGAGCAGCGGTCGCCGAACAGCACGGCGTCCGCACCCAATCCGGCGGCATTGCGGAAGATCGACCCGATGTTCTCGTGGTCGTTCACGCCCTCGAGCACCGCCACCGTGCGCGCATCCGCGAGCAGCTCGCCGGCGGTGAGTTCACGCGGCCGATAGGCGCCCGCGAGGACGCCGCGATTCAAATGGAATCCGACGACCTGCGCCATCACCTCGGCGCTGGTCCGGTAATACGGAATTTCCACTCCGGTCAGCTCCTCGGCGAGCTGTTCGTATCTCTTCGCGACACCGAACAATGCGAAGGGCGTGAATCGCGAGGCCAGCATGCGCTGCACGACCACCACCCCCTCGGCGATCACCAATCCCTTGCCGCCGGGCAGGTCGGGACGTCGATCGGCATTGTTGAGGTCGCGGAATTCGGCGACCCGCGGATCGTCCGGGTCGTCGATATCGATCACTTCGGCCACCGGGACATTTTCGCCTCCGCTGCGGGCGGGCGAATGCGCGGGGCATAAGGTGATCGAGACCCGATTCCGATCTATCGAAGAGGACAGCCCATGAGCAGCAAGCCGGAAATCGAGTTCCAGGATGGTCCCGCCCCCGCCGAACTCGTGATCAAGGATCTCGTTGTGGGTGACGGCGCGGAAGCCAAGCCCGGCGACACCGTCGATGTCCACTACGTGGGCGTCGAGTACGACTCCGGCGAGCAGTTCGACGCCTCCTGGGACCGTGGTGAGTCCATCGTCTTCCCGCTGCGGGGCCTGATCCAGGGCTGGCAGGACGGCATCCCGGGTATGAAGGTGGGCGGCCGCCGCCAGCTGACCATCCCGCCGAAGCTGGCCTACGGCGAGGCGGGTGGCCACCATCTGGCCGGCAAGACCCTCGTCTTCATCATCGACCTCCTGGACGTCGTGAACTGACGACTCCGGTCGGCGAAAAACCCGTGCCCGCCGTGCTTTTCAGCGCGGCGGGCACGGTTGTCTTCGCTGCCGGAACTCACACCTTCACGACAATGCTGCTGATGATCTTGTCGGCGAAGGTCTGCTGCTTGGCGTCCCAGAGCGGCCAGAGCCAGCCGAGGTAGCAGGGGAGGGTGTCGACGATGTGGCAGATCTGCCGGACGAAGGCCATGCCGAAGCCCAGGGGCTGCCCGTCGGCCTCGCGGATCAGCTTGACGCCCAGCAGCTTCTTGCCGGGGGTCTGGCCGCTGGTGCCCTCCATATAGATGAGGTACAGGCCGCCGATGATCGCGATGGCCGCGCCGATGAGCACCAGCACGATCCCGCCCGCGGAGAGCCCGCCCGAGCAGGAAGTGCTGTAGGAGGAGTCGGTCGAGTCGGTGGTGCAGTTCATGTCCTTGGACCCGACCGCGAAGCCGATGCCGTAGAAGATGGCCGCGGGCACGCCGATGATCAGCCGGTCGATGAGGTACGCCCCGACCCGCGCGCCCCAACTGGCATAGGGCGCTTGGGGATACGCGGCATAGCCGGGTCCCGGCGGATAGCCCCCGGGCTGCCCCGGGTAGCCGCCCACCGGCTGCCCGTACCCGGGCTGTGGTTGTCCCCCGTAGCCGGGTGGTGGCTGCTGCCCGTAGCCGGGCGGTGGCTGCTGGCCGAACCCGGGCTGCTGCCCGAATCCGGGCTGTTGCGGCTGCTGAGAGTAGGGATCGTTGCCGTAGGTCATCGGTTCCTCCCCAGAGGGAATGCGGGGGCTGGGCCCCCGCATTGTCTCCCGAATCCCTAGCCGACGATGGCGTTCATGATTGTTCCGGCGCTCGTGGCGGTCGCGCCGCCGATCATGGCGTTGGCGACCATCTTCGGGGAGGCCGAGCCGCCGCCCCACTTCTCCCAGGCGAAGCGCCCGCCGCCGTAGGTGATGGCCGCGACGCCCGACATCTGGGTGAACCAGGTGAAGTAGCGGAACATCTTCATCATCTTGTCGGCCATGGGCGGGGTTTCCGCGGTGGGGTTGCCCAATTGGGCGAGAACCGTGCCGTACATGTCATGCGCGGCCATCAGCATGCTCACGATCGTTCCTCTCCGGTACCGGGGCGCTAGGTGGAGCCAGGGTCGGTAGAGCGGTGGAGCTTCCCGAAACGGGTCGATTAGAGCAATCCGGACAGAGTGTATCCGGGCGAATCGCCGAATGTTGCTGATTGTTTGCGAACGTTATTTCCGAACAATGTCGACCGGGTCGGTGAGGGCGGCTGCGATGGCCGTTTGCTGCGGCACCCCGAGCTGCGGGAGCGCGCCCATCGCCTGACCGGCCTGATTGCCCAATGTTCTGGTCACGGCCTGCAATTGGGTGACGCCACCGGTCAGCGCCTGCATGGCCGCCACCAGCTGGGTCCCCGCCTGATCGGCGATGGCCGGAATGCTCTGTGCCAGCGACGCGCCCTGATTCAGCTGCGTGCTCGCGTCGTTCAGCCGGCCGGCGGCGTCGCGTAGTAGTTGCCCGACCTTGGTATCCGGAGTGACTTGTGTGCCGGTCAGATTGGCGAAGCCGCTGAGCTGGGTGTCGGCCTGATTCGCCACGTTCTGCAGACCCCGAAGCTGGGTGATGACATTCGCCAGTTGCGGATCATTGGCGAACGGCAGCGCCTGCAGCAGCGGCACCACGAAGTCGAGACCATTGGACAGCGTGCTCGCCGCCTGGGAGACCTGTCCCATGGTGACGCCGGTCGAATCCAGCGCCGCGGCAAGCTGATTCGCCTGTGTGGTGGCGGCGCTCAGGGTGGAGTTCAGCGCGTCGATGCCGGAGGTCAGCTGTCCCGCACCGGATTTCGCCTGATTCAGGAAGTCCATCATCTGGTCGGCGCCACCGGAGAACTGCTGCGCCCCGTCGGCGGCCGCCTGTACGCCCGTGCTGAGCAGCTGCGAGGTGCCTGCGATCTGCGACACCTGCAGGCGCGCGGTGTTCATGGTCGCGAACAGAGTGTCCAGCCCGGCGGCGCTGATCTTCTTGGCCACCTCGGTCACCGCGTCGTTGACCAGGTTCGGGTCGGCGCGATCGTGGGTGGTGACGGTGACCTGCGCCCGTTGCGGCTTGTCGGTGAGCAGGGAGGTGATATCGGTGCTGAGGTCGGTGGGCAGCGTGACCACCGCGGCATAGTCCTTGGTGCTCGCCTCGTCGACCACGTCCCAGTGCCGGGTTCCGCTGCCCTGTAGCTCCTGTGCGATGCGCGCGCCCAGTGGCCCGGTATCGCCGTTGATGAGCGCGACCGCGGTGGGCGCGGAGCGCAGCCGGAGGACGCTGATCGTGCCCGCGGTGACCGCGGCGGCGAGCAGCAGGACGATCAGGACCCAGCGGGCGCGTTTTCCGAACACCATTCAGACCGTAGAGGGGCGGTGTGCCCCGAGCTCTGATGGTTGTCTGAGAGTTCGGTAAAGACCGGTACGTTCACCCGCGGCCGGGCGATGGCCCCGGCGGCGCATCGCGGTCCGGAAGTTCCAGTACCAGGCGCACCCCGCCCAGCATGCCGTCGTCGAAATAGGCTCGGCCACCGTGTAATTGGGCCTGCTGCGCGACCAGCGCCAGCCCCAGCCCGGACCCGCCCTTGGCGGCGTGGCTACCCCGGAAGAACCGTTCGAATACCGCCTCGCGCTCCACGGGCGGCAGTCCGCGCCCGTTGTCGTCGATGGAGATGACGATGCGCCCGCTCGCCGCCCGGTGCGCCGACACCAGCGCCTCGGTGGCCCCGCCGTGGCGCGCAGAATTGGTGAGCGCGTTGTCCACGGCCAGCCGCAGCCCGGTGGGCAGGCCCCGGGTGACGAGTTCGGCGTCGGTGTCGATGCGCACCTTCAGCTGCGGGAAGTGCCGCATGGCGTCGTGCGCGGCGGCGTCGCAGAGCTCGGCCACATCGGTGACCACGTGGTCACGTTCATTGGTGAGGTCACCGGCGGCCAGCCGTTCCAGTGCCGCGAGGGTGGTCTCCACCCGGTTCTGGCCGCGCTGCAGGTCGCCGAGGATCTCCCGGCGCTGGTCCTCGCTGAGGTCGAGGGTGCGCAGCACTTCCAGATCGGTGCGCATGGCGGTGAGCGGGGTGCGCAGTTCGTGCGCGGACACCGCGGCGAAGTCGCGCGCGGTCTCCAGCGCCGCCGCGATCTCGGCCTGGGCCCGATCCAGCCGCTCCAGCATGGTGTTGACGGCCTCGCCCAGCTTGTCGGCCTCCCTGACCCCCGAACCGTCCACGGGCAGCTGCGCATTCGGGCCGCCGGTGGGCCCGCGCTGGTCGACCGCCTCGGTGAGCCGGACGATGGGCCGCACCGCGCGGCCGCCGAACAGCCAGCCCAGCCCGGCCGACGCCGCCACCGCGGCCAGCGCCGCGAAGAACACGAACCGCCGCTGCTCCGCGGTGGCGTGCTCGGTCTCCGTGGTCGGAATGCCCAGGGAGACAACGCGTCCCGGGGGCTGGTTCTCGGTGGTGGTGAGCACCCGGTAGGAATTGCCGTCCACCGTGACGGTGTGATTACCCACCGACAGGGCGGGCAGCTGCACGGAGGTGCTGGTCATGGAGCCGTCGGCATTGCGCACGGTGAGCGCCAGCTGGTTGGTGGGCCCGAGCACGTCGAGGACGGTCACCGCGAGTTGTGGCTCGATGAGCACGATCCGCGAGGACAGCGCCAGCTGCTGATCGGCCTGACCGAGATTGTTGCGCTCGATGGCGGTGACGGTCACCCAGCTGAGCACCGCCACGATGATGGTGGCGCCCAGCGCCGCGGCGGCCGCGACCCGGAAGCGCAGCGAATAGGAGTGGCGGCGCCGGCGTGGTGGTGCGGAATCGGGTGCGGGCCGGTTCATTTGGGTGCGCGTAAGACGAATCCCACCCCGCGAATGGTGTGCAGCAGGCGCGGGGTGCCGTCGACCTCGAGTTTGCGGCGCAGGTAGCCGACGAAGACGTCCACCACATTGGTGTCGGCGGCGAAGTCGTAGCCCCACACCAGTTCCAGCAGCCGCTCGCGGCTCAGCACCACGCCGGCGCTGCGGGCCAGCGTGGACAGCAGCTCGAATTCCCTTTTGGTGAGCTCGATCTCGGTGCCGTGCAGCAGCGCCCGGTAGCCGGCGACGTCGACTTCCAGGGGGCCCACGGTGATCGCGCCGGGGATGGCGGAGGCGGGTACGTCGCTGCGCCGCCGCAGCAGCGCCTTGATGCGGGCGACCAGTTCGGCGAGCACGAACGGCTTCACCAGATAGTCGTCGGCCCCGGACTCCAGCCCGGCGATCCGGTCGTCGACCGAACTGCGCGCCGACAGTACGCAGATCGGCACCTCGTTGCCCATGGCGCGCAGCGCGGTGACCACGCCCGCGCCGTCCAGCACCGGCATGTTCATATCGAGCACGACGGCATCGGGTGCGGATTCGTTGACACTGCGCAGCGCCGCCGCGCCGTCCCGGGCGATGACCACCCGGAACCCCGACAGCCGGAGCCCGCGCTCGACCGATGCGAGCACATCCTCGTCGTCGTCGACGACCAGGACAGTGGGTACTGGGTCCAATTTGCCCTCCGCTTCGCTCCGGGCGGGTTCGCGGCCCTGGAGGTCTCGTTCTTCCCTCCCTGCGCTCCTCCGCTTCGCTCCCCCGCTCCAAGGCGGAGGTCGATCAAGCCGCAGTCCAGAACGAGACGGGCCGCGAACCTGATGTGGTGTGCCACCCAGGCGGCACACCACATCAGTATCGTCCGACGAAGGTCAGTAGTTGTGGCAGGAGTCGGCGACCTGCTGGATCGCGGCGGCGATTCCACCGGCTCGCGGGTCGGCCGCGGCCTGGTCGGCGGCGTCCGGGTTGTCCCTCAGGTACTGGTCGAGTTCGGCCTGACGCTGCTCGGGCGACAGCGCGAACTTGGCCTGCAACTCGGACTTGTAGCCCGGGTTCTGGTCCAGGAACGAGGCCAGGGCCGGGGCCTTGTCGTGCAGGGCCGCGTCCACCTGGGTGAAGGTGCAGGTCGAGTTCAGTAGCGGCGCAACCAGATCCGCAGGGGAGGCCGAGGCGGTGGCGGGCGCGAGGGCGAGGGCCACGGCGGCGACCGCGCCGGCTCCGAAGAGCGCACCGACGCGGCGATTACGGACGAAGCTCATGCATCGACCTTTCTTGTTCGACAAGCAGAGCGAAAGGGTAGAGCGCGAATCCCGCGATTCGCGCCCGCCCGACGCTAAACCACCCGCATGGGAGGCCGATGAGCGAAGTATGAAAACTCTCTGAGGCTAGCCCGAGACGGCCGAATCCCCGGCCTGAGCGGCCGGATCCACCCCGGACGCGCCCGTATCGAGGGTGGCCGGGTGAATCGGGGAGGTGGCGACCGCGGCATCGGCGGCGGCGATGCGCTCCTTGTCCTCCATGAGGGTGACCGCGTCGCGGATCTGCTTCTTCAGGGTGGGCAGCATGGCGGCGTCGTCGATGGTGGGCGGCACCTCGAAGGTTTCACCCGCCGCGATCTGACGCATGGTGCGGCGCAGGATCTTTCCGGAGCGGGTCTTGGGCAGCGCGGTCACCGCGACCACGTCGTAGAGGGTGGCGATGGCGCCGACCCGCTCGCGTACCCGCTCGATGACCTCGGCGCGCAGCCGCTCGGACTCGATGTCGATGCCGGTCTTGAGCACCACGTACCCGATCGGCCGCTGCCCCTTCAGCTCGTCCGGGATACCGACCACCGCGGTCTCGGCCACAGCCGGATGGCCGGAGATGGCCGCCTCGATGCCGCCCGCCGAGAGCCGGTGCCCGGCCATATTGATGACGTCGTCACTGCGGCCCAGGACGTACAGGTAACCGTCCTCGTCGAAGAAGCCGGAGTCCCCGGTCAGATAGTGGCCGGGATAGGCGGAGAGATAGGAGCGCTCGTAGCGGGCGTCGTCGCGCCACAGCGTGGTCAGTGTGCCGGGCGGCAGCGGCAGCCCGATGACGATGTTTCCTTCTGTATTGGGTGGGACCGCGTTGCCTTCGGAATCCAGCACCCGCAGCCGGTACCCGGGCACCGGCACCGAGGCCGAACCGGCCTTGATCGGCAGCTGCTGCAGCCCGAGCGGATTGGCGCAGATGGGCCAGCCGGTCTCGGTCTGCCACCAGTGGTCCACGACCGGGCAGTCGGGCCGCTCCGCGAGCAGCGTGTCCACCGCCCACTCGTAGGTGGCGGGGTCCAGCCGCTCGCCGGCGCAGAACAGCGCCCGCAGCCGGGTCAGATCGTGCCGATGCGCGAGTGCGGCGTCCGGATCGGCGCGTCGAATGGCCCGCAGCGCCGTCGGTGCGGTGAACATCACGTCCACCTTGTACTCCTCCACCAGTCGCCAGAAGGTCCCGGCGTCCGGGGTCCCGATCGGCTTGCCCTCGTAGAGGATGGTGGTCGCCCCGACCAGCAGCGGCGCGTACACGATGTAGGAGTGCCCGACCACCCAGCCGATATCGGAGGTGGTGAGCATGGTCTGGCCGGGGCCGACCTCGTAGATATTGCGCATGGACCAGGCCAGTGCGACCGCGTGCCCGCCGTTGTCGCGCACCACGCCCTTGGGCTTCCCGGTGGTCCCGGAGGTGTAGAGGATATAGAGGGGATCGGTCGCGGCCACCGAGACCGGATCGGCCGGTTCCGCGCCGATCAGCGCCTCGTCCCAGTCCAGCCAGCGGGCGGCGACGGTGTCGGAGGAGGCGGGCAGATGTTCGGTGGCGGCCTGCTCGGCGGGAAAACGAATGGTGGGGAAGCCGTCCCGCTGCTTGACCAGCACCGTGCGGGGCGCGGTGGTCTCCGCGAGGTCGAGGGCGGCCAGCACGATCGGCGGGTATTCGATGCGGCGGCCGGGTTCCAGCCCGCCGGAGGCGGTGATAATCAGCACAGGTTCGGCGTCGTCGATGCGGGCCGCGAGTTCGTGGGCGGCGAATCCGCCGAAGACCACCGAGTGCACCGCGCCGATGCGGGCGCAGGCGAGCATGGCCACCACGGCTTCCGGAATCATCGGCATATAGATGACGACACGATCACCGGTCTTGACGCCCAGTCGGAGCATGGATCCGGCAAATCGGGCGACTTCGTCCAGCAGCTCCCGATATGTGTAGATCCTTCTGGACCCGGTCATAGCGGAGTCGTATATTAGGGCCGGTTGTTCAGCGCGACCCCCCTCCTGACCGCCGGTCGGGCCCCCTGGGGATGTGATATCGCGCACATGCCGGTCCAGGGCGTTGTAGGAGGTGTTGAGGCGAGCGTCGGGAAACCAGCGCGCCGTCGGACGGGCCGCGGTATCGAGGATCTGAGTGGGGGGCACATCCCAGCTGATGGCTTCGGCCGCGTCGCACCAGAACTCCGAGGGATCGACCAGGCTCAGCTGATAAGCCGATCGGTACTCCTGCTTCGCGTTCAACCCGGTGACTCCCTAGCTCCGCCATGTGTCCTCGAGATGCGCTGAGATGCCCGCCTCGATAGATCCAGCTGATTGTGGCAGACTTCACGCGACGTCCGGGCGGACGCCGCGACCTTTGATTTTGCCTGCAAAAGGCAGGTCAGAGACCGGTGGTTGCCAAGAGGTCACACAAGAAGTTATTGATCCGTTAGAATCGCATGTCACATATTTCGGCCGTCATGGACGCAATTTCTCGGCCAGCCGCAGTTCTCGGCCAGCTGTGCCAGTCGAGCCCAGCGTGCGATCGCGGAGGCTCGCTGATGGCGCGTGGCTGGGGCCAGTTTGGAAAGTGAGTGGGAGATGCGTGACGCCGCTAGGTCCGGCAGCAATAAGCGCTGGGCGCTGAGCAACTGGGACCTGCGATGGAAGGTCACGGCGGTGCTCGCCGTGCCGCTGTTGGTTGCTGTTGTGCTGGGAGCGTCCAGGATCTCGGCGGAGTTCGCCGACTCCAGCCGGCTCTCGACGGCGACCGATCATGTCGGGGTCATCCCGGCGATCACCGGTCTCAGTGCTGATGCGGCGCAGGTCGCCAGTGGTCAGATGGTCATGCTGGGCCCGACCCAGTCGCTGACCTCGGATCCGGAGCTTGCGCAGTTGGATACGGCCATCGCGTTCGCCGAGAAGGCCGCCGCGCGATTGAGCGATATGCCCAGCGCCCGCTCGGCGCTGGACGAGATGATCGTGGGCGCCAAGGCGATCCGGGCCCAGGGCCTGGCGCCGTCGAAGTCGATTCCGGACACCGTCACCGCGGTCGAGCGGATCCGTGGCGACAGCGTGCGCACGGTGGAGAACATCGTGTCCAGCGTCGCCGACAAGAACGTGGACCAGTCCAAGCTGCGCCTGGTCGACTCGCTGAACAGCCGTTGGATGCTGTTCAACGAGGTCGCCGGTATGGCCGAGGCGCTACGTAACAACCCCAAGGATGGCCTCAAGGACATCCAGATCGGCGTCAATACCGAGCGGCAGATGCTGGCCGTGCTCGCGCACCGCTTCCCGGACGGCGACGCCACCATCGCGGAGCTCGATCGGCAGGCCGACACCCGCGTGCAGCTGGTCAACGGCCCGCAGGCGCTGGCCGGGCAGCTGCCCGTCGCCGAGCTGAAGGATTCGCTGGTCGCCAGCATCAACGGCTACCAGTCGATCGCGACCGCCTCCACCAAGGACATCGTGTCCCGGGTGGACGATCTGGCCGCGGCGGCCCGCTCGGGCGCCATCCGCTACTCGATCATCGTCATCGCCACCATCCTCGGCGCCCTCGCGCTGGCCGTGCTGATCGCGCGCGCGATGATCGTCCCGCTGCGCCGGCTGCGCCTGGCCGCCCTGCGCGTCGCCGAATACGACCTCGGCCAGGAAGTTTCCTCGCTGCGTGACGGCGCGGATCCCGAAGACGTTCCGCTGGAACCGATGCCGGTGCACACCGACGAGGAGATCGGCCAGCTGGCCCGCGCCGTCGACGACATCCACGGCCAGGCGCTGCGCCTGGCCGCCGACCAGGCCGCCATGCGTACCCAGGTCAACGACATGTTCGAGACCCTGGCCCGCCGCTCCAAGTCCCTTGTCGATCACCAGCTCTCGCTCATCGAGGCGATGGAGTACGACGAGAAGGACCCGCGCCTGCTCGAAAACCTCTTCCGCCTCGACCACCTCGCCGCCCGTATGCGGCGAAACGGCGACAACCTGCTGATTCTGGCCGGTACCAAACAGCGCCGGACCAAGTCCGCGCCCGTCGAGATCGCCGACGTGCTGCGCGCCGCCATCTCCGAGGTGGAGGACTACGAACGCGTCAAGCTGGGCGCCACCCCGCGGGGTGCGCTCGTCGAGCCCGCCGCCTCCGACCTCGCGCACCTGTTCGCCGAGCTCCTGGACAACGCGCTGCGCGCCTCGCCCCCGGAGACCGACGTCAAGTTCACCTTCGCGCAGGCACACGATCAGGGTCTCCTGATCGAGGTCGCCGACCGCGGTATCGGTATGCCCCCGGCCGAAATGGCCGAGATCAACCGGCGGCTGGAGGCCGTGGCCGAGGTCGGTCCGGACACCGCCCGCCACATGGGTCTGTTCGTGGTCGGCCGCCTGGCCGAGCGCCACGGCCTGACCGTGCGGCTGCGCCCGACCTTCGACATCGCCCGGGACCCGGGCGTGACGGTCACCGTGCACGTGCCCAAGCCGCTGATCGTCTCGGCGGGCGGGCCGATCTCGGTGCCGCCGCAGCAGGGTCAGACGCCGCCGTCGGCTCCCATGCCGTCCGCGCCGCAGGGTGCGGGCAATCAGGCCGGTGCGCCGTCCTCCATGCAGATGCGCGCGGTCACCCGCACGGCGACCGGCAATGTGATGGTCACCGTGGATCCGGGTGTGAGCGGGCCGATTCCGGCTCCGGCGGGACAGACGCCGGGCGCTGCCCCGGCCCCCGCCGCGGCCAGTGCCTCGACCGGACTGCCCACGCGGCAGCCGGGCGCCCAGGTGCCGGGCGGTCTGCCGACCCGGCAGCCCGGTGTGAACGGGCCCACCGTCAAGCACACGCTGGCGGCTCCTGGCGGTTCGAAGCCCGCCGGCCTACCCCAGCGTGATCCGGGTGCGCACGGTCCGTCCGCGCCCTCGGCCCAGCCGGGCGCCAATCTGCCGCAGCGCGGTCAGAGCCCCGACGGTCCTTCGCAGCCGCGGGGCGGTCTCGCCGCCAATATGCTCAAGCGCCAAGGTGCCCCGGGCGGCATGCCGCCGCGACCGGGCGAGCCGGGGGCCGCACCGAGCGGTCCGGGCCAGAGCGGTCTGCCGCAGCCGGGTCAGTCCGGTGCGATGCCGCAGCGCAATCCCTCCGTCGGCCTGCCGCAGCGCGATGCAGCGCCGGGTGGAACTCCGTCGGGACCGGGTGGTCTGCCGCAGCGTCAGCCGGGCACCAACGGTGCACCGGGCCGCGAGGCCGGTCTCGGCCAGCCGCAGCGCCCCGGGCCCGTCGGCCTGCCTCAGCGTGACCCGGGTAGCAATGGTGTGCCGCAGCAAGCGCGCGGAGCGGATTCGGGTCCGACCCGTCGTGAGCCCGCCGCTGGCGGTCTCCCGCAGCGTGACTCGGCCGCCGGTGGTCTGCCGCCGCGTGATCCTTCGGCCGGTGGTCTGCCGCAGCGTGATTCCGCTGCCGGTGGTCTGCCGCGTCGGGAGCCGGGCGCCAATGGCGCTCCGCCGCAGCGTGGTCCGGGTGCGCCGGGCCAGGGGCTGCCGCAGCGGGGTGCCGCGCCGCAGCGGGACGGGGGCAACGGCCTCGCCGCCGCTCAGCAGGATTCGGACATGCCGGGTCTGCCCAAGCGTGATGGCCTCGCGCCGCGCGACGGCGGCCTGCCGCAGCGTGATCCGGCCGCGGGTGGTCTGCCGCAGCGTGGTGCGGCGGCCGGTGGCCTGCCGCAGCGCGAAGCGGGCAACGGTCAAGCGCTGGGAGGTGGAGCGGCGCAGCGTGACGCCGGTAGTGGTCTGCCGCAGCGTGGTGCCGCCGGTGCTGATCCGTTGTCGGGTGGTCTGACTCAGCGTGATCCGCTGGGTGGGTCTCGAGCGCTGGGAGGTGGAGCGGCACAACGTGATTCCGCCGCCGGTGGTCTGCCCCAGCGCGGTGGCAACGGCCTGCCGCAGCGTGACGCCGGTAGCGGTCTGCCGCAGCGGGAATCCGCCGGTGGTCTGCCGCAGCGTGGTGTCCCGGGCGCTGATCCGCTGTCGGGTGGTCTGACTCAGCGTGATCCGCTGAGCGGTCCACTGCCGCAGCGTGATCCGGGCGCGGGTCAAGCGCTGGGAGGTGGAGCGACCCAGCGGGGCGCGACCGGTCTGCCGCAGCGTGATCCGGGTGCGGTGCTGCCGCAGCGCCCGAGCCCGATTCCGGGTGTGGGCCTGCCGCAGAACGGCTCCGACGCTGTCAAGGAGCCCGGACGGCACAGCTTCCGCTCGAATCCGCAGAAGGCGGCTTCGTTCTTCCAGACCCGTTTGCAGCCAGCCGATTCCGGTGGCGATGCGATCATGGGCGGCACGCCGATTTTCGCGGAGATGATGTCGGCGTGGCTGTCGGATCCGAATGCCGACCGGTCCCAGGTGGCGTCGTCCTTCGAATCACCGGGTGACGAGGGCTGGCAGGCGGCTCGCCGCGTGAACGAGTCCTCGGCGGACAAGCGGACCGCCGCGGGTCTGCCGCAGCGCGATCCCGGTAACCGACTTGTGCCCGGCGGTGTCACCGGAAACGCTGACAAGGCGGCCCATCGGGACCCAGAATCCATCAGGTCAAGTCTGAGTCGTCACCAGCAGGGCGTCCGGGATGGCCGCGCGATGAAAGCTATGAACCTAACCGGAGATAAAGGAGACCGATGAACCCCGATCTAGGTGGTACGAAGCGTCAGCTGGATTGGCTGGTTTCGAATTTCGCCAATGAGGTTCCCGGCGTTGCGCACGCGGTCCTAGTGTCGGCTGACGGCCTGCTGATGGCCGCGAGTGCGCAGCTGCCCGTGGACCGTGCCGAACAGCTGTCAGCGGTGACCGCGGGGCTCGCGAGCCTCTCGGTGGGTGTGTCGAACTTGTTCGAGGGCGGCACCGTGTTGCAGTCGGTGGTCGAGATGGAACACGGCTACCTGCTGCTCATGGCGGTCGGCGACGGCTCGTACCTGGCCGTGCTGACGAATACGTCATGTGACATCGGCCAGGTGGGATACGAGATGGCCTTGTTGGTCGAGCGAGTGGGCCAGACGGTTCAGGCCACACCTCGCGTCACGATGGGTTCCTGATGGCGGGATGGACATAGACAACGAACGCGTTGGGAGCGCCGAACCGAGCCTGGTTCGCCCTTATTCACTGACGGCCGGTCGCACCCGGCCGAAGGTGGAGCTCGCCCTGGAGGCGCTCGTCGCATCGCATCCGGTCGCCCTCGAGCGGCAGTTCGAACTGACCAATATCGAGACGTCAATCGTGGAGTTGTGCAGAGAATCGCCGTCGGTTGCCGAGGTGGCCGCGCGTCTGGGCATCCCGCTCGGGGTCGCGCGGGTGCTGGTCGCCGACCTCATCGATGCCGGCCATGTGCGGGTATCGGCGACATTGAAAGACGATTCCAGCGACGATGAACGTCGCGAGCTGATCGAAAGGGTTCTCAGTGGACTCCGGCGTATTTGATTCGACGACACAGGTCGACACGCGCACCAGCAAGCCCACGTCGGCCAAGATCGTCGTGGCCGGTGGTTTCGGTGTCGGCAAGACCACCCTGGTCGGTGCCGTGTCGGAGATCGTTCCGCTGCGCACCGAGGCTTTGGTGACCAATGCCAGTGTCGGCGTGGACTCCCTGACCGGGGTTCCGTCGAAGGCCACCACCACGGTGGCCATGGACTTCGGCCGCATCAGCCTGGCCGATGACCTGGTGCTGTACCTGTTCGGCACGCCCGGCCAGTACCGCTTCTGGTTCATGTGGGACGACCTGATCAAGGGCGCCATCGGCGCGGTGGTGCTGGTCGACACCCGCCGGCTGGAGGACAGTTTCGCCGCCGTCGACTACTTCGAGGCGCGGAACCTACCCTTCCTGGTGGCCATCAACGAATTCGATGATGCGCCACGGTATCCGGTCGAGGACATTCGCCAGGCCCTGGCGGTGCCCGCGGACGTGCCGATCCTCTCGATCGACGCCCGTCGCCGGGAGCCGGTGAAGCAGGCTCTGGTCGCGGTCACCGAGTACGCACTGCGCAAGGTCGTGCAGGGTTACTGAGTTGAATTGCGGCGGCTCCGCCGCCGCGGTTCGCGGCCCAAGGCGCAGGCCTATTGGAGCCGGTACCTCGGCCTTCCCTCCTCCGCTCCTCCGCTTCGCTCCCCCGCTCCGTCGGTCCAGGCCGAGGCGGGCCGCGAACTGAGGGTGTGCCATTTGTAGCTACTCTCATGTCTCATGAAGATCTCGGCACGGGAGCTGCTCGGCGCATTGCTCGATCCCGGTTCCTTCGTGAGCTGGGATCGGCCACCCGTTGCGGTGGCGGCATCGGCCCGGTATCGCGAGGATTTGCTGGCTGCTGCGGCAACGGCGGGCACCGATGAGGCGGTGCTCACCGGGGAGGGGTTGCTGCGCGGGCGGCGGGTCGCCGTGCTCGCGTGTGAGTTCGGGTTTCTCGCGGGGTCCATCGGGGTGGCCGCGGCCGAGCGCATCGTGTCGGCGGTGGAGCGTGCCACCGAGCTGGGACTGCCGCTGCTCGCCTCGCCGACCTCCGGCGGTACCCGAATGCAGGAGGGCACAGTCGCTTTCGTGCAGATGGTGAAGGTCGCCGGGGCCCTGGCCGTGCACAAGGCGGCGGGGCATCCGTATCTGGTGTATCTGCGCGATCCCACCATGGGCGGGGTGTTCGCCTCGTGGGGATCGTTGGGGCACATGACATTTGCCGAGCCGGGTGCGCTGGTCGGTTTTCTCGGGCCGCGAGTTTACAAGGCGCTGTACGGGAAACAGTTTCCCGAGGGCGTACAGACAGCCGAAAACCTTTACCACAATGGCGTTATCGACGGAATCGTACCTGTTTCGGTCTTCCGCCGGATCGCACATCGGGCTCTGAACGTCCTGTGCGACGGACCGGCGCCGCTGCCCGAAAAGAACGGCGGCTCACATCGTTTCGAGGAGGGCGGCGGTTCCTTCCTGGCAGGTGCGGAGGAGCGGCGCGGCCCGGCGCCGGTCGATACGGGCGACGTCGACGGCTGGCAGTCGGTGCTCATCTCGCGGCGGCCCGATCGGCCGGGAATCCGGGAGTTGCTGCGCCACGTCACCGATCGAGTTCCGTTGTCCGGCACCGGACAGGGCGAGCTGGATCGCACCGTCGTGCACGCGCTCGCCCGTTTCCGCGGTCAGCCCTGCATCGTCTTCGGTCACGATCGCGCGGGGCAGTCGCCCGAGAACACCATGGGTCCGGCGGCATTGCGCGAGGCCCGGCGCAGCATGCACCTGGCCGCTGAACTTCACGTCCCACTGGTCCTGGTCATCGATACCGCGGGCGCCGCGCTGTCCCGTGAGGCGGAGGAGCGTGGCCTGGCACCCGAAATCGCCCGCTGCATAGCAGATCTCGTGACACTCGATACGCCGACGGTGTCGGTGCTGCTCGGCCAGGGCACCGGCGGTGGCGCGCTGGCCCTGCTGCCGGCGGACCGGGTGCTGGCGGCCGCGAACGGCTGGCTGGCTCCGCTCCCGCCGGAGGGTGCGAGCGAGATCGTCTACCGCGACATCGAGCACGCCCCGGAACTGGCTGCCGCCCAGCGGA
This sequence comes from Nocardia sp. NPDC051981, assembly GCF_040680715.1. Lineage (NCBI taxonomy): Bacteria > Bacillati > Actinomycetota > Actinomycetes > Mycobacteriales > Nocardiaceae > Nocardia > Nocardia sp. NPDC051981. The sequence goes on along the minus strand of NZ_JBFAXK010000001.1, from coordinate 520,685 downwards.
TTCGCGCGCAGGATCTGCGGGCCGACGGGATCGTGGACCGCATCGTGCCCGAGTATCCCGATGCCGCGGACGAGCCGGTTGATTTCGCGCTGCGCATGGTGGCGGCCATTGCCGACGAACTGGCCGGTCTCACCAGTCGGTCCGCCGCGGATCTGCGGGCCGCACGGCAGCTGCGATACCGTCGCCTGGGTCTCGGATCGTAGTTCTCCTCACATCCCACCAGGGCGACGCTGAGAAGTTGCCGCCGTGCGGATCCGATTCGGTTCCTTCCCTATCGTGTGTTCGGTTGACGGGGTGGAACGGCGCTTCTACCTTCGGAACGGTGACTTATCGGTTCGAGGCCAGCGGCATCCCAGCGATAGTGCTCAATGATGGCCAGGTCATGCCGAAGCTAGGGTTCGGTGTGTACAACCTCGTCGGTGACGAGGCGGTCGGCACCATTACGACGGCCCTCGAGCTCGGCTACCGGAGCCTCGACACCGCCGCCTTCTACGGCAATGAGGAGGAGGTCGGCCGCGCGGTCCGCGAATCGGGCCTACCGCGGGACGAGGTGTTCGTCACGACCAAGCTGTGGAACGCCGACCACGGTTACGACGCCGCCATGCGCGCCTTCGACGCCAGCGTCAAGCGACTGGGCCTGGACACCATCGACCTGTTCCTGATCCACTGGCCGCTGCCCGCGGCCGATCTGTACCTCGACACCTTCCGCGCGCTGCAGACGCTCAAGCGGCAGGGCCGGGTGGTCTCGATCGGTGTCTCCAATTTCACCAGGGCGCACCTGGAACGGGTGATGGGTGAGACCGGTGAGGTGCCGGCCATCAATCAGGTTGAGCTGCATCCGTATTACGCGCAGTCGGAACTGCGGGCCTTCCACGCCGCGCACGGCATCGTGACCGAGGCGTGGAGTCCGCTGGGGCGCGGGGCCGAGTTCAACGACTCGGTCATCATCGCGCTGGCGGACAAGCTCGGCCGGACGCCCGCACAGATCATCCTGCGCTGGCATATGCAGCTGGGGAACGTGGCCATTCCGAAGTCCACGGTGCCGTCCCGGATGGCGGAGAACCTGACGGTCTTCGATTTCGAGCTGTCCGGCCGGGAGATGACGCAGATCGCCGGCATAGACAAGGGCGCGCGGCAGGGCGGGGATCCGAACATTTTCGACATGGACGCCCCCGCCTGAGCTCACGGCTCGTGCTGGGTGGGAATGCCCAGGTACGATGTCAATTCCACGGCGGCGGCCCGGCCCGCGCGATTCGCGCCGATGGTGCTGGCGGACGGCCCGTAGCCGATCAGGTGGATGCGCGGATCGGTCTCGACCCGGGTGGCGAGCCGGCCGCCCATGGTGATGCCGCCGCCGGGACCGCGCAGCCGCAGCGGGGCCAGATGGTCGAGGGCGCTGCGGAATCCGGTGGCCCACAGGATCACGTCGGCGTGCTGGAAAGTGCCGTCGGCCCAGCGGATTCCGTCGGCTTCGAGGTGGTCGAACATGGGCCGCCGGTGCAGCACGCCGCGGTCGCGCATGGCCCGCACCCGGGCGTCCTCGGGCAGGCCGGTGACCGAGACCACCGAGCCGGGCGGGAGTCCGCGCCGCACACGGTCTTCCACCATGGCCACCGCCGCCCGTCCGTCCTCGGGTGCGAATTGCGCTGAGCGGAACACGGGTTCGCGCCGGGTCACCCACGTGGTGCCGGTGACCCGCGAGATCTCGTCCAGCAGTTGGATGGCGGTGATCCCGCCGCCCACCACGACCACGTGCTTGCCCGCGAATTCCGTTGCGGTGCGGTAATCGTGGGCGTGCAGCTGACGCCCCGCGAAGGTGTCCGCGCCCCGGTAGTAGGGAATGAACGGCTTGTCCCAGGTGCCGGTCGCATTCACCAGCCCGCGCACCCGCAGCATCGCGTCCGGTGTCAGCTCCGCGTGCAGCAGCCCGTCGACCTCCTGATCCGGGCAGGTGGCCGCGGTGGCCCGGTCGCACACCAGGCTGACCGACACCGGCCGGTGCACCCGCAGATCGAAGCGCTTCTCGTAGAGCTCGAAGTAGTGCGGCACGGCCGTGGCCGCCTGTGCGTTCTCCGAGTCCTCGGGCAGCGTCTCCGCGAACGACATGCCCGGAAGATCGTGCACCCGATTGACGTTGCTCAATGTCAGTGACGGCCACCGGAACTGCCACGCCCCGCCCGGAGCGGGAGCATGGTCGACAATGAGAAAGTCCTGCTCCGGCCGCAAACCGAGCCGCCGCAGGTGATATCCGACCGACAAACCGGCCTGCCCGGCGCCGATTACGAGGATGTCGACATCGGGTGTTGCGGTCACCGGCCCGACGGTACCCGCACCTAGAGTGAAAGCCGATCATGGGTCGAAAGCGCAGGTGAGTTGGACAGTGGGGAAGAGACAGATGCTCGGAGTCAGCCGCGATGGCGAGGTAGTGACCATCGAACTGCAGCGTCCGGATCGACGGAACGCCCTGAACGAGGAGCTGATCGGGCAGCTGCACACGGCGCTCGAGGAGGCCGCGACCTCGGCCCGCGTGATCGTGCTGACCGGCCAGGGACCGATCTTCAGCGCGGGCGCGGATCTGGACGGTGTGTATTCGGACACGTTCCTGACCGGGCTGCTCGGCATGCTGCGCACCATCGAGACGATCCCGGTGCCGGTGATCGCGGCCATCAACGGCGGGGCGCTGGGCGCCGGGGTGCAGCTGGCCCTGGCGTCGGACCTACGGGTCATGACGCCGGACTCCTTCATCGCCGTGCCGGCGGCGAAACTCGGTATCTCCGTGGACCGTTGGACCGTGCGCCGGTTGTCCAACCTGATCGGGCCCGGACCGGCGCGCACCATCCTGATGGGCGCCGAGCGGGTGCAGGCCGCGGACGCGTACCACTTCGGCTTCGCCAACCGGATCGGCACGCTGGCCGACGCGCAGGCCTGGGCCAAGCAGATCGCCGAACTCGCGCCGCTCTCGCTGCGGCATTTGAAACTGGTCTTCAACGACGACGACACCCGAGGCCCCGACTCCCTGGAGCAGACCGCGGCGCTGGACGCGGCGTGGCAGAGTGCCGACGCGCAGGAGGCGCGCACGGCACGTCAGGAGAAGCGGCCCGCGAAGTTCGAGGGCAAATGAAGGGGCAGCGCATGACCGCGAATGCGCGGAAACTGGTGGGTATGTCCGCGGGTGTATTCGGTCTTTCCTGGTTGGTGCGGGCGGCGTGGGGGATTCCCTCCGCCATGGGCGCCTCCATGTCCGCCATCGCGCCGACGGCGCGCGGGGCGACCACCTATCGCAATCGGCAGTTCCACAACACCGAACCGAGCAGCCAGATCACCGGTTCCCCGGTGGAGCTGCTGTATCAGCTGGCCACCCAGCGCGACCGGGGCCGCCCGGCCGGGACGATCCCGCTGGTGACGCCCGCGCTGCCGGAGCAGGCGGGGGACCTGGCCGTCACCTGGTACGGGCACGCCACCTGCCTGATCGAGGTGGACGGCTACCGGGTGCTGGCCGATCCGGTGTGGAGCGAGCGGGTCTCGCCATCGCCGCTGGTGGGCCCGGCCCGGCTGCATCCGGTGCCGTCGCCGCTGTCGGAGCTGCCGCCGCTGGACGCGGTGCTCATCTCGCACGACCACTACGACCATCTGGATCGCGACACCGTGATCGAGCTGGCGGACAGTCAGGACTGCGTGTTCATCGTGCCGATCGGCATCGGCGCGCATCTGCGCCACTGGGCGGTGCCGGAACATCGCATTGCCGAATTGGACTGGGCCGCTTCGGTTTCGCTGTCGGAGCTGCAGCGGGATCACGGTGACGGCACCGATCTGGTGATCACCTGCGCGGAGGCGCGGCACTTCTCCGGCCGCGGGCTGGTGCGCAACACCACGCTGTGGGCGTCCTGGTCGATCGCCGGACCCACCCGCCGGGTCTACTTCGGCGGCGACACCGGCTACACCAAGGCCTTCGCGGAGGCGGGTGCGCGGCTGGGCCCGTTCGACCTGACCCTGCTGCCCATCGGCGCCTACGACCGGCACTGGCCGGATGTGCACATGAACCCCGAGGAGGCGGTGCGCGCCCACGCCGATCTGTGTGTCTGCGATGCGGGCTACGGGCTGCTGGTGCCGATCCACTGGGCCACCTTCAATCTGGCCTTCCACGGCTGGTCGGAGCCGGTCCACCGGTTGGTCGAGGCGGCGGAGGCGGCGGGGACACGCATCGCCGTGCCGAAGCCGGGCGAGCGGATCGACCCGATTGGCCTCCCACCACGGGATTCGTGGTGGGAAGATATTCGCCAATAACGGACCGAGATTGAAGGAGCAGCGCTGTGAGTCTCATGGACACGCTCAAGGGCTTGGTCGGCAAGGGCAAAGAGGTGGCGGCCCAGAACGCCGAGAAGATCGAGCAGGCGGTCGATAAGGCCGGACATGTGATCGACGAGAAGACCGGGGGGAAGTTCTCCGCCCAGATCGACAAGGGCACGGAGGCGGTCAAGTCGGCCATCAAGCCCGAGGCGCCCGCCGCGGCCCCCGCGGAGGCTCCCGCGGCCGAACCGGCCCCGGAGCCGGCACCCGCCGCGGCGGCGGCCGAACCGGCCCCGGAGCCGGCACCCGCGGCGGCGGGCGAACCGGCCCCGGAACCCGCTGCGGAGGCCGCGGAAGGCGAACAGCCCAAGGCGTAATCGTCGCGGCGTCTCGCAGTGGTCGCACCGGTCGTTCCACGGGCTGTTCGGGAGTGGCGGGATCCCCGTCGCTGACCTGAACGGCCCGTTGGCATTTCACGGATGGCGCGAGTTCCTCCGGGTCGCTTCGGGTTGCCGGTTTTTGCCGGGACCCGGACCTAAACTGCTGTCATGGGGTCCCGCAGGGATTTCGGGGGTATCGAGGTTGGGCTGACCAACCTCGACAAGGTGCTGTACCCGGCCACCGGGACCACCAAGGGGGAGGTCATCGACTATTTCACGGCCATCGCCCCGGCCCTGCTGCCCCATATCGCGCAGCGGCCGGTGACCCGCAAGCGGTGGCCGAACGGGGTGGACGAGCAGTCGTTCTTCGAGAAGAATCTGGCCGAGCACGCGCCGAAGTGGCTGGCGCGGAGGACGGTTCGGCATTCCGACCGGCCGGTCACGTACCCGCTCATCGACAATCTCGCGGGCATGGCCTGGCTCGGGCAGCAGGCGGCGCTGGAACTGCATGTGCCGCAATGGCGTTTCGACGGGGCCGAGGTCGGGGACATCACCCGCCTGGTGTTCGACCTGGATCCCGGGCCGGGGGCCGGGCTGGCGCAGTGCGCCGAGGTGGCGCTCATCCTGCGGGACGTGGTGCGCGAGGTGGGGCTGGAGGCGTACCCGGTCACCAGCGGCTCCAAGGGAATTCACGTCTACGTGCCGCTGGACCGCAGACTCGGGCCGAACGGAGCGTCGACGGTGGCCAAGCAGGTCGCCACCAACCTGCAGCAGCTGCGGCCGGAGCTGGTGACGGCCACCATGGCGAAATCGGCGCGCGGGGGCAAGGTGTTCCTGGACTGGAGCCAGAACAATCCGGCCAAGACCACCATCGCGCCGTATTCGCTGCGCGGGCGCACCGAGCCGTGGGTGGCCGCGCCCCGGGCCTGGACGGAGATCGAGAAACCGAAGCGGCTGCGGCACTTGCGCTTCGACGAGGTGCTGCGGCGCTGGCGGGAGCAGGGGGATCTGCTCGAAGGATTGGACGAGCCACTGCCGGAACCGGTTCCGGACCGGCTCGACACCTACCGCTCCATGCGTGACCCGCGGCGCACACCCGAACCGGTCCCGCCGGGCCCGCCCGACGACGGTCCGGGGAATCGGTTCGTGGTGCAGGAGCATCACGCCCGGCGGCTGCACTGGGATGTCCGGCTGGAACGCGAGGGCGTGCTGGTGTCCTGGGCGGTGCCCAAGGGCCCGCCCACCGAGACCGGCGAGAACCGCCTGGCCGTGCACACCGAGGACCATCCGATGGAGTACCTCACCTTTCACGGGACCATTCCCAAGGGCGAGTACGGCGGCGGCGAGATGACCATCTGGGATACCGGCACCTACGAGACCGAGAAGTGGCGTGACGACGAGGTCATCGTCTGGCTGCGCGGGCAGCGGCTGGCAGGGCGGTACGCCCTGATCCAGACCAACGGCAACCAGTGGCTCATGCACCTGATGAAGGATCAGACGCCACCGGGGATGGAAGGCAATGGGGCGCAGCCGGTTCCGGCCGCGCCGCCGCGCACCCCCGCGCCCATGCCGCGGGGGCTGAAACCCATGCTGGCCACGGCGGGTGATGTGGGGACCCTCGACGCCGAGCGCTGGGCCTTCGAGACCAAGTGGGACGGGTTCCGGCTGATCGCCGAGATCGAGGACGGCGCGGTCACGCTGCGCAGCCGGGCCGGGCACGTGGTTACCGGGAAGTATCCGGGCCTGGCGGTGCTGGGTTCGGAACTGTCCGGGCACAGCGCGGTGCTCGATGGCGAGGCGGTGGTCTTCGACGATCACGGCGGAGCGAATCTCGGCCTGCTGCGGGAGGATTCGACGCGGGCGGTCTTCCTGGCCTTCGACCTGCTGTATCTGGACGGCACCTCGCTGGTCCGCAAACGCTACGACGATCGGCGGCGGGTGCTGGAAGCCCTTGCCGGGCAGGCGCGTTCGCTGATCGTGCCGAAGCAGCTGAGCGGGCCGGGCGCGGAAGCCCTGCGGTACAGCCAGGATCACGGCATGGAGGGCGTGGTCGCCAAGCGGCGGGACTCGGTGTATCTGCCCGGGCGGCGCGGGCAGTCGTGGATCAAGACCCGGAACTGGCGGACGCTGTCGGTGGTGATCGGCGGCTACCGGAGATCGGAGGTGCGGCAGTTCGCTTCGCTGCTGGTCGGTGTTCCGCACGAGGGGGAGCTGTACTACCTGGGCCGGGTCGGCACCGGGTTCAGCGAGCAGGAGATGAGCGATCTCGCTGATCGGCTGCGCCGCCTGACACGCAAGACCAGCCCGTTCGGCAATGAACTCACCGCCGACGAGCGCGAGGACGCGGTGTGGGTGACGCCGAAACTCACCGGCACCGTGCGCTTCATGAACTGGACCGAGACCGGACGCCTCTGGCATCCGGCCTGGATTCCCAGCTCCGACTGACCGTTTCGGCTAGCTCGACTTCTCGAGCAGCGGCACGATGGTGTCGATATCGGTGACGATGGCGTGGCCCTGGAAGGCGAAATCGTCCCAGGCGCGCTGCTGTCCGGGCTCGTCCCGCCCGCCGACGCCGTCCCGGATCACGACCGGGATGAAACCAAGATCGGTGGAGTGGCACACGGTCGGCGCGATGCCGATCTCGAGCGCGACGCCGACGATGGCGTACGCGCCGATCCCGAGGTCCCGCAGGGTGGAAGCCAGCGGGGTGCCCTCGAACGCCGACATCGAGGTCTTGTCGAAGACGGTCTCGCCCGCCTGCGGCCGAAGTTCCGGCACCAGCTCGAATCCCGGGGTGTCCCGCTGCAGGATCGGCACCACGTCGTCCGCGGAGTCCACGCCCTGCCAGCTCATGGCCATGCGCAATGCGAAGGTCCCCATGAGGCGCTTCGGCAGGAAGAAGTGCCGCAGGAAGATCACGGGGTAGCCGCCGCGCCGCGCGGCCTCGACGACCCGCGCGACCCGTTCGGTGATTGCCGGGCCGTCGTCGAGCTGCCCGAGCACCCCGACCTGCATGTCGTACACGACGACCGCCAGCTTCTCCGGCGAACACACGTCCTCGAGCGTCTCCGGAATCTCCAGCCCATTCCCGCGCCGCATAAGCCCTCCGCAATCTCCCACTGCCCCACCCTCTTTCGCCACCCTACCCGCCGGCGAACCATGATCAGGGACCTCGCGGTGCGGGGAATCGGGCGAAGTCCCTCGGTGGGTACGTCGGCTTCGCCCGCGACCACGCCGCCTACTTCCGGATCATGTTCCGTCCCGGGCTGTCCCAGCCCGAGAAGCATCCCGACACCGAGGCCGCGGGCGACGCCGCCTACGCCATCCTCGAATCCGCCGTCGCCGACGCCGTCCACTCCGGCTTCCTCCCCGCCACCGACGCCGAAACCATGGCCCTGGCCTGGTGGTCGCTGGCCCACGGCATGGCCGCCCTCACCGTCGACGGCAAATTCGGGCTCCGCGCAACCCAATCCGGCACCACCCCCGAAGCCCTCACCACCCGCATCACCCACATCTTCGCCAACCTCATCGACCACCGTCCGGCCTGACCTCCCTCGATGTGGTCCGATCCGCGGGACGGCCGGGTGGGCCATGCCATAGGGGCCGGCGTTTCCGCTGATCGACCGCGGATATCTGTGGCGGCATTGCCTGCAGTCTGTGGAGATGTTGAGAGGTCGCGGTGGGTTGGGGTGCGGACACGGCAGACTGGTAGGCGTGACCGATTCGTACCGGATTCGCGGTGGGCTGGCCGAGCAGGTTGGCGTGTCCCGCGCCGGGAGCAGCGCTGGGGCGACGCTTCCCACGGGGGCGTTGCGGCCCATCGAGCTGGCCGCGTCGGCCGTGCTGGGCGGGGCGACGGTGGGGCTGGTGACGCTCGGGTCGCTGGTGCCGTTCGCCGCGGCACTGCAACTGGTGGCGGCGGTGCCCATGGGGCTGCTGGCGCATCGGCACCGGTTCCGGGCGCAGCTGGCGACCACCATCGCGGGGGCGCTGGTGACGTTCGTCGCGGCGGGGCTGCTGCCCGCCGAGAACCTGGTCGGCGTCGCGGTGATCGGTGGGATCATCGGCACCGTCAAACGCAGGCGAGGCGGTCTGCCCGCGGTGGTGGCGCTGTCGGCGGTGGCCGGATCCGTGATGGCCGCCCTGACGGTCGGCATGCTGCTGGTTTTCGCCCAGTCGCGTCACCTGCTGTTCGACAGCATCCGCAACTCCGCCGAGGGCATCGAAAACCTGGCGGCGCGCCAGCCTTCGCTGGAGCCGCTGGGCCGTGCGGTATCCGACTACACCGACACCGTCCTGCACTGGTGGTGGGCCTTCGTGGACGGCGGCATCATCGCCTCCATGGTGGTCAGCGGAGTGTTCTCCTGGTTCGTGCTCGGGCGGGTGCTGGATCGCCTGTCCTGGCTGCCGGGCCGCGACAGCCTGCTGGACGCGCCCGCGGATCCGCGTCCGGTCGCGCCGCTGCCGGTCACCTTGCGGGAGGTCGCGTTCCGATACGAGGGAGCGCGCACCGATGCCCTGCACAATATCGACCTGACCGTCGACGTCGGCGAATTCGTGGCGGTGGTCGGCCACAACGGGTCCGGAAAGTCCACGCTCACCAGGATTCTCGCGGGTCGCCCACCGACCGCGGGCACGGTCACCCGGCTGGGCGCGGCCGGTCTGGGCGTGCGTGGCGGTACCGCGATGGTGTTGCAGCGGCCGGAGAGCCAGACGCTGGGGGTGCTCGTCGCGGATGACGTGGTGTGGGGCCTGCCCACCGCGGATGCCGCGGCCGTCGATATCGACGGATTGCTGTCCGAGGTCGGCCTGGCCGGTATGGGCGGCCGCGAAACCTCGACCCTGTCGGGTGGCCAGCAGCAGCGGCTCGCGGTGGCCGCCGCCCTGGCCCGGCAGCCCACGCTGCTCATCGCCGACGAGGCGACCTCGATGATCGACCCCGAGGGTCGTCGTGACCTGGTCGCACTGCTGGCCGACCTGCCGCGCCGGCATCCGATGGCCGTAGTCCTGGTGACCCATCACGAGGCGGACGCGGCTGCCGCGGACCGGGTGGTCCATCTGGAACAGGGCCGCTTGGTCGGCCATCTGCCCGCCTGGCCGCGCCCCGTTCGCGATCCACGCCGCCGGCCCATGGGCGACGCCGTCCTCGAATTGCGGGGCATCGGCCACACCTACAACCGCGGCACCCCCTGGGAGGCGCCCGCGCTGCACGACATCGACCTGAGCGTCCGCCGCGGCGAAGCCCTGCTCATCGTGGGCGGCAACGGTTCCGGCAAGTCCACGCTGGCCTGGATCATGGCCGGGCTGACCATGCCCACCGCCGGCACCTGTGTGCTGCGCGAACCCATGGGCACCACCCGTCCGGTGCACAAGCGGATCGGGGCCGTGCAGCTGGCCTTCCAGCATTCCCGCCTGCAATTGCAGCGCCAGGACGTCGGCACCGAGATCGAGGACTGGGGTGGCCGCGGCAGTTACGCCGTCGCGCGTGCCCTCGACGCCGTGGGGCTGGACCGGGCGCTGGCCTCGCGCTCGGTCGAGGAGCTCAGTGGCGGGCAGGCCAAGCGGGTGGTGCTGGCGGCGATCGTGGCGAGCCACCCCCAGGTGGTGGTGCTCGACGAGCCGCTGGCCGGACTCGATCCGGAGGGCCGCGCCGGAGTGGTGGAACTGCTTGCCCGGCTCCGGGATTCGGGCCTGACCCTCATTGTCATCTCGCACGATGTGTCCGACATGGCCGCGGTGTGCGACCGCACCGTCCACCTGCGCGACGGCCGCCTCGTCGAGAACGGTGCCGCCGCGGTGCACGACAACCGGATTCAGGATTTCACCGGAGGTGTCCGATGAGCAGCGTCGTCCTCCGCGAGGTCCCCGTCGACAGCCCCGTGCATCGACTCTGGGCCGGTACCAAGATGATCGGCGTCTTCGCCGTCAGCGTGCTGCTCATGTTCATCCCGTCCTGGGCGCTGCTGGGTGTCGCGACGCTGTTCCTGGTGGCGGTGTTCCTGCTGGCGAAGCTGCCGCTGGGCACGCTGCCCCGCCTCCCGTGGTGGTTCTGGGTGGGCGTGCTGATCGGGGCGGCCATCAACGCGCCCGTCGGCGCGTCGGCGCTGCTGCGGTACGCGCAGGTGGTCCTGTTCGGTTTCCTGCTGCTGGGTGCCTCGTTCCTGGTCGCCTGGACCACGCCGATGGGTGAGGTCGCGCCCGCGCTGGCCAGATTGGGTGCGCCGCTGAAGCGCATCGGCTGGACACGCCACGGGGTCCGGCACGCGATTCCGGTGGACGAGTGGGCGGTGGTGGTCGCGCTGACCCTGCGCGGCCTGCCGCTGCTGCTGGAGGAGATGCGCATCCTGCGCGCGGCTCGCAAACTGCGGCCCAAGGATTCGCTGCTGCATCGCGCGTCGGAGAACCCGCTGGTCGACATTCTGACCGCGAGCATGGCGGTCTCGAGTCGGCGGGCGGGCGAACTCGGCGAGGCCATCACCACCCGCGGCGGCACCGGCGAGCTGACCGCCCGCCCGGGATCGCCGGGGCGCGCGGACGTGGTGGCGCTGCTGGTGGTGGCTCTGGTGTGCGCCTTGGGAATCGGCGTCGAACTGCTTTTTTAGCAACACTCGAGCGGAAAATAATTCGGGCTGTCGGTGCCGCGCGCTACCGTGTCTGCCAGTAGAACGCGTTGCCGATGCAGCACGGGCTCACAGTCGCGAAGGGGGAATTCTTTCAACTGAGCCGTGTGTTGCCACAAACACCTGATCAAGATTGGAAGACCCATGATGCTGCGCAAGATCACCGCTGTCGCCGCGCCGGTTGTCACGGCAGTCGCCATCGCCGGAGCCGGTGTGGCACACGCGGATCCGGCGGTTCCCGACATCGGTTACCAGACCCAGCTGGTCGGCAATACCGTTGTCACCACCCTCACCAACGGCAGCTTCGAGCTGGCCGGGCGAGCGGTGAACATCAAGGACTCCGCGGGCGCGACCGTCCTCAGCCTGCCGCTGGCCTTCGAGCAGGACGGTCTGAGCTACCCGGTGCCGGGCACCGTCAGCGATGACGGCGCCACTCTGTCCCTGACCGCGGTCAAGGATGTCGCCGCGGCCACGCCGGCACTGCACCCGGTGGCCTCGACGAACGAGAATCAGCACGCCCTGGAGGCGTTCAGCACCCAGTTCGGCATCGGCACGGCCATCGGCAGTTTCCTGGGCCTGGCGGTGGGCGCGGCGGTCGGCGCGATCGGATTCCTCGGTGGCGCTTTCGGTTTGGCGACGGTACCGGTGGCCGCGGCTATCGGCGCGGTCATCGGCACCCTGGTGGTCGGCGGGCCCGCCCTGCTCATCGCCGGCATCGACCTGATCAACACGCTGAACGCGGCGCCCGGCACCACCAAGTGGGCCCAGCTCGGCGACCAGTAACGCTCTGGCGCGGGTGCGCCGGCCGCTGCGGACGATCGTCAGCGCACGGTGCACCCGGCGAGCACCGGGTCGCCGTTGAAGCGATCCGACAGAAAGTTCATGGCCCCCAAGGCTTCTCCGGCAGCGGCCGGGTTGTGGCCCGGTATCGCCGAGTGCACGGCGGTGAGGTTCGCGCCCAGCGCGCAGTAGCGGTCCACCAGGGCGCTGAAGCCCGCCGACGGAATCACGTCGTCGTTGTTGCTGTGGTACAGGTACAGCGGCACGTCGGGCGCCCAGCCGCCCAGTTCCTGATGGCTGGTGGCGGCCCGGAAGGCTTGGCTGTCTAGGATGTCCGGGACGCTCGAGTAGTCGTCGACGTGCCCGAAGAAGTGGCGGGCCACCAGATCGCCGCCGCAGGAGGTCGCCTCCTGTGCCAGCAGCGTCCGGCCGCTGTCATTGAGCGTGTCCGCGAGTCCGGAGCCGGAATCGTTGCGGGCCAGGGCGAGCAGGATCAGCACCGCGAGCCCGGCTTGATAGTTGCCGTCCACGCCGCGCGCGATGGCGGGGATGTCGGCGGGCACGCCACCGGAGGTCACACCCGCGAACCAGATCTCGGGCGCGTAGCTCGCCCGCAGCTGCATGGCCCACAGGGTGGCGAAGGCGCCGCCCGAGTAACCCCAGGCTCCGAGCGGGCTGGTGTCAGTGATGCCCAGTGGAGCAAAGGATTTGGCGGCGCGCACGCCGTCCAGCACGGCCCGGCCGGAGTTGACGCCGTCGAAGAATCGGGACTGCGGGCCCTCGTAGTCCGACACCACCACGGCCCAGCCGCGGCGGAACGCCTCGGCCAGGAAGGGCACGTCCAACAGGGTGGTGGCAATGGAGAAGTCGCGCCCGCCGCGCAGCGCGAACGATGGGGCGCAACGGGTTCCGAGGCTGTCCTCGGCGATCTGATACGACAGCAGTGGGCGATCGCCGGGACCGGTCCAGGGCATCAGCGGCGTCATGACGGTGGCCACGTTCGCGGCGGCTTCCCCGGCGGAATCGGTGGTGCGGTACTGCACCTGCCAGCCCGCGACCGGGAGCGGCAGTCCGAAGACGGCGATGGCCCGGGAGTTGAGGATTGCCCCGTTTGCGAACTCTCCCAGGTTGATCGGCGCCGCGTAGAACGGATCATTGTCGGGATAGGGGATGTCGGCGCGAGTGCCGGGCACCGCGACCGCCGCCGCCAGCAGGGTCAACGCGCCGATCAGCCCGGTGCGCCACCAGTGCCGAACCTTGTATGGGCGCACCGTGAATCCGCGCGTGCGTACCCCGAACCCTGCGCCGTCCCGCCGCATAACGCCTCCAGCGTCGAATCATCCGACGCTCCAGACATCCCACGGACCCGCTGTTCGCGCCGACAAGAATTCCGGCGCATCGGAGAAACAAAATTACGTCGGGCCGGTCCTCGCGGTCAACGCGTCTCCGCGCGTCGTAACTACGGCGTTGCGCGGTTTGTTGTACGAGAAGATATATCCAGCTTGGTATCCAGATCTTTGCGACTGGCTCTACCGGTTGCATGCCAGTTGCCGCCATGCTCGGTCAATGTTGTTGCGCCGCCTCATCGCCCTGTATGTCGGACTCTGGTTGTACGGCTTCTCCATGGCCGTGATGATCCGCGCCGCGCTCGGCCTGGATCCGTGGGATGTGTTCCACCAGGGCGTGGCCGATCAGGTGCCGCTGAGTTTCGGTACGGTCGTGGCGATTACGGGCGCGGCGGTACTGCTGGCCTGGATTCCCCTGCGGCAGTGGCCGGGGCTGGGCACGGTCAGCAATGTCGTGGTGATCGGCGTCTCGGTGGACGCGGGGCTGTGGTTGCTGCCGGAGTTGCACGCGTTGCCGATCCGGATCGCGGCCATGGGTGCGGCGGTGGTGCTCAATGCGATTGCGACGGTGCTCTATATCGGCGCGGGCATGGGGCCGGGTCCGCGTGATGGCCTGATGACTGGCCTGGTTCGGCGTACCGGCAAGCCGGTGTGGGTCATCCGGACAGGGCTGGAGGCGACGGTGTTGTCCGTCGGTTGGATCCTCGGCGGCAGCGTCGGAGTGGGCACGGTCGTGTACGCGTTCGCCATTGGACCGCTGATCCAGCTGATGATCCCGTTCGTGGACCGGTTCCTGCCGGGCTTCCATCCCGCGGAACCGGCCGGCTCGCCCGCCGCGGAGGCCGAGTCGATGGCCGCCTGACCATCCGGGGTTGACTGGCTAACGGCGTTAGCATAGCGTGGTGGCTAACAACGTTAGCCCCTGTTAGAAGCCTCGGAGGGTCCGATGACCACCATCGCCGCCAACCTGCCGGCCATCACCGATCACCGCCTCCCGGCCCTCGTCCGCAAGGCCGGATGGATCACCTGGACCGTCTTCCTCGCCGCCTTCGCCATTCTCGAGGGCGTCAACCACGGCACCGGCTCGTGGCTGGCGCTGACGGCCGGTCTCATCGCTCCCGACCTCACCTTCTTCGCCGCCATCGGCGCGAAAGACCCTGTGCAGCAGGGGCAATTGCCCCGCCGGGCCGTCCCCTTCTACAACACCGCCCACCGCACCTGGATCCCCCTGGTCCTGGCCGTCGCGTACGCCTTTGCCCCCCTCCAGATCCCGGCCCTTTTCACCTTCCTGCTGGCCTGGATGCTGCACATCGGCATCGACCGCATCGCCGGCTACGGCCTCCGCACCGCGGACGGATTCCTCCGTGCCTGACCAGACCGGGCCACTCACCGAGCGGCAGCGGCAGATCGCCGCCGCCGCGCGCACCCTCTTGGACACCCAGGGCCCCGAGGCCTTGACCATGCGAAACGTAGCCGAGGCCTTGGGTATCAAAGCCCCCTCCCTCTACAAGCACGTCCCCGACAAGACCGCCCTCGAAACCCTGGTAGTGGCCCAGGCTTTCACCGAGGTGGCGCAGGCCCTGGAAACCGCCTCCGCCGAGGGCCTCCCGGGTGTGGCCCAGGCCTACCGTGACTACGCCCTGGCCCACCCGCACGTATACCGCCTCATGAACTACCGTCCACTCCGTCGCGACCTACTCCCGCCCGACCTGGAACAGCGCACGGCACAACCACTCGTCACGGCCGTCGGCGGCGACCCGGCCCGAGCCCGCGCCCTCTGGGCCTTCGCCCACGGCATGGTGAGCCTCGAAATCGACGGCCGCTTCCCCGGCAACGCCGACCTGACAGCCGCCTGGCAATCCGGCCTCGCCGCCTTCGGCGAGTAGCGGCCGATCCCGCAATGCGCCTCAGCGCACGTTGCAGCCGGGGGGCATCGGTTTGCCGGCGAAGCGGTCGGACAGGAAGTTCATGGCCCCCAGGGATTCCACGACTGCTGCGGGGTTGTGGCCGGGGATCTGTGAGTGGATGGCGGTCAGGTTTGCGCCGAGGGAGCAGTAGCGGTCGACGAGGGCGCTGAAGCCTCCCGTCGGGATCACGTCGTCGGCGTTGCTGTGGTACAGGTACAGCGGGGTGTCGGGGGCCTGGGCGCCCAGTTCCTGACGCATGGCGGCGGCCTTGAATGCTTGGCTGCCGACAAGATTCGGTGCGGTCGAGTATTCGTCGAGGTGCCGCATAGCGTGGTGGACCACCAGGTCGCCGGCACACGAGCTGGCCTCTCGGGCCATCAGCGTGCGGCCGTTGTCATTGAGTATCTTGGCCAGTCCGGTGCCGGAATCGTTGCGCGCCAGGGCGATCAGAATGAGCACGGCGAGCCCGGCCTGGAAGCCGCCGTCCACCCCGCGCATCATGGAGGGGATGTCCACGGGCACGCCGCCGGAGGTCACGCCCGCGAACCGGAGCTCGGGCGCGTAGCTCGACCGCAGCTGCATGGCCCACAGGGTGGCGAAGGCGCCGCCCGAGTAGCCCCACGCGCCGAGCGCGCTGTTGTTGGTAATGCCCAGCGGGGCAAAGGATTTGGCTGCACGTACGCCGTCCAGCACGGCCCGGCCGGAGTTGACGCCGTCGAAGAATCGGGACTGCGGGCCCTGGTAGTCGGATACCACCACCGCCCAGCCGCGCCACAGCGCCTGCGCCAGGAACGGGACATCCAGCAGCGTGGTGATGATGGAGAAGCCGCGTCCGCCGCGCAGCGCGAATGATGGCGCGCACCGTGTTCCGAGACTGTCCTCGGCGACCTGGAATGCCAGCAGCGGTCGATCACCCGGCCCGTTCCACGGGGTATCGGGCTTCAAGACCGTGGCCATATCGGCGGCGGCCTCGCCACTGGAGCCGGTGGTCCGGTATTGGACCTGCCAGCCCGCTACCGGCAGCGACTGCCCGAACACCGAGATCGGCCGGGAGTTGAGAATCGACCCGTTCGCGAATTGTCCGAGGTTGGCCGGTGCCGCGTAGAACGGATCGTTGTCGGGGAAGGGGATATCGGCGCGGGCGCTGGGCACCGCGATTGCCGTCGTCAGCAGTGTGACTGCGCCGATGAGTCCGGCGCGCCACCAGTATCGGATTGTTCGCGATAATTTGGTCGATCTATTCGTGCGTTTCCCGAACCGTGCGGCATCGAGCTTCAAAACGCCTCCAGTGTGTATCGGCCAACGCTCCAGATACCACGGACCACTGCTTGCGCCGCCGAGAATTCCGGCGCACGGGAGAACAAACTATGTGGCCTGGTACGCGCGGTCAACGATGACTCGCGCGTGGAGACAAAGGTGTTGTGCGGAGTCCAGCGCTCCGGCCCTCGCTGCCCTCGGCTACCCTTCGGTCCGGCCCGGACGAGGGCCGGTTGTCATCCGCAGATCCAGCTACTACGAAAGGTTGGTCTCACATGAGGTTGATCAGTGCGCGGTACGCAGGCGTGATTGCAGTGACGATTGCCGGATTCGCCGCCGGTGCGGCGCTGTCCGGTGCGGGAGTGGCGGGCGCCGATCCGATGAGCGATCTCGAACCGCTGCTGAGCTCGAGTTGCTCGTTCGACCAGATCGATGCCGCCTTCCATCAGGTGGAACCCGAGATCGCGGCGCAGCTCGATGCCGCACCCGCGCGCAAGGCCGCGTTCCGGATGGCCTACGACCAGCCGATGTGGCAGCGGCGCCTCGCCTTCCAGGCCCTGCTCGTCGAACAGCAGCAGATGGGCGCGCCCACCGACATCAACTCGGACTTCGGTCCGCACCTGCGCCAGGTCACCGACATGTGCCACCGGTACTGACCAATGGGTTGCCCTTCTGATTCTCATTGAGCGTTGAAGCCGAGGAATCGGGAAGGTTCGGTGCTGGTGGCAGACGGCCGAAGCGGATCACTCGGTGTCCGCTGCCAGCACCGCGTTCTCCGTCGAGTTGAGATGATCTGGCGGGCAAGGAATTTCGCGTACCGGTCACTGATCAGCCTCGGATCGGGGTGAAGGTGTAGTCGGGGAGGCGCAGGGCGCGGGTGCGACGGCGGTAGCTACGGGTGGTGCCGGGCCAGTTGTTGGTGATGCGGCCGGAGGGCGTCCGATACCAGCTGGTGCAGAAGTTCCACGGGGTGCGGGCCAGGCGCCGCTGAAGGGCATCGTTGAAGGCCAGTTCGACTTCGGGTCGGACTTCCAGATAGGTGCGCGGTCGTTCGGCGAGCAGTTGCAGGGCGTGTCGGATGTACCGCGCCTGGGATTCGATCATGTAGATGATGGATCCGACGCCGAGGTTGGTATTAGGGCCGTAGACCATGAACATATTGGGGAATTCGGGGACCGTGATGCCCAGGTAGGCGTGGGCGCCACCGTCCCACACGTCGCTCAGGTTGCGGCCGCCGCGGCCCCGGATCTTCATGGGCCACAGGAATTCCGTGCCCTTGAAGCCGGTGCCGTAGATGATGACGTCGGCCTCGTGCAGCATGCCGTCGGCCGTACGGACGCCCTCGGGGACGATCTCGCTGATGGCGGTGGTCTCCACGTGCACATTGGGCTGGGTGAGGGCCGGGAAGTAGTCGTTGGAGAACAGTCCGCGCTTGCAGCCGATGGGATAGTCCGGGGTGAGCTTGGCGCGCAGCTCCGGATCGGCGACCTGCACCTCCAGATGCTTCTCCGCGATCCGCGCGACCGCGCGCACGATGCCGGGGAACTCGACCAGCCCCAGCGATATGAACTCGGCGAGCAGCCACCACGAAAGGCGTTCGGCCTTGGGCATTCCCGGAATCGAGATGAGGATCCGCTGATGCACCGGCTTGTAGTCGGTGTCGAACTTGGGCAGCACCCAGGCGGCGGTGCGCTGGAAGACGGTCAGATGAGCGGCCCGCGGCTGGATCTCGGGAATGTACTGGATCGCGCTGGCGCCGGTCCCGATGCAGGCCACCCGCTTGCCGGCCAGTTCGACCCCGTGATCCCACCGCGCCGAATGGAAGGATTCCCCGCCGAATACCTCGATGCCCGGAATCGGCGGCATGGCCGGGCGCGACAACTGCCCGACGGCCGGGACCAGCACATCCGCGGTGCGCGTCACGCCGTCGGCGGTGCGCACCGTCCACTGCCCGGTCGTCTCGTCGAACTCCGCCTCGGTGACCTCGGTCCCGAACACGATGTGGTCCCGTAGCCGATGCCGCTCGGCGATCCCGCGCATGTACGCCCAGATGTCCTCGCGTGTCGAATACCGCTGCCGCCACTTCGGTCTGGGCTCGTGCGCGAACGAGTACAGCGGCGACGGCACATCGCAGGCCGCCCCGGGATAGGTGTTCTCCCGCCACACCCCGCCCAGGTCGGCCGCCTTCTCCAGGATGGTGAACTCGCGGAAGCCATTGCGCTGAAACTCGATCGCCATGCCGAGCCCGCCGAATCCGGCGCCGATGATGATGACGGACGGCATTGTGGTGCTCCTCACATCGAAGACTCTTCTCACTGTAGGAGCGAGCGTCCGGTTTGGTGGGCGACCGGATCGAGAATTTCGGCCATAATCAGGCTATGGGCACGGTGCAGGAGGCGGGAATTCGCGACTGGAATTTCCCGCGCGGCGTGGCGAGTGTCGCCCTCATGGTCGGATTCGCCCGCGAGCACGGGGTCCCGGCCGCCCGCATGCTGCAGGGCAGCGGACTGAACGAGAAGCAGCTGGCCAATCCGGACGAGCAGATCGACGCGCACACCGAACTGGCGGTGATCCGGAACCTGGTGCGCGAACTGGGCGCCCGCCCCGACCTCGGGCTGGAGGTGGGCCGGCGGTACCGCATCACCACCTTCGGCATCTTCGGCTTCGCCTGTGTCAGCAGTCCCACCCTCGGTGAGGCCATCTCCCTCGCCCTGCGCTACCTGGAGCTCAGCTTTACCTTCTGCATTCCGGCGGCCCGCTGGCGGCCGGGTGAATTCATGGCCCGCATCCACGACGAGCGGGTGCCCGCCGACGTCCGCCGCTTCCTGGTGGAACGCGATGTCACCGCCATGTTCCAGATGCTGTCGGACCTGATGGGCCACCGCGTCGAACTGCTGCGCGCCGACTTCGATTTCGAGCCGCCGCCCGACCTTCGCCTCTACGCCGAAATCTACGGGCTGACACCGAATTTCGAGGCCGAGCACAACGTGTTCACCATGGATCCGGCGATCCTGGAGCGGCCGCTGCCGCAGGCCAACGAGCACACCTGGGCCATGTGCCTGGCGCAGTGCACCGAACTGGTCTCCCGCCGCCGCGCCCGCACCGGCATCGCCGCCGAGGTGCGGGAGCTGCTGGTGCCGCGCGGCGGCCTGGACGGTTTCGCGGTGCCGCCCGGAATCGATTCGGTGGCAAGGGATCTCAATATGAGCACCCGCACCCTGCGCCGCCACCTGGACGCGGCGGGCACCAGCTACCGGCAGCTGCTGGACGAGGTGCGGCGCGCGCTGGCCGAGGAAATGCTCACGGCCACACCGCTGTCGGTGAGCGATGTGGCGATCCGGCTCGGCTACGCGGAGGCGTCCACCTTCATTCACGCCTTCAAACGCTGGACCGGCACCACGCCCTCGGCCTACCGGCGCGGCGCGCTCACTCCGTCGGTTCGCTGAGCCAGCCGCCCATGGCGATGGGCCGGAACATCGACAGCAGCCGGCCGTCGGTAATGGAGTGGAAGATCATCGACGGGTCGGGCGCGAAGTCGATCGGCACGTGTCCCGGTGCGGCGGTTTCCCATTCGCAGCCGATGGTGGAGGAGACGCTGGGCGCCACGATCAGCGGCTTGCCCGCGAACTGGGTCATGAGCCCGGCGTGCACGTGGCCGGTGAGGACGGCGGCGATGCGGTCGTCGCCCGCCACGATCTCGGCCAGGCGTTCCGGATTGGTGAGCCGGATGGGATCCACGACGGTGGACTGCACCGGCACCGGCGGATGATGCATGGCCACCAGCACCACCTCATCGGCCGGTGCCGCCGCCAAGACCTCGGTGAGGAAGTCGTAGGTCTCGTCCTCGAGCAGTCCCTCCGGTTTGCCGGGGATGCTGGAGTCCAGCAGGGCCAGGGTCACGCCGTCGATCCGGTAGGACTGGTTGATGGGTCCGGTGCCCGAGGTGGCGGGGAAGAGCACGCTGCGCATATTGGCGCGATCGTCGTGATTGCCGGGAAGGATCAGCACGGGCAGATCGGCGGTCAGGGCCGCGCGCGCCTGCTGGTACTCCTCCACATCGCCCTCGTCGGCGATGTCGCCGGTGACGATGATGACGTCGGGTCGCTGCGGCAGCTCGGCGAGAAAGGCCATCACCCGTTCGGCGCGTTCGACATTGCGGGCGCCCATATTGAAATGGGTGTCACTGAGCTGAGCCAGCAGAACCATCGGCGTTCGCTTTCTGTGAAGGGCAGCATCATTGCGCCCGGCTGTGCCGCCGCACCGCGGTCACCCCAATCAGGCTAATTGACCTGCCCTGATGTGGTCTCGGTGAGACCCGCCACCCAATATAGCGAAGTCGTATCAGTGACCGGTCGATGTGGTGCGGGTCATGAGTTCGCCTGTGCTGCTCAACAGTTGC
This sequence comes from Nocardia sp. NPDC051981, assembly GCF_040680715.1. NCBI lineage: Bacteria > Bacillati > Actinomycetota > Actinomycetes > Mycobacteriales > Nocardiaceae > Nocardia > Nocardia sp. NPDC051981. The sequence goes on along the minus strand of NZ_JBFAXK010000001.1, from coordinate 499,709 downwards.
CGCGGATCGGTGGTGACCGGGGTGTCGCCGATCCGCCAGAAGTCGGCGCCCGGCTCGGCCTCCAGTTCGAGTGTGCCGGTGGGACGCCAGGACGCGTCCAGGGTCAATCGCCACGAATGCAGATGGGTGCGGGGAAATGCGCCGGACCGGTCGAACAGCGGGTCGCCGACGATGGGGTGACCGATCCAGGCCAGGTGCACGCGAATTTGATGCCGCCGCCCGGTGATCGGGCGCAGCGCCAGCACGGTATGGGAATCGGTGCGGGCCAGGGTGGTGAATTCGGTGACCGACGGATAGCTCTTGCCCGCCGCCACGTCCTGCTCGTCGACCAGCCAGGTGTCGCCCGTGCGTTGAATGCTCTCGCGGGGCGCGGCGATTCGCACCCGGTTCTTGCGGCCCACGCTCAGCGGCAGGTCGATGACGCCGCGGTCGGGCAGGCCCGTGGAGGCGGTGACGGCCAGGTACGTCTTCTCCGCGGTGCGCTTGTTGAACTGCCGGGTGAGCTGCCCGTGCGCGGGCAGCTCCTTGGCCAGCAGGACGAGACCCGAGGTGACCTTGTCGATCCGGTGCACCGGATACAGCGTCTCGCCCTGCGCCGCGGCCATTTCCACGATGTCGGTGTCGTGGCGTTCGCCCGTCACCGAGATCCCGGCCGGCTTGTTCAGGGCCAGGACCGCCTCGTCCTCGAGGATCAGGCACTCGGTGCGCAGTTCGGGCCACGATGTTTCCACGCCGACCAGCGTAATGAGGCCCGGCGCGGCGCCGTGCCACGAGGCGTCAGGCGACGGCTCGCTCCAGCTCGGCCAGGCCGTTCTCCAGATGGTCGGTCATGCGATCGAGATCCGGCACGGTGCGGCGGCAGCCGACCAGGCCGAAATCCAGATTGTCGCCATTGGTGGTCAGCGTGATGTTCATGGCCTGCGATTCGAACGGAATCGACAGCGGGTAATTCGCGTCCAGGCGCGCACCCTGCATGTAGACCGGTTTACGCGGCCCGGGCACATTCGAGATCACCAGGTTGAACGGCATGCGCGGCAGTGCTTCGAAGCCCGGTAGTAGCGACACCCCGAACGGTGTCATCAGCGCGGCCGACAGCAGCATGGCCTCCAGCTTCGGCAATTGCGTGAACACCCGTTTGGCGTCGCGCATGGAGGTGCTGATGGTTTCCAGCCGGACCGCCGGATCCTCGATGTGGGTGCCGAGGTTGGCCAGGCAGGCCGCCACCAGATTGCCATCGGAGGTATCGGATTCGGCGGCGCTGCGAATGTTGACCGGCACCATGGCGATCAGCGGCTCGTCCGGCAGCGCGTCACGCTCGAGCAGATAGGCGCGCAGCGCGGCGGCGCTCATGGCCAGCACGATGTCGTTGACGGTGGCCCCGGTGGCCAGCCGGACGGCATTGATCCGCTCCAGCGGCCAGGACCGCACCGCGATGCGCCGGGCCCCGCCGATGGAGGTGTTGAGCAGGGTGCGCGGGGCGGTCATGGGCAGGGTGAGCCGCCCGTCGATGGCGCCCCGCAACGGCGCGGCGATCGATCCGGTGGCGCGCAGGATCCGCGGCACCGCCCGGCGCAACTGCGTCCAGGGGCTCTCGGGTTCGGGGCTGTCGTCGCGCGGCACCGGCGCCGTGCCCCACGGGACGGTGAGCCGGCTGTCGAACGGGTCGTCGGTGAGGGTGCGCTGCAGCAGGCGCATGGCCGAGACGCCGTCGATGAGGGCGTGGTGCATCTTCACGTAGACCGCGAAGCGGCCGTCGGACAGTCCCTCGATGAGCCGGGCCTCCCACAGTGGGCGGTGCCGGTCCAGCAGGATGCCGTGCAGGCGCTCGGTGAGGTCCAGCAGATCACCCATGCCGCCGGGCGCCGGCAGTGCGGAACGCCGCAGGTGGTAGCCCAGATCCACGGTCTCGGCGTGGGACCAGGCGAGGCTGGAGAAGCCGCCCAGCAGCCGGCTCGGTTTGCGCCGGAATCGGGTGCGGACATCGGTTTTCGCGGCCATCGCCTCGAAGAGCTCGTGGGTGAACTCGGGGCCCGCGTCGGCGGGCGGTTCGAACAGCTGCAGACCGCCCACGTGCATGGGATGCTCGCGGGATTCGATGGCAAGGAAGATCGCGTCGAGAGGGTTGAGCAGGTCCATGGAAGCCGCCTTGGCCGGGTGGGGCACAACTGCCCGGAGCGGATACGGTGCGGCGACGCTGCCCCCCGCTGCGTGAACGGTTGATCAGGCTATCACTGTATATGATTCATCCCACATCGACCTGTTGGCGCAAACTCCCAGCTCTGCGCGGCGTGTCCGCTATCGGGGCGCGAGTTCCGCAGCCCGCCACGGGACTTCCCGCTCGGTGTCGGTCCGCGACGCGAAGGTCATGGCGACGATCGTGCGGCGGCCGTGCGCGAAGGGGTGCACGCGGTGCAGGGTGGTGTCGGCGCGCATCAGGTAGAGGTCGCCGGGCTGTATCTCCCAGGAGTGGATCGGATTGCGGGTCAGGGTCCGGTAGATGTCGGCGTGGTCCCAGTCGCGGCGGGTGTGCGCCACCGTCTGCACGAAGCCGCCGTCCGCCAGCGGCGGGCACTCCACCACCAGGACGAGGGCGAAAGCGTAGTCGTCCCAATGCCATTGGTCGACGGAGTCGTCGTGGTGCAGGCGGCTGACGCGGTAGCGCTCGGCCGCGGGGCAGGCCAGGACCGGTTCGGCGGCGACCACGGAAAGGCTGTGCCGCAAGGGTTCACAGTCGTAGAGCTGCGGGATGCAGGAGGCGTGGGCGGCCACCTCCTGCTCGGTCAGGTCGACCTGCTGCCGGGCCAGGCCCTCGCCCTCGGGCAGCAGGTCGCCCCACTGTTTGTGATGATCGAGCAGGGTCAGCGCCTCGGCGGCGAGGACCCGTTTGACCCGATGCGGGAGCAGAAATCCCAGCCGTGCGATTCCGGTCTCCGCCAACCGGTTCCGTGCGTGGTGCAACGCCGAGGGATCCACTCCCCTCAGGTGCCGTAGGGCGATGTCCACCGTGCTGTGAGCCGGCATCGCGCACGTCCCTTCACCCGGCCGTCGCGAACGGCCCACTGCCGAAAAGACCGGGTCGTGACCCGGGCGACCCGGTCTCAATTGTATTCCGTTGCCCGGCAACGACTATGGAATCGGGTTGCCAGTTGATCACGATCTGAGAGGGCTGCCGCCGCCCGGACGTGCCGAATCCGCCCGATTTCGCCCGGCCACCCCTGGCAGCGCGGTAGCTTGATATTCGCTATGGCGGATTACGGGCATGAGCTCCGGTTCGGGATCTTCGTGCCGCCCGAGGCGGCGCGCGGGCGTCAGCTGCTGCGCCTGGTGCGTCACGCCGACGAGTCCGGGCTGGAAGTGCTGGCGGTGCAGGATCATCCGTATCAGCCCGCCTTCCTGGACACCTGGACCCTGCTGTCCTATCTGGCGGGCGTCACCCGCAACCTCACCCTCATGCCCGCGGTCGCGAACCTCCCGCTGCGCCCGCCCGCGGTGCTGGCCCGCAGCGCCGCCAGCCTGGACCTGCTCAGCGGCGGCCGGGTCGAACTGGGCCTGGGCGCCGGCGCGTTCTGGGACGCCATCGAGACCATGGGCGGCACCCGCCGCAGTCCCGGCCAGGCCCTCGCCGCGTTGCGCGAGGCCATCGCGGTCGTTCGCGCGCTGTGGGGTGAGGGTGAACGCTCGCAGCTGGCCGGCCAGTTCTACCCGCTGCGCGGCGCGAAACCTGGTCCGCGCCCGGCCCATCCGATCGGCATCTGGCTCGGCGTCTACGGTCCCCGCGCCCTGCGCCTGACCGGTGAACTGGCCGACGGCTGGCTCGGCAGCGTCGGCTACGCCCCGCCCGCCACGCTGACCGCCATGATGACCGCCATCGACGCCGCCGCCCGCGGGGCGGGTCGCGTCCCGGCCCTGATCCGCCGCGCCTACGTCATCGACCCCACCATGACACCCGGCCAGCTCACGGAACTGGCCCTGGCCCACGGCATCAGCGAATTCCTGCTCCCGGTCGATCCCGGCGGCGACCGCGCCGCACACCATTTCGCCACCGAGACCGTGCCCGTGGTCCGGTCCGCGGTGGCCTCGGCCCGCGCCGGTCACCCGGTTGTCTAGCCCCGAATACAGCTATCTGGCCCCGAAGAATCGGTTGCGCATGATCTGGCGGATGGGGGAGAGCAGTCCGTCGAAGGTCACCCGATCCGAGCGGACGGTGTGCAGGCTGGCGTCGCCGCGCTTGGGGTCCTCGCAGATGACGCGCAGCTTCTTGGCGTTGCTGTGCACCGCGCCGAGCGTGAGGGTGACGGTGCCGTCGGCGCCGACGATGCCCCACGGACCACTGATATCGGACGCCGCGATCTGGCACTTGTTGTCCGGCTTCTCGCCGGTGACCCGGGCGGTGACCTCGGTGCGGCCCTGGATCACGGCCTTGGGTTCGCCATGGGCATCGGTGGCGGCGCCCACGGCGAGCACGGTGCCGAGGCTGCCGACCACGGCGACGGTGAGCACGCGGGCGCGCAGTGATCGAGACATAGCACCGATATTGGACCCTGCCTCGTGAGTATTTCGTGATGGCGCGGGATGAACTGCCAATGAACAACGCACCAAACCTGTTCGAGACCGCCATCGACGCGCAGGGTTGCCCTGCAGTATCTTGCATTCCAATCGCTGTTCACCCCGACCGGAGTGTTTTCGGCGAGGATCGATTTGCTGTCGGTACGCTGTGCGCCGTTCTATGTGCCCTGATTGGTAGAAGCTGGACGGAACCCTCCCGAGGAGGATGTGGTGACTGCAGTTGCTCCAAAGCCCGAACAGAATCTCGAGGCGATCCGCCCGTACCCGCCGCGGCACGGTCCCAAGGGCTCGTTCGTCCTCAAGGTGATCACCACGACCGATCCCAAGATGCTGGGGATGATGTACATCACCACCGCCATCAGCTTCTTCCTGGTCGGTGGCCTGATGGCGCTGCTCATGCGCGCGGAGCTGGCTCGGCCGGGTATGCAGTTCCTCTCGACGGAGCAGTTCAACCAGCTGTTCACCATGCACGGCACGATCATGCTGCTCTTCTACGCCACCGCCATCGTGTTCGGATTCGCGAATGTGGTGCTGCCGCTGCAGATCGGTGCGCCCGACGTGGCCTTCCCGCGGCTGAACGCGCTCAGCTACTGGCTGTACCTGTTCGGGGCGTCCATGGCCACCGCCGGCTTCCTGACCCCGGGCGGCGCGGCCGATTTCGGCTGGACCGCCTACACGCCGCTGTCGGACATCGTGCACGCGCCGGGCGTGGGCGGCGACCTATGGATCCTGGGTCTGGCCATTTCCGGTCTGGGCACCATCCTCGGTGGCGTCAACATGATCACCACCGTCGTCTGCCTGCGCTGCCCGGGCATGACGCTGTTCCGGATGCCGGTGTTCGTCTGGACCATCCTGACGACGAGTTTACTTATCCTGGTAGCCTTCCCGATCCTGACCGCCGCCCTGTTCGCGCTGGCCTTCGACCGCCACCTGGGCGGGCACATCTACGATCCGTCGAACGGCGGCAGCATCCTCTTCCAGCATTTGTTCTGGTACTTCGGGCATCCCGAGGTGTACATCATCGCGCTGCCGTTCTTCGGCATCATCTCCGAAGTCATCCCGGTGTTCTCGCGCAAGCCGATTTTCGGTTACACCACCCTGGTCTACGCGACCTTCGCCATCGCGGCGCTGTCGATCGCGGTGTGGGCGCACCATATGTACGCCACCGGTGCCGTTCTGCTGCCCTACTTCTCGTTCATGACCTTCCTCATCGCGGTTCCGACCGGTGTGAAGTTCTTCAACTGGATCGGCACCATGTGGCGCGGTCAGCTCACCTTCGAGACGCCCATGCTGTTCGCGGTCGGGTTCATCGTCACCTTCCTCTTCGGTGGTCTGTCGGGTGTCATCCTGGCCTCGCCGCCGCTGGACTTCCACGTGTCCGACACCTACTTCGTGGTCGCGCACTTCCACTACGTGCTCTTCGGCACCATCGCCTTCGCCACCTATGCCGGCATCTACTTCTGGTTCCCGAAGATGACCGGCCGCATGCTCGACGAGCGCCTGGGCAAGTGGCACTTCTGGACCACCTTCATCGGCTTCCACGCCACCTTCCTGGTGCAGCACTGGCTGGGTGCGCAGGGCATGCCGCGCCGGTACGCCGACTACCTGCCCAGCGACGGATTCACCACGCTGAACACCGTTTCCACCATCGGGTCGTTCATTCTGGGCGCGTCGGTGCTGCCGTTCGTGTGGAACGTCTTCAGGTCCTACCGCTACGGCGAGGTCGTGACCGTGGACGACCCGTGGGGCTACGGCAACTCCCTCGAGTGGGCGACCTCCTGCCCGCCGCCGCGGCACAACTTCTACGAGCTGCCGCGCATCCGCTCCGAGCGTCCGGCCTTCGAGCTGCACTACCCGCACATGGTCGAGCGCATGCGCGCGGAGGCGCATGTGGGGTGGGGCTCGGGGCGACACACGGTGGAGGAGTTCGAGAAGGCTCCCAGCTAGCTCGTTCCGTACGTCGGGCGCGGCGGCCGTCTCCGGACGGCCGCCGCGCTTTTTTGTGTGCCGAACAGGATCATCCCGTCGGAGGAAATTTTTAGGTTTGACATATGAAGGGTGGCATGCCTAATTTTAGGTTAAACATAGAAAAATCGGCGGAAGCGCCGGGTCTCACCGAAAGGCACTGCCAGTGCGCAAGATTCAGTTCTCCGGCCGCAGTCCCGTCGTCGTCACCGCCGCCGAACTCGTGCCCGGCCCGGGCCAGTTGCTGGTGCGCATCGAGCTGGCGGGCGTCCACCTCGGGCTGGTGCGCATGCTGCAGCGGGACGGCGGACCCGACGGCGGTGAGATCGTCGGCACGGTGGTGGCGGCCGGACCGGACCTCGCCGACTGGGTGGGCAAACGGGTCGGCGGCGTGGTCTTCGAGGGGGCTTACGCCGAATATGCCCTTGCCGCACCGCAATTGATGTCCGAGATCCCCGCCGGGGTGGATGCCGCCGACGCGCTCACGCTGGTGCGGGGCGGCGTCATCGCCCTGGGCCTGCTGCGCACGGCACGGTTCGTCGCGGGGGAGTCGGTGCTGGTCACCGGCGCGGCCAGCGGGGTCGGGCATCTGGCCGTCCAGCTGGCCCGGGCGCTGGGGGCGGTGCGGGTGATCGCGGCCGTCGGCAGCCTGGACAAGGCCGAGTTCCTGCGCGACTGTGGCGCGGACGAGGTCGTCACCTACGCGGACGCCTGGACCGAGCGGGTGGACGTCGTCCTCGACGGCGTAGGTGGCGACGTGGCTCAGCGCTGCGTGGACATCCTCGGCCCGCACGGTCGCCTGATCGCCTTCAGCGCGTTCGGCGGAACCATCGACGCGGGCAGCCTGCTCGGCGAGCTGAAGACCGTCGGCGGCTTCTCGATGGGCCTGCTCAGCCGGACTCGGGCCGATCTGCTGGAGGGCTGGCGGGCCGAACTGTGGAACCTGCTGGCGTGGGGGGGGGGGGGGGGGGGGGCGGGGCGCGGGGCGCGCGGGCGGGGGGGGGGGGGCCCGCCCCCCCCCCCGCGGCGCCGCCCCCCCCCCCCCCCCCCGCCACACCATTGTTCCGCTCGACGAGATGGATGCCGCACTCGAGCTCATCGAGACCCGCGGCAATCGGGGCCGGGTCGCGGTGCGCATCGCCTGAAGCCGGGGCGCATCCTCGGATTCGGGTGCGCACCCCGGCGATCCGTCAGGGGCGAGGCCAGGGCCGCCCGTCGAGGCGCTCGATATCGGTGTTGAAGCGTTCGAGATAGCCCGCGAAGGCGGCCACGTCGTCGGCGGACCAGTTCACCATGACGCGGTCGAGGCCCTCGGTATTGGCCTGCCGCTCGGCCTCCAGTGCCTGTTCGCCCGTGTCGGTGATGCGGAATTTGCGGGCGATGCCGCCGATGGGGTCGGGGATGCGGTCGACCAGTCCGGCGCGCAGCAGGGCGGCGGTCTGCCGGTTGACGGTCGAGGTGTCGAGGCCGAAGGCCTCGGTGAGCTGGCCGATGGACATGGGTCCCTCGACGCTGAGGCGGCTGAGCAGGACGTAGGCGCTACGATCGAGGCGGGTGCCTGCGCGGCGGTAGCGGGCGGCAATGGAGTAGCGGCCGAGCAACATGGTCTCGAATTCCACTCGGGCCGTGGGCTTTTCGGACGAGATCGGATTTCCGGACGAATCCGCGGGCTGTCCCATACCGTCCTTTCGTCGCGAGCTGCGGAATCTGTCTATCACATCGGATGTTTGCGATACCGCAACGACGTTCGCCGGTAGCTTCACCGACTCGCCCTACGATTGGCAGCGGCAGCTACGACAGTGGAACGACACCAGCACGGCCGTCGCGCTGACGCTACCCCAGCTGCTCACCCGGGCCGCCTCCGGCGCGGAACCGCTGCCGCACCTGCGCCTGCTCGCCACCGCGGGTGCGCCCTGCCCGGCCAAGCTGACCGGAATCTGGTCGGCCGGAAGGTCGTTCGTGAGCGGCTATGGCTGGGCGGCGGCGGGCCTGTGCGCCACCATGAGCCGTCCGCTGAGCCCGGTCGCGCCGCATGCCGCGGTGTCCATCGGCGAGCCGGTGGCCGGCGCCCGCTGCTATGTGCTGGACGAGGGGATGAATCCGCAGCCGCCGGGAGTGGTCGGTGAAATCTATGTGGCCGGTGCGGGATTGGCGCGCGGCTACCATCACCGGCCCGGGCTCACCGGAATCCGGCTGATCGCCGACCCGTACGGCGCGCCCGGCGATCGGATGTACCGCACCGGGGAGCTGGGCTGCGGGCGCGGTGACGGCGAGCTCGACCACCACGGCCGGCTCGGGTCGCTGCGATCGGACAGCTCGTCGGCTACGGCACCGCCACCGTGCTGAATACGGCGGGCGCGCTGATCTGGCGGAAGTGGCTGCCGCCCAGCCGATTTCGCCGGGCGGCTACCCGATTCCCTCACGCCTGCTGGGTTGGCAGGACGATCACCTGGCGCAGGTTCACGTGCGCCGGACGGCTGGCGGTGTAGGCGATCAGATCGGCGATATCGTCCGCGCGCAGCGACTCCATGAACCCGAACATGCCGTCCAGCTCGCCGCTGAGCTCGGCGTTGTCGATGTGGCTGCCGAGTTCGGTATCGGTGAGGCCGGGCTCGATATTGGTGACGCGCACCTTGCGCGCGCCGAGCTCGGTGCGCAGCGCCGCCGACAGCTGGGTGATGGCGGCCTGGGTGGCCCCGTACACCGCGTAGCCGGGGAACGCCACGTGCGCGCCGATCGAGGAGATATTGACCAGATCGGCGGTGCGTCCCGCGTCCGCGGCGGCCAGCAGGTCCGGCAGGAAGGCGCGGATCATGTGCAGGCGCCCGGCCACATTGGTCTCCAGCATGCGGGTCCACTCGTCCTCGCGGCCGTCGGTCATCGGGTTGGGCAGCATGACGCCCGCCGAGTTCACCACCAGGTCGACCGGGCCGAACGCGGCGTGCACCGCGTCCGCCGCGGCGGTCACACTCGCCGAGTCGGTGACGTCCACCGGCACCGCCAGCGCGATCCCGCCCTCGGCTTCGATCTTGGCGGCCAGGGTGTCGAGCCGGTCCGCGCGCCGCGCCAGCAGTGCCACCCGGGCCCCGTTGCGGGCCAGCAGCAGTGCGGTGGCCTCTCCCATGCCGCTGGCGGCTCCGGCGATGACGGCGGCGCGGCCGGACAGGTTCTCGTAGCTCATGTCGAATGCTCCTTCGCTCTTTGCGTGTGCATTCATCCTGCGAGCGCGCGCGATCGGCAACGAGGGTTGCGGTTTTCCTGGGTCTGCCGGTACCAGGATGGGTTCGTACGCTGGCGGCGAACGACCTTACACGCCAGCAGAATTGGATCAGTTCGCGGCACTCGGAGCGCCGGACGGGGCCGTGCTCACGATCTGCGTCGGCTAGCGGATCGGTACTGTCACGCCGGGTGATGAGGGCTCCCCGTGCAGGATCAGATGGCTCGGCATGGCGTCTTTCTTCTTGCCCATATCGTCATTCTTGTTGCCTTCTTTACCGGGGAGTTCGAAGGCCAGAGGAATCGTGGTGGTGGTGCCGGGCGCGAGCTGGTGGAACTCGCCGTTGTACGGGTGAAGCCTCGCTGTGGCGGTTGCATCGGGGGCTACCGAGCGCCCGTCGACGGTGATCAGGCGCTGAGCGGCGATGGTGAACAGTTGCTGACGTCCGGACATGTTCGTGACCGTCAGTGTCACGATGGTGTAGACGCGGTCTGCGTTCGCCGGGGCGGTGATCAGTACTCCGGAAACCACATCGCTCACGGTAAAGGCGAAACTGCCGTCGTACACCGTGTGCGCCGGGTCTGCGGGCTGACCGCCGATCGTGAACGGCGGCGGACCGGACGCTGTTGTCGCCGCGGAAGAGGGCTGTGCCGGGATGCTCGTATCTGGGCCCGACCCGGTATCGAGGCCGCTGGTGAACAGCCACACGATCACCGCGGCGATGAGTGCAATCCCGGCTGCCGCCAATATCCGTTTGGGCCCCACAGGATTTCGTCGTGGATCGGAATGTACGGCAGGGGCAGGTGCGGATGCGTGGGACTCGTGCGTCACCGGGTGAGTCGCCGCCGGACCGGTGGCAGTGATGACGCGGGTCTGCGGGCTGGGGCCGGGGGCTGCCGAGTCCAGGATCGGTGGGGGCGGTCGTGCCGGTGCGGGCAGGTCCAGGGCGGCTCGCGCGGCAGCGGCGAATTCTCCCGCGCTTGCGTAGCGATTGTCCGGTTTCTTGGCCATGCCGCGGGCGATGACATCGTCGAGCGCGGTCGGGACAGCAGGGGCAGCCTGCGAGGCGCGCGGTGGTTCGGACATCAAATGCGCGTGCATCTGCTGTGCCGGGTTGCCGCTGAAGGGCGGATGCCGAGTGAGGGCTTCGTAGAGTACACAGGCCAGCGAATAGATATCGGAGCGCGCATCGAGCGTGCCGGCGAACCGCTCCGGTGCCATGTACTCCAACGTGCCCACGACCAGACCGGTGGCTGTGAGTGCGGTGCTGTCGGCGGCGCGGGCGATACCGAAGTCGATCAGGTACACGAAACCGGTGGTGTGCTCGAGGATATTGCCCGGCTTGACATCCCGATGGATAAGTCCCGCCGCGTGTGCGGCATCCAGCGCCTCGGCCGCCTGGGCGATGACCTCCACAGCCCGAGCCGGAGCCATGGCGCCCGCCCGCAGGCGCGCGGCCAGGTCGAGGCCTTCGATGTAGGCCATCTCCAGGAACAGGTGTCCGTCGATTTCACCGAAGGCGTGAATGGGCACGATGTGCGGGTGGTGCAGCTGAGCCCCCAACCGAGCCTCTCGCTCGAAGCGACGTCGATAGCCCTGATCTGCCGAGTTCGCGGCAGACAACACCTTCACGGCGACGGTGCTGCCGGTACGGTCGCGCGCCAGCCATACCTCGCCCATGCCGCCACTTCCCAGCAGGCGTTCGAGACGATAGGTCCCGAACGAGCCACTGTGCTGCCCGGACATGCTCTGACCGTACCCCCGGAACAGACTGCGGCACGACCGCGACGGCACCGGGTGTACACCAGCGCTCGCTACCGGATGCCCTATCGCAGCGATGAACCCGGGGAACCGTGACAGACGTGGAATCTGAGCATGGATAGGTACCAGGAGCGGTTCGTACGCTGGACCCCATGCAGAACGATCTCGGCGACTTCCTGCGCTCGCGCCGCTCCCGCATCCAGCCCGCGGACGCGGGGCTGCGCGAATACGGCCGCCGCCGGGTTCCCGGCCTGCGCCGTGAGGAGGTGGCGCAGCTGGCCGGGGTGAGATATCGATTACACACTCCTTTGATCCTCGTCGAGACCGCTGAGTGGCGAGTGCATGAGTGTGAACTCGATGCAGACAGGTCCAGGGCTCATGTACGGCAAGGTGTCCGGCGGTACGCTGTACCGCGAGCAATTTCACGACTTCGCATGTGGGCCAGCGGCAGTCGCCAAAGCCGACACACCGATCTGACGACGCTCCGCGACATTGGCCAGTCCTGATCGACGGCCAGTAAAGTCGGACGTCCGATGCCGCACACTGTGTGATACCCGGACGCCGGTGGCCCTCCAGCGACAAGGAAACGATGAGCAACAATGTGAAGCGCGGCGCCGCTGCCGCTGTGACGTTTGCGATCGCAGCTGCGGTGAACATTGCGACGGGAATGGTGACTCAGCGTTGGTCCCTTGCCTGGGTGCTGGCAACAGTCGCGTTCGTTCTGGTCGGCGGCGCGTTGCAGTGGTGGCTGAGCGTGCAAGGCGGTGACGCGACGCAGAAGATCTCCGGCACCAAAGTGGGGGGCTCAGTTACTCAGAGAAGCTCCACCCCTGCTAGCCAGGCGGTCCTAGAATCAGAAGTCGGCCGTGACCTTAGCCAAGAGCAAGGGTAAATCATGATGTTTCATTTGTGGTCCGATGTGACCTTTTAGCAAACTGACCAAAGACAAGCGTAGCTTCACAACGTTTGGCGTAACAACCAGATATGGCACCATTCCTGGTCAGTATGTAGCAGAGATATCTAGCCAGATCTCTTCGTAGCAAGGTGCGATCCGATGAAATTTACTATTGGTGGTTCGAACCAAATAATCAAAGATTCCATAATCTTTGGCACCGTCAATCAGTTTCATGGGATAGGCGGCGACGTCAGTATAGCTCCCGTTCCCGACTCCGGTTTCGGAGTTAGCAAGTTTCTCCTAGCGGAAACTCCAAGGAATCGAGAGAAAGCCCGCGCTCAGCCCAGCATTCTGCTCAATCCGCAGAACCAAATCGTACCGTTCATCGGCCGAGGTGCTGAAACTGCCAACCTTCAGGATTGGATTGCTTCAACTGAGTCTCTGTCTGTGCAGTTGATATACGGACCAGCAGGGCAAGGAAAGACGAGAATTGCTAGACAACTAGCGCACCGTCAGAACCGTGAGGGCTGGTCAGTATGGCACGTTACTAGCCAACCTCTATCTGCGGGGAGCAGCTCTGTAGTAGGCGATAATTTTCGAGTACTAGCGATCGTAGATTATGCAGACCGCTGGCCCGCATCACGCCTGATCAACTTCATGATACATATGCGCGACTTGACGCTCGAAAGCGAAAGAGCTGTACGCGTCCTGCTCCTGGGTCGATCACCAGGATATTGGTGGACTAGTGTTCAGGATTTCTGCGAAAACAATCTATCAATTTCTACAAATCAGCTATTACTTCTACCGATCGAGCCAGGGATCCCACGCTTTGAGATCGTTCAGGAAGCGACTACCGCATTCTCTACGGTACTTGAGGTTGATGTCGATAAGGTGCGCTCAAAACTGGAAAGTTTAGACCTCGATAGAAGCGAATTTCAGAATACCCTAACACTGCATATGACGGCATTGGCGGCGGCTGACGCAGCCTGGCGAGACGACGACCTACCGGCAGACCCCGCCGCCATATCTTCATACCTGCTGCGCCGAGAAAGAACGCACTGGCACTCTCTTCATACTCGCCAAGAAGATCCCCTGAATACTTCACCTGTCGTAATCGCACGCACCGCGTACATCGCAGCGTTTACGGACGAGCTGCAGCGTACTGCTGCGCGGAAGATATTGGCGCTAAGCGGGTTAGCAGAGACAACTTTAAAAGCCGATATCATACTTGATGATTACGTCTACTGCTACCCATCAATGGATTCTTCGAAGGTGCTGGCTTCGCTCCATCCAGATCGTTTAGCCGAGGACTTCGTTGCACTAACGATTCCCGGCCATGGTCTGGCAATTGGCTGGCAGTCTGACGACTGGAGCATATTGGCGACATCGGAAATCCTCACTCAGAAAGATGGCAATTCAGAGGAGGGCGCGAAGGAGAACTCCCGCGCTCTGATGGTACTGGTTGAGACTGCACTGCGGTGGCCCCACGTTGCCGAAAGTGTACTTATTCCAGTTCTGCAAGAATATCCATATCTCGCAATTGGCGCTGGTGGAAATATCCTCGAAAAGATTCTCAACTTAGATATCTCGACAGATGTTCTTGAAAAGATCGATAAATTCATTCCCACTTCGGGTTACTCTGATCTGGATTTCGCTGCGGCAAGAATCTCCACCTCTCTGATGCCTAGCCGACTGGAGGCTGCCTCTGGCCAAGTAGCAAAGGTCGCTATACATGTGAATCAGGCCAACCGTTTGGCGAGGATCGGTGATCGGAGTGGTGCACTTGACGCGACCTCGAAAGCTCTTGAGATCGCCCGTTCACTCGATGCAGAAGTCGAGGAAAATTCCCGTCATCTGGCTAAAGCGCTCTTGGCCTACGGATTTTCACTCTTCTACATGGGTAGATATGGCGAGGCATATCAAGCCTTTTCCGAAGGGATAGCCAAAATTCAACCTCGGCTTTCGGCTGACGGGGGGAAAATCGACGAATTAGCCGAGCTCGGCAAATTGTATACCGGCAAGACTATTTCTCTGGCTGAGTTGGGAAAGTTCTCGGAAGCTGCAACATCGGCTGAGAATGCGGCGAGAATACATCGACACCTCGAAAGTGATACTCCGGGCTACAATCGATTCGACGTGGCCGCCGCTCTTGCTAACTACAGTAACTGCCTTCGTCGGGCGGGAAATCTGAAAGATGCGGTCGAGCCCATCCGGGAGTCAGTGCAGATCTACGAAGAGCTTGCCGCAGGAGGGGGGATAAATGAAAGTATGCACCTCTCAATTGCCAAGACCGATCTTGCCGCACTCTTAATCGATAATCGAGAATACAATTCGGCACTTGATGTGGTGTATCCCGCAATTGATTCACTCAAGCGCATCGCCGAAACGCATGCATATATAGCAAGTTCACCTTTGGCATCCGCATTTAGCTGCGCCGCCGTCGCAGAAGCGCTCGGGAAAAGATATCGAAACGCTCTTGATTTGTCTGCCCAAGCAATCGAGATATATCGATCTCTGGTGGATGTCGGTTCAGGTGGATCTGCTGCACAATTGGCAAGCGAACTATCTAACCATGCATCATCTTTGGCTAGTCTGAAATTACACCAAGAAGCAGTGGAATTCGGTGTAGAATCGATATCGATCTATCGCTGGATGATGGACACTGGCTACAGTGTCGTTCCTTTGAATGTTGCATCCGCCTATTTTAATGTAGCTGACGCACACGAAAAAATGGGGGAGATAGATCTCGCGATTGCGGGTTTTCATGACGGCTGGCAGATTCTGGATTTGGTGCCGGAATCTGATCGGCTGGCAATTCTCGATGCGGCCAGTATTGGATTGACGATTTCGCGCCTCAGCTTGCGGGCAAAAGGAGCTCCAATCGCGGGAGTTATGTCAATAATTGAGAAGTCCGCACAAAGCTACTCAGACTATTTGGAGTCTCATTCTAGAGATGTAGCCCGGACGCGCGAATCTATTGAAATAAAGCGCAACCTTCGGTTGCTGAGGAATAGGTCTATCGAATCGAATGGTGAGTACAGCTAGCGACTGACGATCCGATCGCGCTGACACCGCTTCGCCTCGGTCGGAGATAGCGCGGCCCTCGTTCCACTCATAGCAGTCAGGTGGCAAACTCGGAGGGCGCGGCGGGATGTGGCTACTCTAGCCATACTTTGTGCGGGCATAGCGTGGCGATTTCGGGGCCTTCATTTGTGTGGTTCTGCCCCGGGCAGCCGGGCGGCGCGGCTTGTCGCGCTCGTGATCCTTTAGAGAGAAATTGGGAGTGGCAGGGCCACTCAGGGCCGGGGTCCGCGTTCTAGACTCGAATGATGAGTTCGGACAATCAACTCGATGAGTTCCTGCGGTCGCGGTCGGCCGCGCTGCCGGCCGGTGTGAGATGTCAGTTACACACTCCTCAAATGCCCGCATACGGGGACGGAGGCGGATGTCACCTCCGTGCACGCAGTCATCACGACGCAGTTTCCTCAAGGGGCGCGGCCGGTCCCGGTGGGATTCGGAGAATTCTGATGCTGATGCTTTGGTCGTCTGGATTATCCCCAATTTGCGACCCTTTTACATCGGCAAATGCGGTTCCCCCGCAAACCCAATGCGGTCCAAATCTCTCCGGCACAAAGCCACCGTCTGCGATGTAGCTGAACATCGCCGCATCTGTTGTTAACCCGACTGAATCTATCTGGCTGAGGATCATTCCTCGAGATACCGGATTCTTTGGAAGGGATATCACCATCGCATCTGTGCCGACCGTTCCATTGCTGCCACTCACATGCCGTTGAAGTGCGACCATCAAACGCACCAGTCGATTTACGTCTTGTGGTCCGCGGGCGACCCTGAAAATCCTCTTGTTTATGACGCGTTGATGCCAGAGATCTAGGCTCGCACCTGCGGTCACGTAGTACATGACGTCGGCACTCGTTGGGTCATGGTAGATAGTTCGGAAGAAGTTGGGCTGGTGGCGGGGCCAAATCTTCTCGCGTTGCTCGAAGTTCGAGATTTTGTAAGTCACCGAGAGTCGCAAGCCTGCAGGATCATCGAAGAATCCTGTCATCACTATGGTTAGCCGCTTATCGGGCCAAGATGCGGGGAGCCTTGCAATTGCATCTTCGGCCCCCTTCCTGAGCTTCTCGACGCCTTCCTCGACACCGGCGACATCGCACAGCATTTCGGCGATCCACTCGGACACCGGCTTCCGTTGCGCACGATCGATGAACGCCAGTCCGGTGAACCCGATTGCCATTTCACCACACCACGACACGGCCTTATTATGCGAGTCGGCAAAGATTGTGCCATCGCCGCGCGTAAGTCGGCGGTCAGAGACTTGTAGGATGTGGTTTGGTGTGACGAGTGTCTGGATCAGTGTCATGGCTGCAACCCTCGCACGATTGATCGGTTGTACGGTATCCAATTACGAAACTGGCAGCTTGCACATCGGCAGTCAGTCGAAGTCGGCGCTCGCCAGGCCCATGCGCGAGTGTCGGAGGATTCGTGGGCGGGTTGCGGGAGAGCAAGTCGGGGACAGCTGACGCAGGCCCAATATGGCAAGCCCCGAAGAGGTGCGGCAGCACTACGGACTTGGGGTACTGAGGATGCTGCGGCGCAAGGACGGAACGGACGGCGCTCCGGCATCGGTGTCGATCCGCTCGGGACTATGCATCGGTGGACGCTGATTCGGTCCCCACTCTGGTTCTGCACCGGGGTGCCTGCCCGGGAGCGGAGCGGTAGGGCCGGCACCCCGGGCGGCGCGCGCATGCGCGCCGCTCTTGATCCTGTAGAGGAAAATTCGGCAAGTTCTCTTCGGGGGTTCCCGCTTTTCTTTCTTCTTCTTTCCTTTTTCCCTTTTCGGGGGTTCCGCTCTCTTCTCTCGCTGCGCAGGGTGTCGAGACTGTGGCACACCAGGATTCGCGGGACGCATCGGTGAGCCCCGCGCCTGATGCGACGCATCCCGGCAGGCACACCCCGCGTGCAGAGTGCCAGCATTGGCGGGCGACCGAAGCATGCAGGAGTGGCCCCAATCCGTCTCCGGTGGACTGGGACCTCCCGAGGATGCGGAAACCCTCGGCACGGTTGCGGTGGCCGAGGGCTCGTCGCGAAATGCGTTGTGGAACAACGTCATCGGTCTGTCGTGAATTCGGTCGATACACCACCCCCTTTCAGGTCCCGAGCTATCGGAGTGGTCTAAGCGCCGTCTGCCTTGGCGGGTGGCGGGTCGCGAAGCGGAGGCATCGTCCGCCGGGCGTAGGTCTCTTCCGGGGTCACGGTGATCACGTCGAGTTGCTGCACTAGCGTTCCGGGGATCTCCCCGCCCTGGAAGTGCTCGGGACTGGGGACTATGACTGCTTCGGCGTCCAGGCGGGTTACTTGCGCCTTCAGGCGGGCCAGCGGTGGCCGTCCGAATCGGGGATCGTAGATCACCATGTCGGCAAAGTCGTAGCCCAGACGCGTTGCGAGCTTGCGGATCTGGCTCTGGTCCCACAGCTGGGCCACTCCGGACACATCGGTCCGGAGATAGCCCAAACATGTTGGCTTGTAACGCATTACAACACCTCTGTCTTCATGGTCATCAAGCATGTAGAAGTCTTGGAACTGGAGGTAGAAGCCGCCATAGTCCTCGGAGTCGTCTTCGGTGGCCTGGAGTTCGAATACGCCTCCGGGGAACTTGTAGAGCCTTGTGCGCCGGTTCATTTCGACCCCTGTCCGCCGTTGGTGAGGCAACTCAGGAACGGGAGCGTTCAGCCGCCCCTGAGCGCCTGACCTTGACGCTACGAACCGGAAAAGTGCGTTACCACCGCGTTTGCCGGACGTTTGGGACGTTTTAGAACTAGCGTTAGTAACGTCCCGGAGTGTCCCCCACGGAGGCGTACGTTGAATGAAGCGCTGAGATTGGCGATGTCCAAAGCGGGTGTATCGGATCAAGCCTTGGCGGAAGCATGTGAAGTGGATGTCAAGACCGTGAACCGGTGGATCACGCACCCGACCCGTACGCCACACGCCCGCCACCGCTGGGCGGTGTGCCAGCTGCTGGGAGTAGAGGAGGCTGATTTGTGGCCTTCAGCTGTACGTGTGAGCCTCAAGATGGGTGCGGACCGCGAGATCGTTCAAGTGTTCCCGTATCGCTCGGCTGCCCCAGCATCGCTGTGGCGCAGCCTGATTCACGGAGCGCACAGAGAGCTGGTGTTCGCGGGATATACGAACTATTTCCTGTGGTTGGAGCATGCGAACCTCGGCAACCTGCTAGGTAAGAAGGCGGCAAACGGTTGCCGTATCCGGTTCCTGATCGGCGACCCGGACTCGGCGACCACCCGAGAGCGAGAGCGGGAGGAAGGGGTACCCCTCACGTTGTCCACCCGGATAGCCGTGACGGTTGGAGAGTTGCACAAGCTGCGCGGTATCAACAACATCCAAGCCCGGTACGAAACCGGGCACGTCAACATCTCGGTGTTCAGGTTCGACAACGACATGATCGTTACGCCGATCCTTGCCCGAAGAGTCGGGCATGACTCACCGATGTTCCACATCCGCCGTGAACAGAACGATGGCATGTTCGACCGGTTCGCCGAGCATGTAGAAGAACTGTGGTCCCGAGGCCGGGACATCTGGGAGGAGGCGCAGAATGGCTAGACGCGACTACGAAGACGATCCGAACGCGCCCGCGCCGAACAGCTTGGTCCCTGCTGCCTCTGTGGTTGTGGTGAACGACCGTGGGCAAGTGCTGCTCCAACGCCGGGTCGATAACGGCATGTGGGCGCTTCCGGGCGGCAAGATGGAACTCGGGGAGTCCCTTGCTGGATGCGGCATCCGCGAGACCAAGGAAGAGACCGGAATCGACATCGAGATAGTCGGCATCGTTGGTACCTATACCAACCCGCGGCACGTCTTCGCCTACGACGACGGCGAAGTACGGCAAGAGTTCTCAATCTGTCTTCTCGGAACGCCGACCGGCGGAGAACTTGCCGTGTCCGACGAGTCCCACGAAGTCGCCTGGTTCGACCCGGGCGAAGTTGATGCACTTCCGATGGTCGAGAGTATTCGTCGGCGTGTGAACGACTGGCGTTCGGGGAGATACCCGGTCGTTCAATAGATGGCGTTGGTGAACCGCTGGTGCCCAGGGTGATCGATGAGTATCCGCTGAGGACGCCCCCGTCTGGTCCGAGTCTCGTTGTAGCCGTGTGGGTTCGGTGGACTGGTAAAACCCTTGCCAGTAGTTTTGCTTGACCTTGGTCGTTTTGGCTGGATGATGGATGTCAGGGTAGTACGGCAACTGGAAGCCAACAGCGAGAAAGGGTTTGGGCTCGAGCCGTTCTACTTTGTGTACCCTTCTTTCGCGCGGCGCGCTGGTAGCGGCCGTGCAAGCGGAGTTGATTCCGTGTCGCTGATTCTCGCGGCACGTCGAGCGCGGCAGGTCTGCGAACTCCCTATCGTGCTTAGTCTTTCGGTGGCCGCGGTGTTGTGGGCTGGCTTCGCGTCTGCCGGTGGGCGGGATGGCACACAACAGGTGTGTCGCGCTCATGTCGACTCCGCTGGTAGACAGGGTGGTGCCGGGAGATCCGGTGACCTGTCGGACGCGGACCTGATTGCGGTGCCGGATGTTTGGGGTTTGCGTGTTCGCGACCGCGCTGGTGTGAGGCTCTCGCGGAAACCTGTCAAAACGAACGGTTCTGGAAGGTTCAGAGTGCCCGATTTGATGGCAGACTGGGTGCGGTACAGAGCTTGCTACAAAGTGTGAACGGAAAGGCGGGTATCTATCGGGTGACGTGATGACGGCCTGAGTCTTTGCGCTCGTGGCTGGCCCCCCGCGTCAACGGGGGACCAGCGAAACGAGATATCACGCCAGGTTAACGGGGTGCAATCCCAGCCTGGCGAACCTGAACCATCTCATTGCAGAGGAGCTCTGCTGTGTCCACAGTAGTGGATACGCGTGCTTGCTGCCGCCGGCTGAGGGTTTCCACACCCCGCTCGGGGCGGGTGGGCATGCGTTCGATTACGCGTGTGCGGGGTTGTGCCCGTGTGCGTGGTCCGCCTGTCGTGCTGGTCACCAATGCCGTGACATCCCGGTTCGGGATGTCGTGGCGGCCGGGGTCGTCCTCCGGCGCATCGGTTGTTGATCTCAAACGCACGAATGGAGTTGAGCCGTCATGGCTTTGGAACAGAGCAACATGCACGACAACCAGTCGAAAAATCCGCGGAAGGATCTGCGGTTTCCGGTGGTGTTCGAAGAGTTCTTCGCGCTGGGTTTGTATCAGATGGGTCCGGTGCGGCCGGACACGGAGTATTCGGGGGTGCCGGATCGTCCAGGTCCGCAGAAGCGCGACCCGGTGACGGGGGCGCTGGTGTGGAAGATCGCGGTCACCGATCCGGGTGAGGCCAACGCCAAGCGCGCCAGCTATGACCTGCTGCTGCTCGCCGACACCGAGCCGGTCCCCACGACTCCGGAGCTCGCGCCGGGTATGCGCCCGATCCAGCTGTCGGGGGTCACTGTTCAGCCGCGCGTGGGTGGTCAGGGCGAGTACCGGTACCAGGCGTACACGGTGCGTGCCACGGGCTATGCCCCCGCCCCGTCCCCGCGCGCCAATTCCGCCGCTGGTGGCGGCTCGGGCAAGTCTCCCGCCTGATCCAGGTAACCGCGGGTGGGTCCCGCCGTGCGGTCTCTCCACGGCCGGACTCACCCTAGGGTTCGTCTTTCGCGCTGTATCTCGGTGCGACACAACATGTTTCGTTTTCGATAATGATTGAAGGTTCTACCGTGGTTCGATCTGCGAACTATCAGAATCAGCCCCCGCGCGGGCAATCCGATACCGGCTCGATGTTGTTGGCCGATTTCGGCGAGTTGATCGTCAAACTCGCATATGGGCTGCTGATCGCCGTGTGGTGGGCGGTGCTGTTCCCGATGCTGTCGCTACCGGTGGCGGGGGCTGTGGCGCTGGGCTGGTGGCGTGGCTGGCCTTACGGGGTCGCGGCAGGGGTCGGTGCGCTGCTGGTGTGGGGGTGGTGGCGGCTGGCGTGGCCGAGGTCGTTCGAGCGGTGGGTGAGTGCGCGTATCCGGTACCGGTATCGGCGGTATTGGCGCTATACGCGCCGGTGGCGTGAGGTGATGGCGTTGCAGCACTTGACCGCTGAAATCGACACCCGGGTGTTGACTCCGCCGGTGTACTCGACCCGGATCGGGCGGATCGCCGATGTTCTCGAGATCGGGTTATTGCACGGGCAGAAGGTCGAGACCTGGGCAAACCGGTCCGAAGAGTTGCGGCACTCGTTCAGGGCGGTCGCATTGCGGATACGGCACACCACGTCGGGGCGGGTACGGGTGGAAGTCATCCACACCGACATCCTGCGCAACCCCATCCCCCTGCCCCGAGAGTTGTGCAGCGCAAAAACCGTTGACCTGGAATCGATCCCGGTCGGCATGACCCAACTGGGCAAGCCATGGCGGCTACCACTGCTGGGCACTCATGTGCTGGTGGCTGGTGAGATGGGCTCGGGCAAGGGGTCGGTGGCGTGGTCGATCATCGCGGCCCTGATGCCCGCGATCACCCGAGGCATCGTGGTGGTGTGGACGTGTGACCCAAAGGGAGGGGCGGAGTTCGGATTCGGAATGCACTGGTTCGACCGGTTCGCCTACGACAACAGTGGCGGCGCGCTCGAAATGCTGCGGGAGGCCGCCCGGATCATGCTGGCGCGTCTGGCACGCATGCGCGAGCACTCCCGCAAGCTGATCCCGTCGTTCGAGGAACCGATGATCCTGTTGATCATCGACGAGGCGGCGTCGCTGACCGAGTACTACTCGGACAAGCGGGTGAAAGAGGAGATCGAACGCCTACTAGGTCTGCTTCTGACGATGGGCCGTGCGGCCGGTGTGGTGGTCGTCGGCTGTGTGCAGGACCCCTCGAAGGAGGTCATGCGGCTGCGACAGTTGTATCCCACGCGGATCGGGCTGCGGTTGAGTGAGGCCACTCAGGTGGCGATGGTGTTCGGGCCGTCCGGGCGTGATCGGGGTGCGTTGTGCGATCTGATCTCCCGCAAGACTCCCGGGGTCGGGTATGTGCAGATCACCCCTGGCAACGACCCCAAAGTCCCGGAGACCAACGAAGACGAGGAACTGACCTCCGAGATCGAACGGGTCCGCGCGTTCCACGTCACCGACGACGACATCCGATGGATGATCGCGACCTTCACACCGCCCCGGCGCTACAGCGGTGATGCCGTGGCGGGTGACCCGGTCGTGATCGATCTGGACGACTACCTGTGGACCGACAACGGCAACAACAACTCTGGTATCGGGCGTTCGGGGCGCAACGGTTCGGCTCGGGATGGCAAGGGGCGCAACCGATGAGCGCGCTACAGCGGCTGGGACCTTCACTCGATGAGATCACCCTCGCCACCGCACAACGGTTCGGGGTGTGCATCCGCCCGGTGGTCCTGCAACGCCTCGACCTGCACACCGGGCGCATGGAATGGGTGTCGGTGCCTTGTGGGCACACCCTCGAATCGGTGTGCCCGCCCTGTGCCCGCAAGGCCAAGTTGGTGCGGTTGACCCAATGTCGGGAAGGCTGGCACTTGACCGAAGAACCCGAACCGCCCAGGGCACGGGTGACTTTCGATCAGACCGGGATGGTGGGCTACCGCGCCGACCTGATGGCCGTCCTGACCGAAGCGCGGGAGGAAGGTCTCGTGGCCGATGAGACCGAACTGCGCAAGGAGATCGGATGGGTCGATGCCCAGCTGATCGCGATGGGCATGCGAGGCACACCGCCGGCACTTGAAAATGACGAACCGCCGGCCGACTCGACTGCGAAGCGTTCGACTCGGCGGCGTCAGGACACCCCCGCGCTGCCGCGCCTGCCGATCACCGATCGCACCCTCGGGCATGAATTCGCGGGCAAGTACACGCCCTCGATGATGATCACCCTGACCCTCGACAGCTACGGCAAGGTCCACCGCGACGACGGTTCGCCGATCGACGCGCGCGACTACGATTATTCGCGGGCGGCGTGGGATGCGATCGCGTTCTCCCGGTTGTTCTCTCGGTTCATCGACAACCTGCGCCGGGCGGTCGGGTGGGATGTTCAGTATTTCGCGTCGGTCGAACCGCAGCGCCGTGGTGCCCCGCATGTGCATGTCGCGATCCGCGGTGCCATCCCGCACAAAATCATTCGGCAAGTCGCCGCCGCGACGTATCACCAGGTGTGGTGGCCCGATCCCGGGGACCTGCGCTACGACCCGGCCGACCCCGCCCGGGCACCGATGTGGGACAAGCGGTCCGAGACGTTCGTCGACCCGGACACGGGCGCGGTGTTGCAGTCCTGGGACGAGGCGATCGAGGAGACCTTCGCCGAGGACGCGCAACCCGCGCACGTGGCCCGATTCGGGGCACAGGTGCATTCCAGGGGCATCCTGGGCGGTACAGAGGAAGCCAACCGGCACATCGACTACGTGTGCAAATACCTCCACAAGTCCGTGGACCAGGTGCTGGAAGCGACCTCCGCGCGTGCGCGGACGCATTACGAGCGGCTGCATGAAACCTTGTGTGTCACGCCGTGTTCGCCTCGGTGCGCGGTGTGGCTGCTCTACGGCATCGTTCCCAAGGACGCGACGGGCAAGACGATCCCGGGCCGGTGCAAGGCCCGGGCGCACCGGCGCGACACCTTGGGCTTGCCTGGCAATCGGGTGTTGACCTCGCGTAGGTGGACAGGGAAGACCGTGGGTGACCATCGGGCCGATCGGCTGGAGTTCGTGCGACGGACGCTCGAGTTCGTGGGGATCGACAAGCCTGCTCCGGACCCGCGCCGCTATGCCTGGTCTCTCCCGGCCCCGGGGACGCGTCTGCCACCCCGGCGGCGGTTACTGCTGGCGGCCATCGTCGAACGGCTCGCGTGGCGGGCTGAATACGACCGGGCCTATCTGGCCGCCGGGCAACCACCCGACCTCGACGTGGCGGCTACTGGCGAGACGGGCAGAGGTGGTGGCGGTGACTAGTGTTCGGCAACGCCGGAATCCGGGCACTCGTGGGCACCGGCGTGATGCTTCGGTGGCGGGTTCGGGGTGTACCCGCGCGGCCGGCGGGACTACGCACATACCGATGATGGTCGGCCCGACAAGTGAGGAGACCCGCCGCCTGGTCGCGCAGAGCCGGCTGAGCCAAGGGTTGCCGCCCCGCATCGACAACCCTGCGGTGATCGAGTCGCTGGCGTTGTTCCTGCACAATGCGCTGGCCACCCTCGACACGGGCGACCAGCACACGCAACGAGGCGGCTAGAAATCGCGCCAGACGATCTCGACCGAGGACGTATCGAACCGCCACGTGTGGCCGTTCTGATCGGTCCACCGCGCGGCATAGAGTTTCGCCGGTCTCACGACGATTTTCTCCACCAGACGCGCGGTGGCCTCGTGTCGCCACCGAGAACCCTTCGCACTCCACGCCGCACGCAACTGCCCCGGCGTGGAACCGATGTCGGCCAGCACCGCCAACGCTGCCGCACTGCGCAACGAATCCTGCTCCGTGCGAAGAGCTTTCAACGTGGTTTTCAGGCCGGTGATGGTGCGGTCGATAACCCGCAAGTCGTACTCGTCACCACCGCCGGTCAAGACCTCGGTGCGCCGGTCGGTCTCGGCATCGAGGTTGCCGGTCGTGACCTCGATGCGTTTCTCCAACTCCGCGATACGCCCCGCGTTGTCGTTGCCGCGATCCAGGCGGGCGAGAATCTCGGGGTCCTCGTAGGCGGCGATCACCTGCTCAGCGACGAACATCTCCAACGCGCTCGCATCCCGAAACACCCGCCCACAGCCACACCGCACCCTCGCCGCATCTCGGCTCTGGCATCGGTAACGGCGCTGACTGATCGTGTGGTGCTCGCGCTTTCGCTCCAACACCGATCCGATCATCCACGATCGGCATTCCTGCCCGGCGCGTTCGGTGTCCTCGGCCCACACTCCTCCGCACTCGACCAACCCTGTCAGCCAGTACTCGCCGTTGCGCTGGCGCGGCCGGTCGGAGTTCTTCGCGCGGTCGTGGGATCGCAGCGCTACCCGCATGGCGTCGTGCTCGGCGCGGGTGAATATCGCTGGCCACTGGGCACGATGGCGGGTGTTGGTGCGCCGATGCACCCGAATTCCGTTGCCCACAGGGTTGTTCAAGCATTCACAGCGGGCACCGTTCACATCGGTGTGCTCCCCCAGGTCATAGGCCACATAGGCTTCCAACAGCAGCTGCCGCGACAGTTGGCCAACCCGCCACGGTCCGCCCTCGGTTGTGGTCACAGCCCGCGCATTCCAGTCGCTGACGATCGCGGTCTGAGACTCCCCGTTGATCACCCGGTCACAACCTTCCCGAAGCACATCGAACTCACTGTCCCGCAGCGTGTTTCGATCAACAATGTCGGCACCGGTAATCGGATGCTGGCCGACGATCTTGCCGTACCCGAACCGGCGCGAACCGCCCTGCATCACGCCCTTCGCGGCCTCCTCGCTCATGCGGTCCAACAGGTTTTCGGTGTTGGTCTCCCGGTACTCCGCCGCTTCGGCAACCTTCACCATGAAACTCTTGCGGCCCGCACCCGTGGTCAGGTCGTAATCGCTGTCGCGCATGAACACCAGCCGCACGCCCTCATCACGCCCAGCCTTCATCAACTCGTTGCCCAAGTCGTAATCCCGGGTCAACCGCGCCACGTCACGGGCCAAAATGGTTTTCACCGGACCGCGCCGCACCAGTGTCAGCACCTCGGTCAGGCCCGGGCGCGTCGCGTCGGCACCGGAAAGATCGTTGTCACAAAGGATCCGCGCCAACCGCAACCCCTTGCGGGTCGCGTAGGCAACCTCGTTCTTGGCCTGCAACTGCACACCCTCGGCGCGGTCCTTCTCATCCCGAGAGATCCGCACGTACCCATACACCCACTCCGCCGGGTCCACGCCAGCCACTCCAGCTGCCAGCAACTCGTTAATTTCGTTGAGCCACAACGGTTCACCCTGAGCCATCGATCGCGTCATGCCACCACCGTACGGGAAGGAGTGTGTAAGTGAAGTCTCGCTGGGGTGAGCGTCGACTACTACATCCGCCTGGAACAGGGCCGCGGCAAACATGTTTCGGATGCCGTGCTCGACGCGGTCGCCCGTGCCCTGCGGCTGAGTGATCAGGAGCGGCTGCACCTGTACGCGCTGGCCCGGCCGGGCGGCACCGTCGATGCGCATCCGACCACCGTGTCCGGCGTGTACAGCGACACCGTCCACCCCGGTGTCCGGCTGGTGCTCGACGCCCTCACCGCGCCCGCCTTCGTGCTGGGGCGGCGCATGGATGTGCTGGCCTGGAATACCCTGGGCGACTTGGTATCCGGCTTCTCGCGCATACCCGCCGCGGAACGTAACCAGGCGCGCTACCTGTTCCTGGATCCCGCCGCGTCCACTTTCTATCCCGACTGGGAGACGGTGGCCGGCGAGACCGTCGCGTTCCTGCGGCGCGATGCGGGACTGCATCCCGACGATCCGCGGGTGGCGGCGCTGGTCGGGGAACTGTCCGCCCGCAGCGCGGTCTTCCGGCGGCTGTGGGCCGCGCATCCGATCAAGGAGAAGACGCGCGGCGCCAAGCTGATTCAGCATGCCGAGGCAGGGCGGCTGGAACTCGGCTACGAAACCTTCGCGCTGCCGGGCGATCCCGATCAGCTGCTGGTCGTGTACACCGCCGCGCCGGAGTCTCCGGCCGCGGCGGCGCTGGCCCGGCTCGCCGGGCTGCACTCCGTGCACGCCTGAGCCAGCGGTCGGCTCTCAGTTCGTGGCAATGGATTTGCGGTGCACCGGGCCGTGCGCGTCCTGGCAGTGCGGGACATGGTCGTGCTCGGTGTCCGGGCATTCCGCGTGGTCGGTGTAGTCGACCTGGAGCACGCTGTGATCGATGTGGTGCTTGTCGGAGAGCATGCCCGCGACCTCGGCGCGCACCGCCTGGCTGTCGGTGCCGGGCCCGACCAGGATGTGCGCCGACAGCGACGGGGTACCGGAGGTGATCTCCCAGATGTGCAGGTCGTGCACCTCGATGACGCAGTCCACCTCGGCCATCTCCCGGCCGATCTCGATCGGGTCCAGGTGGGAGGGCGCGGCCTCGAGGAAGATGCGGCCCGAGGCGCGGACCAGGCTGACGCCGGCCTTCACCATCAGCACCACCACGATCAGGGTGGCGATGCCGTCGGCGCGGGCGAAGCCGGTGAGCATGATGATCAGGCCGGCGACCGCGGTGGCGATGAAGGCGAAGAGGTCGTTGAGGATGTGCTGATACGCGCCCTCGACATTGAGACTGGTCCGGTTGGCGCGGCTGATCATCCAGCCGGCCAGCACGTTCACCACGATGCCGACCAGGGCGGTGGCCAGCACCAGGCCACCGGTCACCTCGGGCGGGTTGATCAGGCGGCGGATGGCCTCGTAGGTGAGCCAAGCCGCCAGGCCAAGCAGGGTCAGGCCATTGGCCTGGGCGGAGAGGATCTCGGCGCGCTTCCAGCCGTAGGTCATGCGGCCCGCGGCGGGCCGGGCCGCCAGCCGGATGGCCCACAGCGCCAGCACGATCGAGGCCGCGTCGGTGAGCATGTGGGCGGCGTCGGAGAGCAGTGCCAGGGAGCTGGCTACCAGCCCGACCACGACCTCACCGAGCAGGAACGCCACGATGACCGCGAGCGCGCCGGCCAGCCAGCGCTTGTCGCTGTCGGCGGTCGCGCCGTGTGAATGTCCGGCGTGGTCGTGCCCGTGTGAATGCTCGTGCCCGCCCATAACCCTCCTTCGTAGTGCCCGACGAACACCATATGCATGAATCGCTATGTATGCAATGTTTGTGACACGCCTGATTCGGGTGGTTTGCCCGGAGGAAGCTCCGGCCTCGTCATGAGAGGTCGCGGAACGTCATGAGGAACCCGGCGAACGCGATCGCGAACAATGCGACGAACCCGGCTGCCCGCAGCCACAGCCAGGGCCAGTCCCGGACCCACAGCCCGGCGAGCATGACCCCGACCAGCATCAGCGCCCCGTAGAACGGCGTCCGCTGCGGATGGCGACCCATAGCTCCTGCATACGCCTGTTCCGGGGATCGGGCACTCGCGGCACGCCGGGCCCGCGCGGGATCGGTTCGCCTGTTACTGCGCCGCGGGCGTCCCGCATCGCTGGTGGGCGCCACACGCCCGAGATCACGACACTGCTGGGTGTCGGTGGCCGACACACTGGTTATTCGCCGGCGGCCGCACCGTTCCAGGCGGACAGCGCCCCGTCCGAGGGCCGAAAAGCCTAGAATCACAAGGGTGGACGCAATTCTGACAACCATCGGTGTGGTCGTGGTTATCGGCATCTCCGGCGCGGCCTATGCCGCGTTTCTGTTGCTACGCGGTCGTAAATAGTTCGGGGGCACCGGGTTCGGCGTTGCCGGGCGCTCAGCTCTGGACTCGGGGCCAGGGGTAGAAGGCCAGGTGGATGAGCAGCACCACCAGTGCGGCCAGCAGGATGGCGGCGATCGGGTGGGCGCGGCGCTCCAGGTAGCCGATGGTGCGAAACAGGGTGGGGAAGGGCACATCTCGGCTGAAGAACATGGCCAGAATGCTGGGCATGATGACCCACATCAGGGCGATCAGTCCGTAGAGGACGTACGCGCCCAGGTAGGACTGTGGGTGCATGCCACGGTCGGTGGCGGCGAACAGGACTCCGAAGACGAACGTGCCCATCGCGGCCAGCAGATACCCCGCGCCCAGTAAGGTGATCGGCGAATACGGGTTGGTGACACGGCCGTTCACGGTGAGGGTGCGCCCGGCGACCATCTGTGGAGTGGGCTCGGGCGGGGTGGCCAGTTGCGGGACAGCGTAATACGCCAGCAGTACGATCACCGACACGACGATGAGCCGGACGAACGAATGCTGAGTCTCCAGATGCCCGATGGTGTTCGAGATGGTCGGCCAGCTCGCCAGTCCGAAGACCGACGCCAGCTCCGAGGTGGCGATCGCCAGTCCCGCGAGGCCCCACATGCAATAGCCCCAGAATTCCACCGAGCGCCCCGCCGCTGTCGGTACGGCCGCGCTGCCGACATCCTCCGTCATGCTGCCGTTGTATCACTAAAACGGGGGTCTACCTGGGAGCATGCACAGTCGATGCCGGGTTGTCACGGGTCCGACATCTAACGGTACCGGCGGGTCGGTTCGGGTGCGCCACAGCTGGTTTCGGCTCCCCCTGGCGACCCGCCGGTGTACCGGCTATTTGCCGTCGACGGTCAGGCGACCGGCCGTGCCCCAGCTGTCGGCGGGCGTCTCGTGGATCCACACCTGCACGGCCTCGGCCGGAATCTGATAGGCGTCCACGAACGCGTCGGTGATGCGGCGGACGAGGTCCCGCTTCAGCTCGACGGTGCGCGGGCCCTGCTGCACGGTGACGATGGGCATGACTGTTCTCCTTCGCGAAAACTGCTGGGAACCGGCCATCTCGGAACGGGGTTCCGATCTCCGATCCGTTCGGCGGCCTGTAAACAGTTCACCGGAAAACCGAAGCCCGACCAATGAGCAGGTCGTTCGCGCAGTGATAAGCGATCCTTATCGCCTATGTGCCCGCGAGATCCCGCGCGCCGGCGAGATCCCTACGCGCGCGCGAGCAGGGCGCCCAGCAGGCGCAGATTCGGCGATGCCGCATCCGCCCGCACCGCCAGCGCGATGGGCAGGG
The DNA here is from genome assembly GCF_040680715.1 of Nocardia sp. NPDC051981. Lineage (NCBI taxonomy): Bacteria > Bacillati > Actinomycetota > Actinomycetes > Mycobacteriales > Nocardiaceae > Nocardia > Nocardia sp. NPDC051981. Next base: position 469,629 of record NZ_JBFAXK010000001.1, on the reverse strand, counting down.
TCAGGCCGGCATCGGCGAAGGGGCGGAAGGCGACCCGCGTGTTGTGGACCTGTCGTGCATTCGATTCGTAGACCACCGTCCACATGGGCGAGCCCGCGCCGATGGCGGCCAGCGTGTCCTGGAGGGTGGTGGAGGTGGGCGCGGGCACCGGCTCGAATCCGGCGCGCACACACGCGTTCAGCACCAGATCCACCAGCGCCGGATGGTTGCGCCGTTCGGTCAGCCGCAGCGGCACCGTGGCCAGGTCCGCCAGCCGGACCGAATCCTGGTTCGCCAGTGCGTGTTTGGCGGGCAGGGCCGCCACCAGCGGATCGTCCCAGGCGGGCAGGAAGTCCAGTTCCGGGCTCTCACCGGGTTCCGGCGAGCGCACGAAGGCGGCGTCCAGACCGCCGTCCGCCACCCGGGCCAGCCGATCCCGCACCGGCAGCGCCACCAGCTCGACCTGTACCTGCGGCGCCTGCTCGGCGAAGGCATCCAGGACCGCGTCCAGGCGCTCGCCCAGTCCGGTCACCGTGCCCAGCCGGAACACCTCCGCGCGGCCACCCGCCAGGCCGGCCACGCTGGCCCGGGCCTGATCGGCCGCGGCCAGCACACCCCGTGCCGCGGGCAGGAAGCGCAACCCGGCCTCGGTCAGCCGCACCCGCCGCGGCGACCGGTCCAGCAATTGCACGCCCAGATCCCGTTCCAGCCGCTGCACCTGCTGGCTCACCGCGGGCTGCGCGATGTGCAAGCGCTCGGCCGCTCGCCCGAAGTGCAACTCCTCGGCGACGGTCACGAAATACCGCAACTGACGCAATTCCACGAACCCATGGAACCATCAGCGCCCGTCCAGGGCCGTGGCGAGGCGGCCGGGTCGGCGTGACCGCCGCGGTCAGGCCAGGTAGCGGCCGTACCAGTCGAGTACCCGGCGCCAGGCCTCGGCGGCGGCGGTGGGCTGGTAGCGGGGGCCGGTGTCATTGAAGAAGGCGTGGTCGGCATTGTCGGCCACGAAACTCTCGTGCGGGAGGCCCGCCTTGTCCAGGGCCGCCTCGGCGGCCGGGCGGGAGGCGTCGACCCGGCTGTCCAGTGCGCCGTAGACGGCCAGCACCGCGGCCTTGGATCCGGTGACCTCGCCGCCGTCGGGGAACGGGCCGTAGAAGGGGGTGGCGGCCGCGAGTTCGGGAGTGCCCGAGGTGAGTAGCAGCCAGGTCAGTCCGCCGCCGAAGCAGAAGCCGGTGGCGCCCAGCTTCTTTCCGGGCACGCGGCGCTGCAGCTCGGTCAAGCCCGCGCGCAGATCGGCGACGAATCGGTCCTGGGGGATCTTGCCGAGTGCGGCGGTGGCGGCCGCCTGATCGGTGAAGGTGGCGGTGCCGCCCTCCTCGGAGAGCAGATCCACCGCGAGCGCCGAGTACCCGACGCCCGCGAAACGTCCTGTCACCGAACGGATGTGGTCGGTCAGGCCGCGGTTCTCGTGGATGACGAGCACGCCGCCCATGGGCTGGGACGCCTCGGCCCACGCGGCCTGCAGGGTGCGGCCCTCGGGTCCGGCGAAGGTGATCGCGGTGGGCTGCAGGGCCGTCGCGGTGCCGGGCGGTGCGGCCGGCGGGGACGCGGACGAGCTCGCGGCGGTGGTCGTGGGGGAGGACTGCTTGCCCGAGTCGGCGCAGGCCGCCAGCAGCGCCACGGCCGCCGGTGTCCCCATGCCGAGCAGCCCCAGCCGGCGTAGCGCTTCCCGGCGGCTGAGCAGGCCCTCGGCGTGATCGGTGGCGATTTCCTCTGCGATATAGCGCTGCAGCGGCGTCATGCCCTCAGCCTAGGCTGCCGGACCGGTCCGGTCTCGGCCGAAACGCTGGGGATCTGCCGTCTGCCGAGATGGCTGAATGATCGCCATCATGGCCGCGGTCGCAAGCTCCGCGGGCGGGGTCAGCGGTAGGCGGAAATGTCGAAGGCGCCGTTGCTCTGGCGGAACGAGACCGCGGAGTCCGGCCAGAGCAGCGTGACGCGACCGGTCTGTTCGTCGCGGTACCAGCTCGTGCAGCGTCCCTGGGTCCATACCGTATCGCGGGCGCGCTCCTCGATATCGAGCATGGAGGAGCGGACCGCCTCGGGCGTGACCTCCAGGACGGTGTCCGCGCTGGAGGCGAGATGGTCCAGTGCGCTGAGCACGTAGTCGATCTGGGTCTCGATCACATAGATGGCGGAGTTGTGGCCCAGCGCCGCGTTCGGGCCGTCCAGCACATACATATTGGGGAAGCCGTCCACGGTGGTCGACGCGTGCGCGACCATGCCGTTGCTCCAGCGCTCGGACAGCAACGAGGTACGGCCCCGGATGTGCTTGGCGATCGACGGCCGGGTGGCGTTGAAACCGGTGGCGAAGACCAGGATCTCGAGATCGTAGGTGTGCCCGCTCGCGGCGATGGCCAGGCCGTCGTCGACGCGGGTCAGCTCGGTCGGTTCCAGCTGGACGGTGTCCAGCTGCAGGGCCGCGTAGTAGTCGTCGGAGAAAAGGATTCGCTTGCAGCCGATTTCGTAGTCGGGCGTCAGCCGCTGCCGCAGTCGTGGATCACGGACCTGGGCCGCCAGATGGTCGGTGGCGCGCTGGTGCAGCAGATCGATCTCCGGGTGGCGGCGGCGCCGGGCGGCGATGCTGAGCTCGGCCTCGGCGAACAGCTCGTCGCGCAGTTCGGTGATGGTCCGCGGATCGGCGGCGAAGCTCGACAGCTCGTCGGGGGTGTAGAAGCGGTCCCCGCGCGGCAGCACATAGGGCGCCGAACGCTGGAAGACCACGACCTCGCTGGCCTCGCCCGCGAGCCGCGGCAGGATCTGGACCGCGGACGCGCCGGTGCCCACCAGGCCGACCCGCTTGCCGACCAGCGACACCTTCGGATTCCACCGCGCCGAATGCCAGTGCCGGCCACCGAAATTCCGCAGCCCGACGACCGGCGGGATCCGGGGTTCGGTCAGCCGTCCGGTGGCGATGATCAGGGTGGCGGCCGAGAAGTCGCCGCGGGAGGTCCGGACGAACCAGCGCGCCTCGGCTTCGACCCACTTCGCCTGTTCCAGCGCGCAATTCAGCCGCAGATACGGTTCCAGCTCCTCCTGCTGGACGCACGACCGCAGGTAGGCGTGGATCTCCGCGCCCTCGGCGAACACCCGCGACCACCGCGGATTCGGCCGGAACGAAAAGGAATACAGATGGGCGGGGATATCGCAGGCCACGCCCGGATAGCGGTTGTCGCGCCAGGTGCCGCCCACATCGTCGGCCTGCTCGATGATGACGAAGGAGTCCCGGCCCCGGCGGGCGAGCTGGATGCCCATCCCGATACCGGCGAAACCCGCGCCGACGATCAGCACGTCGACCCGTTCGGGGCTCGAATGTCCTTCGGCGGTGGCCGGATCCGTGCTCTCAGGCATGGCCGTACCGGGTGGTGCGGCGGCGCAGCGAGCGGCCCAGCTCCGCGGCGATCCGATCGACATCGGTGACGGTGAGGCTCAGCCCGGCCTCCGGACCGGACTCCGGCGCGAGCCGGCCGTCGAGCAGCAGGCCGCCGAGATCGTTCGCGCCGCCGCGCAGCAGTTCGACCGCCATCGTCAGCCCCAGCCGGGGCCACGCGGCCTGAATATTGTCGATGCGCCCGTGCAGGAGCAGCCGCGCGACGGCGTGCACCGCCCGCGTCTGCCGCCGGAGTGCTTCGGGCACAACGGGATCGACGAAGCCGGACGCCGCGGTCACGGGAACCATGGGCATGGCGATGAATTCGGTGAAGCCGCCGGTGCGGTCCTGGATATCGGCGAGCAGCCGCAGATGGGCCACCTGCTGCGCGGGGGTCTCCACATGCCCGTAGACCATGGTCGAGGTGGAGGTCAGGCCCGCGCGGTGGGCGGTCTCGATCACCTCCACCCAGCGGCTCACGGGCAGATCCGGGCTGCCCTTCAACCGGGCGCGCACATCGTCGTCGAGGATGCGCGCACCGGTGCCGGGAACCGATCCGAGGCCGGAATCCTTTGCGCGCGACAGGAACTCGTCCAGGGGCAGCGCGCGGCGCGCGGCGCCGTCGAGCAGTTCCTCCGGGCGGAAGGCGTGCAGGTGCAGGGGAGCGGTCTCGGTGATGGCGGCGATCAGCGCCAGGTAGTCGTCATCGCTGTCGGCGGGCAGCGGGCCCTGCATACAGATCTCGGTGGCGCCCAGGGCGTGCGCCTCGGACACCAGCGCGGCCAGTCGCTCCCGCGCCGCGGAGCCGGAGACCACGGCGGTATCCAGATTCCGGTTCACGACATAGGTGAGGGCGTCGCCGACCGTCCGCTGCCGGAGCGCATCGGCCAGCTCGCACAACCGCTCCAGCTCGGAGCCGTCCGCGTGCAGCAGCGCGATGTATCCCGCGTCCGGCAGGCCCGCCGGATTCCGCTCCGCTTCCGCGAGCCACTCCCGCACCCGCCCCGCATCGGACAAGCCAACCTCGGCGACACCACGATCCACGATCGCCACGATACCGCCGCCCCTGCGGGCGTCCCGTCCCGCTCGGTGCCGCCGGGTGGGCGGCCCCGAGCCGGGATGTGGACAACCATGCGGTTCAGGCGGCGGTGGTGTGCCCGATGGTGATGTTGCCGTAGGAGTTCCGGGCGTGGACCTCGACGATGTCCTGCGGCCGGCTGACGGGATACAGCTGGTTCTGGATGGTGCCCTTCTGCGCGTTGGTTTCCATCCGGGCGGCGCTGCCCGGGTGGATGCCGATCGACAGGTCGCCGGTGGAGGTCTCCACGTCGATCACGCCGCGGGTGGCCTCGACGATGCGGATGTCGCCCTTCGCGACCTTCGCTGTGACCGAGCCGAGCGGGTGCTCGATGGTGATGTCACCGGCGGAGACCTCCAGCTCGCACTCGCCGAGCGGGCCCGCGCCCAGCAGGGTGCCCATGCCGAGCGAACCGGTCAGGCGGGAGCCGGCGGGCACCTCGATGGTGACCTCGACCGACCCGCGGCCCGCGAGCGGGGAGAACTTCCGCCAGCCCTTGGGGGCCTGCACGGTCAGGATGCCCGCGGCGAATTCGGCGCGGATCTGCTCGGCGGCGCGCACGTCCTCCTTCTTGGACGCGTCGGCCGGGCGGATCTCGACGACGGTGTCGGTGCGGTTCGAGGCGATGACGGTGACGTTTCCGGCGGCCACGTCGACGGCGACGGTGATGGCTTCGGGGGTCTGGAACGCGGTCATGGTGTTTCTCCTTCGAGGGGCTGTGCTGCTGATGTGACTACTTTCGCGAGCCCGGCTGACAGCGGCCTGACGCCGCACTGACACGTCCGCTGACACGTGTTCGGCCCGGCTGGACAGCGCACGGCAGAATGGTCCGGGTGCAGATCGGAATGCTTGGGCCGCTCGAAATCCGGGCAGACGACGGCGGATTGCTGGAGGTACCGGGCGCCCGGTTGCGGTCGCTGCTGATCGCGCTCGCGCTGGAACCCGGCCGGGCGGTCTCGAAAGCGCGGCTGGTCGACTGGATTTGGGGCGAGGGGCCGCCGTCCGATGCCGCGAATGCCTTGCAGGCCTTGGTTTCCCGATTGCGGCGGGTACTGCCGGACGGGTCGATCGACGTGCAGGCGGGCGGCTACCGGCTGACGGTGGCGCCCGGCGACATCGACGCCGTGCGGTTCGAACAGCTCCTCGACCAGGCCCGTGGCGGCGACGACGTCCATCAGGCCGAACTGCTGCGCGAGGCCCTCGCACTGTGGCGCGGCGCGCCCATGCGGGACATCGGGGCGCAGGACGGCGCGGCCCTCGACGCGGTGATCGCCCGGCTCGAGGGACTGCACATCGGTGCGCTCGAGGATCTGTACGACGCGGAACTCCGGCTCGGCCGGGGCGCGGAACTGGTCACCGAACTGAATGATCTGGTGGCCCAGCACCCCGTGCGGGAGCGACTCGCCGCGTCGCTGATGCGCGCGCTCGCCGCCGCGGGCCGGGGCGCCGAGGCGCTGGTCGTGTACCAGCGGGTCCGGGAGGCCCTCGCCGACGAGCTGGGTGTGGATCCCTCGCCGGAGCTGTCCGCCCTGCACGTCGCCCTGCTGCGCGGGGAGGTGGGCGGGCGGGAGGACGACCGCCGGACCAACCTGCGTGCCGAACTGACCCGATACGTCGGCAAGCAGGCCGACGTCGCCGCGGTGCGCGCCCTCGTCGCCCGCCATCGGCTCACCACGGTGACCGGACCGGGCGGTTCGGGAAAGACCAGGCTGGCCACGGAGACCGGGCGCGCCCTGCTCGACGGGCTGCCGGACGGCGCGTGGCTGGTGGAGCTGTCCTCCGCGAGCGCGGGCGGTGACCTCGCGCAGGCGGCGCTGCCCGCGCTCGGGCTGCGGGACGCGCTGCTGGGCGGCGGGGCGAACGCGGAACCCATGGACCGCCTCATCGCGGCCATCCGCGAGCGCGACATGCTGCTGATCCTGGACAACTGCGAGCACGTGATCGAGTCCTCGGCGGCGTTCGCCCACCGCCTGCTCGGGGAGTGCCAGCGGTTGCGCATTCTGGCCACCAGCCGCGAACCGCTCGGCATCACCGGTGAAGCGCTCTGGCAGGTCGAGCCTTTGGCGCTGCCCGCCGCGGACGCGGACGCCGGCGCGATCGAATCCTCCCCGGCCGTCCAGCTTTTGCGCGACCGCGCCGGCGCGGTGCGCCAGGACCTCGGCGCCGATGCTCGCACCCTGGCGACCATGGCCCGCGTGTGCCGTGCGCTCGACGGGATCCCGCTGGCGATCGAACTGGCCGCGGCCCGCCTGCGCACCATGTCTCTCGAGCAGCTCGCCACCCGTCTCGACGATCGGTTCCGGCTGCTGACCGGGGGCAGCCGGACCGCGCAACCGCAGCACCGGACCCTGCGGGCCGTCGTGGACTGGAGCTGGGAACTGCTCAGCGAGGCCGAACAGGCTGTGCTGCGCCGGCTTTCGGTGTTCGCCGGTGGCGTGAGCCTCGAGGCGGCCGAACAGGTCTGTGCGAGTGGCGAATCCGAGGGGCAGCCCGCGGCGGTCGAACAGTGGGAGGTGCTCGAGTTGCTGACCGCGCTGACCGAGAAATCGCTGCTGCTCACCGCGGGCGACGACGGGCCGCGCTACCGGATGCTCGAGACGATCAGGCAGTACGCCCGCGACCGGCTCGCCGAGGCGGGGGAGGCGGACGCGGCCCGGCGCGCGCATCTGGCGTATTTCACCGGACTGGCCGCGACCGCGGAACCGCATCTGCGCCGGGCCGAACAGCTGGAATGGCTCGCCGTCCTCGAACCCGAGCACGACAATATCGCGGCCGCCATGCGCGGCGCGCTCGCCGCGGAGGACGCGACCGCGGCCATGGGGCTGGCCGCGGCCGCCGGCTGGTACTGGTGGCTGAGCGGGCACAAGGCCGAGGGCATGGAGCTGGTCACCGCGGCCGCCCGGACGCCCGGCGAAGCCGATGACGAGACCCGGGCCACGGTCTACGGGCTCGTCGTGCATTTCATGACCTCCGGCCCGAATGACGAACACCACGTGGAGGAATGGATCCACCAGGCCTACCGGGCCGGCGGCGATCGGACCGGCAGCGGCCGGACCGGCCATCCGACGCTGGCGTTCGTGGTCGCGCTGGAACGCATGCTGCAGGGGCCGGATCAGTTCCTGCCCGCCTTCGAGGCGCTGCTCGGCGACGACGATCCGTGGGTGCGGGCGCTGGCCCGGCTGCAACTGGGCAAGTTGCGGACCGTGCTCGGCCAGGGCGGGCCGGAGGCCGACGAACACCTGGAGCTGGCGCTGGCGGAGTTCCGGGCCGTCGGAGAGCGCTGGGGGATCTCGTTCGCGCTGACCGAGCTGGCCGACAGCCTCGCCCTGCGCGGCGAATTCGCCAGTGCGTGTGAGTATCTCGAGCAGGCGATCGCGGTGGTCGCCGAGGTCGGTGCGATCGAGGACCTGGTCCGGATGCGGTCACGGCAGGCGCAGCTGTACTGGCTGCTGGGCGACGCGGCGGCGAGCGCGGCCGCCATGGCCGAGGCCCAGCGGTACGCGGATCAGACCGGCTGGCCGATCGCGCTGGCCGAAATGGCCCTGGCCCGAGCGGAATTGGCGCGCTGGAACGCGGATCCCGAAGAGGCGCACCGGCAGATCGGCGTCGCGAAGACCCTGCTGGCGGGAGAATCGGAGCAGCCGTTCATGAGTGCGGTGATCCACGATCTGCTCGGCTATCTGGCGGACGGTCTCGACGAGGCCCGCCACCATCGGGCCGCGGCGTTCCGGGTGGCGTCGGCGGCGGGGCACGCGCCCCTGCTGGCCAAGGTGCTGGTCGGTCTGGCGGATCTGGCGCTGCGGGCGGAGCAGGACGAGCAGGCGGTGCGGCTGCTCGCGGCCAGTACCGCGGTGCGTGGCGTATCGGATCATTCCCACCCGGATGCGGCCCGGATCGAGCGGACAACGCGAAGTCGCCTCGGTGACGTGAAGTTCACCGAGGCGACGGGGGAGGGGGCGCGGGCGGTCTGGCATGAACTGGCCGAGATCACGCTCGCTTCGTGAAAGTGGCACGGGACCACAGGTATCCGACGATCGCGAACCCGGCGCACCAGGCCAGCGCCGCGGCGGTGTAGCCGCCCGACGGGTGCCCGGTGAGGAACCCGCGCAGGGACTCGATGATCGGGGTGAAGGGCTGGTACTGCGCGAACTGCCGGACGCCCTGGCCCATCTGGCCGGCCGGGACGATCGCGCTGCTCACGAAGGGCAGCATGATCAGCGGCACCACGGACATGCCCGCGGACTCCGGGGTCTTGGCGGCCATGCCCAGGGCGACGGTCAGCCAGGACGCCCCGAACGATGTGGCCAGGACGATGCCGAGCGCGCCCAGCCAGTCCAGCGCGGTGGCCGGCGGCCGGAAGCCCAGGGCGAACGCCACTCCCAGCACGGCCGCGATGGCGACCACATTGGTGAGCATGGTGGCCACCACGTGCCCGGTCAGCACGGCGCCGCGGGAGACGTCCATGACCTTGAACCGGTTGATGACGCCCTTGGCCATGTCCGAGCTCACCGCGACCGCGGTGCCGGAGAGCCCGTAGCTGATGGCCAGCAGGATCATGCCCGGTGTCGCGTAATTGATGTAGTGCTCGCCGACATTGAAGGCGCTGCCGAACACGTAGACGAAGATCAGCAGCATCACCACCGGCATCAGCGCGGCGTTGAAGATCGCGACCGGGTTGCGGGCGATGTGTTTGAAGTTGCGGCGCAACATGATCGCCGAGTCGCCCAGCGACGCCGCCAGGGCGCCGGTCGCGACGGTGCGGTTCGGGGTGCTGCCGGTGGAAACGATGGTGCTCATTGTGCGTCGGCCTCCGTGGTGGCGTGCCCGGTCAGGGCAAGGAAAACGTCATCGAGATCAGGGGTGTGGATGGAGACCTCCGCGGCCTCGACCGAGTGATCGGCGAGCCGATCCAGCAGGGCCCGCAGGGTTTTGGTGCCGCCGTTGCCGGGCACCTGCAGGGTCAGCGCCTCGCTGTCCATGGTCGCGGCGGGCAGGATCCGCGCGGCTGCTTCCAGTTCGGTGAGGTGGGTGAACCGCAGCTGGAGGTAACTGCCGGGAACACGGCGCTTGAGGTCGTCCGGGGTGCCTTCGGCGACGATGCGGCCGCCGTCGAGGACCGCGATCCGGTCGGCCAGCTGGTCGGCCTCCTCGAGGTACTGGGTGGTGAGGAAGATGGTCACGCCGTCGGAGGTCAACTCCCGCACGATCTCCCACATGGTGCGCCGGCTGCGCGGGTCCAGTCCGGTGGTCGGCTCGTCGAGGAAGACGATGTCCGGCTTGGTGACCAGCGTCATCGCCAGATCCAGCTTGCGGCGCATGCCGCCGGAGTAGGTGGCGGCCTGCTTGCGCGCGGATTCGGTGAGGTCGAAGCGCTCCAGCAGCGTGTCGACCACCTGCTTGCGCGCCGCGCCCCGCAGCCGGTGCAGATCGGCCATCAGCTGCAGGTTCTCTTCGCCGGTGAGTAGGTCGTCCACCGCCGCGAACTGACCGGTCACCCCGATGGCCGCCCGCACCGCCTTGGTCTCGGTGGCGATGTCGTGCCCGGCGACCCGGGCCGTCCCGCCGTCCGCCGTCAGCAGCGTGGTCAGCACGTTCACCGTCGTGGTCTTGCCCGCGCCGTTCGGCCCGAGCAGCGAGAAGATTGTTCCCGCACCGATATTCAGATCAATGCCGTCGAGGATCGTCTTGTCCCCGTAAGCCTTCCGCAGCCCCGAGGCCGCGATTGCTGTGCTGTTCATGTGGACCACTGTCGCGACCGGGCCTGACACCGGCCTGACACCGACCTGATACGCGCTCTGACACGGTGTTCTGCCTGTTCACGAGAGGTGGGCGAGGGTTGTCGGCCGTGGGGCGGAGCCAGCATGGCGGTGGCCGGTGTCCCCTCGCCCTGGCGGCGGTGGACCACGGTGTCGAAGCTGTCGAACGGGCTGGGCCGATCTGTGTAGGCCGACCCCATCATCGGCGGCCCCAACTGTTGGGGCTGTCGGTGGCGGCGGCCCGGGTTCGATACTTGCTCCCGCCAAGATCGAGAACGATGGAGCCGCAGATGAATTCGAAGAAGACCCTCGCCGCGTTCGCCGTCAGCGCGGCCCTTCTCACCCCCGCCGCCGTGCTGGCCACCCCTGCCCAGGCCGATGCGCCGGCGCCGGCGCAGGCCCAGCCCGTGGACACCACCGCCACCGGCTCCTCCAGCGGGTCCTACTCCGCCGCCAACCACCTGGTCTGCATCCTCTTCCACACCAGCCTCAACGGCTCCGTGGGCATCCCGTTCTGCTGACGGCCGTTGGCCGGGACTGTGATTCATCACGTTTATCTGCTTCAGTGACCCGTACCGTCTCGGCGCCGCTTACCGTCGCGAGGCACAACAGTTTGTTTGGGAAGGTGGCAACAAGCGTGATCGGTACGCGGGCGAAGCTTGATGAACTGGCCAAGATCCTGGAGATCGCCGCGGAACCGGCGGGTGAGGCCGGTATCGCCAAGCGGGCGTCGAAAGGCATTCCGAGCGTTCGGCAGCGGGTGGAGATGCTGGTCGACCGCGGCACGTTCATCGAGACCGGCGCGCTGGCTCGCCAGCCTGGTCAACCGGACGCGCTCTACGGTGACGGACTGGTGACCGGTCGCGGGCTGATCGGGGGGCGTCCGGTGGTGGTGATCTCCCACGATCAGACCGTGTACGGCGGGTCGGTCGGGGTCACGTCCGCCCAGAAGTTCATGCGGGCACTGAAATTCGCGTTCGACAACGCGTGCCCGGTGGTGACGATCAACGATTCGGGCGGCGCGCGGATCCAGGACGCGGTGGGTTCCATCGCATCGTTCGGTGATATCTCCCGGGTGCTGGAGAAGCTGTCCGGCTACGTGCCGCAGGTGTCGATCATTCTCGGCAAGTGCGCCGCGGGCTCGGTGTACGGGCCGATCAATACCGACGTGCTCATCGGCACCAAGGATTCCTACATGTTCGTCACGGGGCCGGAGGTGATCAAGGCGGTCAACGGCGAGGACGTCACCGCCGAGGAGCTCGGCGGCGCCAAGGTGCAGGCCGAACGCGGCACCCTGCATCACGTGGCCGAGACCGAGCAGGAGGCCTACGAGTGGGCCCGCAACTACCTGAGCTTCATGCCGACGAGTTGCCTCGAGCAGCCGCCGATCGTGAATCCCGGCCTGGAGCCCGAGATCACGGCCAGTGACCGGGAACTCGACACGATCATCCCGGATTCCGATCGTGCCGGTTACGACATGCACGAGATCCTGCTGCGCATCTTCGACGACGGCGAGTTCCACGAGATCCGCGCCGCGTTCGCGCCGAACCTGATCACCGGCTTCGCCCGCGTCGACGGCTACCCGGTCGGCGTGATCGCCAATCAGCCACTGGTGCTGGGCGGTTCCATCGACGCCGCCTGCTCGGACAAGTCGACCTACTTCATCCGGCTCTGCGACGCCTTCAACATCCCGCTCGTGTTCGTCGCCGACACCCCCGGCGTGCTGCCGGGCCTCGCGGAGGAGGCCAACGGCGTCATCATCCGCGGCGGCCGTGTCCCGCGCGCCATCATCGAGGCGACGGTGCCGATCATCAACCTGGTGGTTCGAAAGTCCTACGGTGGCGCATACGGCATGATGGCCGCCCGGCAGGTCGGCGCGGACGTCAGTTTCGCCTGGCCCACAGCACGTATCGCGGTGATCGGCGCCGAAAGCGCGGTCGACCTCCTCGGCAAGCGCCAGTTGGCCGCGATGCCGGAGGAACATCGCGCCGCGGCCCGCGAATTCATGATCAACCAGTACAACGAGACGGTCGCCACCCCCTGGGTCGCCGCCGAACGCGGCTACATCGACGCCGTCATCGAACCGTCCCACACCCGCCTGGAAATCCGTCAAGCCCTCCGCCTGCTCCGCGACAAGAAGCCGGTCAAGCCGGAGTTCAACCCCCGCAAGCACCCGGTATACCCGATGTGATGTGACCGACCAGCGCGAAAACCGGTGCGGGACAACGGCCGGATGGCCCTGAGCCATCCGGCCGCTGCCGCGCACTCGGTTCTCGTTGACGTCTGCTCGCGATCAGCTCCTGTCGGTCGTCGATATTCGGTGCAGGCGCACGGGTCCCACGAAGCGGCGCGTGGATGCTGGTTTGGTGTTCACGAGCGAGAGGTCGCCGCCGTAATGGGCCAGAACGCGGTGGTCCATCACGGCACGCCACAGCGGGGGAATGGCGGCGAGCAGGATCAGGGTGGCGTAGCCGGCCGGGAGCTGTGGTGCCGTTTGTGTGCTGCGCAGGGTTTGGTAGCGGCGACCGGGATTGGCGTGGTGGTCGCTGTGGCGTTGCAGGTGGAACAGGAATACGTTCGTGACCAGGCGGTCGCTGTTCCAGCTGTCGCGCGGGGAGCACCGTGCGTAGTTGCCGTTGGCGCGGCGCTGGCGCAGCAGTCCGTAGTGCTCGATGTAGTTGACCGTTTCCAGCAGCCCCGCACCCAGCACCGCCTGCACGATCAGAAACGGAATCACCCCGAGGCCGAAGGCCAGGATCATGGTGCCCCACAACGCGACACTCATCGACCAGGCCTGCAACAGCTGATTGTGCCAGCTGAACCAGCGCTTTTCCTTGCGGTACAGGCGTTCTCGCTCCAGGGCCAGCGCCGAGCGGAAGCCGCCGACCGCACTGCGCGGCAGGAACTCCCACAGTGACTCGCCGAATCGGGCGCTGGCCGGATCCTCGGGCGTCGCCACGCGCACATGATGACCCCGATTGTGCTCGACGAAGAAATGCCCGTAACCCGACTGTGCCAGAGCGACCTTCGCCAGCCAGCGTTCCAGATGTTCGGCCCGGTGCCCGAGTTCATGGGCGGCATTGATTCCGATGCCCGACACGAAGCCGAGCGTGACGGCCAGACCGAGCTTGTCGGATACGCTCAGCTCTGGGCTTGCCCAGAGATAGCCAGCAATGAGCAGCCCGATGAGCTGTAGCGGCAGAAAGAGATACGTGCACCACCGATAGAACCGGTCCTCGGATAATGCCTCGTAGTCTTCCTCGCGTGGGTTGCTCCCGTCATCCCCCACAGACAGATCCAGCAGTGGGATCAGTACCAGCACGAACACCGGACCGATCCACCAGAATATTGTGAGCCCCGTGCGGGCTACCAATTGTGAGGGAAGTACAGCGCACGAAGGGGCGATCAACCCCAGAATCCAGAGGTATCGCTTGGGGTCGCGTGCCTTCGAGTCCTGGAAAATCGACATAGGGGCCTCTTTGATCCAACAGCGGCACTCGCTCGCGAGTGCAGACGGCCGAAATCTTTTGGCTCAAACCCGTCGATTTAGACTAGTCGTTTTTCTCCGCTGCGCTAGATGAATTGCCAAAAATGGTGACTGACCGGGCAATTCGACCTCATGCCCGGTTACGAACATCGAGCTCTGTGCATGCTGCCCGGCAGTCGGGGTCGGTGCGAGGACCGATCCCGGCTGCCGGGCAGCATCGACTGAACGTCAGCGGGTCAGGGCAGGGCCCCGCAGTTGCTCGGAGCAGGCCAGCCGGCGAGCCGATCGGTCAGCCACTGCTGCGAGTCCGCCAGCGACGGAAAGAACGCCAGCACATGGGTTCCCACCAGTCCCGAAACGGTCGGAATCTGCGCGTTCGGATCCAGTTCGACGGTCACGCCGCTACTGCACCAACCGGCCGCCATCTCCCGCACCGGCACGTAGGGCGCGCCCTCATCGTTCATGGCCGAGGCGGTGAGGACGGGCATCGACGGAGCGAGCGTGCCGATGCGCTGTTCGCCGAAGGCCGATTTCAGCTCGGGGTTCCGATCGATGACCGCGGTGAGCGGTTCGCCGCTGGTGGTCCATTCGGACGTGCGCGGATGGTCCTGGGCCAGGCTGGCCGGGACGGCGCATTTGCCCAGAGCGTCGTGCAGGATCGCCTTACCGGTGTCATTGAGCTCGGCGTCGAGTATCGGGCGAGTCTCCGGGTAGTCGGCGGCGATGCCATTGAGGATCCAGGCGAAAGCCGGTGCGATGGAGGGCCGTCCGTCGTTGTATCCGATGAAGTATTCGTCGTCGACCACCGGACCGCCCACGTAGGCGCCGCGTACATTCAGCTCGGGAGCGTAGCTCGACTGCAGTTCGGCCGCGCCCGCGGAAGCCATGCCGCCCTGCGAGTATCCGTAGAGAACGACCGGCGTGCCGGGGTTGAGGCCGGTGCCGGGCAATTGCAGTGCGGCGCGCGCCGCATCCAGCAGCGCGTAGGCCTGTGCCTTGCGGTTGAGGTAGTCGTGCACGTCGGGGGTGCCGAGGCCGTGGTAGTCGGTCACCACCACCGCGATTCCGCGGGCGAGCAGCGAATACAGTGCCAGCAGGTCGTATTCGAAAATGATGTCCGCCGGGGGCTGGTATTGCACGACCTGCGTCATCAGTTTCGACGGCGCACATTGATTGCCCTGGCCCTTGGTGCCGCCCGCGTACGCGATCAGTGGGCGCTCGCCGGGGCCGGTCCACGGCACGCTCGGCTGCAGGAGCGTGCCGACGACTGCCGTCGGCGCATCGTGGGTGTCGCTGCTGACGTACATCATTCGCGTCGCGGCGGCCGGAACGACGCCGGGCATTCCGGGTGCGGAGAAGGCCACCTGTGCCGGTTCGGCGCGCACGATGGCTCCCGGTGTGGGTGGCAGCGGCGGCGGCAGGTAGAAATCGTCGCCCGCCGCGACTGGTTCCGCGCCGGCGAGCAACGCCGAGTTCGTGGCGCCTCCGCCGACCATGATGAGGGTTCCTGTCAAAGCTACGGCCAATCCAAGCAGTCGCCTCCGCACTTTATCGATCCTTCCTGCGAGTGAGGGACCCAGGGCATCTCGAATCGGGTGTTGAGGCTATACGCAGGGCTATGGGTTTTTTGTGAATCAGTGGAAGAAACGCCGGACTCACGTAGGCCCACCGCGTGTCGTTATGGGATTGCCCGTCGTGTCGGCATTGCCAATTCGGGTATGTCTATGAATGACCTGTGCGCCCCTGCGAGATTGGGAATCCTCGGGTTGCGCAGGCGGGAGGGCTCGTTGACCGGGTGGCCGGCGTCGGCCAGGCGACCATGTGAATCCCGGTCTCGGGGAGGACTGTTGGCCGATCAATGACAAACGCCCGTTTTGGTGTGTTGCTGGAAGTTTGCCGATATAGTCGTTTCAGAATTCGGACTGGCTTGTCTAACGACGTGAACTATTCATGGAGGTCAGACACGTGCTTGGTCGGTTTCCTGTATTCCTGCGCAGCGGGTCGGCGAAAGTTGTGGCTGCGCTGGGTGGTGTGGTTCTCGGGTTGTCGATGACGACGACGGCTGCGGCGGATCCGATATATCCGATCCCCGATCCGGATCCGTTCTACGCCGCCCCGGCGGATCTGGCGGCACACCGGCCCGGTGATGTGCTCCGCACGCAGACAATGCCGCCGGTGGCCATATTTCCCGGCGCCACAGTTACATTGGTGCAATTCCGATCCACCAACTCCCACGATGAGCCGATCGCGGCCACCACCACGATCCTTACCCCCGCCGGTCACCAGCCCGACGCCCCGTTGATGTCGTATCAGCACTTCATCAACGCGCTCGGCACCAGCTGCGCGGTGTCGCATCTGCTGTACTCCGACGATCCGAATCTCCTGACGACGGCGTCGATTCTGAATATGGCACTGGCGCAGGGCTGGAGCATAGCGCTGCCGGATCATCTCGGTCCGTACGTCGCGTTCGGTGCGGCGCGTCTGGGCGGCCGGATCGTGCTGGACGGTGTCCGAGCGGTGAAACAGCTGCCGGCACTCGCCGCCCAGCACAGTCCGGTCGTGTTGGCCGGCTACTCCGGCGGCGGCATGGCCACCGGGGCGGCCGCTGCGCTCCAGCCGTCGTACGCGCCGGAGCTGAAACTCGCGGGCGCGGCCATCGGCGGTGCCCCGATGAACCTGCTGACGATGGTGCAGGCGTTGGGCTACGACCCGCACCCGGCCTTCGGGCTGGCCATGGCGGCGGCGATCGGCCTCGAGCGCGAATACCCGAACGAGCTGCCGATCAGCTCGTACCTCAACCAGAGTGGCCTGGCCCTCCGCAATGCCATGGCCAATGACTGCACCAATCAGATCCTCGCCGAGGGCGTCGGCGGCAGCGCGCGGGCATACATGGCCGACCCCGCGGGCTTCGACGTGCGGGAAGGCCAGTCGGTGCTGGAGGAGAACAGCTTGGAACTCTTCGGCGAAGTGCCGGAAACACCGGTGTTCGAATGGCATTCACCCGACGACCCGCTGATTCCGGTCCAAGCGATCGACAACACCGACCACCGCTGGTGCGCGGCCGGCGTTCCGGTGCAGACGCTGCGCGTTCCCGCACCCGAGCATCTGTCGGGAGCGGTGCTGGGTGCCCCCGAGGTACTGGCGTGGCTCAACGGCCGGGTTCGCGGCGAGCCGGCACCCAGCAACTGTTGACAGGAGCAGGGGCGCCGTGACTTCACGGTCGGCGTTCTCACCCGGTCCGGTCGGCCTCGCAGGTCGCCCGGACCGGGCTGAGCGGTCCGGATCGGGCGGTTCCGGCTCCCCGCCCCGACGGGGTGGTCGGCAACTGCCCTGGTGCTCCACCACCGCGTCAACCCGTGGTGGGTGAACCAAATGTGTGCCCTCGGCAGGACGCGCACAACATGGGCAACTGGAGAATCGTCCGGTCATCGCGGGGGCTCGTCCGGCCTGAGCGTGGTCGGCCATCCGGGGCATGTCGGCAATACAGGCCCTGCAGCAGCCGTTCTGCGAGGTGGCGGAGGCCACGGAAGTCATTGGGGCCGAACGTGCTTCGAGTTATGATCGCCGACGGGGACGCTACTTCGGATTGATCACTTCGGTGGGGAAGTCACGGTCCGGGGTGACGGTGTGACCGTCCGCGCCCAAGGTGAGCGTCACGATCACCGGCCCGCCTGTGGGACAGCAGCTCGCATCGGTCCCCGCCAGCCAGCGGTACTCGACCTGAACGCTGCGATCGGACGAACTGGCAATCGACGTGTATGCCGTCCACTTCTTCGTCGCCGTGCCCAGGAACCCCGCCTGGTTGAACAGCATCACGTGCCATGGCGAACTGGCCGTCCCGCCCTCGGTATCGGCGAGCACCCACATGAGCGCTGGACAGGACCCGATCGCGGCGTCGGTTCCCTGGTACGCGAAGAACTTCGAGCCGCCGACGCTGGGCCCCAGCTTCCCCAACGCAGCCGTCACCACCGGCGACTTCAAATCGACGCACTTGCCATTACCCGCGGTCGCGGGAACCCCGCCGCCCGGCGCCTGAGTCGTGCCCGGCGCCTGCTGGCCACCCGACGGCTGCACCGTCCCCGGACCGGCGAGTGTCGTCGTCGTCGGTGCACCCCCGGACTTCGGTGTGGCGTTGTCGTCCTGACATCCGGTAACCAGCGCAAGCGCCGCAACCGCCATCGTGATCCCGACGATTCTCTTCATGGATTGCCCTCTCCCCTCGGTACTCCAAGTAATTCGCGAACGGCCCGAGAATCGTTGCGCTTCTGACCGATTGATGTGGCGCCGAAAATCCCGGGCACCAGATCGCCACGTCTGGGTGGACGGCTTGGACGGTGACAATGGTGGCGACGGCCCTTCGATATGTGCTTCGGCGAATCATGAGTCATGCTGCCGCGCCTGACATCTGACGCAACCACTAGCCTGGGTGCCGGGGAGCGAATCCCTGAGCTTCACCAGAGCGTTCGGAGGGGATCGTGATCCATCGTCGATGGATCGGCATGACCATCGGGTCTATCGCCACATTGTTCATCGTCGCCGGCCTGGGCGCGGGATGTGATCTCGGCGCCGATTCCTCGCCGTCGGCACTCCCGCCGATCGGGGACCTGACGACGCTGGATCCCTGTGGGTTCATCGCACCGGACGCGTTCGCCGATCTGAAGACCGTCGCTGCCCAGATCACCATCGAACCGGCCGACTTCGTCAGGTGCAATCTCAACCTGCACCTCGTGGACAAGGATCAGGGACGCATAGCCGTCTGGACGATCCTTGGGGCCCACATCGCAGACCTCGCCTCGGCGGATGCGGTGTCGACCGATCGGGGGTCGGTGTATATCACCAAGGGGCACATCCCAGAACGGCGCTCAGTGTGACGCGACCGTTCGCTTGGCCGGTGGCGAGGGAGTCCTGTTGCACACGAGCGCCGACCGAAATGGCCAGCGACTCAACGATGTTGATCCCTGCCCCGCGCGAGATCGGGCGGTCGATGCCGTCGTGGCGACCATGAAGAGCGGGGCGTACTCGCGCATCATCTATCCGAGCGACTCGCTGCACGGATATGACCTGTGTGGCTCGGTCTCCCTTGCCGGAGGTCGAGACCGCGGTGAACCTGACCGGCCTCGCCGACAAGTCCATCCGAGCAGGACTGCCAGTGGCGTGCCGGTGACAGTTCCGACGCCCCCGGAGCGATGGTTTCGGTCATGATCGACGACCCGAGCCTCTTCATGGGAAAACGCTCTACTGTCAACGGATTTCCGGCACGTGTTTGGGATATCAGCAGTGCCGGCGGATCCGGTCGATGCGTGATCACCACGACAACGAAGCACTGGGACACCTGGCCCGGGCAGCATCGTTCGACTGCCGGCGAGGCGTTCAGCGAAGTGCTCTATACCCAGGTCATTCTCCCCGCCCAAACAGAACCCGGACAGGCCTGCCAAGCCGCGAAGTCGGTCGCGACCCAGGCTCTGTCTCATCGCCTACCGAACTGACGAGGTCGGCCAAGTCGGAATCAGGCCTTTCCGATTGGACGAAGAACCAGCGCATTCTTGCGTGCTCTGAAGAGGCGATCACGTGAATTGTCATGTCGTAGAACCGTCACGGAATTTTTTGTGGGGAGGTTTCCGATTGAAGCGGGATCCGGCCGGCGGCGCTCAACTACAACCCCGACTACGACGACTACCCGAATCAAGGCTGCACAAATTTCATTCCCAGTGCTTGCGTGCGGCAGGCTTCAAGGATGAGGGCGACGGAGGCGTTCCGTATCTGCATTACGACGAATCAGGCGAACGTAGCGGTGTCGCAGTTCAATTCGGAGTTTCTCCGGCACAGCGGGTGTGTTGCGCTACCTCGGCGGGCACATCGCCGACTACGAGATGGTCGAAATCTGACCCGCTGAGCTGTTCTGTCAGTGCTGATCAGAGCGGTCGAGAATAGCTGCGCTGCACCGTAGATCAACAGATTCCGCGATGCGGTGCTTCCTGAACGTCCGGAATGAACACTGGCGGGCACGAGCAGCTCGGGATTCAAGCGGCCTGTGAGCGCCACTGTCGGCAGCTGGAATCGATGGCAGCGGCGATCGCCTGCCCCACGTGATGACGCTGATTCACCCGAGGCGTGCCCGTGGGATCAAGACCCTTCGGGGCAATCCACCCAGTGCGTCCGGCATAGGGTGAGTCTTTGCCCATGACAACGGTTTTCCAGCCGTCGCGGCCGTCGTTGATCATCGCGTGGCAGTGGTCGCACGCCAGCGTCAGGTTATTGATGTCGGTGGGTCCGCCCTTGGCCCAATCGGTGATGTGGTGGGCGGCGCACATGTTCGCCGGTTGCTCACACCCCGGGCGGGTGCACCCTTTGTCACGTGCCAGGAGAGCGAGGCGTTGCGCGTGGTTGGCGGTGCGGCGGGAACGTTGCAGGTAGAGCGGCATTCCTTTCCCGTCGAGGACCGCCAGGACCGGATTGGTGCCTTCGGCCATCCTCAGGGCCTCGTTCATGGAGATCTGCGTGCCGGAAGCGGTGGTCGCGACCCCGGTGCCGCGCTCGAGGTCGGCCAGGCTCATGGTGAGGACGATCTCGACCGGCATCCCGCGGTGGTAGCCGAGCTCGCTCAGGTCGACACCGGGCTGCAGCATGGCCAGCAGAGCGTCGTGGGTGCGCTGGGCGGCATCACGACGATCCCGTCCCGCAGCAGCATCAAGGACCTTGTCTTCGATGAACCCGGCTGTGGCGGTGAGGCTTTCAGCGTCTTCGAGGTTGCACATGCCGGGACGGGCGAGCTTGGCGAACACGGCGTCGAGCAGGGCGCGCAGTTCGGGGGTGATCCAGCCTTCGATCCGCGACATCCCATCCACACCGGGACGGCACAATGTGATGCCACGCCGACGCCGACGGTCGGCATCGGAAACAACGTTCCCATCGGGGTCCAAACGCGCGACGATGTCACGCCCGATCTTCGGCAGATCATCCGGCCACCCCTCACGGGAGTAGTCGACGGGGATCTGCTCGGCCTCCGCCCGCGCCTCGACAGGGATATCCAAGGGCAGGTGGTCCATCACATCCATGATGTTGCGGACGTGATCGCGGGAAATATGCCCGGCAGCAAAGGCTTCCGCCATCACCGGCAACACTGCCGGGCGCAAGTGCCCGGTCGGTTCGATGAACTCCCCGCAGTGGTGGGTGACCTTCACCCGCAAGGCCGCGTCATATCGCGACAGGCCGAGGGTATGACGCAGGAACGGCACCATCTTCCCCGCACCGGACCGCGCATGCAGAGAACGTTCCCCTGCCTCGATGATCAGCCGGGTGTCCAACGCAGTCAACTGCCGCTTGCAGGCTTCCAGCTGCCGCATCAGCGCCGTGACATCACCATCAGTGAACTCGGCCAGCTTCCCGGCCTGAATGGAATCCGACAGGGTCGAGACCGCGGCCGCCAATTCAGCGATGCCGCAGTCGTCGAGTGTCACCCCATTCGAATCCATGTGCTAATTCTACGCCCCGCATGATCGCACTTGAACCCGAATTGTCCAGTATAGCAACCATTTTCAGATCGAATCCACCTTCATCGGGATCGGGAGGACTCTACAGCGGCAGGTCAAGCGTTGTCGTCCGGTGCGCGGCGTCCGAGGAGGAAGTATGCGACGGGGAGGGCGCCTATCGAGTTCACCAGCACGATCGAGGTTGCCCATATGCGTTTGGAGCCGCGGATTTGCTCGGGCGGCCGTTGGAGCAGATCCAGCAGAGCCGCGATCTTCGCGATGCCGTCGATCGCGCCGGCGCCCACGATCAGCCTGCGAGTGCGCACGTTCAGATCTTTCCACTGCTTTCGGACCATCTCCGATTCTCCTACTTCGGCTCGAGGTGTCGATTTGCATGCATAGGGCCGCTTGTCAGGAGTTCCGGCCGATGGCGGGCTGGGTGGTGGTGTCGCTCATGCGATTCTCCTGATGTGCACGAACATTCCGGAGGTGGCAGCGGCTACGCTGGCGCTGCCTGATCCAAGATCGCCCGCCACGCTGGCTCACCACAGGGGCCGAAAGTCAGCTGTCGGGGCCCCGAAGGGCACATCCACTGTCGCCGAAACCGAGCCATCGATCCTGAATGCAGTGCACAACCATTGGTGGCCAAGGCAAATCGGGAGGAGCCTTCCGGCGCTGCCGTGGCGTCGACGCACACTGCAGCCTGGTAGCCGTGACGACGGGGAGCAAGGCGAACGCATATGCCGAGAGCTCGCCGCAGTCATCGCCGGCCTGTTGAAATGGGCTGGCTCGCAAGCAAAGACGCCACTGCGATGATCTCGATTTGCGCAACCGTACCGCCGAATGAACGCGGGGACCTTATCGATCACGGGGGCGGTAGAAGATTTTCGGCGCAGGTCCCACGACGAAGGGCCGGGTGTGTGTGGACCTTCGACTCTGAAACCGGTTGTGGCCTGCGTGCGAGGGTTCGGAATGTAGCAAGGCAATGGCACCGCGAACTAGGAGGATCGTTGATACTGCAGACAGCGGAAACGCGATCGGTGCTTCGAATTTCGGCCGGTCACGATGTGTCGGCAGCCGCGCCGGAGTATGTGCGGGAGAAGGTGGAGCGGGCCCTGGAGCATGCTCCTGGCCCCATCGTGTCGGCGCAGGTGCGCCTCACCCGGCACGGTGATCGGGTGACCGCCAAGCCGGTGGTCGCCCAGGCGAATGTGGGCCTGGCGGGTCGGGTGGTGCGGGTGCAGGTGGCGGCGGCATCGGAGCGTGAGGCGGCCGATCTGCTCGAGGCGCGGCTGAAATCGCGACTGGAGCGGCTGGTGCGGCATTGGGAGGCGGTGCGCGGCGGGCGGTCCGCCGCCGGTGCGACCGAATGGCGCCACGGCGCTGCCCCGCGGGTGTCGCTGCCGTACTTTCCCCGGCCTGTCGAGGAGCGGGAAGTGGTGCGCCGCAAGTCTTTCGCGCTCGCCGAGGCGACTTGTGACGAGGCGGCCTTCGATATGGAGCTGCAGGACTACGACTTCCAGCTGTTCACCGAGACTGGCAGCGGAGTCGACAGCGTGTTGTATCGCCGCTCGCGCGGTGATCTGCGGCTGGCTCAGCTCACGCCGCGGCTCGACGCCGTCGCCTGTGGCGCGGTCGAGCTGTCCATCAGCCCGATGAGCTCGCCGGAGCTCGATGTGCCGGGGGCGATCGAGCGACTCGAGCTGACGAACTGGCCGTTCGTGTTCTTCCGTGACCGTGACAGCGGACGCGGCAGCGTGCTGTATCACCGCTACGACGGGCACTACGGCCTGATCACCCCTGCCGCATAACCGCATCCGTCCTCGAGCATCCGCCGAGGCCGCCGCTGACCGGCTCGGCTCGGCGGGTGCTGCCTCGTCGGTGGCGATCCGCGCGGCCTCTTCCGGATCGATGTCCGGCTGCTACCTGGTGATAGTCGCGATGCGATCCAGAATCTCCTTGTGGCGCGGGCGCAACCGACGCGCCCGGGCATGAGCGGAGGTACGGAGCGAACGGCCGTCGCGGGTCGTAGCGCGGGGCGGCGCGCACCGCGCGCCGCTCTTGAGTCTGTATAGCCAGATTAGGCAAAGCATGGGATCGCGGGCCGGCGATGGGGAGCGGGGCCGGTGCAAGGGGTTACGGCAAGGCGACGGCGATAGTCATGTCGTCGTGGCGCTTGGAACGTGGCTGGAGTTGGCCATCTGGATCGTGGTCGGCTTCCCAATGCCGACCACGTTCGAGGAATTGCCGGAGTCCGGTGGCGTTCATCTTCGCGATGTCCGGCCAAGAGATCTCCAGTGGCGCGAGGTGGCTTGCGGCTCCGTCGGTAGCGAGCACGATCCAAGGGACTGATTCAGCTGGGTAGCGGGCGGTTACGGCGTGATATGCGGCATCAGGTTCGGTCTCGGCGATCCAGTAGCCACCGGCTTGGTTTCGGCGCTCTCGCTGTTTGCGTCGAAGCACTCGGAGTATGCCGCGGTGGGTCTCGTCGTAGCCGGTACCGGAGGCAAGCCTGTTTCGGTACTGCGTGGACTCTGGCAGATTGAGGTCGTCCAGGCGGGTGTCGGTGACGATGTCGAAGCCGTTGTCCGTTCGGCCGACGATCACCGGAGAATCTCCGAGAGTGAGGATCTCGGCGATGTTGTCACAGATCCGAAGCAGCGCGACCGTGCTCGATGGAGCGACGCCGGAACGCAGCTGGAGATGATCCGCGGTGGCGGCAATGGCCCCGGCGAGAATGCCTCGCAGATCCCCGGGGCGGTCGATTCGACTGCGGAGCTCAGCGCCGAGGGTGTCTACGTACTCGCGAGCGGCTGGCATGGCTGGGTCATGCGCGGTGGCTCCGTCGAGCACAATCACGCTGTGATCGGTGACGAGTACCCGATCCTCGTCCGCTAGCGCGGGAAGCTGAGCCGTGGTGACCTTCATGAGCGCTCCGAGTATGGGCCGACGATCAAACGGCTGTCGGTCACGGCGAAGTCAGCATCGAAGTCGCATTCGACTACTCCGCTGATGAATGTCGAGGACGAGCTGAACACCTCGCTCAGATTCCGATCCAGCCAATGCGCCACGCCGAGCGATCCGATGCTGGTGATGCCCGCGATGTGAACGAGTACGCGGCCCGCCTCTCGCCGCCGGGAGAAGTAGCCGAGGTCAATTCGAACCGAGCTATCGCAGCGGTATGGAGAGCGGTGGCGGTTGCCGCTCCGGGCATCGGTGATCCACCAGGCTTCCTCAGTGTGCTCGAAGTCGAGCACCGGATCGGCATCGAGCAGATGTCGCCCGATGGGCGCGGACTTCGGCCCGCAGATGATCACCGAGTCACCTGCCGGCGGCTCGGACATGTCTTGATCGATCGCAAACCGGCTGTTGGCCAGTGAAAGCCGTGTCAGCGTGCCTTCAATGGCTTCGCGTGTGGCCTCGTCGTTCGCGTCGAAGAACGGGCGCTCACGCCCCTCCTCGAACCCAAATCGTCGGGGGACGCCCACGGCCACTGGGCCAACTCCGAAGAAGGCGCGTTCGGGCCCGGGGGCGGTAGATCGAATCTGGCTGATGCGCCCTTTGGTGATACCGAGTTGATCGGCAATCTCGGTGTAGCTCAGGCCATTTCGATGGGCTTCCTCGATGGCGGCCTTTCGGAGGCGTGCAAGTTCGGTAGCACGCTGTTGGTAGATGATCATGAGCTCGGCGGCTCGCTGACCACGCCGAATGGGGTCCGGGTCGTTCCGGACCTGTTCGAACTCCTCGGCGGTAGCCACGCGTACGAGTTTAGAGGCCCTTTACGGCGGACAGTCGTCGGCGTATGCTTTGTTTATCCCCCCTAAACCGCATCTCTGGCCGTCCGACTTGAGTTTAGGGCGCATAAACAAATACAGCCTTGACTAGCTAGGGGGTCGTCTTGCAGGTCCGTAAATCATCATGTTCATCTCAATCCGTCCGCCTCGGGTAGCGATGGCAACCGGGTCTATGGAACAGCAGCGTCAGGATGTAGTCCTTGTACTGGCTGGCATCCATACCGCCGCGAAGCTGGTCGCAACTCGCCCAAAGTGATGAGTAAAGATCCGACTTCTCGAGTGCCACAGATGGTCTTCCTGTTGTGTCAGCAGGCATCCGCAATGCCCGGCGCGGCTCGCGATTTGGTCGGGTCTCAGCATGCCAGAGGGAGGCGACAGCACCACCGAATACCAAGTCTTGGGCTGGCGATTTCCATCGGTGGCATCGGCGGCGCAGCCGGCGCCGGGAATCCGCGACACACGGAACACGCCTGACCTGCCGAAATGAGGCTTCCCGAAAGTGCCCTCGGCAGGATTCGAACCTGCGACACCCGCTTTAGGAGAGCGGTGCTCTATCCCCTGAGCTACGAGGGCTGGACGTGCCGGGCGGGAGCCCGGCCGGGACGTCGGGGAGTCTACCTGGTTGGGGGCCGGGGCCGCATTCGTGGTCGGGGTGGTGGAGTCGGCTGATCGGCGGGCGGTGGGAGCGGCGAGTCCGGCCGGAGTCGCTAGCGGCCCGCGGGTCGGCTCTCGTCGTAGTCCGATGGTGCGAATCTGCTTGTCTTCCAGCGGAAGAGGAGGGTGGCGCCGGGCCAGTTGTTGGTGATGCGGCCGGAAGCGTTGCGGTACCAGCTGGAGCAGAAGTTCCAGGGGGTGTCCTTCAGGCGGCGCTGCAGCCAGTCGTCCCAGGACTTTTCGGCGTCGGGGCGGGGCGAGAGGACGTGGCCGGGGCGGGCGGAGAGGTAGTCGATGACCTGGCGGATGTAGCGGGCCTGGGACTCCAGCATGTAGATGATGGAGCCGGAGCCGACGTTGGTGTTCGGGCCGTACATCATGAACAGGTTGGGGAAGCCGGGGACCGACATGCCGAGGAAGGCGCGGGGGCCCTCGGGGGACCACTCGTCGGCGAGCTTGCGGCCCTGCAGGCCATAGATATTCATGGGGGCGAGGAACTCGGTGCCCTTGAAGCCGGTGCCGTAGACGATGACGTCGACGGGGTGCTCGACGCCGTCGACGGTGCGAATTCCGTTGGGCGTCACCGCTTCGATGGCGGTGGTCTCGACGGTGACGTTGTCCTGGGTCAGTGCGGGGAAGTACTCGTTGGAGAACAGGCCGCGCTTGCAGCCGGCGGCATAGTCCGGAGTCAGCTTGGCGCGCAGCGCCTCATCGGGCACCTGCCGGTTGCGATGCCGGTCCGCGACGGCGATCACCGGATGCTTGATGGCGGAAATGTCGGTGAGCGCCAACGCCATCACCTCGAAGAAGGTCCAGATGGCGAATCGCTCGGCCAGCCGCGTCCCGGGCACGTACTTGAACAGCGCGTGGTGCAGCGGGGTGTATTCGGTGTCGAACTTCGGCAATACCCACGCGGCCGAGCGCTGGAACAGCGTGAGGTGCTCGACCTTCGGCTGGATGGCCGGAATGTATTGGATGGCACTGGCTCCCGTGCCGATGCACGCCACCCGCTTGCCCGTCAGGTCGACCGAGTGATCCCACTCGGCGGAGTGGAAGGCCGCGCCGGTGAAGGAGTCGATGCCGGGGAGGTTCGGCATCGCGGGCCGGGAGAGCTGCCCGACGGCGGGGATGAGGACGTCGGCGAGGTGGGTGCCGCCGTCGGCGGTGCGGACCCGCCACCGGCCGCCCTGCTCGTCGAATTCGGCGTCCACCACCTCGGCGCCGAACTCGATCCTGGCGGGCAGGTCGTGCTTCTCCGCGACGGTGCGCATGTACGCGTGGATGTCGGCCTGCTGCGAGAACCGGCGTGGCCAATCGGATTTCGGCTCGAACGACCACGAGTACAGCGGCGAGGGCACATCGCAGGCGGCGCCCGGGTAGGTGTTCTCGCGCCAGACGCCGCCGAGGTCGGCGGCCTTCTCCAGGATGGTGAAGTTGGTCAGGCCGTGGCGTTGCAGTTCCAGCGCCATGCCCAGCCCGGCGAATCCGGCACCGATGATCAGAATGGAGGGCTCTCGCTGCATACCGGCAACGGTAGGGCGTATTCCCATCGGTCCTGCAGACATCGCCGGACAGTGAATCCGTATTTTCGGTCACGCCGGGCGGGTGGGTCCGGATTCACCCCTGGCAATCATGGGAGGGCCGCCCTCACGGCCCACTGTCCGGGTCAGTGAGCGCCATCTGACCTGCGACGCTGTCCTCGACTGGACAGCCCGGTGTCACACTCAATATATTCACGGAAGTTCTTGCTCCAATTTACTTGTCCTGGTTAGTGATTGGCTATTCTGCGCCGCCGCAGGGGGCGTCGTCAGCAGGTCGTGACGCTGATCAGGATTGCGGAGCCGGCTGGTCGTCGTGTTGGGCGGCGGCGGGTCGGCTACGGGCTGCGGGCGGCGAGGGTGGGGTTCGTCGCCCGCAGCTCGACTATTTCGCCAGCTCACCGGGCCTGGACTGAGGTCACCATGCCGTCAGTACGGGCCCTGACCCGTGTATGTCCGAATCGGCTAGGCTCGCCGCAAGTGACTCAGTTCACTTTCCAGTAGGTACATGCAAGGAGCGGTTGGGAAATGTTGAGCACCATGCAGGACGAGCAGCTGTCACTCGCGACACTGCTGCGCTACGCCTCCACCTTCCAGGGCGACAGCCACGTCTCCACCTGGACCGGTGACGGCTTACGCACCCAGACCTATCGCGAGGTCGGCCAGGACGCGGCCCGGCTCGCCAATGCCCTGCGTGACCTGGGCATCGGCGTCGGTGACCGGGTCGGCACGTTCATGTGGAACAACAACGAGCACATGGTCGCCTACGCCGCGGTGCCCGCCATGGGGGCGGTGCTGCACGCGCTGAACATCCGGCTCTTCCCCGAGCAGCTGGTGTACGTGGCCAATCACGCCGAGGATCAGGTCGTCATCGTGGACGGCTCGCTGCTGCCGATGTTCGCGCAGTACCTGCCGAACCTGAAGACGGTGCGCCACGTCATCGTCGCCAATGGCGATGCCGCCGCGCTGCAGGCCCCCGAGGGCGTCACCGTGCACTCCTACCGGGAGCTGCTCGATGCCCAGCCCGACACCTACGACTACCCGGTCATCGACGAGCGTTCCGCCGCCGGCATGTGCTACACCTCCGGCACCACCGGCGACCCCAAGGGCGTCGTCTACTCGCACCGCTCGAACTGGCTGCACGCCATGCAGGTGATCTCGCCCAACGGCATGGGCTTCACCGCGGCCGACACCGTACTGGCCATCGTGCCGCTGTTCCACGCCAATGCCTGGGGTATTCCGTACGCCGCGCTCATGTCGGGCGCGAATGTGCTGATGCCGGACCGTTTCCTGCAGCCCGCACCGCTGCTGGAGATGATGGCCGAGGCGAAGCCGACCTTCGCCGCCGCGGTCCCGACCATCTGGGGCGGCGTGCTGGCCGGGCTGCAGGCGCAGCCGCAGGACATCTCGCACCTGCGCACCTGTGTGGTCGGCGGCGCTGCGGTCCCGCCGTCGATGATGCGGGCCTTCGAGGAGCGGCACGGCGTGAAGCTGCTGCACGCCTGGGGCATGACCGAGACCTCGCCGCTGGGTTCGGTGGCGCATCCGCCCGCCGGCGCCGAGGGCGAGGAGGCCTGGAGCTACCGCTACACCCAGGGCCGTTTCCCGGCCGGTGTGCAGGCGCGCCTGGTCGGCGATGACGGTTCGGTGCTGCCGAACGACGGAGAAGTCCTGGGCGAGTTGGAAGTTCGCGGCCCGTGGATCACCGGCGCCTACTACGCGCCGTCGGGCGGCGAGGTCGATCCCGACAAGTTCCACGACGGCTGGCTGCGCACCGGCGACGTCGGCAAGATCAGCCCCAATGGCTACCTCACCCTGGTCGACCGTTCCAAGGACGTCATCAAGTCCGGCGGCGAATGGATTTCGTCGGTGGACCTGGAGAACGCCGTCATGGGTCACCCGGCCGTGGCCGAGGCCGCCGTCATCGGCATCCCGGACGCGAAATGGGACGAGCGCCCCCTGGTCGCCATCGTCCTGGTCGAGGGCACCGAGGCCAAACCCGAAGAGCTGCGCGACTTCCTGGCTCCCAAGTTCGCCAAGTGGCAGCTGCCCGAGCACTGGTGCTTCATCGCCGAGGTCCCCAAGACCAGTGTCGGCAAGTTCGACAAGAAGCGCCTGCGCGCCCAGCACGCCGACGGCTCGCTGACCATCGTCACGCTGTCCTGACCCACCCGGGTGCGCCCTCCGCGCGAGGGCGCACCCGCCGGTCAGCGCTGTGGAATGCGCTGTGTCGCAGCGCTTCACGCCGTCCCGAGCGGATTCAGGACGGCGAATCGCCATTCCCCGTTCTCGAGCCGCCGGGCGATATTCGCGGTGGTGCCGGTGGGGGAGACTCGCGTGCCGTCGGGCGCGTCGATCTCCAGGGTCCAGTCGGTGACCAGCAGGGCTGCGTCACCGCCGATCAGCAGATGCTTGCTGTTGTTGGTGAGCTGTCCGCGGGCGGCGACCGTGCCGCTGATCTCCTGACGCAGCGCGTCCGGGCCGGAAATGACGGCTCCGGTGGTGGTGCGCATGGTCGCGCCCGGGGCGAAGAGCGAGAGCACCACCCCCGCCACGTCGCCCGCGTTCAGGCGCTCCTCGAAAACCCTTGGCAGCTGGGCGGGATCGGTGATCTGGGTGGCCATGAGCTGGTCCTTTCGTGGTCGGATCGACGTTTCCATGCTGGTCTGCGGCGGTGGCCGGGGCGAGGTCGAAAGGGGACGCGTCATGGTCGAAAGTGGACAATCGCGGTTCGGCTAGCCCTCCGGGTAGAAGACGAACAGGGTGCAGCCGGTGACCGTCGAGGGGACGTGCCAGGAACCGGCAGGGGCGTGCAGGAAGGTTCCGGCGGGGTAGTCGCGCGCGCCGTCGTTGAAGACGCCCGAAACCACGTACACCTCTTCGGGACCGGGCTCATGGATGTCGCGACCGTGCCAGGAGGCGTTCGGATCCAGCTCGACGATATTGGCGCTCGCGCCGTTCGGTCCCGTCCAGAGGTTACGTACCCGGATGCCCGGGAAGATCTCGCGCGCAGGGGATTCCGTGGCGGAGGCCGAGGTGTAGCCGGGCTGGGTGAGGATTTCGGAAGTCATGCCGACCACGGTGCCGTGCGCCGCAGGGGCGGCACAGTGTCAGAAAAGACATTATAGGGTACTTTTCTGCCATGCATCGCGTGACGGCTCTGGTGCGGCCGGTCCAGTCGACCTTCGAGCTCGGCTGTGCCGCAGAGGTATTCGGCACCGAGCGGGAAGGTGTGCCGAACTACTACGAATTCGGGGTGTGCACCGAGACGCCGGGACTGGTGCCCACGACAGCCGGGTACTCGCTGGATGTGGCGGACGGGCTTGCGGCGCTGGCCTGCGCCGACACGGTGATAATTCCGGGCTGGACGCCGGTGGAGGCGCCGCTCTCCGACCCCGTGCGTCGCGCGCTGCTACGGGCGCACGGCCGCGGTGCTCGAATCGTCACGATCTGCCAGGGGGTATTCGCCCTGGCGCGTACCGGATTACTGGACGGCAGGGCTGCCACCACGCACTGGGCGCGCGCCGACCGGCTGCAGGCGGAGTTTCCCCGGATCCAGGTGCAGCCGGACGTCCTCTACGTCGACCACGGCGACGTCGCCACCAGCGCCGGTGCGGGCGCGGGCATCGATCTGTGCCTGCACCTGGTCCGCCGCGATCACGGTGCCGCCCACGCCGCACTGCTCGCCCGGCACATGGTGATGCCGCCGCACCGTGAAGGCGGACAGACCCAATACGCGCCGACGCCCCCGCCCTCCGACATGCTGGACGGCCTGCTCGACTGGGTGGAGGGCCGGCTCGGATCCCCACTCTCGGTGCGCGACATGGCCGCTCACCTCAATGTCTCGCCCCGCACGCTGGCCCGCAGCTTCGACGATCGGCTCGGCACGAGCCCGGGTGCGTGGCTGCTCGCGCGCCGGGTGGCGGCGGCCCGCACGCTGCTGGAGGACACGGACCTGCCGGTGGACGCCATCGCGACTCGCGTCGGTCTCGTCTCGGCGGTGAACCTGCGCCGTCGTTTCCGTGCGCAGGTGGGGACGACTCCGGGCGCGTACCGCCGGGCCTTCCGGATCTCGTGAGCGGCCGGTGTCGCCGCGGGCTAGACATCCTTGACGGCGGACAGGCCGTAGAGCACCGGGAGGATGGGGTCGGCGGGAGGGAGTCGCCACCAGCCGGTTTCGGTCCGGATCATCTGGGGCCAGCGGGGCCACGGGAGGGTGTCGGTCTCGGTGAGGCCGGTGATGCGCAGGCCCGCCGCCAGCAGGGCGTTGATGACTTCGCCGAGGCCGTGGCGCCATTCGTAGGCGGTGGTGTCGGTGCTGAGGTCCGGGCCGTCGGTATAGGTGTGGGCGCTGTCGCGACGCTGGGCGCCGCGGCCGGCGAGGTAATCGTCGTGCAGCACAAGCTGTCCCGGGTCGACACCCGGCGGCGGGGTGGGGCCGAGGGCGTGCAGCAGCGGATGGAATTCCACCAGGTAGAGCAGGCCGCCCGGGCGCAGCAGGCCGGCCACTTCGCGCGCCCAGCGCGGCAGGTCGGGGAGATAACAGAGCGCGCCCTTGCCGGTGTAGGCGATGTCGAAGGTGCGCTCGCCCAGGGCTTCCCGCGCGTGGTAGACGTCCGCGCAGACGTAGTCGACCGCGCCCCCGGCCAGTTCGCGGGCGTGGCGCACCGATTCGGCCGAGAAGTCCAGGCCCACCGCGCGGGCCCCGCGCCGCGCGAATTCGATTGTCTCCGTGCCGAGATGGCATTGCAGATGCACCACGTCGAGGTCGCGCACGTCGCCGAGGGTGTCCCATTCGAACGGCGCGAACCAGTAGCTGGTCGCGGTAGAAGCTGCTGGCGGCGTGAATGCCCGCCCGGGCATCCCAGTTCCGCCGGTTCGCCGACAACGGATCTGTCACGGTCGCCACTATAGGCACGACCCGGACGCCAGGGCCGGAGCCTGCGGCGGAGCGGTTCCGGTCGCGGCTCCGGATCCGTACCGTTAGTTTGAGGGCAGATGCCCGCAATCTGCAGGGGTGGACGAGGAGGTCCGGGTGGAGTCGACACGCGCGCAGGCCGCACGGCCGGTCACGGCGAGGAAGGTACCGCCGATCACGCAGGCCGGGGGTGGCCGCGCATGACGCTCGGGCTGATCAGGTCGGTGGGGGAGCGGGCCTACCTGGAGGCGGAATCGGCGCGGCTGGTGCTGGAGGCTGGGCTGGCCCGGCTGGAATCGCCGGCGGTGCTGCTGTCGGCGGCCACGGCCATGCTGCGCTACGGCACGCTGGCGGCCGGGCTGCGGCTGTCGGCGGCCCGGTACGGCGGGCGGGTCGCGGTCATCGACGAGCGGGGCGAGCTGACCTTCGCCGAACTGGAGGACCGGTCGAATCGGCTGGCCAACGCCTGGCGCGAGCGCGGCCTGAAACCCCATGAGGGCGTGGCGATCCTGGCGCGCAATCACCGCGGCCTGCTGGACGCGATCTTCGCCGCCGCCAAGTGCGGGGCCCGGATCATCCTGCTCAATACCGATTTCGCGGGCCCGCAGATTCGCGATGTCGCCACCCGCGAGGGCACCGACCTGCTCGTCTACGACGACGAGTACGCGCACATGCTCGACGAGGTGAGCCCGCGGCGCGGCAGCTACCGGGCCTGGACCGAGCAGCCACGCGAGGACAGCCTCGAATTTCTCATCGAGACCGGCTCGCCCGACGCGCCGCCCGCGCCCGGCGCGGAACCCAAGATCATCCTGCTGACCAGCGGCACCACCGGCACCCCCAAGGGCGCGCCGCGGACCGAGCCGAAATCCCTGCTGGCGCTGGGCGGTCTGCTGTCCAAGGTCCCGTTCCGGGTGAACGAGGTGACCGAGTGCTGCGCCCCCATGTTCCACACGCTCGGATTCGCCTGCGCCATGCTGACTCTCGGCTTCGGCTCCACCCTGGTGATCCGCCGCCGCTTCGACCCGCAGGCCGCCATCGACTCCATGGCGCGGCACCGGGCCACCACGGCGATCGTCGTCCCGGTCATGCTGGCCCGCATGATCGATCTGGGCGGCGGCGCGCTCATCGGGCACGATCTGTCCGCGCTGCGCATCATTTTCGTCGCGGGCTCCCAGCTGGGCGCGCACCTGTGCCGGGAGGTGACGGCGGCCTTCGGGCCGGTCGTCTACAACCTGTACGGGTCGACGGAGGTCGCCTACGCCACCATCGCCACGCCCGAGGACCTGGCCGAGGAACCCGGTTGTGTGGGCAGGCCGGTGCTGGGGGCGCGGGTGGAGATCCTCGACGATCGGGGCCGCCGGGTGCCGGCCGGCGCCACCGGCCGCATCTTCGTCGGGAACACCATCCAGTTCGAGGGCTATACCGGCGGCGGCCACAAGGAGATCGTCCGCGGCCTCATGTCCTCCGGCGATGTCGGCCACTTCGACAGCGCGGGCAGGCTTTTCATCGACGGCCGCGACGACGACATGATCGTCTCCGGTGGTGAGAACGTCTTCCCGGTGGAGGTCGAGGAACTGCTCTGCACCCACCCGTCGGTGCGGGAGGCGGCCGTCCTCGGTGTCCCCGACGAGCAATTCGGCGCGCGCCTCGAGGCTTTCGTGGTCGTCCACGACGGCCACCAGCTCAGCGAGCCCGAGATCAAGGACTTCGTGAAGGCCAATCTGGCCCGCTACAAGGTCCCCCGCGAGGTGGTCTTCCTGCCCGAACTGCCCCGCAACCCCACCGGCAAGGTGCTCAAGCGCAAGCTCCGGGAGGCGTGAGCCGACAGCGATCCGGGGGATTCGGCACCTTTGCTCGGGGGATTCGGAACCGAACACGTTCGCGCCGCCGCTGAAATCGGATCGGGGGTGTGCCGGGTGCGAACGCTGATCGGCGCGGCCGGGTTGGCCGGTCGCGCCGGATCAGGGTGGTGCGCTCAGCAATTGCGGAGTTCCGGGCTCTGGTTGAGCAGCTGGGCGCGGGTGGAGATGAAGGTGGTGTAGGTGTCGCCGCCGACCGAGGCGAGGGGGAAGGCCGCCACCCGGTGACAGTTCTGGAAAGCGAGCTTGATGCCGAAGTGGCGTTCCAGGCCGCCGCGGATGGCGTCCGAGGCCATGGCGCGCAACAGCTGGCCGCGGGCGGTCTCGTCCGGCGGGGGAATGGTGTTGTCGGCGTATTCCGCCGTGCCGGAACGCAGGTCGGCGGCTACCCGGCTGACGACCTCGTAGGCGTAGGGCAGCGAATTACGGACGCATTCGACGAACTCTGCGTCGCTGACTTCACCGCGTTCGGCGCGCTCGAGTAGTGCGGTAGGTACGTCGAGTGACATATCGCTCTCCTCATGGGATGGCGGAAGGTGTCAGCCGATTGTAGATGAAAAACGTTGTCAATAACTCTGAATTCGCAGCGAAAGTACCCGTTCCAGAGCATTTTTCGCATCCGCCGACAGTGTGCGCACCAGCTCGCCCGCCGGTAGCTCGGGCGCGAGCGAATGTGTCTGACCGGCCCAGAGGTTCACCGCGTCGGCATTGCCGGCCGCCCGCGCGGCCGCTCGCAAAGGCCCGGTGGCGTAATGGATCTCGGGGTAGGCGACCGGCGCGTCGGGGTGTTCCACCATGAACCGGTTGCGCAGCCCGCGTGCCCGCCGCCCGGTGAAGGCGCGGCTCAGCATGGTCGGTGTCGGCTCGGCGATGGCGTCCCGGACAACCGGCGCGGTCCCGGCCTCGGGGCAGCGCAGGAACGCGGTGCCGAGCTGGGCCGCCGCCGCGCCCGCGCACAGCACCCCCGCGACCGCCGCGCCGGTCGCGATGCCGCCCGCCGCCACGATCGGTGTGTCCACCGCGGCGCGCAGCAGTTGCAGCAGCGTCAGCAGCCCCAGCGGGTCGGTGAGGTCGTCGGCCGGATCGTCGACGAAGACGCCGCGGTGCCCGCCCGCCTCCGCGCCCTGTGCGATCAGCACGTCCGCACCCGCGGCGACCGCTTGCCCGGCCTCGGCCACGGTCGTGACCGTCACCCACACCTCGGACCCGGCCGCGTGCAGGCGCGCGATCTCCCCGGCGGTCGGGTAGCCGAAGGTGGTGGACACCACCGGCACCGGATCGGCGATCAGCAGGTCCAGCTTGGCGGCCCAGTCGTCGCTGTCGTAGCGGGCCTCGCCGAGGGGGAACTCGGCCGCCAGCGTCCTTATATATGTAGCGAACCGATCGGTCGGACTCGGTTCGGAGGGATAGAACAGATTGACTCCGAACGCCCCGGAGGTCAGCGCCCGGGTGGCCTTGATCCGGGCGGCCAATTCGCTCGCGGGCAGGTATCCGGCGGCCACGAAGCCCAGCCCTCCGGCCTCGGTCACGGCCGCGGCCAGTTCGGGGGTGGACGGTCCGCCCGCCATGGGGGCAAGAACGATCGGCGTATCCAACTCGTCGAGAACCATCTCGCAAGTGTGCGCCTTCGGTTACGGTTTGTGACCAAGGGTTCGAGCATTCGACCTGGCGTTATCGCACAAAAGGTTGCGAATTGGTCACGAGCGAGTACTGTTTCCGTCACAGCGATGCCGAATCGTTACCGGACCCACCGAACGCTAGGACTTGCAGTGCCGCACCATCGAACGACCGCGAACTCTGTCACAGTCATGGATCTGCTCGGTGATTCCGGTGCGGGCAGCACTGTCACCATGCCGCGCCGACGCCACCGGGCCGAACCCTCCACCGCCGAGCGCGTGAAGACCGCCGCGGGTGTGGCCGTCGCCGCCGGCGCCCTGATCGGCACCGGAACCCAGCTGGTCCCGGCCCTGGCGCACGCCGCGCCGCTGCTACCCACGCACGACGAGAAGCCCGCTACCATCGGCGAGGACGTCGCCCCGGTCGAGCAGGCGGACCTCGATCTGAAGCAGGCCAGGGACTCCGCCCCCGCGGCGCAGACCCCGCAGGCCCAGCCGATCGCGGCCGCCACGCCCGACCCGGCCCCGTTCGGCCTGCAGAACCTGCCGCCGGAGATCTCCGCGCCGCTGCAGCAGGCCGAGCAGACCCTCAAGAACCTGCAGCAGCAGCTGAACCCGGGCCCGAACGTGGTCAAGCCGGTCGACGGCCAGCTCACCTCCGGCTTCGGCATGCGCTGGGGCGCAATGCATTACGGCATCGACTTCGCCGACCCGATCGGCACGCCGATCCGCTCGGTCATGGGCGGCGAGGTCATATCCGCCGGCCCCGCCTCGGGCTTCGGCCTCTGGGTGCGCGTCAAGCAGGACGACGGCACCACCGCGGTCTACGGCCACGTCAACGACATGTACGTGACCGTCGGCCAGCGGGTGAACACCGGCGATGTCATCGCCTCCGTGGGAAATCGCGGAAACTCCACAGGTCCCCATCTGCACCTCGAGATCTGGGACGCCGCCGACAACAAGATGGATCCGCTGCCATGGCTAGCCAGCAAGGGCGTTCTCATGCAGCAGCAGTGGGGACCGGACCAGTAGACCGTTCACCGCTGCCCTCGACCGGACGCTTTCCGGATCGGCGCCCGCCGGTGGGTGCGGTGACGACACTGGACGATCTCTTCGACCCGGCCTCCGTGCCCGGCCGCTCCTACGCGGTGCTCGTGCAGCACCCGCGCTCGACCGTGCTCGAGGTGGCCGAGCGGCTGACCATCCCGCCGCGCGTGGCCGAGGCCGCGCTGGAGGCGCTGTGCCAGCTCGAGGCCGCGGTGCGCCTCACCGACGGCAAGGGCGTGGTGCGGTTCGACGCGCACGCGCCGGAAGCCTTGTCGGAGGCCGAGACTCGCCGGCGCAATCAGGAGCTGCTGCGCATGCAGTCGGCCGCCGCGCGCCTGGGCGAGACCTTCCGCTCGGTGCGCCGCACCACCGACGCCGATGGCGCGGTGGTGGCGGTCTATGAACGCCGCCAGCTGCTGGCCGATTTCGAGGATCTGCAGCACACCGCGCACGCCTGCGTGAAGGTGGTGGAGCGCGGCCCGTTCCTCTCCGATGTGGAGACCGAGGAGCGGATGTTCGAGCTGAAGTCCTCGCGCATCACCGCCGGCATCGCCTACCGCACCCTGTACCAGGAGACCATTTACCAGGACCCGGAGCGGCTGCGCCACGTCCTGGCCACCAATGCGATTGGGGCGCAAGCGCGTACGCTGCCCGATCCGCCGATGAAGCTGATCGTCGCCGACGATCGGCGCGCGGTGCTGGTGCTGCACACCGACGAGCGCCGCGGCGACCCCATGGGCGTGCGCGTCGGTCCGTCGCCCACGCTGGACCTGCTGGTCAAGACCTTCGACTCGCTGTGGCTGATGGCCACGCCGATCTCGGTGAACCCGGCCGAAGCCCTCGACGAGCGCGACAAGGCCATCCTGACGCTGATGAGCATGGGCGCCACCGACGACACCATCGCCCGCCGGCTCGGCCTCTCGCGCCGAACAGTGGTGCGCCGCACCGCGAGTCTGCTCGAGCGTCTGGGCGCCAGCACGCGGTTCCAGGCCGGCGTGCAGGCGACACGCCGCGGCTGGCTCTGAACCACTGTGGTGCAAGTCACTTCATGGCAACAATCGTTGCTGCTCAGCGATAGTCACTGTGCTCGGGCCGCTCGAGGCCGCGCGCGAGCATCGATATGATTGTTTGATCCGCTCACCCGTTGGCGATCCATAGGGAACAAGACGCCATTTTTCGTGGGTCGGGCCGAGTGTCTTCGGCCTGCGGAAAAAATGAACCCGAGAGGTGAATGCACGCGAATGGATACTGCCCGCCGTACAGCTCGCGGTAATCGTCGGCGTCGGTCCGGCAGCCCACTCTTCGGGCAGTTACTCACCGCCGCGGTCGAGTCCGCCGCCGACGACGTCGCCATCCGGTTCAATCCCACTGGAAACCCGGCCGACCAGCGCGAGATCAGCTACCGCGAACTCGATGCCGGGTCCTCGCAGCTCGCCCGGGAATTGA
Organism: Nocardia sp. NPDC051981; assembly: GCF_040680715.1. Lineage (NCBI taxonomy): Bacteria > Bacillati > Actinomycetota > Actinomycetes > Mycobacteriales > Nocardiaceae > Nocardia > Nocardia sp. NPDC051981. The sequence goes on along the minus strand of NZ_JBFAXK010000001.1, from coordinate 431,555 downwards.
TCGGCCGCGGTGTCGGCCCCGGCGACATGGTCGCGATCGGCATCACCCGCTCCATCGAATCGGTGCTGTCGGTCTGGGCCATCGCCAAGACGGGCGCCGCCTACGTGCCGGTCGATCCGGCCTATCCGCCCGATCGCATCGAACACCTGCTCACCGACTCCGGTGCGGTGCTGGGCCTGACGACGCGGGAGTACCGCGCCGCGCTGGGCACCGCCGCCGAGTGGATCGAACTGGACGATCCGGCGCACGCGCAGCGCATCGCCGCGCACCCGGATCACCCCATCTCCTATGCCGACCGGCCGGGCACGCTCACCGAGCAGCATCCGGCCTATGTCATCTACACCTCCGGGTCGACCGGAAAGCCCAAGGGCGTGGTGGTCACCCACACCGGCCTGGCCGGGCTGGTGGCCGCCGAGCGGGAGCACTACGCGGTCACCGCGGATTCGCGTGTGCTGCACGTCTGCTCGCCGAGCTTCGACGTCTCGGTGCTGGAACTGCTGCTGACCTTCACCGCCGGTGCGACCCTCGTCATCGCACCGGCCGGGGTCTTCGGCGGCGTGGAACTGGCCGAGTTGCTGGGCCGCGAGGCCGTCACCCATGTGCTGATCACCCCGGGCGCACTGGAATCGGTGGATCCGGCCGGGCTGACCGAGCTGACCACCGTGGTGGTGGCCGGTGACAAGTTCGGCCCGGAACTGGTGTCGCGCTGGGCGACCGCCGACCGCTCCTTCTACAACGGCTACGGCCCCACCGAGGCGACCATTCTCGCCACCTCGAGCGCCCCGCTGCTGCCCGGCGAGCCGATCACCATCGGCTCGGCCATCTCGGGTGTCGGTGCGTACGTACTGGATTCGCGCCTGCGGCCGGTGCCGGACGGCGTGGTCGGCGAGCTGTACCTGTCGGGTCCGGCGCTGGCGCAGGGCTACAAGGGGCGGCCGGGGCTGACCTCGGAACGCTTCGTGGCGAGTCCCTTCGGCGAGGCCGCGGGCACACCGGGCGCGCGCCTGTACCGCACCGGCGACCTGGTGCGCCGCACCCCCGCCGAATCGGACACCCCGGGCGTCATCGAGTACCTGGGCCGCTCCGACTTCCAGGTCAAGATCCGCGGCCTGCGCATCGAACTCGGCGAGATCGACAATGCGCTGAGCGCGCACCCCGACGTGGATTTCGCTGCGACACTGGGCAAGACGCTGCCCTCCGGCGCGACCGCACTGGTGTCGTACGTGCTGCCGCGCCCGGGCGTGACCCTGGACACCGCGGCGCTGGCGGCGCACGTCGGCGAATCGCTGCCCGCCTACATGGTGCCCGCGGCCCTGCTGGTGCTCGACGAGATTCCGCTGACCCCGGTCGGCAAGCTGGACCGGAATGCCCTGCCGGAACCGGTTTTCGCGGCCCGCGAGTTCCGCGCCCCCGCCACCCGCGCCGAGGAGATCGTCGCGGAAGTGTTCGCCGCCTTGCTGATTCCGGACAACCCGGACGCGCGGGTGGGTGCGGACGACGACTTCTTCGAACTCGGCGGCAACTCGCTGCTGGCCGCACAGGCCGCCGCGCGCATCGGCACCGCACTCGGGGTGCGGGTTCCGGTCCACGTGCTGTTCGAGGGCTCGACCGTGGCCGAGCTGGCCCGCCGGCTCGACGGCGAATCGGCCCCGGCCGCCGCCGGACCGGCGCTCGGCTCGCTGCCCCGCCCGAACCGGGTGCCGCTGTCGTTCGCACAGCAGCGCATGTGGTTCCTCAACCGCTTCGACCCGAACAGCGCGGTCGACAACATGCCGCTCGCGGTACGGCTGTCCGGCGCCCTCGACGTGGACGCCATGCGCGCCGCGGCCGCGGATCTGGTTGCGCGCCACGAGGTCCTGCGCACCATCTACCCGGAGGTCGACGGCGAGGGCTACCAGCTGGTGCTGCCCGCCGGCGATCCGCGGGCGCTGCCCGAACTGCCGGTCGTCGACATCGACGCCGCCGAGATCCCGGCCCGGGTGGCCGAGGTGGTCGGCGCCGGCTTCGACGTCACCGCCGCGCCGCCGCTGCGGCTGCGCCTGCTGCGGCTCGCGCCCGACGAGCACGTGCTGGTGGCCGCGATCTATCACATTGCCGCCGACGGTGTTTCGATCGGTGTGCTGGCTCGCGATCTGGTCTCCGCCTACGCCGAGCGTATGCGCGGCGCCGCGCCGCAGTGGGCCCCGCTGCCGGTGCAGTACGCCGATTATGCGGTGTGGCAACGGGAATCGCTGGGCAGCGAGGACGATCCGGACTCGGCGCTGTCCCGCCAGATCGCCTACTGGCGCGAGGCCCTCGCGGACCTGCCTGACGAACTGGTGCTGCCCTGGGATCGGCCGCGGCCCGCCGTCGCCTCCTACCGCGGCGGCACCCACGCCTTCCGCATCGACGACGAGATCTACGCGGCCGCGCGGCATTTCGCCGAGACGCACAACACGACCCTGTTCATGGTGGTGCACTCGGCGCTGGCCGTGCTGCTGGCCCGGCTCTCCGGCACCCGCGACATCGCCATCGGCACGCCGGTGGCCGGACGGGGTGAGGCCGAACTCGACGATCTCATCGGCATGTTCGTCAACACCCTGGTGCTGCGCACCGACATCGACCCGGCCGTCTCCTTCGCGGACCTGGTGGCACGGGTGCGCGAGACCGACGTGCGCGCCTTCGGCCACGCCGACGTGCCGTTCGAGCGCCTGGTGGAACTGCTGGACCCGGCCCGCTCGCAGGCCCGCAACCCGCTGTTCCAGGTCATGCTGACCTTCCAGAACATGGCGCCCACCCGCCTGGAACTGCCCGGGCTCACGGTGGCCGGCGCGGACCTGGAGATCCCGTTCGCCAAGTTCGACCTGCAGCTCACCATGCAGGAGTCGCACGACGAGCACGGCGATGCGACCGGTCTGGCCGCCGAATTCTCCTACGCCCTGGACCTGTTCGACGCCGCCACGGTGGCCGAGCTGGCCGCCCGCTTCCAGCGGGTGCTCGCCGCGGTGACCGCCGCCCCGGCCGCCCCGGTCGGCGATCTCGCGCTGTTCTCCGCGGGGGAGCGGCAGCGGGTGCTGGGCGACTGGAATGCCACCGCCTTCGACGTGGCGGCGACATTGCCGGAAGGCGCTGGGGCGACCCTGGTTTCGCGATTCGAGGCGCAGGTGGCGGCCACCCCGGACGCCGTCGCGCTGAGCTTCGCGGACGAGACCCTCACCTATCGCGAGCTGTCCGAACGGGCCAATCGCCTGGCGCGGCTGCTCATCGCCGAGGGCGTGGGGCCGGAATCGCTGGTGGCGCTGGCCCTGCGGCGCTCGACGGAACTGGTCGTGGCCATGTACGCGGTGCTGCACGCCGGCGCCGCGTACGTGCCGCTGGACCCGGACCAGCCGCTCGACCGCATCGGCCACATTCTCGACACCGCGCGCCCGCGTCTGCTGCTCACCGCCGAGCGGGACGAATTCGACGCCGGTGCACGTGATGTCGTGACGGTCGCGGTGGAGCGGGCGGAGGCAGCGGCGCGGTCGCACAGCGGTGCGCCGATCACCGATGCCGAGCGCGTCCAGCCGCTGCGGCCGGAACACACCGCCTACGTCATCTTCACCTCCGGCTCGACCGGCCGTCCCAAGGGCGTCGCCATCGAGCACCGGGCCATCGTCAACCGCCTGGTGTGGATGCAGCACGAGTACGCGCTGACCGCGGAAGACGCGGTGCTGCAGAAGACTCCGGCCACCTTCGACGTGTCGGTGTGGGAGTTCTTCTGGCCCTTGCAGACCGGTGCGCGCCTGGTGGTCGCCAAGCCGGACGGGCATCGCGATCCGGTGTACCTGGCGCAGATCATCGCGGAACAGGGTGTCACCACCGCCCATTTCGTGCCGTCCATGCTCTCCGCCTTCGTCGCAGCACTGGGCGAGAGCAACCCATTGGTTCGCGGCGCGTCTCGATTCTGGACTGACGTAGCGGGGGAGCGAAGCGGAGGAGCGGAGGAGGGAAGCATCGAGACCTCCGGCGTCGCGAACCCGCCGGAGCGCAGCGGAGGCAAATTGAACACAGTGTTCGCCTCCGGTGAGGCGCTGCCCGCACCCACCGCGCGGCAGCTGCGGGAGCTGACCGGTGCGCGGCTGCACAACCTCTACGGTCCGACCGAGGCCGCGGTCGACGTCACCTATCACGAGGTTACCGAGGCGGACAGGGTGTCGGTGCCGATCGGCCGGCCCGTCTTCAACACCCGTGTCTACGTGCTGGATTCGCGCCTGAATCCGGTGCCCGTCGGCGTCGCGGGCGAGCTGTATCTCGCCGGTGCGCAGCTGGCGCGCGGCTATGTCGAACGACCCGACCTGACCGCCGATCGCTTCGTGGCCGATCCGTTCGGGACGGGTGAACGGCTGTACCGCACCGGCGATCTCGTGAAGTGGGATGCTGCGGGTGAGCTGGAGTACCTGGGCCGCACCGACTTCCAGGTGAAGCTGCGCGGTCTGCGCATCGAGCTGGGCGAGATCGAGGCGGCGCTGCTGGCGCAGCCGGGCGTCGCGCAGTCGGTCGTGGTGGTGCGCGCGGACGCGCACACCGGTGACCAGCTGGTGGGCTACGTGGTGAGCACCGAGGCCACCGCCGAGGAGCTGAAAGCCGGTCTGGCCCGAGCGCTTCCGGCCTACATGGTGCCCAATGCCATCGTGGTGCTCGACGCGTTCCCGCTCAATGCCTCCGGCAAGCTGGACCGCAAGGCGCTCCCGGCCCCGGTGTTCGAGGCCAAGACCTTCCGTGCGCCCTCGACCCCGATCGAGGAGAGCGTGGCCGATGTCTTCGCCGAACTGCTCGGCGCGGACCGGGTGGGCGCGGACGACGACTTCTTCGAGCTGGGCGGGAACTCGCTCATCGCCACCCGCGCGGTGGCCCGCATCAACGCCGCCCTCGACGCCAATGTGGCCGTGCGCGAACTCTTCGAGACCGCAACGGTTTCCGGTCTGGCGGCGCGTATCGTGCCGGGCACCGCGACGGGCGTGCGTCCGCCGCTGGTGGCGGGGGAGCGTCCGGCGCGTGTCCCGCTCTCCCTTGCGCAGCAGCGCATGTGGGTGCTCAATCAGCTGGATCCGGAGTCCCCGGCCTACAACATTCCGATGGTCATCCGCCTCACCGGCGCACTGGATGTGCCCGCCCTGCGGCACGCCGTCGAGGATGTGCTGACCCGCCACGAGGTGCTGCGTACGCGCTACCCCGAATCGGCTCCGGGCGCAGCGGCCTACCAGGAGATCCTCTCGGTCGCCGATGTGCTGCCGAACGGCCTCGAAGTGGAGCGGTCCGGCGATATCGGCAGCCGGGTCGCCGAGCTGGTCGGCACCGGATTCGATGTGGCCCAGCGGGTTCCGGTGCGGGCGCGCCTGATCACCGGCGACGACCCGGACGACTACCTGCTGGTCCTGGTGGCCCACCACATCGCCGCCGACGGCGCCTCCATGGCCCCGCTGGCCCGCGACCTGATGACCGCCTACCTCGCGCACGCCGCCGGCGAGGCCCCGGCGTGGGCGCCGCTGCCGGTGCAGTACGCCGACTACGCGGTGTGGCAGCGGGCGGCCATCGGCGTCGAGGACGACGCGGACTCGTCCGCCGCCGCGCAGGTCGCGTTCTGGCGTGAGCAGCTGGCCGGACTGGCGGACCGCCCGATCCTGCCGCTGGATCGGCCGCGTCCGGCGGCGGCCGCCATGCGCGGCGCGCTGCTCGACTTCACCCTGCCCGCCGAGGTGCACGCGGGGCTGAATCGCCTGGCGCGCAACCACAATGCGTCGCTGTTCATGGTGGTGCACGCGGCGGTGGCGGCCTGGCTGTCGCGGCTGTCGGGCAGCGCCGACATCGTCCTGGGCACGGCGGTCGCCGGGCGCGGCGAGCGCGCGCTCGACGATCTGGTCGGCATGTTCGTCAATACCCTCACCCTGCGCACCCGGGTCGACGCGGCCGCGCCGTTCGACGAGCTGGTGGAGCGGGCCCGCGAGACCGACCTGTCGGCCTTCGCCCACGCGGACGTGCCGTTCGAACGGGTCGCCGAACTCGTCGCGCCCGGGCGGACCGCGGCGAATCCGCTACTGCAGGTGGTGCTTTCGCTGCAGAACACCGAGACCCCGGTGCTGGAGCTACCGGGGCTGACGGTGGCGGCGGTCGATACCCAGCTGGCGACGGCCAAGTTCGATCTGCAGATCAGCGTGGAACCGCGCCCGGGCGCGGCGGGCGCTGCGGGTGAACTGGCCGTGATCCTCAACTACGACACCGAGTTGTTCGAGGCATCCTCCATGGAGTCCTTCGGCCGGGCCCTCGAGCGGGTGCTCACCTCGGTCGCTGCGGATCCACAGCTGCCGGTCGGCGATATCGTGCTGCTGGACGTCGCGGAATCCGCTGCGGTGCAGGCACTGTCGCAGTCCGCGCCGGAACCCGCCGGGCTCGGCGTGCGTGGTGCCGCCCTGGCCCAGGTGCTCACCACCGCCGCCGAGGACGACCCGGACGGCCCGGCGCTGGTATGGGGCGACGAAGCGCTCACGTATCAGGAACTCGACGCCCGCTCCTCCCGGCTGGCCCGGGTGCTCATCGCCCGCGGCAGCGGCCCGGGCACCGGCGTGGTGCTGCGCCTGGACCGCGGCGTCGACCAGGTGGTCGCGGTGTGGGCGGTGCTGAAGGCGGGCACCATGGTGGTGCCCTTCGCCGCCGCGGAAGTCCCGGGCCGGGATGTGAAGGTCGGCATCACCGTCGGCACCGCGCCCGACAGCGTGCGCGGCATCGAATGGGTGTCGCTCGACGACCCCGAGACGGCGGCCGAGATCGCCGCCGAATCGGCGCGACCGGTCACCTACGCCAACCGGATTCGCGCACTGAGCGGCGCCGACATCGCCCACGCGGCGGCGGATCGGACCCTCACCTACGACGGCCTGGCCGCCGCGGTGGACCGGGCCCGCGCCCTCGACCTGACCTTCGAGTCGCGCACCTTCCACCATGGTGCGGCCGATTCGGCGCTGACCCTGATCGAAGTGGTCGCGGCGGGCGCGGTCGGAGCCTCTGTGGTCCTGGTGGATTCGGCCGGACCGGATCTCTCCGAGGCGCTGGCCGACGAGTGGGTCACCCACGTCTTCGCCGACCACGATCGCCTCGGCGAGCTGAATCCCGCTCCGCTCGAGGATCTTCGGGCCGTGGTGCTCGACGCGCCGACGACCGCCGCCGAGCGCTGGACGGACGCCGCCGTGCTCGTCCTGCCCGAGTAGCCGAACGCTAGCGGGCCGTGCTCGCGCCGCCGGATCCACCTCCCGGCGGCGCGAGTAGTAGCGAACGGCAATCGCTATGGCGCAGGTCACATGGTGCAACGCCGGGGCCGGGTCGCCGATAGTCCCTCCAGTTCGAGCCGCCGTAGCTGCTGTGCGCGGCTATGCTGTGCCGGTTCGCCGGGGCGAGTCGGTTTCTCGGCCCGGGCTGTCGAAGAAATTCGACGTGTGTGGATTGCTGGACGTGTGAGGTGGACAACACGGATGGATACAACCCGTAGATCAGTCCGTGGGAGCAGACGCCGCCGGTCCGGCAGCCCCTTCTTCGGTCAACTGCTCACCGCGGCAGTCGAATCCGCCGGCGATGCCGTCGCCATCAGCTTCAATCCCACCGGAAACCCTTCCGACCAGCGCGAACTCACCTACCGGGAGCTCGACGAGCAGTCCTCACGGGTGGCGCGCGAACTTATCGCCCTGGGCATCGGCCCAGGTGACGTGGTGGCCATGGGCATCGCGCGCTCGGTGGAATCCGTGCTGGCCATGTGGGCCATCGTGAAGACCGGCGCCACCTATCTGCCGGTGGACCCGACCTATCCGGGCGACCGGATCGAGCACATGCTCACCGACTCCGGTGCGAAATTCGGTGTCACCCTGGCGACCCACCGGGCCGGGCTGGGGACCGCCGCCTACTGGATCGAACTCGACGATCCCACCCGGGCCGAGCGCATCGCGGCCCGGCCCGCGCACCCGATCTCCTACGCCGACCGCACCCGGCCGCTGACCGAGCAGCACCTGGCCTACGTCATCTACACCTCGGGCTCGACCGGCAAGCCCAAGGGCGTGGCCATCACCCACTCCGGGCTGGCCGGACTGGCCGCCCGCCGGGAATGCCGTGCGGTGACCGAGGATTCCCGCATCACCCAGCTCACCACCCCGAGCTTCGACTTCTCCATCGTCGAGATGCTGTACGCCTTCACCGCGGGCGCCACCCTGGTCGTGGTGCCGCCGGACGTGTTCGGCGGCCACGAGCTGTCCGAGCTGCTCCGCCGCGAACGGATCACCCACATCTGCATCACGCCGGCGGTGCTGGAATCGCTGGATCCGAATGTCCCGCAGGACCTGCGCGCCATCATGTGCGGCGGCGAGCGGGTGCCGCCCGCCCTGGTGGACCGCTGGATCACCCCCGACCGCGACTTCCACATCGAATACGGCCCGACCGAGGTCACCGCGCTGTCCACCGGTACCGCGGCGCTGCCGCCCGGCGGCGGCACGCACATCGGCACCCTGCTGCCCGGCATCGGCGCGTACGTGCTGGACGCGGGCCTGCGGCCGGTGCCGCCCGGCGTGGTCGGCGAACTCTATCTGGCCGGACCGGCACTCGCCGCGGGCTATCTGAACCGGCCCGGGCTGACCGCGGAACGATTCGTCGCCGGACCCTACGGCGAACCCGGGCAGCGGCTGTACCGGACCGGCGACCTGGTCAAGCGCCTGGAGAACGGGAATTTCGAACACCACGGCCGCACCGACTTCCAGGTCAAGATCCGCGGTCTGCGCATCGAACTCGGCGAAATCGACAGCGCCCTCACCGCGCACCCCGGCGTGGACTTCGCGGTCACCCTGGGCGCCACCCTGCCCACCGGCGCCGCCGCCCTGGTCACCTATGTGCTGCCCAGCCCCGGAACCGCGCTGGACACCGCGGAATTGGCGGCCTTCGCCGGAGAATCCCTGCCCGCGTACATGGTTCCCGCCGCCATCATGGTGCTCGACGAGATCCCGCTGACCCCGGTCGGCAAGGTGGACCGCGAGCGGCTGCCGGAACCGGTCTTCACCACCCGGGCCTTCCGCGCCCCCGCCACCGCCGCCGAAGCCGCTGTCGCGGAGGTCTTCTCCGGCCTGCTCACCCCGCCCGGCGCCGAGCCGCTGCGCGTCGGCTCCGACGACGACTTCTTCGAGCTGGGCGGCAACTCGCTGCTGGCCACCCAGGCCGTGGCCCGCATCGGTACCGCGCTGGGCCTGCGGGTTCCGGTGCGCGTGCTGTTCGAGGCGTCCACCGTCGCCGACCTGGCCGCGCTGCTGGCCGGGGAGGCGACCGGGAACACCGCCCCCGCACTGGTATCCGGGCCGCGGCCCGACCGCGTGCCGCTGTCGTACGCGCAGCAGCGCATGTGGTTCCTCAATCGGTTCGCACCCGACAGCGCGGTAGACAATGTGCCGCTCGCGGTGCGGCTCTCTGGCGAACTCGACCTCGAGGCCATGCGCGCCGCCGTCCGCGACCTGGTCGAGCGGCACGAGGTGCTGCGCACCGTCTATCCGGAGGTGGACGGCGAGGGCCATCAGCAGGTGCTGCCGCTCACCGATCCCCGTGCGATACCCGACCTGCCGGTCGAGGACATCGATGCCGCGGAGCTGACCACCCGGGTGCTGGCGCTCGGCGGGACGGGCTTCGACGTCACCGCCACCCCGCCCATCCGGTTGCGGGTGCTGCGCCTCGGACCCGGCGAGCAGGTGCTGGTCGGCGTGGTGCACCACATCGCCGCCGATGGCTTCTCCATGGGCCCGCTCACCCGGGACCTGGTGACCGCGTACGTATCCCGCAGTTCCGGGGCCGCGCCGCACTGGGCTCCGCTGCCGGTGCAGTACGCCGACTACACCCTGTGGCAGCGTACGGCACTCGGCGCCGAGGACGACGAGAACTCCACGCTGGCACGGCAGATCGCCTTCTGGCACGAGACACTGGCCGAACTACCCGACGAACTGGTGCTGCCGTCGGATCGCCCGCGACCGCCGGTCGCCTCGTATCGTGGCGGCACCTACCGCTTCGAACTCGCCGACGACGTCTACGCCGCCGTGCGCCGGCTGGCCCGCGGCCACAACGGCACCACCTTCATGGTCGTGCACACGGCACTGACGGTCCTGCTGGCTCGGCTGTCCGGCACCCGGGACATCGCCGTGGGCACGCCGGTGGCCGGGCGCGGCGAGGCCGAACTGGACGACCTCATCGGCATGTTCGTCAATACCCTCGTGCTGCGCACCGACGTCGATCCCGCCGCCGGGTTCGCCGACCTGCTGGACTTGGTGCGCGACACCGACGTACGCGCCTTCGGCCACGCCGACGTGCCCTTCGAACGACTGGTGGACCTGCTCGACCCGGCCCGCTCGCAGGCGCGCAATCCGCTGTTCCAGGTGATGCTCTCGTTCCAGAACCTGGCGCCCGCCGAATTCCGGCTGCCCGGGCTCACCGTCTCGGGCACCGACCTCGAGGTGCCCTTCGCCAAGTTCGACCTGCAGCTGACCGTGCAGGAGACGGTGGACGAGCGCGGCGACGGCATCGGGATGGCGGCCGAATTCTCCTACGCGCTGGACCTTTTCGACGAGCCGACCATCGCGTCGTTCGCCCGCCGCTTCGCCCGCGTGCTGGAACTGGTCGCGGCCGACCCGGGCGCGCCCGTCGGGGATCTCGACCTGCTCGCGCCCGAGGAACGCCACCGCGTCCTGACCGACTGGAATGCCACCGGCTTCGACGTCACCGCCGCGGCCGGCCTGCCGAACGATGTCGTGCCGACCCTGATCTCGATGTTCGAGGCGCAGGTCGCCGACACCCCGGACACCGTGGCACTGGTCTGCGCGGACGAGCGCCTCACCTATCGGGAACTGGCCGACCGCGCCCGCCGGCTGGCCCGCGAACTCATCGACGGCTACGGAGTCGGGCCGGAAACCTCGGTGGCCCTGGCCATCCGGCGCTCCACCGAGCTGGTGGTGGCCATGTACGCGGTCCTCATGACCGGCGCCGCCTACCTGCCGCTGGACCCCGACCAGCCGCTCGACCGTAACGAGCACATTCTCGGCACCGCCGAGCCGCGCCTGGTGCTGACCACCCGGCGGGACGGCTTCGACAGCGGGAGCGGCACTCCCGCCCGCTTCGTCGAGGAGGCCGAGGAGCGGGCGCGGACCCGGTGGCCGAGCACACCGATCTCGGACGCCGAACGGACCCGTCCGGTGCGGCCGGGGCACCCGGCCTACGTCCTGTTCACCTCGGGCTCGACCGGCCGGCCCAAGGGCGTGGCCGTCAGTCACGCCGCCATTGTCAATCGGCTGGTCTGGATGCAGGCGCAGTACCGGCTGACCTACGCGGATGTGGTGCTGCAGAAGACTCCGGCCACCTTCGATGTCTCGGTGTGGGAGTTCTTCTGGCCCTTGCAGACCGGCGCGCGCCTGGTGCTCGCCAAGCCCGACGGCCACCGCGACCCGGTGTACCTGGCGCAGATCATCGCGGAACAGGGTGTCACCACGGTGCATTTCGTGCCGTCCATGCTCTCGGTCTTCCTGTCCGCGCTGGGTGAGAGCAACCCATTGGTTCGCGGCGCGTCTCGTTCTGGACTGAGAGGAGCGGAGGAGCGAAGCGGGGGAGCGGAGGGAGGGAAGAACGAGACTTTCAGCGCCGCGAACCCGCCGGAGCGCAGCGGAGGCAAATTAAAAACAGTGTTCGCCTCCGGCGAGGCGCTACCCGCGCCGACGGCGCAGCGACTACGGGAGCTGACCACCGCCCGCCTGCACAACCTCTACGGTCCGACCGAGGCCGCGGTCGACGTCACCTATCACGAGGTGACCGATGCCGACACCGTGTCGGTGCCGATCGGCCGGCCGGTCTTCAATACCGCACTGTACGTGCTGGATTCGCGGCTGCGACCGGTCGCCCCCGGCGTCCCGGGCGAGCTGTATCTGGCCGGTGACCAGCTGGCCATCGGCTATGTGGCCCGCCCGGACCTGACCGCTGACCGGTTCGTCGCCGACCCCTTCGGTCACGGGGCGCGCATGTACCGCACCGGCGACCTCGTGAAGTGGCGTGCCGACGGCGAACTGGAATACCTGGGCCGCACCGACTTCCAGGTGAAACTGCGCGGCCTGCGCATCGAACTGGGCGAGATCGAGGCGGCCCTGCTGGCCCAGCCCGGGGTGGCCCAGTCGGTCGTGGTGGTGCGCGCCGACGCGCAGGGCGGTGAGCAGCTGGTCGGCTACGTGGCCCGCGACCCCGCCGCGGAGGTCGATCCCACGCTGGTGAAAGCCGCTCTGACGCAGCTGCTTCCGGCCTATATGGTGCCCTCCTCGATCGCGGTCATGGACGCCTTCCCGCTCAACGCCTCCGGCAAGCTGGACCGCCGGGCCCTGCCCGCCCCGGTGTTCGAGCCCCGGCGTTTCCGCGCGCCGTCCACCCCGATCGAAGAGATCGTGGCGGGCGTCTTCGTGGATCTGCTCGGCGCGGACCGGGTCGGCGCGGACGACGACTTCTTCGAGCTGGGCGGCAACTCGCTGATCGCCACCCGGGCGGTCTCGCGGATCAACGAAGCGCTGGAAGCCACCGTCTCGGTGCGCGACCTCTTCGAGACCGCAACGGTTTCCGGTCTGGCGGCGCGTATCGTGCCGGGCACCGCGACCGGTGCGCGTCCGCCGCTGGTGGCGGGGGAGCGGCCGGCGCGGGTGCCGTTGTCGCTGGCGCAGCAGCGCATGTGGGTGCTCAATCAGCTGGACCCGGAGTCCCCGGCCTACAACATCCCGATGGTCATCCGCCTCACCGGCACCCTCGACGTGCCCGCCCTGGCACGCGCCGCGGAGGACGTCCTGACCCGCCACGAGGTACTGCGCACCCGCTACCCGGAATCGGGCCCCGGCGGCGCTCCCTATCAGGAGGTGCTCTCGGTCGCGGAGGCGCTGGCGGGTGGTCTCGAGACGGAGCGCGCCCGCGACATCGGCGCGCGGGTACAGGAGCTCATCTACGCCGGATTCGATGTCGCGCACCAGGTTCCGGTGCGCATGCGACTGCTCACCGGGGACGCGCCCGACGACTACCTGCTGATCCTGGTCGCCCATCACATCGCCGCCGACGGCGCCTCCTTCGCGCCGCTGGCCCGCGATCTCATGACCGCCTACACCGCGCGCGCCGCGGGCGAGACGCCCGGCTGGGCGCCGCTGCCCGTGCAGTACGCCGACTTCGCACTGTGGCAGCACGCGGTGATCGGCTCGGACACCGACGAGAACTCCGTCGCCGCGGCGCAGGTGGACTACTGGCGCGGACAGCTCGCCGGTCTGCCCGCGCGGCCGCTGCTGCCGCTGGACCGGCCCCGCCCGCCGGCGCCGTCCATGGCGGGCGCGCTGGTCGACTACCTGGTGCCCGCCGAGATCCACGCCGAGCTGAATCGCATTGCGCGCCGCCACAATGCGTCACTGTTCATGGTGATGCACGCGGCCGTCGCGGTCCTGCTGGCGCGGCAGTCGGGCAGCCCGGACATCGTCGTCGGCACCCCGATCGCGGGGCGCGGCGAGCAGGTGCTCGACGGCCTGGTCGGCATGTTCGTCAATACCCTCACCCTGCGCAGCACGGTCGATCCCGCCGCCTCCTTCGACGATCTGGTGGCCGCCGCCCGCGAAACCGATCTGTCCGCCTTCGCGCACGCGGACGTGCCGTTCGAGCGTGTGGTGGAGGCGGTCGCACCCGGCCGTGGCCAGGCCGATCCGCTGCTGCAGGTGGTGCTCGCGCTGCAGCACAACGAGGTGGTCGAGCTCGAGCTGCCCGAAGCGCGGGGAGGCGGAGCGCTGTCGGTCTCCGGGGTGGACGCGGCGCTGGAGGCCGCCAAGTTCGACTTGCAGATCGGCGTCGAGGCCGGGCCGCTCGCCGCGGACGGTACCCCCGGCGACCTCACCGTCGTCTTCGCCTATGCCACCGAGCTTTTCGACGAGTCCACCATCGAGGCCCTGGGCGCGCGCCTGGTGCGCATCCTGGCCGCGGTGGCCGCCGATCCACACATGCCGGTGGGCGACATCGACCTGCTGAGCCCGGCCGAGCGCGCCCGCGCCCAGGCGCTGCCCGCGCCCGCCCCGGCGGTGACCACCACCGCGCGCGGCACCGCGCTGCCGCAGTCGCTGTCCGCCGCGGTCGAGGACGACCCCGACGGTCCGGCCCTGGTCCGGGGCGAGGAGACGGTGTCCTACCGGGACCTCGACGCCCGCTCCTCGCGACTGGCCCGCTTCCTGATCGGGCGCGGCTGCGGCCCCGGCACCGGCGTCGCCGTGCGGCTGGACCGGGGAGCCGACCTGGCCGTGGCCACCTGGGCGGTACTCAAGACCGGTGCGGCGGTGGTGCCGCTGGCCGGTCTGGACCGGCTGCCGCCCAGTGGACTGGATGTGAAGGTGGGCCTGACCGCCGGGAAACCGATTGCCGTGCCCGGCATCGACTGGCTCGCCCTGGACGATCCCGGGGTGGCCGCCGAGGTCGCCACCGAATCGGCGCGGCCGGTCACCTACGCGCACCGCATTCGCGCACTGCGCGGCGATGACACCGCCTTCGCGGCGCCGGGCCGGGCGCCGCTGAACTATGACGAGGTCGCGGCCATGGTGGATCGGGTGCGGGCCGAGTCCGAGCTCACCTTCGAATCACGCACCTACTGGTCCGGTTTGGCGGATCACCCCCTCGCGCTCATCGAACCGGTCGCCGCCGGCGGCGTCGGGGCGTCAATGGTCCTGGCGGAGGCCGGAGCCGATCTCACCGAGACCCTCGCCGACGAATGGGTCACCCACCTGTTCGCCGACCGGGCCCGGCTCGACGGACCGGACCCCGCGGAACTGGACGATCTCACCGCTCTCGTGGTGGACGGGCTGCCCGTCCCCGCCCGGTGGTCGGGTCTGACCGTCGTCGCCGTCCCGGGGTCCGCCACCGCCCGATGAGCACCTGGTGAGCGGCCCGGAGTGGCCCTCCCGCCCGCAGGACTGAATACTCCTTTGGGGAAGCGCGCGTGACCGGTCCCTCCGCGGGGGCCGACAGCCCTGCCACCAGCAGGGCCGAGTAACGCGGCCTGCGTGAACCCGATGAACAATGTCGGTGCACGCGGCGGTATGGGCAATGACGGACAGGATGAGGACAGGCTGCATGATTCGGGTGGTCGGGGACCGGAAGATCGAGCTCGTGGCGGTGGCGGCATGACCCGCACGGCGCGCGTACGTCCCACCCGGACCCGCCGTGGACCCCACATTCCGACATTGCCGCAGCTGCTGGCGACCGCGGTCGAGGCCAATCCGGGTGGCCTCGCCGTCACGGTCGCCGACGCCGACCGCAGCCTGGCCGCGCTGAGCTACGCCGAACTCGACGAGCGTTCGAACCGGCTGGCGCGCCTGCTCATCACCCGCGGCATCGGCCCGGAGGATCTGGTCGCGGTCGGTATCCGCCGCTCGCTGGAGTCGGTGGTGGCGGTATGGGCGATCGCCAAGACCGGCGCGGGCTTCGTCCCCGTGGACCCCAACTATCCGGCCGACCGCGTGCGGCACATGATCTCGGACTCGCGAGCCGTGCTGGGCCTGACCGTGGCCGACACCCGCTCGGGCCTGCCGACCACGCTGCCCTGGCTGGAGCTGGACACCGAGGAGATCGCGGCCGCCGCCCAGGGCTATCCGGCCGAACCGGTCACCAATGCCGACCGCGCGCGCCCGCTGCGCGCCGAGCATCCGGCCTACGCCATCTACACCTCGGGGTCGACGGGCCTGCCCAAGGGCGTGGTGGTCACCCACACCGGCCTGGCCGCGCTGACCGCGGAGATGCGTGACCGCTTCGGCATCGGGCCGGAGTCGCGGGTGCTGCAGGTGGCCACCCCGTCCTTCGACGCCTCGATCATGGAACTGCTGATGGCCATCGGCGCGGCCGCGACCATGGTGGTCGCGGTGCCCGAGGTGTACGGCGGTGACGAACTGGGCCGCCTGATCGCCCGGGAGCGGGTCACCCACGGCCTGATCACGCCGTCGGTGCTGGCCTCGCTGGACCCGGATCAGCTCACCACCATGGAGGCCATCGTCGGTGGCGGCGAGGCCATTTCGGCCGAGCTGGTGCGCCGCTGGTCCGGCGACCCGTCCGGTCGCCGCCGCTTCCACAATGCCTACGGCCCGACCGAGGCGACCATCGCGACCAATATCTCCGATCCGCTGTCCCCGGACCGGCCGGTGACCATCGGCGCCCCCATTCGCGGCGCCGCCGCGTACGTGCTGGACGAATGGCTGCGTCCGGTGCCGGTCGGCACCCCGGGCGAGCTGTACATCGCGGGTGCGCTGCTGGCGCGCGGGTATCACGCCCGGCCGGAACTGACCGCGGCCCGCTTCGTCGCGAACCCGTTCGACGGGGGCGCGGGGGCCCGGCTCTACCGCACTGGTGACCTGGTGCGCGCCAATGCCGCCGGTGAGCTGGAGTATGTGGGCCGCAACGACTTCCAGGTGAAGATCCGCGGCCTGCGCATCGAGCTGGGCGAGATCGACGCGGTGCTCGCCGGGCACGAGTCGGTCGACTTCGCGGTCACCGTCGGTCACGAGGTGAACGGCCGCGCCACCGCGCTGGTCTCGTATGTGCATGCGGCCCCGGGCTTCCCGGTGGACACCGCGGTGCTGTCGGAGCTGGCCGAGCGGACGCTGCCCGCGCACATGGTGCCGGCCGCCATCATCGTTCTCGACACCATCCCGTTGACGCCCGCGGGCAAGCTGGACCGCCGCGCGCTGCCCGAGCCGGAACTCGAGGTCACCGAGTACCGGGCCCCGGAGACGGCGGCGCAGCAGGCGGTGGCCGAGGTCATCGCCGAGGTGCTGCGCCTGGACCGGGTCGGCCTCGACGACGACTTCTTCAGCCTCGGCGTGGATTCCATCACCGCCATCCAGATCGTGTCCCGGGCGCGGGCCCGGGGTCTGGGCTTCAGGCCCAAGGAGATGTTCGCCGCCCGCACGGTGGCCGCGCTGGCCGAGCTCGCGGTGCCGGTCGACACCGCCGCCGCCACCGAGGAACTCGCCACCGGACCACTGGTCGAGTTGAGCGCCGACGACGAGGCGCGGCTGCGTGAGCGCTACCCGAACCTGTCGGAGGTGTGGCCGCTCACCCCGCTGCAGACCGGCATGCTGTTCCACGCGCGGCTGGCCGAATCCTCCGTCGACGCCTACATGGTCCAGTTCGCCCTCGACCTGGCCGGTGAGATCGACGTGGCGCGCGTGCACGCCGCCGCCCGCGCCATGCTGGACCGGCACGTGAACCTGCGGGTGGTCTTCGCCGAGGACAGCGCGGGCAATCCGCTGCAGATTGTCCTCGACGAGGTCGAACTGCCCTGGCAGTACCTGGATCTCAGTGACCGGGTGCCCGCCGAGGCGCTGGCCGAGACCGACCGGCTGATGGCCTTCGACGTGGCCCGCCACTTCGACATGGGCACCGGGCCGCTGCTGCGCGTGGCGCTGTACCGCACGGCCGCCGACCGTTGCAGGGTGTGTGTCACCAGCCACCACATCCTCATCGACGGCTGGTCCATGCCGCTGCTCATCCAGGACATGCTGCTGCTGTACGCGGCCGGCGGCGACGCGGCGCAGATCCCGGCGGTGCGGTCCTACCGTGACTACCTGGCCTGGCTGGCCGCGCGCGATCACGCCGCGGCGCGGGAGGCGTGGCGCGAGACCCTCGACGGGTTCACCGAGCCGACGCCGCTCGCGGCCGTCGATCCCTCGCGCGAGATCACCTCGGGCATCGGCGAAGTCGCCTTCCAGCTGTCCGAGGACGACACCGCCGCGCTCACCCGGGTGGCGCACGAGGCGGGCGTCACCCTCAATACCGTCGTGCAGGCCGCGTGGGGTCTGCTCATCGGCCGCAGCACGGACCGCGACGATGTCGTCTTCGGCGCCACCGTGTCCGGCCGTCCGCCGCAGCTGGCGGGCATCGAGACGATGATCGGCCTGTTCCTCAACGCCATCCCGGTGCGGGTGCGGCTGACCCCGGGCAGCACGCTCACCGAGGTGCTGCGGGCGCTGCAGGACGAACAGGCCGCGCTGCTCGACCACCACTATGTCGGGCTGGGCGAGATCCAGGAGATCGCCGGAGTCGACGGGCTTTTCGACTCCATCGTCGTGTTCGCCTCCTTCCCGGTGGACGAGGAGTCCCTCGACGACGCCGCCGCGCCCATCGACGGCGCGGGCATTCTCGGCGCGTCCGCGGTGAACGGCACCCACTATCCGCTCACCGTCATGGTGCAGCCGCGCGGCAAGGGCCTCGGCTTCGGCGTGAAGTACCTGCGCGACCTCTTCGAGGCGGACGCGGCCCAGGCCATCGCGGACCGGCTTTCGGCGCTGCTGTCCCGCATCGCCGCCGACCCGCGAGCGCGGGTGGCCGCGGTGGACGCGCTGCTCGACGGCGAGCGCCGCGAGCTGGCGGCCGTCAATGCCACCGAAGTGCCCGAGCTGCTGGACGATTCGACGCTGCTCACCCTGTTCGACGCCCAGGTGGCGCGGACCCCGGACGCCCCGGCTGTGATCTTCGGCCGCACCACCCTGACCTACGCCGAGCTGGACGCCCGCTCCCGCCGTCTCGCGCAGGAGCTCACCCTGCGCGGTGTCGGCGCGGAATCCCGGGTGGCTGTGGCCATGCGGCGCGGCATCGATCTGGTGGTCGCCGTCTACGCGGTGCTGCGCTCCGGCGGCGCGTACGTGCCGGTGGATCCCGATCACCCGGCCGAGCGCAACGAGTACGTCCTCGCGGGTTCCGCGCCGGTGTGCGTGCTCACGCGCGCGGCCGACGACTTCGAAACCGCCTCCGGCGTACCGCTGTTCTTCGTGGACGCGCTCGCGGGCGCGGACCCGTTCGTGGAGGTCGCCCCCGCGGGTGTGCGCCCGGACAATGCTGCCTACGTCATCTACACCTCCGGCTCCACCGGCCGCCCCAAGGGCGTGGTCATCACGCACCGGCAGATGGCCAACCAGTTCCGCTGGGCCCAGCGCACCTACCCGCACCGCGCGGGCGACGTGGTGCTGCACAAGACGCCCATCACCTTCGACATCTCCACCTGGGAGCTGTTCTGGCCGTTGCAGACCGGCGCGGCCGTGGTGGTGGCCGAACCGGACGGGCACCGCGACCCGGCCTACATCGCGCGCACGATCGACGAATACGCCGTCACCTCCGTGCATTTCGTGCCGTCCATGCTCGACGCCTACCTCGACGGCGCGGCCCGGCGGCACCCCTCGCTGCGCTGGGTGTTCGCCGCCGGTGAGGCCCTCACGGCGGAGAGCGCCACGAAATTCGCTGCCGCGCTGCCGGATACCGTGCTGGTGAACTGGTACGGCCCGGCCGAGGCCACCGTGGTCACCGCGCACCCGGCCGAGCGCGTCCACGGCGTCGCCGTGCCGATCGGCAGGCCCGTCGCCAATACCCGGGTGCTGGTGCTGGATCGGCAGCTGCGGCCGGTGCCCTTCGGCGCGGCCGGTGAACTCTATGTCGCCGGCGTGCAATTGGCGCGGGGCTACCTCGGCGCGCCCGCGCTCACCGCCGAACGCTTCGTCGCCCACGAGGACGGGCAGCGGCTCTACCGCACCGGTGACGTGGTCCGCTGGATCGACGTCGGCGGTGCCGAACCCGTCGGCTCGGCCGGCGCCTCGCATGCGCTGGAGTACCTGGGCCGCAGCGACTTCCAGGTCAAGCTGCGCGGCCAGCGCATCGAGCTCGGTGAGATCGAGACCGTGCTGCTCGGCCACCCGGCCGTGCACCGGGCCGCGGTCTCGCTGGTGCGCGGCGCGAGCGGCGACCGCCTCGTCGCCTACGTGGTGCTCGAGGACGGCGCGCGGGTCACCGACGCCGGACTGCTCTCGCACACCCGCGAATCCGTGCCGTCCTACATGGTGCCCTCCGCCGTGGTGCGGCTGGACGCCATGCCGCTCAACGCCTCCGGCAAGCTGGACCGCAAGGCGCTGCCGGTGCCGCAGTTCCAGGCCCGCGAATACCGCGAGCCCGCCACCGCAGCCGAGCGCACGGTGGCCGAGGTGTTCGCGACCGTGCTGCACCTGGAACGGGTGGGCGCGGACGACGACTTCTTCGAGCTGGGCGGCAACTCGCTGAACGCCACCCGGGTGGTGGCGCGGTTGGGCGCCGCGGTCGGCACCCGGGTGCCGGTACGCGCCCTGTTCGAGGCGCCCACCGTCGCGGAACTCGCGAATTCGCTGGGCGCACTGGACGATTCGGCCGTCGCGCCGCTGCGGCCGATGCCGCGGCCGGAGCTGGTGCCGCTGTCCTACGCGCAGCAGCGCATGTGGTTCCTCAACCGCCTCGACACCGACGCCGCCACCTACAACCTGCCCATCGCGCTGCGCGTCACCGGCCCGCTCGACGTGCCCGCCCTGCGCGACGCCGTGGCCGACCTGGTCGCCCGGCACGAGGTGCTGCGCACCTACTATCCCGAGCACGAGGGCGTCGGCCACCAGGTGATCCTGGACGTCCACGAGCCCGACGCCATGCCCTCGCTGCCGGTCGTCCCGGTCACCGAAGCCGAGGTGGCGCAGGTGGTCTCGGAGGCCGCCTTCGCGCCCTTCGACGTGACCACCGTCCCGCCGCTGCGGCTGCGGCTGCTGCGCCTGGACGCCGAGGACCACGTGCTGGTCTGCGTGGTCCACCACATCGCCGGCGACGGCTTCTCCGGCGGCCCGCTCACCCGCGACCTGATGACCGCCTACTTCGGCCGCATGCAGGGGCGGGAACCGTCCTGGACCCCGCTGCCGGTGCAGTACGCCGACTACGCGCTGTGGCAGCGCGAAAGCCTCGGCGACGAACACGATTCCGGCTCGCTGCTGGCCCGCCAGTTCGACTACTGGCGCTCCGCCCTGACCGGACTGCCCGATCAGCTGGAGCTGCCCACCGACCGGCCCCGGCCGGCGGTGGCCTCCGGGCGCGGCGCGGTGCACGCCTTCGATATCGACCCGCACGTGCACGGCGCCCTGAACCGGGTTGCGCAGCAGCACAATACGACGCTGTTCATGGTGCTGCACGCCGCCTTCGCGGTGCTGCTGGCGCGGGTGTCCGGCACCCGCGATATCGCCATCGGCGCGCCCATCGCGGGTCGCGGCGAGGCCGAGCTGGACAACCTGATCGGCATGTTCGTCAACACCCTGGTGCTGCGCACCGAGGTCGACCCCAACGCCAGCTTCGCCGAACTGCTCGCCGCCGTGCGGCAGACCGACCTGGCCGCCTTCGAGCACGCCGACGCGCCGTTCGAACGCATTGTGGAGCTGCTGGATCCGCCGCGCTCGCAGGCCCGGCACCCGCTGTTCCAGGTGTCGCTGACCGTGCAGAACATGACCCCGGCCGTGTTCGAACTGCCCGGCGTCACCGTCTCCGACGTCGACCTGACCGTGCCGGTCGCCAAGTTCGACCTGGATCTGACGCTGGTCGAGCGGACCACCGCCGACGGTGTGGCACAGGGCATTTCGGCCGCGTTCACCTACGCCACCGACCTGTTCGATCCGGAATCCCTGGATCGGCTGGCCGAGCGGCTGCGCCGCACCCTGGTCGCGGTGGCCACCCATCCGGAACGGGCGGTCGGCGACTTCGACCTGCTGGCGGTGGACGAACGGCAGCGGGTGCTGTCGGACTGGAACGCCACCGCCGTCGACGTCGCGGCCGGGCTGCCCCGCGCGGCCACCGCGACCCTGGTGTCGCTGTTCGAGACCCAGGCGCTGCGTACCCCCGCCGCCATCGCCCTGGTCCATGACGGCGAGCAGCTCACCTACGCCGAGTTCTCGGCCCGCGTCCACCGCCTGGCCCGCCGCCTCATCGCCGAGGGTGTCGGACCGGAATCGCTGGTGGCCCTGCACATCCGGCGCTCGCTGGACTTCGTGACCGCCGTCTACGCCGTGTTGGCCGCGGGTGGCGCCTACGTGCCGCTGGACCCGGACCAGCCCGCCGAGCGCATCGCGCACGTGCTCGACACCGCCGAACCGGTGTGCGTGCTCACCACTTCCCGCGACGCCTTCGACGCGGGCGCGCACCCGGTGCTCGAGATCGACACCGCCATCCTCGCGGGCTACGCCGACCGCCCGGTCATCGACGTGGAACGCCGTGCGCCGCTGCGCGCGGAGAACACCGCGTACGTCATCTTCACCTCCGGCTCCACCGGCCGTCCCAAGGGCGTGGCCGTGCCGCACGCCGCCGCCGTGAACCAGATCCGCTGGATCACCGCCGAATACGCGCTCGACGGCGACGACATCGTGCTGTTCAAGACCCCGGCCACCTTCGACGTGTCGGTGTGGGAACTGTTCGGCCCCTTGGCCACCGGCGGCCGCATGGTCGTCGCCACGCCCGACGGGCACCGCGACCCGCTGTACCTGGCCGATGTCATCGCCGCCGAACGGGTCACCCTCACCTCGTTCGTGCCGTCCATGCTGCGCGCTTTCTCGGCGGCCGCCGATCCCGCGCTGCTGACATCGCTGCGGGCGCTGCTGGTGGCCGGTGAGGCGTTCACCTCCGACGCGGTCGACGCCTTCCGCGCGATCAGCCCGGCGGAGCTGCACAACCTGTACGGCCCCACCGAATTCACTGTGCACGCCACCTACGCGCCGGTCGCCGGCGACGTCTCCGGTGCCGTGCCGATCGGCGGCCCGGTCTGGAACGCCCGCGCCTACGTGCTGGACTCGCGCCTGCACCCGGTCGCCCCCGGCCTGGTGGGTGAGCTCTACCTGGCGGGCGCGCAGCTGGCCCGCGGTTACGTCGGCCGCGCCGACCTGACCGCGGATCGCTTCGTGGCCAGCCCCTTCCGCCGTGGCGAGCGCCTGTACCGCACCGGCGACCTTGTCCGGTGGAACGCCGATGGCGAGCTGGTCTACCTGGGCCGCACCGACTTCCAGGTGAAGCTGCGCGGCCTGCGCATCGAGCTCGGCGAGATCGAGGCCGCCCTCACCTCGCACCCCTACGTGGACCAGGCCGTCGTGGTCATGCGTTCCGACTCGGACCTCGGCGACCAGCTCGTGGCCTACGTGGTTCCCGAGATGTCGAGCACACAGGGTCGCGGCGCAAGCGCGGGGAGCGAAGCGGGGGAGCGGAGGAGGGAAGAACGAGACTTCAGCGCCGCGAACCCGCCGGAGCGCAGCGGAGGCAAATTGAGCACCGCGCTGAAGGCGCACCTGGCCGCCCGGCTGCCGTCCTACATGGTGCCCGCCGCTCTGGTGGTGCTGGACGCCATGCCGGTCAACGCCAACGGCAAGCTGGACCGGAAGGCGCTGCCCGCACCGGAATTCGAGGTTCGCGAATTCCGCGCCCCGGTCTCCCCGGTCGAGCAGACCGTCGCCGCCGTCTTCGCCGAGACCCTCGGCCTCGGCCACCCGGTCGGCCGCGACGACGACTTCTTCGCCCTCGGCGGCAACTCCCTGGTCGCCACCCAGGTGGTGGCCCGCCTCGGCGCGGCCCTCGACACTCGCGTCCCGGTCCGCATCCTCTTCGACGCGCCCTCGGTGGCGGCGCTGGCCGCCGCCCTCGAATCGGCCACCGGCACCGGCCGCCGCGCCCTGGTGGCCGGTCCGCGCCCGGAGCACATTCCGCTGTCCCCGGCGCAGCAGCGCATGTGGTTCCTCAACCGCTTCGACACCGAGTCCGCCGCCTACAACATCCCCGCCGCGGTCCGGCTCACCGGCACCCTGGATGTGGCTGCGCTGCGCGCGGCCGTCGCGGATGTGGTTGCGCGCCACGAGATCCTGCGCACCATCTACCCCGAGACCGACAACGGCCCCGTGCAGGTGGTGCTTCCGGTCGCGCAGGCGACGCCCGTCCTCGAGGTCCGCGCCGTCGCCTCCGGCGAGGTTCCGGACGCGGTGCTCGCGGTGGCCTCGCACCTGTTCGACGTCACCACCGAGGTGCCGCTGCGCATCGCGCTGTTCGAGATCACCGACGCCCCGGGCGAATACGTGCTGGCCCTGGTGATCCACCACATCTCCGGTGACGGCTCGTCGGTGACCCCGCTGACCCGGGACCTCATGGTGGCCTACGCCGCCCGGTCCATGGATCTGGAACCGGCGTGGCAGCCGCTGCCGGTGCAATACGCCGACTACGCCATCTGGCAGCGCGAACTGCTGGGCGACGAGCACGATCCGCAGTCGGTGGCCGCCGCCCAGATCGGCTACTGGCAGCAGGCCCTGGCCGGACTGCCCGACCAGCTCGACCTGCCCTCGGACCGGCCGCGCCCGGCCGTGCAGTCCTTCCACGGCGGCAAGGTCGAGCTCAGTATCGACGCCGCCGCCCACCGCGCGCTGGTGGACCTGGCGCGCGCCGAGGGCGCGACACTCTTCATGGTCGTGCACACCGCGCTGGCCGTGCTGCTGGCCCGGCTCTCGGGCACCGACGACATCGCCATCGGCACCCCGATCGCGGGCCGCGGCGAAGAGGAACTCGACGACCTGATCGGCATGTTCGTCAATACCCTGGTCTTCCGTACCCGGGTGGACGGGGGCGCGAGCTTCACCGAACTGCTGGCGCGGCAGCGCGAAACCGACCTCGCCGCCTTCGCGCACGCCGACGTCCCGTTCGAGCGCCTGGTGGAGGTGCTCAACCCGGTGCGCTCCACCGCCCGGCACCCGCTGTTCCAGGTGGGCCTGTCCTTCCAGAACCACAGCCAGGCCGGTCTGGAACTGCCGGAGCTGACCGTCGCGGGCCTCGACATCGACACCGAGCTGTCGCAATTCGACCTGCACCTGATCGCCGCCGACCGCTACAGCGAAACCGGTGAGCCCGCAGGCATTCTCGGCCACTTCACCTACGCGACCGCCCTGTTCGACCAGGCCACCGTCGCGGGGTTCGCCGAGCGCTTCGTGCGGCTGCTCACCAGCGTGGTGGCCGAACCGGCGACCCCCGTGGGCGAGGTGGAGCTGCTCGCGTCTGCGGAACGGGCCCGAATCCTGCAGGGCTGGAACGACACCCGGCACGAGGCCGACACCCGCGCCACGCTGGCGTCCCTGCTCGACCGGACCGCGAGCGCCCACGCCGGGCGGACCGCCCTGGTCGCCGACGGCGAGGGCGAGCTGACCTACGCCGAACTCGCGCAGCGGGTCAACCGCCTGGCGCGCCACCTGATCTCGCTGGGCGTCGGCCCCGAGTCCCGGGTGGCGCTGGCCCTGCGGCGCTCGACCGACCTGGTGGTGGCCATGTACGCGGTCACCGCGGCGGGTGGCGCGTACGTGCCCGTCGATCCGGATCAGCCCGCCGAGCGCACCGGCCACATCCTGGAATCGGCCGCGCCGGTGTGCGTCCTCACCACGAGCGCGACCGGCTTCGTGACCGGTCTCGCACCGATGGTCCGCATGGACGAGCTGGCGACGGATTCGGTTCCGGCCGGGCCGATCACCGACGCCGAGCGGGTCGCGCCCCTGCGGCCGGCGAACACCGCCTACGTCATCTTCACCTCGGGATCGACCGGCCGCCCCAAGGGCGTGGCCGTGCCGCACGCGGCGATCGTCAACCAGTTGCAGTGGAAGACAGCGGAATTCGATCTCGGTGTCGACGACGCGGTACTGCTGAAGACGGCGTCCACCTTCGACCTGTCGGTGTGGGAATTCTGGTCCGCCGCCGTCTCGGGCGGCCGCCTGGTCATCGCCGAGCCCGACGGCCACCGCGACCCCGTGTACCTCAACGCGCTCATGGCCCGCACGGCCGTGACCGTGCTGCACACGGTGCCGTCCATGCTGGACGCGCTACTGGCCGAATCGAATTCGGCCGTCGGACCGGGCGCGCTGCGGCGCGTGCTGGCCATCGGTGAGGCGCTGCCCGCGACGCTCGCGCAGCGGTTCCGCACCGCCTTCCCTTCGGTGGGCCTCTACAACCTGTACGGCCCGACCGAGGCCGCGGTGTCCATCACCAACCACGAGGTCACCGCCGCCGACCGCGTCTCGGTGCCGATCGGCGCGCCGGAATGGAACAGCCGCGTCTACGTGCTCGACGCCCGGCTGCGTCCGGTGCCCGCCGGGGTGCCGGGCGAGTTGTACCTCGCCGGTGCGCAATTGGCGCGCGGCTACTTCGGGCGACCGGATCTGACCGCGGATCGCTTCGTGGCCGACCCGTTCGCGACCGGCGAGCGCATGTATCGCACCGGTGACCTGGTCGCGTGGAACTCGACCGGCGAGCTGGAGTACCGGGGCCGCACCGACTTCCAGGTGAAGATCCGTGGTTTCCGTATCGAGCTCGGCGAGATCGAGGCGGCGCTGCTGGCGCTGCCGGAGATCGCCCAGACCGCGGTGCTCGCCAAGACCGACGCCAAAACCGGCGACCGGCTGGTCGCCTACCTGGTCCCGTCCGGCTCGGATATCGAGGTGCCGCAGGTGAAGTCGGCCCTGTCGGCGGCGCTGCCGTCGTACATGGTCCCGGCCGCCTTCGTGGTCCTCGACGCCCTGCCGCTGAACGTGAACGGCAAGCTGGACCGCGCCGCGCTGCCCGACCCCGAATTCGAGGCGGCCGTCTTCCGTGCCCCGGCCACCGCCCTGGAACAGACCGTGGCGGAGGTCTTCGCCGAGGTGCTCGGCCTGGAGCGGGTCGGCGCGGACGACGACTTCTTCACCCTCGGCGGCAACTCGCTGCTGGCCACCCAGGTGGCGAGTCGCCTGCGCACGCTGACCGGCGCCGAGGTCCGGGTGGCGTGGTTCTTCACCGCGCCGACCGTGGCCGGACTCGCCGCGCAGATCCTGGCCGCGCTCGAGGGCGAACACGACTTCGACTCGAATTCCGAAGCCGGACTTCAGGTCGTGCTGCCGATTCGCGCCACGGGTACCCGGACACCGATCTTCTGCGCCCCGCCCATGTCCGGAATGTCGTGGTGCTACGCCGGTCTGGCGCGCTTCCTCCCCGAGGACCAGCCGTTGCTCGGCCTGCAGTCGCCCGCCCTCACCGAGGCCGACTACGACCCGGCCGACCTGGCCGACGTGGCCCGCCGCTACGCCGCCGAAATGCGCGCCATCCAGCCGGAGGGCCCCTACCGGGTGCTCGGCTACTCGCTCGGCGGCATCCTGGCCTACGCCATCGCCACCGAGCTGCAGGCCGCCGGACAGCAGGTCGACCTGGTCGCGATCCTGGACTCCTATCCGGAGTCGAAGTCCGACTTCCGGACCTCGATCCTGGACGAGTTCGCGACCATCGGCGTCGGCCCCGAGGCCTTCCCCGACGGCGACCTGCTGAACCTGAGCGAGGAGGCGCTCATCGCGCTGCACGGCGCGGTGCCGCCGGACCTCGGCGTCCTCACCCTGGACCGCCTGCGCCGCATCTACCGCGGCGCGGTGCGCAGCCTCGAGCTCGAATCGCAGTACCGGCCGCGGCATTTCGACGGCCGCGTCGAGCTGTTCCGGGCCGAGTTCCTCAGCGCCGGTATCCCGCAGGCGAAGTCGTCCGCCGACTGGCGGCCCTACGTCAGCGGGACCGTGGGCGAGCACCCGGTGCCCGGCACCCACCAGATGATGACCACCGCGGAAGCCCTCGCCGTGATCGGCCCGGTGCTGGCCGGCCTCATCGAGCGCGCCGACACCGAACCGGCCGGCGATACCGCCGCTGCCGCCGAGCTGGTGGGCACCCTGCCTGAGCTCATGGCCGCCGCCGTCGAGGCGAATTCGGACGGCGCGGCGGTGATCATCCGCGGTCGTGCCTTCACCTACGCCCAGCTCGACGCCGAATCCTCGCGTCTGGCACGGGTTCTCATCGATCAGGGCGCGCGCCCGGGCACCCGGGTGGCCGTGGCGCTGCCCCGCTCGGTGGCGCTCATCCTCGCGGTGTGGGCGGTCGCCAAAACCGGTGCGACCGTGCTGCCCGTGGATCCGGCCACCGGTGATACGAGTGCGATCGACTCCCGGACCACGCACGGCCTGACTCTCAGCGCCGCGATGGCCGCGCTGCCTCCGCTGGCCGCCGGCGGGGAGTGGCTCGTGGTCGACGATCCGCGCGTCGGTGCCGACGTCGAATCCCGTTCGCCCGCACCGGTCACCGACTCGGATCGAAGCGCACCCGTCGCGCCCGGCGACGCGGCCTGGGTCGATCGCGCGGCCGACGGCTCCGGCGAGGTGGTGCTCGCCCAGGCGGACCTGCACGCGATCGCCACCCGGACGCTGTCCTTCGGCCTGCACGGCGAGGCGCGGGCGATCTATCTCGCGGCGGCCGGGTCGAGCCTGTCCCCGCTGGAACCGCTGCTGCCGCTCGGCGCCGCCGCCGCCCTGGTGGTCGCGCAGCACCGGGCCTACGAGCCGGGCGAACTCACCGAGCTGCTCACCCGCGAGGCGGTGACTCACCTGGTCCTCGCCGAACCGGTGCGGGACGCCCTGTCCCCGGCGGTCCCCGCGGACGTGCGGATCATTGCCGCCGAGGACCTGCGCGCCCGGCCCGTGGCCGGCGCCCGCGACGACGCCGTGTCCGCTACCGGCGAGCCGGCGTCCGCCACGGACGAATCCGCGTCCGCCGCAGGGCAGTCCGAGGAGCTCGAGGTCGACTGGGCCACCACCGCGGTGCTGCCGGTGATCAGGCCCGAGGATCTCGAGCGGTCGGTGAAGCTGCGCGATCCGGAACAGGCCGCCGAACCCGAATCGCTCCGGGAATCCGAGCCGGATCCCGATATCGCGTTCCGGCCGGTTGCCGAGCCCGAGCCGGTGCGCTCGGCCGCCGCCCTCGCACCGGAGAACAACGCGACGGCCGCACCCGAGGAGACCGCACCGGCCGCGTCGCCGCGCGTGGCCGTCAAGAATCCGGTCATGGGGCCGAGACTCAGTGCGGTGGGCGAGGTTTCGCCGCTGCCCGCGGGCGCCATGGGCCTGCTCGAGGTGGAACCGTCCGGGGTCTGGGTCCGGGCCATCACCCTCGATATCGCCGCCGGCATCTCCGGCACCCGGGTGCGCCGCTCGGTCGCCGGACTGCTGGACCGGCATCCGGGCCTGTGGGCGCGACTGCGCCGTAATGGCGACGCGGTGGCGCTCGACATTCCGTCCGCCCAGCCGCGCGGCGCCGCGGTGGTCTGGCAGATCGACCCCAACCTGGAGGCCGTCGGTGACCCCATCGAGGCCGTGATCCACGCCGCCGCCGCCGAATTGGACCCCGAGAAGGGGTACAACATGCGTTTCGTGCTGGTGGAGAACGTGGCGACCGACCCGGCGGAGGACCCGCAGGACCGGCCCGCCGCCGTGCTCGTCGTGGTCGCCAACGGCCTGGTCGTGGACGACGCCTCCTGGCGCACCGTGATCGAGGACCTCACCGCCTCCTGGTCCGGCGGCCACGCCACCCCGCACAGCGCGGATGCCCATCCGCTCGGCATCGCCCGCGCGCTGGCCGAACGCGCCGTGGACGCCGACACCATCGACGAATTGGACTGGTGGCGCGGCCGGCTCGCCGACGCCGCGGAGGGCGTGTCGCCGGAGCTGGTGCTCGGCGACGCCGATTCCGGCGCCCGCGGCCGGGTCTCGGTGTCCATCACCGGCGAGGGCGCGGCGGCCGTCGACGGTGTGGCGCGCCGCTACGGCGCCAGCATCGACGACGTGCTGCTGGCCGCCCTGGCCGCCACCCTGCTCGACCCGGGCGCCGAAACCCTGCGCGACACACTGGGTTCGGTGGTGCGGCTGATCGCCGACGGCCGCACCACCGGCGATCCGGCCGGGCTGCGGACGGTCGGCGCGTTCAGCACCACCTACCCGTTCCCGCTGCGCCTGGACGGCGTCGACCTCGCCGAGGTGCGGGCCGGCGGCCCGACCGCGGGCGCGGTGATCGAGCAGATCCGCGACCGGGTCCGCGAAGTACCTTCGCAGGGAGTCGGTTTCGGGCTGCTGCGGCACCTGAACCCGGAGACGGTGGCGGAGATCGCCGTACTCCCGGTGGGCCGCATCGGCTTCCGCTACCGTGACCTGCGCCCGGCCCGGGTCTACCCGGAACCGGTCGCCGACGACCTGTACCTGGACATCACCGTGGACACCACCCAGGACGGCCTGATCGCCCGCTTCGATTTCGTGGGCACGGTGCTCGGCCTGGACCAGGTCAAGCAACTGGTGGAGGGCTGGGTGCAGGCGCTGGGTGGACTCGCCGAGCACGGGCGCTGACGCCCGCGGTGTGACCGACCCGTAGTATCAGCTGAATTCGACACGAGATGAAGGTGCGAAACATTGATTCGTCGACATGTCCGGAACGGGCGGCGCGGGCTGCGAGCCGCGGCCTTCCTTGCTGCCACAGCGGTTCTCACCGGTCTGATGACCGGCGTCGGTGGTGGCGCCGCCTCCGCTGACCCGATCATCGACGGCAAGAAGCTGCTGGCCGATCCGGTCTCGGCGGATGGTTCGAAGATCACCAAGGCCGAGATGAAGGACGACCGGAACATCCGGCTCTACGTCTACTCCGCGGCCATGGGCGCCACCTACCCGGTCGACGTGCAGCGGCCCGCGGACACCTCGGTGCCGCGCCCGACCCTGTACCTGCTCAATGGCGCGGGCGGCGGTCAGGACGACGCCTCCTGGGTCAAGAAGACCAATATCGTCAACGGCTTCCTGGGCGACAAGAACGTCAATGTCGTGCAGCCCATCGGCGGCAAGTGGTCCTACTACCAGGACTGGGACAACGACGATCCGGTCCTCGGCCGCAACAAGTGGACCACCTTCTTCAGCGAGGAACTGCCCCCGCTGATCGACGCGGCCCTCGGCACCAACGGCGTCAACGCCATCGCCGGCATCTCCACCTCCGGCACCACCGTGCTCACCCTGGCCGAGGCCAAGCCGGACCTCTACAAGTCCGTCGCCGCCTACTCCGGCTGCGCCCAGATGGCCGACCCGCAGGGCCAGGAGTTCATGCGCCTGACCGTCGAGACCTGGGGCGGCGGCAAGCTCGAGAACATGTACGGCCCGGCGGATTCGCCCGAGTGGGCGGCGCACGATCCGGTCATCAACGCCGACAAGCTGCGCGGCATCAACCTCTACATCTCCTCCGGTAGCGGTCTGCCCGGCGTGTACGACACCCTCAACGGCCCGTACGCGCTGCCCGGCGCCTACGGTCTGGCCAACCAGATCATCATCGGTGGCGTGATCGAGGCCGGCACCAACTTCTGCAGCCACAACCTGGCGAACAAGCTGAACTCGCTGGGCATCCCAGCCACCTACAACTTCCGGGCCACCGGCACCCACTCGTGGGGTTACTGGAACGACGAGTTCATCAACTCGTGGCCGGTCCTCGCCCAGGGCCTCGGTATCTGACCGAAAGTCCACGCGGACAACGCAGGACAGCCCGGCACCGGTACGGTGCCGGGCTGTTGCGCGTTATGGCTGTGGTCACAGCTTGGCAGGAGGGGCTAAACAAAAAGTTCGGGTAACCGTAAACTCGGTATGTGAGTACCAGCCTGGCCTATCAGCGCAGCCCGTTCCAACGAGCGCGGTCTGCCGTGGTGCTACTCGGCCCGGCTTTCGTCGCCGCCATCGCGTACGTCGATCCGGGCAATGTCGCCTCGAATATCAGCGCCGGTGCGCAGTACGGCTACCTGCTGGTGTGGGTGGTGGTCATGGCCAATGTGATGGCCGGGCTGGTCCAGTTCCTGTCCGCGAAACTCGGCCTGGTGACCGGCAAGTCGCTGCCGGAGGTGGTGCGGGAGAAGTCCGGCCGTCCGGTGCGGCTCGCGTACTGGGCGCAGGCCGAGACCGTGGCGGTGGCCACCGATCTCGCCGAGGTGGTGGGCGGGGCGATCGCGCTGAACCTGCTGTTCGGACTGCCGCTCATACTCGGCGGCATCATCACCGGCAGCGTGTCGATGATCCTGCTGCTGATCCAGAATCTCCGCGGGCAGCAGCCCTTCGAGCGCGTCATCATCGGCCTGCTCGGCATCATCGCGATCGGATTCCTTGCCTCCCTGGTGTTCTCGCCGCCGTCGGCCTCGGAAACCGTGGGCGGCCTGGTGCCCCGCTTCGACGGCTCCGGCAGCGTGCTGCTGGCCGCGGCCATGATCGGTGCGACCGTCATGCCGCACGTGGTCTACCTGCACTCCGGCATGGCCCGCGACCGGCACGGGCATCCGGAGGTGGGCGCCTCACGAAACCGGTTGCTGCGCGTCACCCGGTACGACGTCGGCCTGGCCATGCTGCTGGCGGGCACGGTGAACCTGGCCATGCTGCTGATGGCGGCAAGCACGCTGCGCGGCCGCGACGGGGTGGACACCATCGAGGGCGCGCACGCCGCGGTCCAGCAGGTGCTCGGCCCGGCGGCCGGGCTGTTGCTCGCGGTCGGCCTGCTCGCCTCGGGCCTGGCGTCCACGTCGGTAGGGGCCTATGCGGGGGCCATGATCATGCAGGGCCTGCTGGACCGGCACATTCCCCTGGCCGTGCGCCGCGTGATCACGCTGATTCCCGCCCTGGTGGTGCTCGCGCTGGGCGTCGATCCCACTCGCGCCCTGATCATTTCGCAGGTGGTGCTGTCGTTCGGCATCCCGTTCGCGCTCGTCCCGCTGGTGCGCTTCACCAGCGATGCCGGGCTCATGGGCGCGAACGTCAACCACCGTGTCACCACCGGCCTGGCCTGGCTGGTGGCCGCGGTCATCACCGCCCTGAACGTGGTGCTGATCTACCTGACCGTCGCCGGAAAGGGCTGACGCGCCACGCTATTCGGCGAAGACCGCCCGGCGCTTCTGCAGCATGGCGGCCGCGCCCTCGGCGAAATCGGCCGAGCCGAGCAGCTCGCACTGGCCGGCCTTCTCGGCGGCCAGCGCGGCGTCGAGCGAGGTCAGCGCCGCCGCATTGAGGGCGCGCTTGGTGAGCTCCAGGGCGCGGCGCGGGCCGTGCGCGAGCTTGGCGACGGCCGCCTCCACCTTGGCGTCGAGCTCCTCGTCGCCGTACACACCCGCGATCAGGCTGTGCTCCATGGCCTTTCGCGCCGGGAGCCGCTCGCCGAGCAGTGCCATCTCCGCGGCCAGCGGGCGGCCGGCCGCGGCCGCCACCAGGGCCGCCGCGCCGCCGTCGGGCATCAGGCCGATATTGATGAAGGCCAGCAACAGGTAGGCGTCCTCGGACGCGTAGGCCAGATCGGCGGCCAGCGCGAAGGCCACGCCCACCCCGGCCGCCGCGCCCTTGACCCGGGCGACGACCGGAACGGGGGAGTCGACGATCGCTTTGATCATCCGGTTGGCCACGTCCATGGTCATCTCGGGCGTGATGCCGCGTTCCTTCTCGCCCGGGGCGGCGGCCAGATCCGCGCCGGTGCAGAAGTCGCCGCCCGCTCCGGTCAGTACGATGACCCGCACGGCCGGATTCTGCGAAGCCGCGAGCACGGCATCGCCCAGC
This sequence comes from Nocardia sp. NPDC051981, assembly GCF_040680715.1. Classification (NCBI taxonomy): domain Bacteria; kingdom Bacillati; phylum Actinomycetota; class Actinomycetes; order Mycobacteriales; family Nocardiaceae; genus Nocardia; species Nocardia sp. NPDC051981. The sequence goes on along the minus strand of NZ_JBFAXK010000001.1, from coordinate 398,277 downwards.
CCGGCCATGGTGTCGTAGCTGAGCGCGTTCTTACGCTTGGGATTGGTGATGGTGATACGCAGTACCCGCCCGTCCTGAACCGCTGTGTACCCCGGCGTGGTCGCGATGTTGGTCATCGGGCGCTCCCCAGATATATATGCGGCAGCGATGCCGCAGACTGTGTTCGGCTTTGCGAATTGTGGTTAACTTAGGGGGGTTCGTCCGGCACTGTCAACAGCCGGTGTTCGTCGAGAAGGAGAAACTGTATGGTCGCCGATCGCAGCGAGGCAACCCTCGCTTCCGCGCGACCGGACAGTAACTCCGGGCCATCCGACAGCGAACCCGGTCCCCGCCGCCGCCCCAAGAACCGCAAGGCCCAGATCGTGCGGGTAGCGGCCCGGGCGTTCGCCGAACGCGGCTACCACCCGGTCGGCGTGGACGAGATCGCGGCCGAGGTCGGCATCTCCGGTCCGGCGCTGTACCGCCACTTCACCAATAAATACGCGCTGCTGGTGGCCGCCGCGGAAATGGGCGCACAGCAATTGCTGGACGCCGCCAAGGCCGCCGACCATCCCGAGCTGGGACCGGAACCGCGACTCACCGCGCTGATCCGCGGCATCGCCGAGTACACCATCGACGTGCGCCGCGAGGGCGGGCTGTACCGGTGGGAGCGCCGCTACCTGGAACGCGCCGACCGCGACCGCATCCGCGTCGTCTACAACGAACTGCGCGCCACCCTGGCCGCCGCGATCGCCGGGCTGTACCCCGACGCGGACACCGCCGACATCGAGCTGCGCGCGGCCGCGGTACTGAGCGCCATCGGCTCCATCACCGCGCACCGCACCGCGCTGTCCACCACCCGCCTGGTCAACCTGATCACCGAGATCTGCTGGGACCTGTTGCGCTGCGACCTGCCGCCCGCGCCCGCCCCGGCCACCGGCGACCCGCTGGTGCGCGGCCTGCCCGTCATCTCCAAGCGCGAGCAGCTGCTCACCGAGGCCATCCGCATCTTCGGACGGCAGGGCTACCACGAGGCCAGCATCGAGGAGATCGGCGCCGCCGCCGGCATCAACGCCTCCAGCGTCTACCGCTACTTCGCCAGCAAGGCCGACCTGCTGGCCGCCGCCTTCCACCGCACCGGCGAACGGGTCGCCATCGGTAACAACGAGGCGCTGGCCGAGGCCACCAGCCGCGCCGACGCGGCCGTGCGGATCGCCGACCGATTCTCCCGCATGACCTTCGCCATGCCCGAGATCCTGCCGGTCTACTTCTCCGAATTCTCGAATCTGCCCGCCTCCGAACAGCATCGGCTGCGCTCGGTGCAGCGGCAGAACGTGCTCGAATGGGCCAACCTGCTCGAGGGCGACCAGGTCGAGGCGCGCTTCCGGGTGCACGCGGCCATCGCCCAGGTCATCGATGTGGGCCGGCGCATCCGCTTCGACGGGCGACCCGAGAACCTGGCCCGGGTGAGCGCGCTCATGCGCGCCGTGCTGCTGGGCGTGCCCGCCGCCGAATAGCCTCCGGCGGCAGCCACTTCCACCGTCAGACCCGGTGCCGCATCCGGAACAGCGCGCGGGCCACCCGCAGACGGCGCGGATGCTTCTCGAAGGTGCCCGAGGTGATCTGGTCCGGCGGATGCTTCTCGGTGATCGTCTGCGGCCGCGCGAATTCCCGCAGCGTGCGTGGATCGCGAATGCGGCCCGGCCCGTTGACCCCGTAGACCGGGGCCGCGTTGACCGTGATGAGTTCGCTGCGCAGCCGGGCCGCGAACTCCGGGACGCTGCGGGTGTCACGCGTGAAAACCGAGACGGCGCGCGGCCTTTCGGCGGCATTCACCCGATCGGCGGCCTCGTCCATGGTGGCCACCCGATTCACCACCAGCACCGGCCCGACCGCGTCCCCGGTGACCGCGGTGCTCACCTCGGGCACCTCGGTGAGCACGATCGGCTCGATGTACGGTTCGCGGATCGACTCCAGGCTCCCGACCACCAGCCGTGCGCCCCGGGTGACGGCGTCGCGCACCTGGCGGCGCACCACGTCGATCTGGGCGTCCAGGATCATCGGGCCGTAGGAGGCGCGCCGATCCGCGCCGGGGCGCAGCCGCCGGGCCTGATCGGCCACCAGCTCCAGGAACGGTTCGTACACCGAGTCCGCCACGTACACGCACTGCACGCCCGCGGGCTGCTGACCGGAATTGGCCATGGCGCCGTACACCGCGGCCGCGGCGGCGGTATCGAGCTTGGCGTCGACCTGGACCACCATCGACCCGCGTCCCCCCTGCTCGACGAGCAGGGGGGTGGACGCCTGCGCGGCCAGCGTGGCCACCTCCCGGGCCCCCGCGCCGGATCCGGCGTAGGCCAGCTTGTCCACGCGGGCGCGGCACAGGGCGGCGGCGGTGCCGCTGTCACCGGTGACCACCTGCAGCACAGGCTGATTCGGGGCCAGATGGTTCCAGGTGTCGGCCAGCCAGGCGCCCACGCCGGGGGTCAGCTCACTGGGTTTGAACACCACCGCATTGCCCGACGCCATCGCACCGGCGATCGAATTCATCGGTGTCAGAACGGGATTCTGCCAGGGACCGAGCACGCCGACCACGCCCAGCGGCAGGTAGCCGACGGTGCCGGCCGCCTCGCGGCGCAGTGCCGCGCCCAGCCGGGTGGTGCGGCCCAGCGTCTTCTCCGCATGCCGCGCAACCCAATCCAGATGTTCCACCGCCAGCGTCACCTCGATGGCCGCGTCGATGCGCGGCTTGCCGGTCTCGCTGCTGATCAGCTCGACCAGATCGCGGGTGCCGCGGGCCAGGCTGCGTTTCCAGTCCAGCAGCCAGCGTTTGCGCGCGTCGAATCCCAGTGCCGCCCACCATTGTTCGGCACTGCGTGCCGAGCGGACGGTCCGGGTGAGCTCGCCCGCGCCCATACTGGCGTATTCGCCGACGACCTCCCCGGTCCGTGGGTCGAAGGACGTCAGCACCTTGGATCGGCGCGCACCGGCGCGCCCTGTTGCCGGCTGCGCCGACTCGGCCATGGGTCAACCTCTCGTGGCCTGTGAATGTCTCTCCCCGCCAACGCCAGACTATGGTTCGAGTCGCAGATGCGACAAGGTAGCGAAATTGCCGCATACCGGCCGGTCTGCGCCTGGATCAGCAGCTATGCCGGAACCCTCCGGTTTGTGATCAAGCACACAGTTTGAAGAATGCTGCTTCGACAAAGAAACGGCCTTGTTTGGGATGCGCCGGTAACATCACGCCCGGCGGTGTGGATCATCCCGGCGGGCGGTAACGACCTATCCTCGCGGGATGTGGGATCCGCCGCACGGGGCGACATCGTTCAGCCCGACCAGCCGATAGTGGAGAGTTGATGCCCAGCTTGGACAGACCGCAACCCGGAGCACCCGATGATCCGGCCGTTTTCGTCGAAGACGTCCGTAAGTCCTTCGGCGAGGTGCACGCGCTGCAGGGGATCAGCTTCACCGCCGCCCGCGGACAGGTTCTCGGCATTCTCGGCCCCAACGGGGCGGGCAAGACCACCACGGTCAAGATCCTGTCGACCCTGCTGCGTCCCGACTCCGGCATCGCCCGCATCGCCGGGCACGACGTGCGCTCGGACCCCGCCGCGGTACGCCGATCGATCATGATGACCGGCCAGTACGCGGCCCTCGACGAGAACCTCTCCGGTCGCGAGAACCTCGAGCTCTTCGGCCGCCTGATGGGCCTGCCCCGCAAGGCCGCCCGGCAGCGCGCCGACAATCTGCTCGAGGAATTCGACCTCACGGGCGCGGGCCGCCGCGCGGTGCGCCACTACTCCGGCGGCATGCGCCGCCGCGTCGACATCGCCTGCGGCCTGGTGGTCCGGCCCGAGGTGGTGTTTCTCGACGAACCCACCACCGGCCTGGATCCGCGCAGCCGCCAGGGCGTCTGGGATCTCGTCACCGCCCTCAAGAACCAGGGCATCACCGTCCTGCTGACCACGCAGTACCTCGAAGAGGCCGACGTGCTCAGCGACAACATCATCGTGATCGACAAGGGCACGGTCATCGCCGAGGGCACCGCCGACGCTCTCAAGGAGAAGACCGGCGGCAGCTACTGCGAGGTCGTGCCACTGGATCCCAAACAGCTCACCACCGCCGCCGACGCGCTCGGGGACCTGGTGCCCGAGGCGGTGCGCGCGGAACTCGATGGCGGCGACCGGCTTTCGATCCCGGCCCCGGACGGCGCGGACACCCTGTCGGAGGCGCTGCGCCGGCTCGACAGCGCAGGGGTGCGACTTGCCGACATCGGGCTGCGCCGCCCCTCGCTCGACGACGTGTTCCTCACCCTCACCGGGCACTCCGGGACCAAGGAGGCGGGGGAATCGTGACGGCAGTGGAAAGCGAACGCGCCGCCGACCTCTTCGCCGGCGTACCCCCGGCCCGGCCCAACAGCTTCGCGCAGTGGCGGGCGCTGACCGGACGCATCGTGTGGGTGATGGCCACCAAGGGCGAACTGATCGTCGCGGTGATCATCCCGCTGGTCTTCACCCTCGGCTTCTACCTGCCGCTGAAATTCGTCATGCAGGTCAAGGGCATTCACTACGAGCAGTTCGTGATGCCGATCATCGTGCTGCAGACCATGTCCTTCACCATGATGTCGAACGCGCAGCTGGCCGCGTTCGAGGCCATGACCGGACTCAACACCCGCATGCAGACCATGCCCATCGGCAAGATGGTGCCGCTGGTGTCGCGGCAGTCCGCGGGCTTCGTGCGGTCGGTGGTGTCGCTCGTCGCGGCGCTGGGCTGGGGTCACATGATCGGCTTCCGGTTCGTCGCCGGGTGGGGTCAGGCCCTGCTGTTCTGCGTGTTCTCGCTCGCGGTCGGCACCGTACTGGCCATCGGCGCGGACGGGCTCGGGTCGCTGACCAAGAGTCCCGAATCCCTCAGCCAGGCGCTGACTTTGCCGACGCTCATCTTCGGCATGCTGTCCTGCGGCTTCGTGCCCGAGACCGGATTCCCGGCGTGGGTGCGGCCGTTCGTGCGCAATCAGCCCATCTCGCAGTTCTCCTTCGCCCTGCGGGACATGGCCGACCACGGGGTGACGTGGCAGGTGTTCTGGGTGCCACTGGTGTGGCTGGTCGGCGCGGCGGTCGTCTTCACGCCGTTCGCGGTCTGGGCGAGTGTGAGGCGGTCATGAGTACGACGACCACGGCAGAAGTGGCGGAACAGGATTCGTGGGCGGGGCATCAGCCGCTGCCGACGGTGGAACCGCGCTCCGAGCGCACGCTCGCGATCTGGGTGGAACAGAGCTTCATCCAGTGCAAGCGGTTGCTCATCGGCTGGATGCGTGATCCCTCCACCACCATTCAGACGCTCGTGTTCCCCGCGGCCACGCTGATCATGTTTCGGATCGTGCTGGGCGACTCCATCGAACAGGCCACCGGCATGCCCGCCATCTACGGCTTCGTGCCGATGGTCATGCTGGTGGCGGCCATGTCCGGATCCATCGTGAGCGCGCTCGGCTTCAAGGCGGAGAAGGCCACCGGACTGCTCGGGCGGTTCTACACCATGCCGGTCCACCGCGCCGCCGGACTCACCGGACGGCTGCTGGCCGAGGCCGTGCGGGTGCTGATCACCTCGCTGTTCGTGCTGGCGGTCGGCCTCGCGCTGGGCTTCCGGTTCTGGTACGGGCCCGCGGCTTCGATTGCCATGCTTGCCATTCCGATCCTGTTCGCCATCGGGTTCGCGGTCCTGGTGACGGCGCTGGCCACGCTCACCGAGGGCGTCATGCTGGTGGCGGTGGTCGGCATCGTGCAGACGCTGCTGATGTTCTTCAACTCCGGCTTCGTGCCGGTGTTCGCCTACCCGGTGTGGCTGCAGAAGACGGTCGAGAACCAGCCCATGAGCACCGCCATCGACGCCATGCGCGGACTGTCCTACGACGGTCCGATCGCGACACCGCTGTGGAAGACCGTGGCGTGGTCGGTCGGCATGATCGTGGTGTTCGCCTACCCCGCGATCCGCGGGTACCGGCGGGCGGCCGAGACCGGAGCCTAGACACGCCCGACCGTTTCCCCGGGGCTGCACCGGAGTTCGAGTGACGTACGTCACGTTAAGGTGAGCGCCATGAATTACCTGGTTACCGGGGCAACTGGGTTCATCGGTCGATTTCTGCTTCCCGAACTCCTGAAACGCGGCGCGGACGTCCACGTCCTGGTGCGCCCGGGCGAAGATTCCGTGCTGCGTTTCAATCGCTGCCTACGAGACTGGGGCGCCGCCGACCGGGTGCGCCCGGTACGCGGCGACCTCGGCGCGCCCGGGCTCGGCATCGACACGGGCTGGATTGCGGCGCACCGCGGTTCGATCGACCACGTCTTCCACCTGGCCGCCGGCTTCGACACCCGCGGTGCGGGCGGCGGCACCCGGCGGGTCGCCGAAATCGCGGCGGCGCTGGAAGCCGGACGGCTGCATCATGTTTCGACGGTGCGCGTCGCCGGGGCCTGGGAGGGCCTGTTCACCGAGGACATGACCGATGTCGGGCAGCTGCTGCCCACCCCCTCTCAGCGGGCCATGCTGCGGGCCGAACAGGACGTGCGCGAGCAGACCGCGGTGCCGTGGCGGATCTACCGGCCCGCCATCGTGATCGGCCATTCCCGCACCGGCGAGATCGACCGCATCGACGGCCCCTACTACTTCTTCCGGCTGCTGCGGATGGCCGCGCAGCTGCCCCGCATCCTGCCCGTGATCGCGCCCGAACTCGGCGAAACCAATCTGGTGCCGGTCGATTTCGTGGCCCGCGCCCTCGACCACATCGCGCACCGGCCCGGCGACACACCCGCCACCTACCACCTGGCGGATCCGCGCGAGCAGAGCGTCGCCGATGTCTTCAACCTCTTCGCCGACGAGGCCGGGGCGCCGCACCTCATCCAGGTCATGCCCAAGCAGACCCTCGACCTCACCCTGCGCGTGCCCGGTATGGGCTGGGTGTTGCGCCAGGTCGGCATCCCCATGGACGTCATCGAGGACACCGAACTGTCCTGCCGCTTCGACTCCCGCCGCACCGCGGCCGCGCTCGCCGGCACCGATATCAAGGTGCCGCCACTGGCCGCCTACGCCGCGATCGTCTGGAAGTACTGGATCGAGAACTGGGTCTGAGGCACACCTCGGTCCGGCGTGCTACTGCGCGGTGTCCCCGGGTAGCAGATCCTCCCGGGGTGGCAGCAGATCCTCCCGGGGTAGCAGCAGGTCGTCCAGGGGGCGCGGGCGGCCGTAATCCCAACCCACCCAGCGGTTCCGGTTCCGCCAGCCGACCAGGTCGTAGCGCCAGCGGAACGGCCGGGTGGTGCCGACCGTCATGAACAGCGCCGTGCCCAGCGCCGAGTAGTCGGCGTGCGCCGACAGCAGCGCGCGCTGCTGCCGGGGCGGGCGGGTGAAGAACGCGTCGAACATGGCGATGGACTGGGCGGTCGTCAGACGGCCCAGGCCGTACACGCCCCGCATGCGCATCCAATAGACCAGGCGCGCCTGCCACGGCCACAGCGCCTCGACAGGATCGTCGCCGCGGCGCACCGCGGCCAGGGCGGTGTCCACCAGCGCCAGCGAATCCGCCACGCAGTAACCGGTGATCGGATGCATCATGCCGCCGCGCGAGCCGAACGGAATCACCCGGCCGCGACCGGCTTTCGGGGGCAGCTCGTCGAGCGGATAGTGGGCGGCCTCGCTCGGCTCGTCGCCGCGCAGCCGAATCCCGTGCGCCGCCAGCCGATTCAGCGTGCGCCGCCGCAGTTCGTGCTGCGGCATGCCGCCGCGCAGACCCAGGCTGGTCTCCTCGAAGATCACCGTGCCGTCGCCGAGCGGCACCGAGTACAGGAACGACGGCGGCTCGTCCGGGCCCGCGCCGTTCTCGTCGCGCCAGTCCAGCAGCAGGCCCTCGCCGGCGGTCACCATCGGGGCCGCGGTGTCCTCGTCCACGAAGATGCCGTGCGCGCTGGCGGTGCGCCGAGCGCCCGGCGCGGCCTGGCCGCGGGTGTCGAACACGGTGGCGGCGCGCACCTCGGTACCGTCGGCCAGCTCCACCCGGTGCGCCTCCACCGTGCGCGCGCGGCCCGCGATGACCGTCGCGTCGTCCAGCGGCAGCGCGTCGAACAGGCCCTGCTTGGACAGCACGCAATAGGGCCGGGGAATCCGGTGCTCGGTGGTGGTCCATACCGCGGGCGCCTCGATGCGGCTGGCAATCGCGCCGTGCCCCAGCCACTCCGGCAGCTCGTCCACCCAGCACGAGAAGGTCGGCGCCCACAGCCGTGCCGGCCGCGGATCCACCGCGACCACCCGCATACCCGCCGCCATGGCGCGATGCGCCAGCGCCCGGCCTGTGGGACCGAGCCCCACCACGCACACGTCGGCCGCCCCGCCGACCTCACGGCCACTCATACCCGCATTCAAACAGTCGCGTACTGGCCACGTCAGGCCGACTCCGACTTCGCACCCCGCGCTGTGCGGCCGAATCCTCGCCGCGCGCGCCACCCTTCGGTGGTTATTGCCGCTTGCTATCGTGCGTGCCGTGAGCGACCGGCGGATGCGATGCGGTGAGGGAGGGGCGGAATGAACAGCGGCAAGCGGTACTGGTGGGTGCCGCCGACCGCATCGTCGGTGTTGTTCGGGTTCGGCCTGCCCGTCTACTTCGCGCTCTTCGTGCTCAGCGGGTTCGCCACCGACTCGTGCAACGGCCGCGACTCCTGCCCGAATACCTTCGGCCACCTCGACGACGCGCAGCAACTGCTGCTGTTCGGGCTGCTCGCAGTGACCGCGCAATGGGTCGTCGCCTACTGGGCGCCGTGGGCGGTGCGCATCGTGCTGGCGGTGGTGCCGATCGGGCTGGGTTTCGCGGCCCTGGTCATGCTGATGAGTATCCCGGTCGGTGAATAACTGACCGGGCAGGGGCGGCAAGTCCATTGCGGCACAACGGACTTGCCGGCGTCGGGTGTGACTACTTCGGCGTCACCCAGGTGGTGATGTCGGCGTGCACGACCTCCAGGCCCGCCCGGTCGAAGATCGACACCGGCACCACTAGATCCCGCCCCTCGGTGATCTGCGAGAAATCCGGAACCTCCGGCAACTTCGCGACCGCCCGCAGTCCCGAGTTCGCCTTCGCCAGATACCGCACGTTCATCGCCTTGGGGATCCACCGATGCGTCTCCGGCACCGTCGCCTCCGACAGCATGCCCATCGCCACCTCGGCGAGGTTGCACGCCGCGATCGCGTGGAACGTCCCCAGATGATTGTGAATCCCGAACCACTTGGGTGCGGTCACCTCGCACAGCCCCGGTTCCAGCCGCACCACGTTCGGCAGCACGGTCCCGAAATACGGCACCCGCGCCACCATCCCGAGCGAGAACAACGTGTGCCCGATCCGATTGTCGGGAAGCTTCTTCCACCCGCGATATGTAGCGGTCTCCTTGGCCATGCCCTTATCTTACTCAAAAGTAAGTTCTGTGACAGCGTCCCTCCCGTCCAGCCCTCGGACTCCTGTGGATAGGTCATCGAATCGGTAGGCGGGTTGCCTCGACGCGCGAAACCAACTGGTTGCTTGTTATCTGGATTGGCCGTGCCGGAGGTGCGGCTGGGAGCCGACGCCACACGGGTCGGCTATCGGGGAAATCAGGAGTTCTCGAAATCATGCGTATTCGCACCGCGGTGGCCACCGTTGGCATCGCACTGGCGGGGGCGGCCCTCGCCGCCACCGCATCCGCCGGTTCGGCCGCGGCCTTCACGCCGTACCTCAATCCGGGCGGCGGCATCTACGTGGCCGTGGACCTCAACCACGACGAGACCGTCGCCCTGTCCAACACCTGGATCCCGGCGGCGATCGACCAGATCAACATGACCCACAACCGGGTCGCCGTCGACCCGTACTTCTCGGATATTCCGTCCGTCGACGGGAAGGTGTACGGCAACCTGACCCAGATCGTCGGCGAGGCCGCGAACACTCCCGGCGGGCAGATCAGCGTGGCCCTGGTCGACCCCGCCGTGCATCACGGCGGCAACTTCTTCTTGGTCGAGGACCTCGGCGGCTGGGACTACTACCTCCAGAACCTCCGCGATCGCTGAGGTGTGAAATGGCCGGTGCGGGAGCCGAGTTCCGCACCGGCCATCGCGCTCTCCGGGCCGGGCGGCTCGACCCGGTGTGACCAGGGCCATCGAGTCCGGGGTGGGGGAGGGGGCGATTTGAAGTGGGCTGGGGACTCGAGGCATACTGTTCGGGTTGCCCACACCGGGTTGCGTCTTTTCCGTTGGATCGGCGCTGGTCGTGGGTGAGCAAGACCCAATTTTGCACCCCGCTGGATTGCGGCGTGGGTGCGTCCGGAACAATGTTCCGAGGCTTACAGGATTTTGATCCGGGCCGAGGAATGGGCGGCGGAGCGACACGCCCGACCGCGTGGACCGGATGAACCATGACAGATGAACAGCGGCGATGGATCGGGCCCAGGTGGCCGGTCGTGTGGTGGCTGATGCGTCTTCGTGTGTTCGGGCTGTGCAAATGAGGGTGGTGTGAGAGCGAAAGCTCTTGGACCACAACGTAAGCGGAGAAAAGGACACTCAGCGTGGCGGGACAGAAGATCCGCATCAGGCTCAAGGCCTACGACCATGAGGCGATCGACGCGTCTGCGCGCAAGATCGTCGAGACGGTGACCCGTACCGGTGCCCGCGTCGTCGGCCCGGTGCCGTTGCCCACCGAGAAGAACGTGTACTGCGTCATCCGTTCGCCGCACAAGTACAAGGACTCGCGCGAGCACTTCGAGATGCGTACGCACAAGCGGCTGATCGACATCCTCGACCCGACGCCGAAGACGGTTGACGCCCTGATGCGTATCGACCTGCCGGCCAGCGTCGACGTCAACATTCAGTGACGGGGACTTCGAATATGACTGACAACAAGAGCCGTCCGGCCGCGGGCATCCTGGGCACCAAGCTCGGCATGACCCAGGTCTTCGACGAGAAGAACCGCGTCGTTCCCGTGACCGTCGTCAAGGCGGGCCCGAACGTCGTTACCCAGATCCGCACCGTGGAGCGCGACGGCTACTCCGCCGTCCAGGTCGCCTACGGCGCGATCGACCCGCGCAAGGTGAACAAGCCGGTCTCCGGCCAGTTCTCCAAGGCCGGTGTCACCCCCCGCCGCCACATCGCCGAGCTGCGCGTCGCCGACGCGTCGGCCTTCGAGGTCGGCCAGGAGATCAACGCCGATGTCTTCGAGGCGGGCTCCTACGTCGACGTGACCGGCACCTCCAAGGGCAAGGGCTTCGCGGGCACCATGAAGCGCCACGGTTTCCGTGGCCAGGGCGCCTCGCACGGTGCGCAGGCCGTGCACCGTCGTCCGGGTTCCATCGGTGGTTGCTCCACCCCGGGCCGCGTGTTCAAGGGCATGCGCATGTCCGGCCGGATGGGTAACGACCGCGTCACCACGCAGAACCTCTCGGTCCACAAGGTGGATGCCGAGAACGGTCTGCTGCTGATCAAGGGCGCGATCCCGGGCCGCACCGGCGGCGTCGTGATCGTCAAGAGTGCAGTGAAGGGTGGTGCCCGGGCATGAGCACCGAGACCAAGACCAACCTGACGCTCACGGTCAAGGCCGCGGGCGGCAAGACCGAGGGCACCGTCGAGCTCCCCGCGGAGATCTTCGACGTGACCGCGAACATCGCGCTGATGCACCAGGTCGTCGTGGCCCAGCAGGCCGCGGCTCGCCAGGGCACGCACGCCACCAAGACCCGCGGCATGGTTCGCGGTGGTGGCAAGAAGCCGTACCGCCAGAAGGGCACCGGCCGTGCGCGCCAGGGTTCGACCCGTGCGCCGCAGTTCGCCGGCGGTGGCACCGTCCACGGCCCGCAGCCGCGTGACTACACCCAGCGCCTGCCCAAGAAGATGAAGGTCGCCGCGCTGCGTGGCGCTCTGTCGGACCGGGCTCGCAACGAGCGCATCCACGTGATCACCGAACTGGTTGCGGGACAGACCCCGTCGACCAAGTCGGCCAAGTCCTTCCTCGCCGAGCTGTCGGACCGGAAGAACATCCTGGTCGTCGTCGGCCGTGAAGATGTCACCGCGTGGAAGAGCGTGGCGAACCTGCAGGGCGTGCACCCGATCGCCCCGGACCAGCTGAACACCTACGACGTTCTCAAGAGCGACGAAATCGTGTTCTCGGTCGAGGCGCTCAACGCCTTCGTGCACGGCCCCGCCGAAGCTGCACAGGAGGAGAGCAAGTGACCACCATCGCCGATCCCCGCGACATCCTGCTCGCGCCGGTGATCTCCGAGAAGTCCTACGGACTGATCGAAGAGGGCACCTACACCTTCCTGGTGCACCCGGATTCGAACAAGACGCAGATCAAGATCGCCGTTGAGAAGGTTTTCGGTGTGAAGGTCACGAGCGTCAACACCGCCAACCGTCAGGGCAAGCGCAAGCGGACCCGCTTCGGTTACGGCAAGCGCAAGGACACCAAGCGCGCGCTCGTGACCATCTCGGCCGACAGCAAGCCCATCGAGATCTTCGGAGGCCCGGTCGCGTAAGCGGCTGGAGCTCCAGAAAGCAGAGAAGAACTCATGGCAATCCGTAAGTACAAGCCGACAACCCCGGGTCGCCGCGGTGCCTCGGTCTCGGACTTCGCCGAGATCACCCGCTCGACCCCCGAGAAGTCGCTGCTGCGTCCGCTCACCAAGACCGGTGGCCGTAACGCGCAGGGCCGCATCACCACTCGTCACAAGGGTGGCGGCCACAAGCGCGCCTACCGTCTGATCGACTTCCGTCGACTGGACAAGGACGGCATCCCGGCCAAGGTCGCGCACATCGAGTACGACCCCAACCGCACCGCCAACATCGCGCTGCTGCACTTCGCCGACGGCGAGAAGCGCTACATCATCGCGCCCAAGGGCATCGCCCAGGGTACGAAGATCGAGTCGGGTGCCGGCGCGGACATCAAGCCGGGCAACAACCTGCCGCTGCGCTCCATCCCGACCGGTACCACCGTCCACGCGGTGGAGCTGCGTCCGGGCGGCGGCGCCAAGCTGGCTCGTGCCGCGGGCATGTCCATCCAGCTGCTGGGTAAGGAAGGCGCCTACGCCGTCCTGCGTATGCCCTCCGGTGAGATCCGTCGCGTCGACGTGCGCTGCCGCGCCACCATCGGCGAGGTCGGCAACGCCGAGCAGTCGAACATCAACTGGGGTAAGGCCGGCCGTATGCGGTGGAAGGGCGTTCGCCCGACCGTCCGTGGTGTGGTCATGAACCCGGTCGACCACCCGCACGGTGGTGGTGAGGGCAAGACCTCCGGTGGTCGCCACCCGGTCTCTCCGTGGGGCAAGCCCGAGGGCCGCACCCGTAAGCCCAACCGTCCCAGCGACAAGCTCATCGTCCGCCGCCGCGGCAAGAAGCGTTAAGGAGGAGGTTAGACATGCCACGCAGCCTGAAGAAGGGCCCGTTCGTCGACGAACACCTCCTCAAGAAGGTGGACGTCCAGAACGAGAAGGGCACGAAGCAGGTCATCAAGACCTGGTCGCGTCGTTCCACCATCATCCCGGATTTCATCGGCCACACGTTCTCGGTCCACGACGGCCGCAAGCACGTGCCGGTGTTCGTGTCCGAGAACATGGTTGGACACAAGCTCGGTGAATTCGCGCCGACTCGCACGTTCAAGAGCCACGTCAAGGAAGATCGGAAGAGCAAGCGGCGATGAGCACTGAAACTCAGAACCCGACCGCGCGCGCGACCGCCAAGCACGTTCGCGTGACGCCGATGAAGGCCCGCCGAGTCGTGGACCTGGTCCGTGGCCGCCGTGTCGAGGATGCGCTGAACATCCTGAAGTTCGCGCCGCAGGCGGCGAGCGAGCCGGTCGCCAAGGTGGTGGCCTCGGCCGCCGCCAACGCGGAGAACAACCTCGGCCTGAACCCGGCCACGCTGGTCATCTCGACCGCGTACGTCGACGAGGGCGCGACCATGAAGCGTTTCCAGCCGCGTGCCCAGGGCCGCGCGTTCCGGATCCGCAAGCGCACCAGCCACATCACCATCGAGGTCGAGAGCGTGCCCACCGCCGGCGCTGCCACTCGTAGCCGCCGGAAGGGAGGGGCAAAGTAAATGGGACAGAAGATCAATCCCCATGGCTTCCGCCTCGGTATCACCACCGACTGGAAGTCGCGTTGGTACGCGGACAAGCAGTACGCGGACTACGTGAAGGAAGACGTCGCGATCCGCAAGCTCCTCGCCACCGGCATGGAGCGGGCCGGCATCTCGAAGGTCGAGATCGAGCGCACCCGTGACCGCGTGCGTGTGGACATCCACACCGCGCGTCCGGGCATCGTGATCGGCCGTCGTGGCGCCGAGGCCGACCGCATTCGCGCCGAGCTGGAGAAGCTCACCAAGAAGCAGGTTCAGCTGAACATCCTCGAGGTCAAGAACCCCGAGTCGGATGCGCAGCTGGTTGCTCAGGGTGTGGCCGAGCAGCTCTCGAACCGTGTGGCGTTCCGTCGCGCGATGCGCAAGGCCATCCAGTCGGCCATGCGTTCGCCGAACGTCAAGGGCATCCGTGTGCAGTGCTCCGGCCGTCTCGGCGGCGCGGAAATGTCGCGCTCGGAGTTCTACCGTGAGGGTCGGGTGCCGCTGCACACGCTGCGCGCCGACATCGACTACGGCCTGTACGAGGCGAAGACCACCTTCGGGCGCATCGGCGTGAAGGTCTGGATCTACAAGGGCGACATCGTCGGCGGCAAGCGTGAGGTCACCGCGGTGGCCCCGTCCGGCCGCGAGCGTGACGACCGCCCGCGTCGCGAGCGTCCGAGCCGTCCCCGTCGCAGCGGTGCCCAGGGCACCACCGCGACCAGCACTGAGGCCGGGCGTGCCGCGACTGCTGTCGCGGAGGCTCCGGCAGAGAACCAGGAGGGCTGACCTATGTTGATGCCCCGCAAGGTCAAGCACCGTAAGCAGCACCACCCGAAGCGCTCCGGTATGGCCAAGGGCGGCACCGCGGTTTCGTTCGGCGAGTTCGGCATCCAGGCTCTGGAGCCCGCCTACGTGACCAACCGTCAGATCGAGTCCGCTCGTATCGCGATGACCCGCCACATCAAGCGTGGCGGCAAGGTCTGGATCAACATCTACCCGGACCGCCCGCTCACCAAGAAGCCGGCCGAAACCCGAATGGGTTCCGGTAAGGGTTCGCCGGAGTGGTGGATCGCGAACGTGAAGCCCGGTCGGGTCATGTTCGAGCTTTCTTACCCGAACGAGGAGACCGCTCGTGAGGCCCTGCGCCGCGCGATGCACAAGCTCCCGATGAAGTGCAGGATCGTGACCCGAGAGGAGCAGTTCTGATGGCTACTGCCAATCCGGCCGCAGAGCTCCGCGAGCTCGACAATGACGCGCTCGTCGCGAAACTGCGCGAATCCAAGGAAGAGCTGTTCAACCTGCGCTTCCAGATGGCGACCGGCCAGTTGCAGAACAACCGGCGCCTGCGTGTGGTCCGCCACGAGATCGCGCGTATCTACACGGTCATGCGTGAGCGCGAGCTCGGCCTGGCCTCCGGTCCTGAAGGCAAGGGAGACGCGGCATGAGTGACGCCAAGGGCCCGGCCAAGACGCCGGCCAAGCAGGAGGAGCGGGGCCAGCGCAAGGTGCGCATCGGCTACGTCGTCTCCGACAAGATGAACAAGACCATCGTGGTCGAGCTGGAAGATCGCGTGAAGCACCCGCTTTACGGCAAGATCATCCGCACCACCTCGAAGGTGAAGGCCCACGACGAGAACGAGATCGCCGGTGTCGGCGACCGCGTGCAGCTGATGGAGACCCGTCCGCTGTCCGCCACCAAGCGGTGGCGTCTGGTCGAGGTCCTGGAGAAGGCCAAGTAAGCCTGCTCCATGACTTTGAACAAGTCATAGAACATTGGCCCGCTTCCCGAAAGGGAAGCGGGCCAATGTGTTTTTACGGGTATGGGCGGACTCCGCTGCCCTTTGGGGCCACGTGGTTCGAGCAATACGTCGCATATGTGTGGTTGTTTTTCTGTGGGTCGATAGGTTCTATGCGTGCCCCCGCTCGAGTGTGATCAAACCGAAACCCGGTATATCCGAAGGGAATTGGCGTGTCGCCCCGGTGAGGCGCTAGTTTTGTCTGGCTATGAGGGATGCTGCAACAACTTCCGGGGCTTGGCGGATCGACGACCGGACCGCGGTGACATTCCGCGATGCGGCGGTGGGCTGGGCTCTGGCCGCCCACGAGGTGCTGGCCGAATGCGCCTCCGGCTACGGCCATTTCGTGACCATCAATGAGCTGGCCGAGCGGGTGCAGGAGATGTCGGGCATCCGTACCGACGCCCCCACCCGCACCTGGATGGACGCCATCCTGCGCAAGGTCGCCCGCCGCTGCCACAATGCCGGCGAGCCGCCGCTGACGGCATTGTGCGTCAAGCAGAACCACAAGGTCAGCGACAGCTACAAGTACGTGCTGGAGCTGGCCCACCTGCCCGTCCCGGCCGACCTCGAGGTGCATGCCGCCTACGCCCGCTGGCAGTGCTACGCGGCCTACGGCGCGGACATCCCCTCCGACGGCGGCATCCCGCCCCTGATTCCGCGCAATGGCGGCGCGCCCCGCCGGGTCACGCCCGCCGGCCCGGTCTCCACCCCGAAGCCGGAACCCGAGGCCCGCAAGGCGGTCTGCAACTCCTGCTTCACCGAACTCCCCGCCAACGGCGTCTGCTACTACTGCTGACGCGCGGTCGAGCCGGAACTCGAAGGCCCGCTTCCCCCGGAGCGGGTCTTCGCGTCTCCAGAGCCCTCACGCGTCCTTGTGGCAGACCGCCTCCAGCATGATCCCGTCGAAGCCGGTCCAGAAGGTCGCGTAATAGGGCGGCGGGTACTGTGGGAATTCCTGTGGCGCATGCAGGATTTCGTTCCCGCGGTCCACTGCCCACGTGTGTACCCGCCGGACCGCGTCCCGGGTGGGCACCATGAACGCGAGATGCTGCAGTCCCGGCAGCGCGCGTGAGTACCCGGCCGTTTCCGCCGGGTAGAAGAACAGGTAGGTCCCGATCTTCCGCCCCGCGGGCCAGTACGCGAACTGCGTCTCGTCCGCCAGCAGCGGCTCGTAGTCCAGCAGCGGCATCAGCTCGTCGTAGTACTGCCGTGCGCCGGCCAGATCGCTGACATTGATCCCGAGATGTCCAAGAGGCATCCCCCGAACCTACGTCCGGAACTCGTTGCGGGCGTCCGGAATTGGTCGCACTTCCGCCACTTCGGATACCGAGTCGTGTGAGTCCCGAGTGTCGTCGCGGTACTAGCCGGCCTCTTTCTGGAACCAGGCGAGCAGGTCTGGCTCGGTGGTGATTGCGGTCGGGGGTGCTCCCGCTGCCTTGGCGCAGTACACGCCCACGACGGGGTGGCCGTCGAGGGCCGCGAGCAGACAGGGCTGGTGGTCGTCGGGGTGGATCGGATCGCCGGGGAACGGATAACAGGTAAACCGGCCGATCGGTTGATTGTTTCGGGTCCAGATGCTGTCCTGTCCCGGCCGACCGTCACAGGCGTGCCCCGAGTGCACGTTGATAATGGTTTGGTAGATCATTTTCGCTGTGTCGGTGGTGGGATAGCTCAAGAACCCTGCTGTGGGGTAGTTCACCGGTGTGTCACAGTCGATTTCCGCATTCGCGGGTTGTGATGGGTCTGCGTGTCGGCAGTTCGTGGGGGTGAAGTCTTGTCCGAGAAGCGACAGGAGGTTTCTGTCGGCGGCGGTGAATACGTCCGGGTCGTTCGCCACGTCCGGCGCCAGGAACTGTCGGTAGCCCCGTGCCGCGTCGTAGTTGCGTAGTTGTTCAGCGAGAGGTGACGTCCAGTCGGTGGGCAGGTAGGCGAAACTGGCGATCGCGAGGTCGGGTTCGTCGGTCACGGTCAGCACTGACGCGGCCGGGCTGACCGAAGCATCGAGGCCGCAGGTCTTGCGCCCCACCAGTTTGTGCAGATTGTCGAAGACGGGTGCGTCTGGTCCTGGCGGGTCGCCCGGGCAGTTGCCGGTGTGCAATGTCCGACCGATGGTTTGGAAGAAGTCGGTGAGTTTGTCGACGCTGGAGAATCGGTAGAACTGCGAAAAGGGCGCGCCCGCTGCCTTGGTGGTTTCACAGACAATGTGGGCGATCTGGCCCGGGTCGGGGTCGGAGTGGTAGCAGTTGCTGCGGTGACTGCCGTTCGAGTTGATCAGCTCGAGCAAGTCGATGTCGGCCCCTCGAAGTGCTGTTTCGCCGGCGATGGGGTGCCCGGCTACGCCGGTACGGGCGAGGTGCCAGCCCCCCACCGCGACTACGCAAGCGATCGTCACAGCGGCGGCTGTCACTGGTATGGCCCATTTCCGGGATATGGCCCATTTCCGGTCTCGGAGTCTGCGTCGGAAACTCTTGTCGCGGTGTTCGATTGTCCGGTGTTCCGGTGAGAGAGGCGGCTCGGGTTCACTGAACACCCGGGCGATGGTCGGCGTGTCTTCGTGTTGCGCGGCGTCGGTGTCGCGCACCGGCGACATTGTCGGGACGTTCTCGCCGACCGGGTGGTGATCGGGCTTCATGGCTGTGTCGGTGCCGTCACCGGCCGGCGGCGTTGCCGTGCCGGTGGGGTTGGCGTCGAGCCAGTGGGCGGCCGCGGCGGCGATGGCGCGGCTGTCGTCGTCCAGGAGTCGGGTGATGGCGTCGCGGACGCGGGACCGGACAATGGCGCCGCCGGTGCGGTGCAGCTGGTCCAGGTCATCGAGCGCGTTGCGCCGATCGCGGACGGCCGGGCTCTCGAGTGCGGTTCGAATATGTTGCGGTACTTGCCAATTGCGGTTGCGGGCCAGGAGGGTGCGGCCTTCGATATTGTCTTGTTTCTTGGGTCGCTGGCGGGGGCGTTCGGCGACGACATGGTCGTGTACGTAGCTGTAGAGCTCATCGACGGTGATGTCGCCGTCCTGGTCGAGGTCGGCGCCGCCGTCGCGCAGACCGGCGACGAGGTGCCGGGTGAACACCGACTGCGTCGCCTGCCCGTGCGGAGTGTTGCCTTCGAAGGCGAACTGGGTGGCGTCGGAGGCGGTGAGCACGGTCCGGCCACGGCCGCTGAAGGTCTCCAGGGCATGGACCTGGTCGTCGGCCTTGGCGATGGTGCCGACCGGGAAGGCGCCGCTGTAGCAGCAGTCCAGGATCAGCACCTGACGGTTGGAATCGCATCCGGTCATGGCGTAGTCGATCTGATCGGCCGGGACCGAGGTGAACAGCGGGTTGAGCGGGCGGGTGTCGGTCATCGCGAGGTAGAGCTTGCCGGCGTCGTCCTTGAGTCCGTGCCCGCTGAAGTACAGCAGTGTCAGATCATCGCGCCGCCGGTCCGAGAAGAAGTCGCCGATCGCCGCACCGACCACGTGGTGCGGCTGGTTGATCAGGGTGGTGACCTCGAATCCGCCGATCGTGGGGTCGGCCAGCACCTCGGCGAGTGCCTCGGCATCGTGCGCGGGTGCGGTCAACTGCCGCAATCCGGGATCGTGGAACGTGTAGGTCGCCACTACCAGGGCGAATCGGCCGGTCATTGCCATCACCCCGCCACGACGCCGCCGTGGCGGCGAAGATAGGCGTCGACCAGTGCGCGCTGCTGGTCGCCGCTCGCGGCCTCGAGTTCGATGCTCTCGCCGTCGATCGTGACCGTCACCCGGTGGGTGCCCGGGTGGCGGCCCAGCCAGTCTCGCACCGTCTCGATCAGGGTGGTGAACACTCCGCCGGAAGCACTCAGCGCCAGCACGATCGCGCCGATCGTGACGGGGTCGGCCACCTTCGTACCCGGTGCCGTTCCGGCGCTGTCCCGTGCCAGCGCCGCCGATTCGACGCCGTCCACCGCGGCCAGCTCCGCCCGCAGCATCCGGGTCTGCCGGTCCAAGCGCTCGTCGTCGATCTCCGTGGCGGCCATCGATACTCGAACTGTCACGCCGCGGTGGTCGTTCTGCGCGATACCCATCGGAAACCTCTTTCCCGCCTGGGCGGCCGACGCCGACCAGGATGCGAATCGACAAGACCGATTCTCATCGCTCGTATCCGGGGTCTCACGGGTACGCGACTACCCGAACCTGGCAAAACGCGCAATGCGGCTCGCGCAATGCCGTCGCCCGCAGCGGGATGGGGCCGGCCGTCGCCGCCGCGGCGCACCGAGTCCGTTGTGGCACAACAAGATCGACAAACTACGAGTCGACGCTTCGCTACGTGATGTAGGTAGCCGACTACTTGCGGACAGCTACCGCAGGGCTTCGCGACGCGGGTCGGTCCTGGGAATCAGGCTGGGGTGCGGAGGGATTCGACGGTGTGGACGAGCGGTGCCAGTTCGGGATTGCGGGAGGCCGCGGTGAGCGCCTCCCGGAGGGCGGTGGCATTGGTGGGGCGGGCCGCCTCCAGGAGCTCGTGGCCGGCGTCGGTGACCTTGGTGTAGATGCCGCGGCGGTCGTGGGGGCAGAGGTAGCGCGCGAGGAGGCCGCGGTCCTCGAGCCGGGTGACCAAGCGGGTGGTGGCGGATTGGGAGAGGACGACGGCGTCGGCCACCTGTTTCATCTGGAGCATGCCGCCGTCGCCGTCGTGCTGGCGGGAGAGGACGTCGAGCAGGGAGTACTCGCGGACGCTGAGGTCGTGAGCCGACTGGAGGGCGCGTTCGATGTGGGCCTCGATGGTGCCGTGCAGCAGGGAGAGGGCGCACCAGCCCTGGGCCAGGGCGGTCATGGCGGGATCGGTGGCTGTCATCGCGTTTCCTCGGGTCGGAGGGATTCCCACCAGGATAGACCAACTCTGCAATAGCCAGCGCTTGCAAATAATCAGCGTGTGCAACTATTGTTGGCGCACGTAAAGCGCTCTTGCAACTCTTTTGCTCGGAGGTTTTATCCATGCCACTCGCGCTGCTAGCCCTCGCCATCGGGGCCTTCGGGATCGGCACCACGGAATTCGTGATCATGGGCCTGCTGCCCGAGGTCGCCGGGGACTTCGGCGTCTCCATCCCGACCGCCGGCTGGCTGGTCACCGGCTACGCGCTGGGCGTCATGCTCGGTGCGCCGGTGATGACCGCGCTCGGCACCAAGATCTCCCGCAAGCGCATGCTCATGCTGCTGATGGGATTGTTCATCGCCGGAAATCTGTTGTCCGCCATCGCCCCGGTCTTCGGGGTCATGCTGCTGGGCCGGGTGGTCGCCTCGCTGGCGCACGGCGCGTTCTTCGGCATCGGCTCGGTGGTGGCCGCCGATCTGGTGGCGCCGGACAAGAAGGCCGGGGCCATCGCCCTGATGTTCACCGGCCTTACCGTCGCCAATGTGGTGGGCGTGCCGCTGGGCACCCTGGTGGGCCAGACCGTAGGCTGGCGCAGCACGTTCATGGTGGTCGCCGCGCTGGGCGTGGCCGGGCTGGTGGGCGTGGCCAAGCTGGTGCCGGAACTGCCCAGGCCGGAGGGCGTGCACCTGCGGCACGAACTGGCTGCCTTCAGGAACATTCAGGTGCTGCTGGCCATGGCCATGACGGTGCTGGGTTTCGGCGGCGTGTTCGCGGCCATCACCTATATCGCCCCGATGATGACCGAGGTGACCGGTTTCGCCGACGGGTCGGTGACCTGGCTCCTGGTGCTGTTCGGCCTCGGCATGTTCGCCGGAAACCTGGTGGGCGGCAGGTTCGCCGATCGGGCGCCGATGCTCATGCTGGTCGCGCCGCTGGCGGGGCTCGCGGTGGCGCTGGGTCTGTTCACGGTGACCGCGCACGACCGGATCGGGGCCGCCGTGACGATCTTCGTGATCGGCGTGCTCGGCTTCGCGACGGTGCCGTCGTTGCAGAAACGGGTCCTGGATCAGGCGCACGCGGCGCCGACGCTGGCCTCGGCCATGAATATCGGCGCGTTCAATCTGGGCAATGCCATCTCGGCGTGGCTGGGCGGGCTGGTGATCGCGGCCGGATTCGGTTACACGGCCCCGAACTGGGTCGGTGCCGCGCTGGCGGTTTCGGCGCTGCTGCTGGCCTGCCTGTCGGAGGCGCTGGAGCGCCGTGCCGCACAGGAGTTTTCGACATTTCAGACGAACCAGGCGTACCGTACCGTCCATTCTTGAGCGCCTGTCCGCGCCGCGCTAACCTCGCCGACGTGCCCGGATTCGGTCACGGCTAATCGAGCGCGATCGGTGAGTTTGCATGCTCGACAATGTTTTACGGATCGCCATCGTCGGAGTGGGACCGCGGGGTCTGAATGTCTTCGAACGCATTTGCGCCAACGCTCGCCAGCTAGGCATCTCGGCCGGCGTCGAACTGGTGCTCATCGATTCGACGCGGGTCGGTACCGGCGCCGTCTGGCGCACCGACCAGCCCGCGCACCTGCTCATGAACACGGTCGCCGAGCAGGTCACCATATTCACCGATGACACCGTCGAGATGGCGGGCCCGGTGGAACGCGGCCCCAGTCTCTACGAATGGTCGAACTTTCTGGCGAAGATCGGCAATTTCGCGAGCCTGCCCAGCGATGCTTACGGTGCGGCCCTGCGGATTTCCCCGGAGAGCTATCCACCACGGGCCTTCTACGGCCATTACCTGCGCTGGGCCTTCGAGCGCACCCGCGACAGATACGCCGATTGGGTGCGGGTGCGCGAAATCGTGTCAACCGTGGTGGATATGCGCGACGGCCCCGGCGGATTCCAGGAGCTGGAACTCGATACCGGTGAACGCGTGCGCGGATTGCACGCGGTGGTGCTCACCCAGGGCCACCTGGCCGAAGCGCCGCCCGGCATGTCCGGTTCGCTCGCCGACACCGCGGATCGCCTGGGCCTCACCTACATTCCGCCCGGCAATGCCGCCGATGTGGATCTCGACCGCATTCCCGAGGGCGACCCGGTCATCATCCGCGGCCTGGGCCTCACCTTCTTCGACTACCTCGCCCTGCTGACGGCGGGCCGCGGCGGCCGGTACAAGGAGTCCGAGGCCGGGCTGGAGTACGTCGCCTCGGGCCGGGAGCCGCTCATCGTCACCGGCTGCCGCCGCGGCGTCCCGCATCACGCGCGCGGCGAGCATCAGAAGGGGGTGGCCGGGCGCTACGAGCCGTTGCTGCTCAACGCCGACCGCATCGCCCGATTACGCTACCGCGCACGGAAATTCGGCGACGTTTCCTTCCGCCGCGACGTCTGGCCGCATATCGCGCGCGAGGTCGAATCGGTCTACTACACCCGCCTGATCGCGGACCGGGTGAGCCCGCACCGCCTGGCCTCCTTCCGCGACCGCTACCTGATCGCCCAGACCGCCGAGGACGCCGAGGAACTGCTGAACCGCTTCGGCGTGCCCCCGCAGGACCGCTGGGACTGGAGCACACTCGCAGATCCCACCGGCGGCCGCTGCTTCACCGATCCCGGGGATTTCCACGCCTGGCTGCTGGCCTACCTCGACGCCGATGTGCAGCAGGCGCGCCTGGGCAATGTGCGCGGCCCGATGAAGGCGGCCCTGGATGTCCTGCGCGACCTGCGCAATGAGGTCCGGCTGGTGGTCGACCACGGCGGCATCGCGGGCTCCTCCTACCGCGACGACCTGGATCGCTGGTACACACCGATGAACGCCTTCCTGTCCATCGGACCACCGGCGCACCGGATTTCGGAACTGGCGGCACTGATTCGCGCGGGTGTGGTGCGAGTCGCCGGTCCCGGCATGCGGGTCCGGGCGGACACCGGGCACGAGTGCTTCGTCGCCGATTCACCCCTGGTGGGTGATTCGGTGGCGTCGGCACGGACTCTCATCGATGCCTGGATGCCCGCACCGGACCTGCATCGCACCGCGGATCCGTTGCTGCGCAACCTGTTGCTCCGCGAGGAGGTGCGCGGCTACGTCATCGCCTCCCCGGACGGCAGCCGCTACCGCACCGGCGGCCTGGCGCTCGCGCCGGGTTCGTTCCATCCGGTGGACACGATCGGGCGAATCCACCCGCGCCGCTACGCCTTCGGAGTGCCGACCGAGGCGGTGCGCTGGGTGACGGCGGCGGGCGCGCGCCCCGGGGTCAATTCGGTGACACTGGCCGACGGCGATGCCATCGCCCGCGAGATCCTCACCGCCCACCGGTACGAGGGCCCGGCGAGCCCGCCGAATCAGCATGGGGCGCAGCGGTATTCCGAACGCCGGCACGACAGTGAAAGGCACGATGACGTGGCGCTGGAATGTGGTCTGCTGGCCCCCGTCGGGGTGGGCACGCCGGTGGAGTCCCTGTTGAGCGACGACGCCTGGATCGAGGCCATGCTGGAGGTGGAGCTGGCGCTGGCACGCGCCGAGGCCCGACTGGGCATGGTGCCCGACACCGTCACCGATCATCTGGCGGCGGCGGTGCGCGAGCACGCGTTCGACGCCCGCGAGATCGCGCAGGCCTCGCGCGGCGCCGCGAATCCGGTGGTGACCTTCGTGGAGCGCCTGCACGACGCGGTGGCGGACGTGGATCCGGTGAGCGCGAACTACGTGCACTACGGCTCCACCAGCCAGGACATTCTCGATACCGCGACCATGGTGATCGCCGCCCGGGTGCTGGCCGTGCTGATCGCGGACCTGGACGCCATCGTCGGCTCCCTGGCCGAGCTGGCCCGCCGCCACCGCACCACCCCGATCGCCGGCCGCACCCTCGCCATGCACGCGGTGCCGACGACCTTCGGCGCGAAGGTGGCGGTGTGGATGCAGGGCCTGCTCGACGCCCGCGAACGCCTGGACCGCGTGCGGGGCGCGCTGCCGGTCCAATTGGGCGGCGCGGCGGGCACTTTGGCGTCCTATATCGAATGCGCGCGCTGCGCGGATTCGGAACTGTCGCGGGCGCCCGCCGGTGAGATCATGGAGCGCCTCACCCGCGAGTTCGCCGCGGAACTCTCCCTCACCGTGAGCGCCACCCCCTGGCACACCGTGCGCACCCCGATCGCCGATCTGGCCGCGGCGCTGGCCCTGGCCTCCGGGACCCTGGGCAAGCTGGCCGTGGACGTGATCTCCCAGTCCCGCACCGAGACCGCCGAACTGCTCGAGCCCGCCGCCCCGGGCCGCGGCGAATCCTCGGCCATGCCGCAGAAGCGAAACCCGGTGCTGAGCACCATGATTCACGCGGCGGCGCTGCAGGTCCCCGCGCTGGCCTCGACGCTGTTCGGCGCGCTGCTGGCCGAGGACGAGCGTCCCGCCGGCGCCTGGCACGCCGAGTGGCAGCCGCTGCGCGAATGCCTGCTCCTGGTCGGCGGCGCCGCCCACACCGCGGTCGAACTCGCCGCGGGCCTGATGGCCGATGCCGACCGCATGACCGAGAACCTCTCGCTCACCGAGGGGCAGATCGTCGCCGAACGCCTCTCGATCCGCCTGGCCCCCTTGCTCGGCAAGC
Organism: Nocardia sp. NPDC051981; assembly: GCF_040680715.1. NCBI lineage: Bacteria > Bacillati > Actinomycetota > Actinomycetes > Mycobacteriales > Nocardiaceae > Nocardia > Nocardia sp. NPDC051981. The sequence continues at coordinate 372,986 of NZ_JBFAXK010000001.1, read as the reverse complement.
CGATCGCCAAGAAGGCCCTGCAGGCGGCCTCTTTCGAGGCCCGGACCACTACCCGGCCGCTGGCCGACATCCTCGCCGAATGCCCCGATATCGCCCTGCACCTGACCAAACCCGAACTGGCTGAACTCCTCCGCCCCGAGAACTATCTCGGCGCGGCCCCCGACCTGGTCGACCGGGTGCTGCGGCGGATCTGATCCGATTCGGCGGTGGCGGAGGGGAGTTCAACGCAGCTGGCCGGGCCGGGTGGTCGCGTTCAGTTGCCGAAGCGGTTCTTGGGCGGGCGGTTGGAGGCGGCGCGGCGGGCGGCCTCCTTCTCCTTGACGCGCTCGGCTTCCTTGCGGACCGCGACCAGATTCTCCCGTTCGCGGAGCAGCCATTCGGGCGGGTCGGCGAGCAGGGCCGCGATCTCGTCCGCGGTGAGGGCGTCGGCGACGCCGGCGCGGGCCAGACCGGAGTTGGAGATGCCCAGCTTGCGGGCCACCACATCGCGCGGGAAGGGACCGTTGGCCCGTAGCTCGAGCAGCCACTGCGGGGGATCGGTGCGCAGTTCCTCGAGCTGGGCGCGGGTGACGGGTGAGTTCCGGAACTCCGCGGGGGTTGCCGGGAGGTAGATGCCGAGTTTGTTCGCCGCGGTGAGCGGCTTCATGGTCTGGGGGTTCTTGTCCGGGCTCACCGATCAAGGGTATCGGGCGGGTGGGGTGAACCTGCTGGCCGGTGCAATACCGTGGACGCCATGAGCCGGTTGGAGTCCATCGATCTGACGCGCCTGCGCTGGTTCGTCGCGGTTGCCGAGGAATTGCATTTCGCCCGGGCGGCGCGTGGCCTCGGTATTTCGCGGCAGCGCTTGAGCGGGACGGTCATCGAGCTGGAGGAAGAGCTCGAAACCAGACTGTTCGTGCCGGGCGCGCAGCCCACCCAGCTGAGCGAGGACGGGCGGGTGCTGCTGGACGAGGCCCGCGCCCTCATCGCGGCCGCCGCGGCCGCGGAGCCGGAGCCGGCACCGGCCGCGGCGGACCGCCTGCGCGTCGGCTTCGTCCCGGGCGTGACCGTCACCAAATGGGAGCGCATCTGGCGCGAGCGGTTCCCCGAGGTCGCGCTGGAGCTGACGCCGATCCCGATGAAGGAGCAGGAGCAGGCCCTGCGCACGGACACGGTCGACATGTGTTTCGTGCGGCTGCCCGTCGAACGCGATGGGGTGAGCGCGATTCCGCTCTACCGCGAGGTCCCGGTCGTGGTCGTCCCCAAGGATCATCCGATCGCCCTGTTCGATCAGGTCGCCACGGCCGATCTGGCCGATGAGCGCATGCAGGACGCCGCCGACCTGGACGATGCCGCCATGACCATGGAGCTGGTGGCCGCGGTGAGCGGGGCGGCCATCGTGCCGCACTCGATCGCCCGCCTGCATCACCGCAAGGACCTGGTCTACCGGACCGTCACCGATGTGCCCGAGACCGAGATCGCGCTGGCCTGGCCCGCCGACCGCACCACCGAGCTGGTGGAGGAGTTCGTGGGCGTGGTGCGCGGCCGCTCCCAGCGCAGTTCCCGTTCGCCGTCCGGTCAGCAGCCGGACAAGCCGGCGCGGCAACAGAATTCGCCCAAGCGGACGGGTGCCGCCAAGGCGGGCGGGGCGCGCGGTCAGGCCGGGGGGAAGAAGCCACAGACCGCCGCGAAGTCGAAGCAGGGCGGTGCGAAGAAGCCGGGCAAGCGGCGCGGGCGCTAGCGCGGACGACCTACGAGGGCCCGCCTTCCGTTCGGGAGGCGGGCCCTTTCGTGTCCGGATGCTCGGGGAAGCATCTGGAGAAAGTTCAGGGTCGAGTCAGGGTTGCGCTATACGTATACGTCTACTTATAGTGACTGAAGACGGGGAATGACCGTCCGGAACCCTGAGAAGTGCAGCGGCACAGCGGGTATCGACCCACAGCGCCGTGCTGTACACGCATGCCCATATGCGCATTCACCGATGATTTGGAGCACCCCATGGCCCTCGATATGGACAAGTCCAACGACGTCGACCCGCAGGACGCCGCGGCGCCGGCGGCCCCGGCGGCGACCGGCGCCGATCTGGTGCCGGATCCGCTGCCCGAGGGCATGCGCGAGATCACGCTGCGCGTCGGCCCCGGCGGTGGCCGCACCCAGCGCTTCGTCGGCCGGCTGCTGGCCGAGGCCCAGCACGTGACCAAGGAGGGCAGCGAGTCCGTGCAGGTCTTCCTGAGCCGCAAGGGCAAGCTGGTCGTCCACCGGCATTATGTCGAGTGGTCGGATTTCGCCCAGGCGTCCAAGAACGCCGCGCGCGAGCGGAAGGAGGAGTTCCTCACCGCCCGAAACAGTTCCGACCAGTCGGACCTTGCGGTATTCACGAACTGGGCCAGAGGATTTAAGAACTGGCGCGAATTCCTCGGCCTGGGCGAGGATGGCTACGGCGACTTCACATTGGAGATCGTGGACTCGCTCACGGAACTGCGCGACCGCATTCCGGCGAAGGTCTATCGTATCGTCGCCGACGTGGTGGAGAACCCCTCCTCGCAGGTCCTCGACATCTGAATAACGCGGCCGAACCCGGAAAGGACTTCTCCCGCATGTTCTCCCGCTTGGGGCGCTTCGTCGTCCGATTCCCGTGGCTGGTGATCGCCGCGTGGGCGATCGCCATTGTCGCGGTCGTCGCCACCGCGCCGAAACTCACCGCCACCACCGACCAATCCGACTTCCTGCCTTCGCATTACGAATCCATCCAGGCAGCGAAGTTGCAGCAGCAGGCATTTCCCAACAGCAATACCCCCGCTGCGCTCATCGTCTTCGAACGCTCCGACGGCGCCCCGATGACCGATGCCGACTCGACCGCGGTGGCCGCCGCGGCGGCCAAGCTGTCGGAGCGGAACATCAAGGATGTCACCGCAATCCAGGCGGTGCCTCCGGCGGAGAACCGGGCGATCGAGGTGGTCGCGGTGCAGATGACCAAGGTCACCAGCGCCAATGACACCCACCAGTCCGACGCGGTGAAGTCCCTCCGGGACGCGCTGAAGGAACAGGTGAACGGCACCGACCTGAAGGCCGGTATCACCGGCACCGCCGCCCAGACCCTGGATCAGCAGGATTCCAGTACCAAGGGCCTGATCATCATCGGTGTGGCGACCGTGGTGCTGATCCTGGTGTTGCTGCTGCTCATCTTCCGCAGCCCGATCATCGCGCTGCTGCCCATCCTGGTCATCTTCATCGCGGTGTCCCCGCTGGCCAGCGGTCTGATCGCGATCGCCAGCAACACCTTCGACCTCAAGATCGACAGCTCGGTGCAGTCACTGCTGGTCGTGGTGCTCTTCGGCGTCGGTACCGACTACATCCTCTTCCTGATGTTCCGCTTCCGGGAGCGTCTGCGCGCCGGTGAGGACGCCAAGACGGCCGTGGTCAGCGCGGTCACCCGGGTCGGTGAGGCCATCACCTCGGCGGCCGCGGCGGTGATCATCGCCTTCGGCGCGCTGGCGCTGTCCACCCTGGGCATGTTCCGGTCCATGGGTATCGCCCTGGCCATTGCGGTCGCGGTGGCGCTGCTGGCCGGGCTCACGCTCATCCCCGCGATCGTTTCCCTGTTGGGCACCAAGGTTTTCTGGCCCTCGAAGGCTTGGCAGGTGGAGCCGACGGGTGCGCGGTTCGCGGCCGTGGGCGGCGCGCTGGGCAAGCGGCCGGGCCTGTTCGCCGTGGCGTCCGGTGGTGTCCTGATCGCCCTGGGCGTCTTCGCCTTCGGCTTCAATCCGACCTTCGACCTGAGCTCGGGTTCGACCTCGGGCAGTTCCGAATCCGTGGTCTACGGCAAGGAATTGCTCAAGGGCATGCCCGCGGGCAGCACCCAGCCCTCGCAGGTGTATCTGCGCAGCGAGCACGGCGCGCTGAGCGCCGACGAGCTGAACGCCTTCGGCGCGGCACTGCGCGGCGTTCACGGTGTGGGCGAGGTGGGTCCGCAGCCGGCACTGTCGGCCGACAAGACGGTCGCCGAATATCAGGTGACGTTGTCCGACAAGCCGGAATCCGATACGGCCCTGAAGACCGTGAAGGGTCCGCTCCGGGATGCCGCGCATGCGGCGGCCCCGGTCGGTACCTCGGCGGTGGTGGGCGGCATGACCTCGGTGTTCGTCGACTTCCAGCACGCCATGAACCGGGACTACACGGTGGTGTTCCCGGTGGCGGCCATCCTGATCATGATCGTGCTGGCCCTGCTGCTGCGCAGCGTGGTGGCGCCCTGGTACCTGATGGCCTCGGTGTTCCTCGGCTTCGCCGCGACGCTGGGTTCGGCGGTGCTGGTCTTCCAGCATCTGCAGGGGGATTCGGGTCTGATCTTCACGTTGCCACTGATCATGTACCTGTTCGTGGTCGCCCTCGGGACGGACTACAACATCCTCATGGTCGCCCGGTTGCGGGAGGAGGCGCGAGAGGGCAACGACCCGCACCGCGCGGCCGCCCTGGCCCTGCGCCACACCGGCCCGACGGTGGCGGCGGCCGGTGTCATCCTGGCGGGCACCTTCGCCTCGATGATGCTGGCGGGCAACGACACCCTGTCGCAGATGGGCTTCGCCATCTCGGTCGGTATCGCCATCGCCGCGTTCGTCATGGCGATGTTCTTCACCCCCGCGGTGACCGCGCTGATCGGCCGCCGCGCCTGGTGGCCGGGCCACGGCGGTGATGCGGAACAGCAGCAGCCGCAGTGGGATACGGAATGGACGCCGTCCGATGTGGTGAGTGACCTACGCCGCTGAGGTTTCGAATCGGTTTCCGAATCGGTTGGCCCGCTTCTCCTTTGGGGAAGCGGGCCAACTTTGTTGTTACGGTGTCCGGCAGTCGATCCCGGTGGCAGAGGGATCGGGGTGAGGGGTAAGAAAATATGATGAAGTCGATCCCTGCTGTTCAGGAGGGTTCCTGTAGCAGCGGCGACCGGTACACCGAGGGTTTTCAGGTCTTCGAGCAGTGGCAGCTGCAGCGATACCGCGATGAAAGCCATCTCGCGCGTCCTTGGCGAAATCTCCGCCTGGGCTGGCGTTATCTGACGCTCGACCACTATTTCGGCGCCGTGCCGCCGGTTCGATTGTGGTGGCGGGCACGATTCGGTGGTCCGCGCGCTTTACCGGATTTCACCTGTGTGGGCGCGCTCAAGAGCGGAACCACCGATCTGGCAGCGTATCTCCTGCAGCATCCGAGCATTGTCGCGCCGCTCACCAAGGAGATCGGTCACGGTTTTCCGGCGGGCTGGGGCCCGTACCTGCCGACCGAGCGGAAGAAGGCAGCGGTAGCGGCGCGCACGGGCCGGGCGCTGGTGGGTCATTTCGATCCGCTGCTGCACGATGTGCCGCTGATCGACAATCTCCGCGAGTCCAATCCGCGGGCGAAAGTCGTTCTCATGCTGCGTGATCCGGTGCGCCGCGCGTATTCGCACTACAAGTGGGATCTGTTCCTCAGCGGTCGGAACGGTTTGCGCGCCGGGCGATACGGCGAGAGCTTCGCCGACTACGTGTCGCTGGCGCTGGGGGCCTTTCCGGGTCCGCCGCCGCCGACCATGCTGCCGACCATGCCGATGCTGGCGGCCGGCATCTACGTCAATTCGGTGCGCCGCTGGCTGGACACCTACGGCCGCGAGAACGTGCACCTGGTCGCGGCCGAGGACTTCTTCGCCGACGTGCCCGCGACCGTGTGCGGGATCCACGAGTTCCTGGGCCTGCCCGCGATCGAGCCGGAGTTGCATGCGGAGGTGCTGAATCGCAATCCGCTGGAGTTCCCGCCGGCCGAGGCCGGGTCGCTGGCGCGCCTGCGCGAGTTCTACCGCCCCTACAACGACCGGTTGTTCGAGTTGCTGGACCGCGATCTGGGCTGGAACGACCCCGCCTGATCGCCGCCGGAGTCGCTCCCTGTGCGGCGCTGACCTGCCCGGGAGCGGGTCTGACAGAAACACGTTTCAGTATTTTCTCAAAAGTGCCACGCAATGAACTGGACAACCGATACAGTTCGCCGGACCGCAATGAAGCGGGTTGGCACCAAGGAGTTGAAGACATGACAGTGTCCCTGAGCAAGCGCATCGCCCGGCGGGCCGGCGTCGGCCTCACCGCCGTCGCCGCGATGGCCTGTTCCGTGGGCCTGACCGCCTCCACCGCCTCGGCCGTACCCACCAGCCTGTCGGTGAACGCCCGCAACGTCTACATGGGCTGCGTGTACCAGATCACCGCGACCTACGACAGCTGGATCCAGGCCTGGTTCTACGACAATGGCGCGATCATCTCGGGCAGCCCGATCACCCCGAGCAACGGGCAGGCCACCATTCAGTGGACCCCGCACAGCGCGGGCACCCACACCCTGTCGACCCTGCAGGGTTCGGCCTGGGAGCTGAAGGTGAACGTCCTCGAGCCCACCCTGACCGGCAGCGCCACCTGCGGCGCGGGCCCGCTGGGTTTCTTGGGCTCGTAGCAGAGCTTCCCGAGCTCGTAGAAGACTCGGTTCGGTGTGGGCCCGACCCGCCGAACCGTCCCCGGGCCGGCTGACCATAATCCTCTGTTCCCAGGTCAGTCGGCCCCTCTGCGTTCGCGCGCCCGGCCGCGGTCAGTGCACGGTCACGTGCCAGACCACGGCCGCGGCCAGCGCGCCCGCGCCGTTCACCGCCCAGTGCAATGCGATGGGCGCGAGCAGGCTGCCGCTGCGTCGCCGCAGCCAGGTGAAGACCACGCCCGCCCCGGCGGTCGCGAGGACCGCGAGCCCGATGCCGAGCAGCTGTCCGGCCGGGCCGCCGCCGAGGAATCCGGTCAGTCCCTTGTTCCCGCTGGTCAAACCCAGCGATGAGGCAATGTGCCAGAGCCCGAACAGCATTGATCCCGCCGCGAACACCCCGCGCGACCCGGCCACCCGGTCCAGGGTGCCGTGCAGCACGCCGCGGAAGGCGAGCTCCTCCGGTATCGCGGTCTGCAGCGGGATCACGATCATGGACGCGATGAGCGCGCCCGAGACCGCGGCGTAGCGGTCGTTCAGGAAGAAGGGCCGGGTGATCGGCAGCGCCGCGCCGATGACGACGGCCGCGAGCACCACGCCGACCGCCGCCAGCGCCCACAGCGACCCGCGCCGCCACTGTCGCGGCGACAGGCCGAGGTCCTCCCAGCCCAGCCCGCGGCGGCGCACCAGGGCGACCAGCACCAGTGCGGCAATCGGCACCGTGAAGATGCTGGCCCACCGGTTGGTGAAGTGCGCGATGAGATTCGTGCAGATCAGGACCGCAACGACGACGGCCACATCCACGTAGGCGTGCAGCTTGTGGCCGGGCAGCGGGGGCGGGTCGGGGAGCACCGCGACCGCGCCGTTATCGTTTCGCGACATCCCGGCCAGTCTACGAGCGGATTCTTGGAACGGCCTTCGATTGTGGTTAATCCCGCTGTGCGGAATACCCGGCGGCCGGCGCTCGTCCGCTCGCCCAGCCCTCGGGATCGTCCCAGGCCTGCAGCGTGCGCGCGGTGTCGAAGCGGCGCGGTTCCCGGGTGATCGGATCGATGAACTCCAGTGCCGAGGCCAGCAGTTGCAGTGGCCGGGTGTAGTCGTCGACCGGCTTGTCGGTGAGTTCGGGATAGAAGTCGTCACCGAGGATCGGGACCCCGAGGCTGTTCATGTGCAGCCGGATCTGATGCGTCCGCCCGGTCCGCGGCCGGAGCCGGTAGCGCCCCAATCCGTCCCGCTGCTCGGTCAATTCGACGAGGGTCTCCGCATTCGGTTCGCCCGCGGTCTCGTAGGCGCGCAGCACCTGCCGCTCCTTGACGATCCGGCTGATGATCGTGCGCGGCAGCGCGAGCTCCGGATCGAAGCGCGCGACGGCCTCGTATTCCTTGTGCACCAGCCGCTTGTGGAACATGGTTTGATACGCCCCGCGCACGGCCGGATTCACGATGAACAGCACCAGCCCGGCGGTGACCCGGTCGAGCCGGTGCGCGGGCACCAGATCGGGCAGCTCCAGGTCGCGGCGCAGTTTCACCAGGGCGGTCTGCAGAATGTGCTGCCCGCGCGGGATGGTCGAGAGGAAGTGCGGCTTGTCCGCGACGAGGATGTCGTCGTCGCGGTAGACGATGCCGATCGGGAACGGAACCTCGGTCTCGTCCGGCAGATCGCGGTGGAACCACACCGCGCCGCCGGGCGCGTAGGGCGTGTCGAGGTTGATCGGGCCGTCCAGATCCACGATTCCGCCGGTGGACAGCAATTCGTCGATGCGTTCGGGGCGCACCCGCGGCAATCGCTCCACGAGGTGGTCGCGAATGGTCGCCCAGTGGCCGTCCTCGGGTAGCCGCAACCGGGCCGGGTCCAGCCCGTGCCGCTTGGGTAGCGGTGGTTGCTGCCTGCGTCTCACTCGCCAAACCCTAGTCCCCGAGTTTGTCCGGACCAGGGGGTACGGTTGGCCAACGCCCGGAATGTCCGGGTCGAAACGAGTGATCGGGGGTCTCGTGTACCCGAATGACCAACAGCCGCAAGGGTACCCGGGCCAGCCCGGTCAGCCGGACTACGGCCAGATTCCACAACCCCCGCAACCGGACTACGGCCAGCCGCAGCCCGGATACGCCCAGCCCGCCTACGGCCAGCCGGGTCAGTGGGATTACAGCCAAGGCGGTCAGCCCGGCTACCCGCCCGGGTACCAGCCGATGCCACCGGGCTATCCGATGGCACCGCCGCCTCCACAGGGCACCAATGGCCTGGCCATCGCCGCCCTGATCCTCGGCGTGCTCGGCGCGTGTCTGCTCGCCGTCCCGTTCGGCATCATCGCGCTGACCCAGATCAAGCAGCGCAATCAGAATGGCAAGGGGCTGGCCATCGGCGGCCTGATCGCCTCCGGCGTGTGGGCCCTGATCGCCGTGATCCTGTTCGCCGTGGGCGCGGTGAACGGCTCGGATACCTCTGCGTCACAGGACAATACGACCCGCACCTCGGCCCTGCCGGATTCGCCCACCTCCATCTCGGTCGACGAGGTGAAGGTCGGCGACTGCCTGCAGACCGTCGAGGAGAACAACCACATTCGCAAGGTGACCGTGCTGCCCTGTGATTCCGCGCACGATGCCGAGGTGATCACCCAGGTGCATCTGACCGGTTCCTGGCCGGGTTCGCTGGATGCCTCGTTCCAGCAGGCCAATGACGCCTGCCTGGACGAGATCGACAAACAGCTGAGCAAGAGCTCGATGTACGACCAGCTGGAGACCTTCATCCTCTACCCGGCGAACGAGACCCAGTGGAACAAGCTCAATGGCCGCGCGACGTGCATGGTCCACGACGCGAGCGGCAAGAAGCTGACCGGAAAGGTGCCGCGTTGACCGACGGTATGGTCGTTCAGTAGAAGTTAGCCTAACCTATCTTCTCGCTGGTGTTCGTGGGAGCGCCGGACCGAGGAAGGTTCCTCCACCGAGGTGAAGAAGTACCTCCAGGGCGATGTCGAGGCGCTGCACTATCTGGTGGCGCATGCGCGGCTGGACTTCATCGGTTCGGCTACCGCGCCGACCATCAGGTGCTGCGCGACCTCGACCTCGGCCCGGCCCCCGGCACCATGACCGCCCTGGTGGGCCCCAGCGGTTCCGGCAAGTCGACGCTGGCCGAGCTGGTGCCGCGCTTCTACGATGTGGATGCGGGCCGGATCACCCTCGATGGCCGCGATATTCGCGACTTCCCGAGCGAAGAGCTCTATCGCACGGTCGGATTCGTCTTCCAGGACGTCCGCCTGATCCGCGGCACCATCGCCGACAATCTGCGCCTGGCCCGCCCCGGCGCCGATGCCGCGGCCCTGGAGCGCGCGGCCCGCGCGGCCCGCATCCACGACCACATCCTGGCGCTGCCCCGCGGCTACGACTCCGAGATCGGGGTGGACGCCGTGCTGTCCGGTCGTGAGGCGCAACGGCTTTCGATCGCCCGCACCCTGCTGGCCGACACCCCGATCGTGCTGCTGGACGAGGCCACGAGCGCCCTCGACCCGCACAACGAGGCGGCGGTGGTGCGCGGTATGCACGAACTAACCCGTGGCAGAACCGTTCTCGTGGTGGCGCATCGTCTCGCGACCATCGCGCACGCCGATCAGATCCTGTTCATGGACGGCGGTCGCATCGTCGAGCGCGGTACGCACGCCGAGCTGCTCGTGCTCGGCGGCCGCTACGCCGCCTTCTGGACCGAGCGCACCCGTGCCTCCGGCTGGCGTCTGGAACCGGTACCCGCGTAGCCGGACGGCCCCGGATTCCGCTCGAGTCCGGGGCCGTCCGGGGTGGGTCACTCTCGAATTGTCAGAGTCATTGCCGACGGGTCAGAGGCTGCAGGGCAGCATCGCGACGCTGGCGACGGTGCACTCGCCTTCGCGGGACAGCTTCCAGTCGCCGTCGACGAGCTTCCAGGTCAGCGGGAAGGTGAACGGATCGAAGCCGTCCACGGCTGTCTGCAGGGTGGCCGAGAGGGTGTCGCCGTTCTCGGTGACCGGGCCCAGGATAGTCCAGCGGAAGCTCGGCGGGGCGGCGTTCATGGCGGTGCCGATCTGGTCCAGCAGCGGCAGTCCGGCTTCGCCGGCCTCGAGCTCGGCGGCCCGGGTGGCGGCCGGGGCGCCGGTGTCGAGGGCCGTCTGCAGCTTGGCCTTCAGGTCGCCGGTGCTCGGGGCGGCGGTGCGCACGGGAGCGAAACCCGGTGCGGCCGTTGCGGTGACCGCGCTGACGCCGGTTCCGGCGAGCAGGGCGGCGGTGGCGAGGGCGGCACCGAGGAGGCGCGAGGTACGGGGCATGGTTTCCAGTCCAATCGTTTTCGTCACGAGCGCTTCGCAAGCGCCGCCAAGCAATATAAGGTAAGGCTATGCAAACCTAAAGTTGTTGATGGGTTGTGCGAGGCGGACAACAGTGAGCAACTGGGACGGAGAAGCGGTGGAGACACTTCTGGTGGTCGGTGCGGGGCCGAAAGCCCTGGCGGTAGCGGCCAAGTCGCATGTGCTGCGGGAACTCGGCCTGCCCGCACCACGGGTGACCGTGATCGAGGCGCAGACGGTCGGCGGCAACTGGCTACCCACCGGCGGCTGGACCGACGGCCGGCACCGCCTGGGCACCAGCCCCGAGAAGGACGTCGGCTTCCCCTACCATTCGACCTGGGCGCGCGGCCACAACCGCGAGATCGACGCGGCCATGCGGGCTTTCAGCTGGACCGCCTTCCTGGTCGAGCACGGCACCTACGCCGAGTGGATCGACCGCGGCCGGCCCAGCCCGCAGCATCATGTATGGGCCAAATACCTGCAGTGGGTGGCCCGGCGCATCGACCTGGATCTGGTCCAGGGCACGGTGACCGGCATCGCCGCCGCGGCCGACGGCTGGCTGGTGTCGGTCGCCGACACTGCCGGCCGCGCTGACGACACCGCCGGCCACGTGGACGAGATCGATTGCGACGCGGTCATGATCACCGGACCCGGCCGCAGCGACCGGGCCCTGGCCGAGCACCCGAAGGTACTCAGCATCTCCGAATTCTGGGAGCTGGCGGGCCGCCGTGAACTGCCCCCGTCCTCGCGGGTGGCGGTGATCGGCGGCGGCGAGACCGCGGGTTCGGCGCTGGACGAACTGGTTCGCCACGAGATGCTCACCGTCTCGGTGATCTCGCCCAAGGCGACGCTGTACACGCGCGGTGAAAGCTATTTCGAGAACTCGCTCTACAGTGATCCGACCAAGTGGGCGGGCCTGGGCATGGCCGAGCGCCGCGATGTCATCCGCCGCACCGATCGCGGGGTGTTCTCGGTGCGGGTGCAGGAAAGCCTGCTGGGAGACAACCGGGTTCACCATCTGCAGGGCCGGGTGGTGAACCTCGCCGACCAGGACGACCGGGTCGCCCTCACCCTGCGCAACGACCTGCGCGCCGATCAGGTGCACACCTTCGATCTGGTGGTGGACGCCACCGGCGGTCAGCCGCTGTGGTTCCTGGATCTGTTCGATTCGGCCGCAACCGATCTGCTCGAACTGGCGGTGGGCGGCCCGTTGGAGACCGCGCGCATCGAGGCGGCCATCGGCTTCGACCTGGCGGTGTCCGGGCTGGACGCCAAGCTGTACCTGCCGAACCTGGCCGCCATGGCGCAGGGGCCGGGATTCCCGAATCTCAGCTGCCTGGGCGAGCTTTCGGACCGGATCCTGCAACCCTCGGTGAATCCCGCTCCGCGCTACCGGATCTCGGGGAGGTCGGCGGCGCTGCGCGGCAGCGCGTAGAGCGAGATGCGCCGATCCGGCCGGATGTCGAAGTCGCCCAGGTGCTGCCACCCGATCTTCTCCAACGCCTTCCGCATGGGGGTGTTGCGATGATCGGGTTCGCACAGCAGCCGGCGGCATTCGGGTTCGGCCGCCAGGATCGCCTGCCCCAGCAGGCGCATCCAGCCCGACATGACCCCGCGGCCCAGCAGCGTCGTATCCGCGGTAGCGATGTGGAAGCCCACGTCGCGGGCGTCGGCGTCGTAGAGGCGCGCGATCTCGTCCTTGGCGGGGCGGTACAACTCCACATAGGCCACCTCGCGGTTGCCCAGGTCGGGGCGGTCCAGGGCGGCGAAGTCGTATTCGAGAATGCATGGGCGGGAGAAGGTTCCGGCGAGCTGGGCCGCGCAGTCGGTGCGGCGGCGATCGGCGTTCCAGGTCTGTTCCCAGGTCTCGAGCAGGTGCGGCCGGTGCATCCACTCGGTGATGGTCTCCGGATCGCGGGAGTCGATGTCCACCGGCCGCAGCGTGAAGGGTGCGGCGAACTCGGGCAGCACCGGTGCGGGCGCGCGGCGGATGTGGTCGGGAAGGTCCGTGAGTTCGCGCGCGAGGACGTAGGTCGTCCGGTTCATCGCTGTGGCGCTCCGTTCGTCGGTTAGCTTGATCACCCCGTTTAGTAAGGCTAGCCTATACTAAGTAGGTGGTGTTACGGTTGCCCGGACATTGCAAGGGGGACAAGCGGAACCGACGCCGAATGCGGTCGGGCAGTTGCGTAGGAGAGATGCGGGAAATGCCACGGGAACTCGGCTGGATCAGGCAATTTCAGGCCCCGAGTGCGGAATCCGCGCCACCGCTGCTGATCTTCCCGCATGCCGGTGCGGGCGCCTCCGCCTATCGGGTTTTCGCCAAGACGCTGGCTGCCGAATTCGATGTCGTGGTGTTCCAGTACCCGGGCCGTCAGGACCGGGCCCGCGAGGCGGCACTGGAAACGCTGCCCGACATCGCGGCCGGGGCCTTCGCCGAATTCCGGGAATCCGCGCATGAAACCGGTGTTCCCCTCACGATTTTCGGGCACAGCATGGGCGCGGTGATCGCGTTCGAATTCGCCCGCCTGGCCGAGGCCGCGGGGCTGAGCGTGCGGCTGCTGGTCGCCTCCTCGGCCGCCGCACCCGCCCGGGTCGCCGCGCTGCCGGGACATCCCACCGAGGACGAGGCCCTGCTCGACCACATGTCCGCACTCAATGGCACCGGTGCGGAGGTGCTGGGCAGTCGCGAGGTACTGCGTATGGCGCTGCCGGTCATGAAGGCCGACTACCGCGCCTTCGACGCGTATTCGTGCGGGCAGGATATTGCCGTGGACGCGCCGATTCTGGTGCTGGGCGGCGACGAGGACGAATTCGTCGCGCCGCGTGATCTGTACGCGTGGGAAAGTCACAGCCGCGGCGGAATTCGGGTGACCCTGTTCGCGGGCGGGCATTTCTATCTCAACGACCATGTCGACGGCATCGCCGAACTGCTGCTAGCCGAGAAGAGCGTCGTCGCGTGAGCGCACTGGATTCCGGCGATCCCATTGTGATCGTCGGCATGGGTATCGAGGCGCCCGGTGGCATCGACACCCTGCCGGAATTCTGGGCGGCCCTGGCCTCCGGGCGGGAATTGCTCGGCCCCTTTCCTCGTGATCGGGAATGGCCGCTGGCGGAATTGCTGACCCTGGACCGGCACGAGGGCTGGGGCGCGGTGCCGGACGCCGGCGGGTTCCTCACCGGCGCCACCGACTTCGATGCGCTGTTCTTCGGCATCACGCCGCGCGAGGCCGTGGCCATGGATCCGCAGCAGCGGGTCGGCCTGCGGGTGGCCTGGCGGGCGCTCGAGCAGGCCGGGATCAATCCCGGTGCGGTGGACGGTGATTCGGCCGGATGCTGGATGGGCGCCTCGGTCATGGAATACGGGCCGCGGGTGGCCTCGGTCAACGAGTACAGCGGGTACCGGGCCACCGGCACCGCGCTGGGCGCGGTGGCCGGGCGGATCTCGCACGGGCTGGGCCTGATCGGGCCGTCGGTCACCGTCGACACCGCGTGCGCGTCCGCGCTCACGGCCGTGCATCAGGCGGCCGCCGCCATCCGGGCGGGGGAGTGCGAGTGGGCGCTGGCGGGCGGGGTGTGCGTCATGGGTTCGCCGGGCGCGTTCTACGAGTTCTCCAAGAACAACGCGCTGGCCGCGGACGGCCACTGCCGGTCCTACTCCGCCGATGCCACCGGCACGCTGTGGGGCGAGGGAGCGGGAGTCGTTGTACTGGAACGGGAGTCGCGGGCGCATGCCCTCGGGCATCGGGTGTACGGAGGGCTGCTGGGTTCGCGCGTGAACCACAATGGCAAGGGCGCGCCGATCGCGGTGCCGAGCGCCGCGGCGCAGGAGCGGCTCATCCGCGACACCCTGGCCGTGTCCGGGATTTCCGCCGGACAGGTCGGGCTCATCGAGGGTCACGGCACCGGCACTCCGGTGGGCGATCCGCTCGAATTGGCCGCGCTCGCAGCCACTTACGGTCGCCCGTCCGCCGCGGGGGCGCGGCTGGGCTCGGTGAAGTCCAATGCCGGTCACGCGCAGGCCGCCTCCGGGATCCTGGGCCTGATCAAGGTGCTGCTGGCAGGCGTGCACGGGCAGATCCCGCCCACCCTGCACGCCGACCGGCCGACCGCCGAAATCGATTGGGCCGAGACCACTCTGCGGCTCGCCACCGAACTCGAACCCTGGCCGGCCGTGGACGGCATGCGATACGCGGCCGTGTCCTCGTTCGGTGTCGCGGGCACCAATGCCCATGCCCTCGTGAGCCTGCCCGAGCTGGAGGAAAGCGATGTGTAGCCACCGGCTGCCCGATGGCAGCATCCCCGTCCTGCTCTCGTCCGACACCGCCGACGGCATGCGCGCGGAGGCCGCGGGCATCCTGGCCTACCTGGAGCAGCGGCCCGCCGTCGCCCCGGATCGGTTGGCGGACATGCTGTTCCGCACCCGCACGGCCCGCCGCTACCGGGCGCTGGCCATGGTCACCGGGCGTGCGGACCTGCTCGATGCCCTGCGCGCCGTCGCCGCCGGGACCTCGCATTCCGCGGTGGTGCTGGGTGACGGTCCCGCCACCGCGCGCCGGATCGGCTTCGTGTTCCCCGGTCAGGGCAGTCAGCGTCCCGGCATGGGCGCGCTGTACTACGACCTGTCCCCGCACTATCGGGCCGCCGTCGGCGAGTGCGCGGCCGTACACGCCGAGCGCTTCGGCCACGATCAGCCGCTGCACTATCTGCTCGGCACCGCGGGCGCGTACCAGGACACCGTGTGGGAGGTGCAGCCCGCCTTGATGTTCCACATGGCCGGTCTGGCCGCCATGTGGCAGGCCGCCGGCGTGCGCCCGGCCGCCACCATCGGCCACAGCCAGGGCGAGCTGGCCGCGGGCGCGGTCTCGCGGGTCATGTCGGTGCGCGATGCCGTGCTGGTGGTGACCCACCGTGCGCGCCTGGTGGAACGCCTCTCGCCGCGCGGCTACGCCATGGCCGTGCTGGCCATGAACCGTGAGGACTGCGAGGCGCTGCTGGCCCGCCACTCGGGCTGGGCCGAGCTGTCGGTGGTGAACGCCCCGCACATCATGGCCATCTCCGGCGACCGCGACACCATCGCCGACATGGTCGCCGCCGCCACCGAGCGGGGCCATTTCGCCCGCGAGATCGGCGTCGCCTACCCCGCGCACACCTCGATCGTGGCGGAGCTGCGCACCGAATTCGAAGGCTTCCTCGGCGGCGAGCTGACCGACCCGACCTTCACGGACACCGACATCCCTTGCTACGGAGCGACCCTCGGTGCCCCCATCACCGCAGACCTGATCCAGGAACAGTACTGGTACTGGAACCTGCGCAACCGGGTCCGCTTCGACCGCGCCGTGGTCGCCGCCGCCACCGACGGCATCGACACCCTCATCGAGGTCGTCGAACACCCCGTCCTGCAACTGGCCCTCCAGGAGAACCTCTCCCTGGTCCCGCGCGACCCGTCCCGCGGCCCCCGCGAGTTCAAGGTCCTCGGCACCTCCCTGCGCACCGCCACCTCCCTGCGCGAATTCACCCGCAACCTGGCCGTCATCGCCGTCCACGACCTCGCCTACGACTGGACCGCCCTGCGCACCGACGCGCCCCCGGCCCTCCCACTGCCCGACTTCCCCCACACGGTCATGAACCCCAAGCGCCTGTGGGCCACCCCTGGCTACGCCCCCGAAGCCGTGCACCCGCCGACCCCGGCCGTCCCCGAACCCCAACGCCTGGTGGAGAAGTGGACCCTCTGGGAGCGCCGCTCCCTGACCCCGCCCCGCCGCCTGGCCTTCGTCGATCCGACCGGCCGTTGCGCGGAACAGGTGGCCGCCCTGCTCGCCGCGGCAGACCGCTACGGCGCCACGGCCATTGCCCTCGAGCCGGCCGCGCTCGCCGCGACCTCCGGTAGCGCCGAGTGGGAACCCCCGGGCCGCACAGCGGTCGGCCGCTTCGATATCGGCACGCTGCTGGATCTGGCCGAAATGGCGGCGGTCGCCGCGGAGAACGCCGGTCCGGGTGCGCTCGGCGAGTCGCTGGCCGCCGAAGCCGCCGCGACGCTGTCCAGCTCGGGTCTCGGCACCGGAAAGGAATCACCGCAGCAGGCGGACTTCGACAGCGTGGTGATTCTGTGGCCCGCGCTGCCCGAGTCGACCGCTGTGGAGGCGGTAATGGAGCTGACGGAGTTCTTCGCCGGGCGCACCTGGCTGTCCGCGATGTCGGATGTGCGTGCGGGCGGTGAGGTCTGGCTGGTGACGGTCGGGGGTGAGGTCGTGGTGCCGGAGGATGCGGTGCCGCAGTTGTTCCACGGGGCCGTGGCGTCCGGGTTCCGGTGTGTCGGCGTGGAGAAGACCGGGGTGTTGTTCCGGCATCTGGATCTCGCGGCCGATGCCGGGGCCGGAGAGGCGAATCGGGTTGTCGCGGCGCTGCATACGGCGGGTGAGCCGGAGGTGGCGCTGCGTGGTGGAAAGGTGTTCGTCAAGCGGTTGGTGGCGGACGAGTCTGTGCAGGGGGAGGCCGCTGAGCTCGATCATGTGCTGATCGTGGGTGGCACCGGCAAGCTCGGGCTGTTGTTCGCCGAGCATTTCGCGCGGCAGGGCGCGGGGCGGATCACGCTGGTGAGCCGGTCCGGCGAATCCGGTTCGGCCGCTGCGGAAGTGGCGCGACTGCGTGCGCTCGGTGCCACCGAGATCGTGGTCGTGGCCTGTGATGTCAGCGATGCGGACGCCGTCGCACGCCTGGCGGCAGGGCTGGGGGAGCGGCCGGTGAGCCTGCTCGTCCATGCGGCGGTCAACTATGTGGACGCCGGGATCGAGGAGATCACCGCCGAGATGGTCGCCACCGCCGCGGCGTCGAAGGTGCTGGGCCTGGAGGCGGTGCTCGACGCGGTGCCGTTGCGTCCGAATGGCCGGGTGCTGCTGTGCTCGTCCATGGCCGCGACACTCGGTGGGCGCGGACAGATTCTGTATGCCGTCACCAACCGGATGCTGGATATTCTCGCCCGCCGCCGGCGCGAGCGCGGGATCGATTGCGCCGCGCTGGAGTGGGGCCTGTGGAGTGTCGCGGGTCCGCTCGACGCGGCGGGTATGGCGCGGGTCGAGGGCGCCGGGGTGTACCCCATGAATCCGGCCGACGCCATCGCCGCGGGATTCACCGGGCAGCCGACCGACGCGGTGGTGATCTCCGCCGACTGGCCGTTCCTGCGTGACGTGATGGGAGCCTTCGGCCAGGCTGCTGTGCTGTCGGAGGTGCCTGAGCCCGAGACGATTACGCCATCGCGCATCGCGGATACGGCAGCTACCGATGTGAGCGCGAATCAGCCTGTCGTAGAAACGAATCCGCTGGCGCCATCCGCTGATCACCAGCCGGTGGCGTCCGCACCGGACCGCCCGCTGGCGGACCGGGTGCTCGCCGAACTAGAGCGGGTGATGGGCATCGATGCCGGCGACACCATCGATCGCTCCACGCCGCTGGTCGCACTGGGCCTGGATTCGTTGCAGGCCTTGGACTTCCGCAAGCGAGTCCAGGCGTCGCTGGATCGGGAGCTGCCGGTCGCGGCCATCCTGGGCGGCGCGTCGCTGGACGATGTCGTGCTGCTGATGGCAGAGAACACCAACTAGGGCTAGGGGCCAGATTTCATGTCAGACACCGATGCCACCGTGACCGTGGCCGGAACCTCCGTCGCCGACCGCCGCCGGAAACTGCTGCAACGCAGGCTCGCCGAGCAGGGCCTCGCCGCCGCCCCCACCGCGCCGGTGCGCCGCACCCGGGCCGGGGAGCGGCGTCCGCTGTCGGCCGGGCAGCGCCGCATGTGGTTCCTGCAGACGCGCGACCCCGAGGACGCCACACTGAATATCTGTGTGGCGTACCGGCTCACCGGCGCGCTCGACGAGCACCGCCTGCGGACCGCGGTGGCGGCGGTGTTCGCCCGGCACGACGTGCTGCGCACCACCTTCGGTACGGACGCGGACGGGGAGCCGTTCCAGGTGTTCGCCGACGACATCACGCTGCCGTGGCAATCGCATGATCTGACCGACCTGGCCGAGTCCGCCCGTCCGGTGCGGGTGGAGGTGCTGGCCCGCCGGGAATTCGGCCGCCCCTTCGACCTCGCCACCGAGCTGCCCCTGCGAATCACGCTGGTGCGCACCGGAACAGCGGAGTGGGTGCTGCTGCTGGCCGCACACCACAGCTGCTGGGACGACGACGCCTGGGGTGTGTTCTTCACCGACCTCAACGCCGCCTACAACGGAGCCCGGACCGCCGCCCCGGCCGCGCAGTTCGTCGATCTCGAGGTCCTGGACGCCCCGGTCGAGGACGAGGCGGACATCGCCTACTGGCGGAACACCCTGCGCTCCTTGCCGGAACCCCTCGAACTGCCCGGCTCGGCCGTGGTCGCGCCGTCGAAGCGTGCCGACCGCTGCACCGTCGCGCTGCCGGCCGATCTGCTGAACCGGGTGGACGTCTTCGCCCGCGAGCGGGCGGCCAGCCCGTTCATGGTGCTGCTCGCCGGCTACGCCGCCCTGATCCAGCGCTACACCGCCGCCGACGATTTCCTGGTCTCCATCCCGGTCACCGATCGCCGGTCGGCGGCTGCCGAACAGCTCATCGGCTACTTCGGCAACACCCTGCTGGTGCGCGAAACCTTCGACCGCGCCGAGACTTTCGCCGGCCTGGTCGCGGCTACCAAGCGGACCTGCCTGGACGCCTTCGCCCATCAGGGCGTCGGTATCGACCGCGTGGTGCGCGAGGTGAACCCGGAGCGCGTCGCCGGACGGGACGGCATGGATCAGCTGGTGCGCCTGGGCTTCAGCGTCCGCAAGAGCGCCGACGGTTTCGCACTGGACGGCGTCACCTCGACCCAGCTGGACGAACTGGGCGCCCCTACGGCGCAGGTCCCGTTGGCCGTCGCGGTCGTGACCGAGAGCGCGCACGGCGCGATGCTCGAGGCCGAATACCAGGTGGACGTGCTGCCCCGGCCGCTGGTGCAGCGCATGCTGGAACACTGTGTGCGGCTGCTGGATCGGGCGCTGAGCACCCCGGACAGCCGGCTCGCCGACCTCGACATGCTGGGCGGCGACGATCGCCTCGCCATCCTGAAGCAGTCGCGCGGTGCGGATGTGCCGGCCGACCCGGCCACCATGGTCGACCTGTTCGAGGCCAGTGTCGCCGCCGGACCCGGCATCCTGGCCGTGGTCTCCGACGACCTCGAACTCACCTACGCCGATCTGAACCGCCGCGCGAACCGCCTGGCGCACTGGCTGATTCGCGAGGGCGTCGGCAGCGAGGACATCGTCGCCCTGCGCATGGGCAACTCGGTCGAGTTCATCGTGGCCGTCTACGGCGTGCTCAAGGCGGGCGCGGCCTACCTGCCCATCGACCCGGCCTACCCGGACGACCGTATCGACTACCTGATCGCCGACGCGGGCCCGCGCCTGGTGCTGGGCCGCGTCGAACTCGACGCCGCCGAGGACGCGGCCGCCGCGCTGCCGGACACCGATCCCGCCGACACCGACCGTGTCCGCCCGCTGCTCCCGGCGAATCTGGCCTACGTCATCTACACCTCGGGTTCGACCGGCAAGCCCAAGGGCGTCCCGGTCTCGCACGCCGCCATCGCCGAGCACGTGGTGAGCTTCACCGCCGAATGGGGCATGACCGCCGACGACCGGCTGCTGCAATCGTCCTCGGTGAGCTTCGACGCCTCCCTGCTGGACATCTTCGTCACCCTGGCGCTGGGCGCGCGGTTGATCGTGCCGAAACCCGATGCCTTCCGCGACATCCGCTATGTCGCCGACCTGATCACCCGCCGCGGCGTGACCGTGCTGCACATGGTGCCCTCCATGCTCGGCACCTTCCTGCTGCTGCCCGAGGTGAGCGAATGGCGTGCGCTGCGCCATGTCCCGGTGGGCGGCGAGGCGCTGCCGGGCGAGGTGGCCGACCGGTTCGCCGCCGTCTTCGACGCCGAACTGCGCAATCACTACGGGCCGACCGAGGCCGTGGTGTGTGCGACCCATCAGCCGGTGGCGGGCCCGCAGGGCACCGGGATCGTGCCCATCGGCGTACCCAATCAGAACGTGCACGCCTATGTGCTCGACGAGGCCCTGCAGCTGGTGCCCGCCGGGGTGGTCGGCGAGATCTACCTGGGTGGTGCGCAATTGGCGCGCGGCTACCTGGGCCGGCCCGCGCTCACCGCGAGCCGCTTCGTCGCCGACCCCTTCACCGCCGGCGCCCGGCTCTACCGCACCGGAGATCTCGCCCGCCGCAACGAGTTCGGGGAGCTGGACTTCGTCGGCCGCGCCGACGAGCAGGTCAAGGTACGCGGCTTCCGCATCGAGCTCGGCGAGGTGGAGTCGGCGCTGACCGCACACCCGAGCGTCGGGCACTGCGTGGTGATCGTGACCGAGGATCCTGCCGTGGGTGCACAGCTCGCCGCCTACCTGGTGCCGGCGGCCGGTGCGACGGTCGAGGTGGACCAGGTGCGCGCCCACGCCGCCGCCGCGCTGCCGGAGTACATGGTGCCCAGCGCTTTCGCCGTCATCGACGAGATCCCGCTGACCGTCAACGGCAAGCTGGACAGGCGGGCGCTGCCCGGCCCGGCGCCCGCGGTGGAGCGGGTGCACCGCGCGCCCGCCACCGCCACCGAGCGCCGCCTGTGTGCCATCTACACCCAGCTGTTCGGGATTCCGACGGCGGGCGCGGATGATTCGTTCTTCGATCTGGGTGGGCATTCGCTGCTGGCCGCGCGCCTGGTCGCGCAGATCCGCGCCGAATTCGGTGTGGAGCTGGATGTGCGGATCGTGTTCGACACCCCGACCCCGGCCGGGCTGGCCGCCGGTCTGGTCGCGCGATTCCGCGACGAGTTCGGCATCGACCTGGATGTCATGGACGACGACGTCGAGACGGCCGAGACAGCCTGTGCCGCACCGTCTTCCGGGCGTCCGACCGTCACCGCGCGCCCGCGTCCGGACCGGCTGCCGCTGTCCTACTCGCAGCTGGCCATGTGGTTCCAGTACCGCATGGAGGGCCCGAGCGCGGTCGGCAATCTGCCCTTCGCCGTGCGCTTCGACGGCGGCATCGATATCGCCGCGCTGCGGGCCGCGCTCGCCGATGTGGTGGCTCGGCACGAGGCGCTGCGCACCGGTTTCGGTGAGCAGGACGGCGTTCCGTACCAGGTGGTGCGAGCCGCCGGGGCGGTCGAGCTCGAGGTCGCCGGCATCGATGCCGGCCGGTTGGCGGACGAGCTCGCCGAGATCGGCCGCTACCCCTTCACGGTCGAATCCGAGCCGCTGCTGCGGGCCCGCCTGCTGGTCCTCGACCCGGGCACGCACGTGCTGTCGCTGCTGGTCCACCACATCGTGGCCGACCACGCGTCGCTGGGCATCCTGCTCGAGGACCTGATCGCCGCCTACCGTGCGCGGGTCGAGGGCGGGCGGGCGCCGCAGTGGACCCCGCTGGCCGTGCAGTACCCGGATTACGTGCTGTGGCAGCACGATGCGTTCGCCTCCGGTGCGGATGGCCTGCCCGGCGACTACGGCCGGGCGCAGCTGTACTTCTGGCGCGCCGCCCTCGCCGGTGTGCCGGACCAGATCGATGTCGCCCCTGATCGGCCGCGGCCCGCGGTCCTCGGCAAGCGCGGCGAGGTCGCCACCTTCGCGGCGCCCGCCGCCCTGCGCTCCGGGCTGGCCGCGCTCGCCGAAGCTTGCGGCGCAACGGAATTCATGGTGTACGAAGCCGTCGTCGCGACCCTGCTGCACAAGCTGGGCGGCGGCACGGACATCACCCTCGGTACCCCGGTGGCCTGCCGCGTCGACGACGCGACCGCACCACTCGTCGGTCTGTTCGCCAACATGGCGGTGCTGCGCAACGATCTGTCGGGCACCCCGACCCTGCGCGACACCGTGCTGCGCGGCCGCGACGTGGTCCTGGATGCCCAGGCGCACCAGGAACTTCCGATCGAACGCCTGGTGGAGGCGCTCAACCCGCCGCGTTCGCGCTCCCGGAACCCGCTGTTCCAGAGCATGCTGCACTTCCGCGGCGCGGACTGGGCGCCCGCCAGCCTGGCCGTGACGGGCACGACCACCGCCACCGTGCTGCCGGTCGACTTCGACGTCTCCTTCCTGGACCTCAATGTCTCCGTGAACGTCACCGGCGACGGCGGCCTGGCCGTGCGTCTGGTCGCCAATGCCGACCTGTACGACCCGGAGACCGTGCAGCACATCGCGACCGCGCTGGCCACCACCCTGGAGGCGTACGCCACCGCGCCCGACCGCACCGTAGCCGAGCTCGAGGTGCTGCCCGGCGACCGGCTGGAGCGACTGCTCGCCCCGCCCGCGCCCGCCGCGGCGACCCGCGCCGCCACCACCGGCGACCAGGCCCGCACCGAACGCGCGCTCATCGAACTGCTCGAAGAGCTGCTGGATATCAGCGAGGTCGAGGCCGACGACAACTTCTTCGCCCTCGGCGGCGACAGCGTCATCTCCATCCAGTGGTCGGCCCGCGCCACCGCGCTCGGCCTGCCGCTCAGCCCGCAGCTGGTGTTCGAGCACCTCACCATCGCCGAACTCGCCGCCGCGGTCGACGTCGCCGAACCCGTTGCCGCGCAAGCCGAGTCGACCCCGCAGGAGGAATCCGCCCCCATGAGCGCCTCCGGCCTCGACGCCGCCGCCCTCGCCGCCCTCACCTCGTCCTGGCAGGCCCGATGACCCCGATGACCACTACCGAAAACCGCACCGCGCCACCGCAGATCGAGGACGTGCTGGCGCTGAGCCCGCTGCAGGAGGGGCTGTTCTCGCTGTCGCGCCTCAGCGGCGACAGCCTCGACCTGTACACCATGCAGTTCGTGGTCGACATCGACGGACCGCTCGACACCGAGCTGCTGCGGCGCAGCGCGCAGGCCATGCTGGACCGGCATCCCAACCTGCGCGCCGCCTTCTGGGACGAGAACCTGCCGCGACCGGTGCAGATCGTGCCCGCACAGGCCGAACTGCCCTGGACCGAAAAGCAAGCGCGGACGGTGGAATTCGACTCGATCGCGGCGGCCGAACGACACGCGCCGTTCGACCTGAGCCGCGGCCCGGCCCTGCGCGTCCTGCTGCTCACCGTGCCGGACACCGGCACCCGGCGCATGATCCTCACCGCCCACCACATCCTGATGGACGGCTGGGCGGTGGCGGTGTTCTTCACCGAACTGCTCGCCGTCTACCGGTCCGGCGGATCCGTGGCGGCGCTGCCGAAACCGCGCCCCTACCGCGACTACATCGCGTGGCTCGGCGCACAGGACACCGCCGCGGTCACCCAGCGCTGGGTCGACTACCTGGCGGGGGTGAGCGGTCCGCTCATGCTGGCGGACGGCGCGCCGGCCGGCCCGGACGCCGTGCCGCAGAAGACCCGCCTGCTGCTGTCCGCTGCCGACACCGACCGGGTCCGTACCTGGGCCGGTGCGCACGGGCTGACCCTCAACACCGCCGTGCAATTCGCCTGGACGGTATTGCTCGGCCGGCTCACCGATCGCCGCGACATCGTGTACGGCACCACCATCTCCGGTCGGCCCGACCAGCTTCCGGGCGTGGAGGGCATGGTCGGGCTGTTCATCAACACCGTGCCCGTCGCCCACCATCTGGACTCCGGCGCCTCCATCGCCGACCAGTGCGCCCGCCTGCAGCGCGAGTGCGCCGCCATGCGCGGCATCGGCTTCCTGAGCCTGTCGGCCGTGCAGCGCGCCGCCGGGCACGGCACCCTCTTCGACACGCTGTTCGTCTTCGAGAACGCCCCCATCGACGACGCCGTCCGCACCGTCACTGCCCCCGACGGCGCCTGCTTCCGTCCGATCGAGATGGAGAGCCTCGCGCACTACCCGCTCACGGTGGTCGCGCACATGAGCGGCGACGAGCTGCTGGTCCAGCTCGAGGTGATGCCCGACGCGCTGCCCTACTTCCCGGCCGCCGACCTGGGCGAGCGGCTGCTCGCGCTGCTGCGGCAACTACCGGAAACCGGTGCGGCCACACCCGATTCGCTCAGCGTGCTCACCGCGTCGGAGCGGGAGATGTCCGCAGCGCCGCATTCCACGACCGCGGTCGCCGCCGCCTCGGTCTGGGAGCTGTTCGAGCGGCAGGTGGCCGCCACGCCGGAAGCCGTCGCACTCCAGGACAGCTCCGGCTCCCGGTACACCTACCGCGCCCTGCATGACGCGGCCGTCCGGCGCGGCGCCGAGTTCGCCGCGCAGGGTGTCGGCCCGGAAACCGTTGTAGCGCTGGTGCTTCCACGCACCGTGCGATCGATTGTCGCGGTGCTCGCGGCCTTCGCCGCAGGCGGAGCCTATGTGCCGGTGGATATCACGCTGCCCGCCGCACGCATCGAGTCGATCCTCCGGCAGGCGCGGCCGACGCTGGTGGTCACCGACGACAACACCCGCGATCTGCTCGAAACCGCCGAATCCCCGGGGTCCGGCGAAGGTGTCGTAGCCGCCGGCGAGCAGCGGGTGCCGATGCTGCTCCTCGGCGATTGCCTTGCCGCCGAACAGCCCTCCGCCGGCCCCGTTGAACTCCCGCGCGTCGTCCGCCACCCGGACCAGCTCGCGTACCTCGTCTTCACCTCCGGCTCGACGGGTGAACCCAAGGGCGTCGCCGGGACCAATGCCGCCCTCATGGCCTACTTCGCCGACCATCGCGACCGGGTCTACCGGCCCGCCACGGCCCGCCTGGGCCGGCCACTGCGCATTGCGCACGCCTGGTCGCTGAGCTTCGACGCCTCCTGGCAGCCCATGGTGGGCCTGTTCGCCGGGCAGACCATCCACCTGTTCGACGCCACGGAAATGCGTGACGCGCAGCGCTTGTGCGCGGGCATGATCGCCCACGACATCGACATGATCGACACCACCCCGTCGATGTTCGCGCAGCTCAACGCCGCGGGACTGGTGGACCGGGAGCTGCCGGTGCTGGCGCTGGGCGGTGAGGCCATCGACGCCGCGCTGTGGTCGCGGCTGCGCGCGCTGGCCCCGTCCGAAGACCGGTCCGGCACCACGGTCTACAACTGCTACGGACCCACCGAGACCACCGTCGAGGCCGTGGTGGCCCCGGTCGCCGACTTCGGCACCCCGACCATCGGCACCGCGAACGCCGGAATGTCCGGCTACGTCCTGGATTCCAGGCTGCGCCCGGTACCCGGCGGCGTTGTCGGCGAGCTGTACCTGTCCGGGCCGCAGCTGGCCCGCGGTTATATCGGCCGCGCCGCAACCACATCCGACCGCTTCGTCGCCGACCCCTTCCGGCCCGGCCGCCGCATGTACCGCACCGGCGATCTGGTCCGCCGCCTGCCCCACGGCGGCTTCGGCTACCTGGGCCGCGCCGACGCGCAGGTGAAGGTGCGCGGCTACCGCATCGAGATCGGCGAGATCGAGACCGCCCTGCGGCGGCTGCCCGGCGTGGACACCGCAGCCGTCACCGTGGTGCGCCGTGCGGGCGGGGTGATCCTGATCGGATTCGTCGTGGGGGAGCGGGGCGAGTCCGTCGATCCCGCGCGCACCCGCGCCGCGCTCACGGAACGCCTGCCCGCCTACATGATTCCGGCCCGTGTGCTCGCCCTGCCGCGGCTGCCGGTGAACGCCAACGGCAAACTCGACGGCCCCGAGCTGACGCGGCTCGCCGAAGCCGCCCTCGCCGACACCGGGTCGGGCGCCGCGCCCCGCACCGCCACCGAGAAGGAGCTCGCCGAGGTCCTCGCCGAACTCTTCGACGGCCGCACCCCCGGCCTCGACGACGACTTCTTCGCCCTCGGCGTGGACAGCATCGTCGCCATCTCCCTGGTCAACAAGGCCCGCCGCCGCGGCCTCACCCTCACCCCGCGCATGGTGCTGGCCACCCCGACCCTGCGTGAACTCGCCGCCGCCCTCGACGCCGCGGACTCGACCGTCGCGGAGCGGGTGACGGATTACGGTGCGGTGCAGCCGCTTCCGGTCGTCTCGTGGATGTACGAGTACGGCAAATACCGCCGCTTCACCCAGTCCGCCCTGCTCCGGCTGCCCGACGGCATCGATCGCGACACCCTCGAGACTTCGCTGCAGGCCGTCCTCGACGGCTACGACACCCTGCGCTCACGCCTCGTCGGCACCGGCGACGGTCCGCGCCTGGTCACCGCCGCGCCGGGCACCGTCCGCGCGGCCGACATCCTCACGCACACAGCCGATCCCGCCGACACCGCCGCCGCCGTCCACGCCGCGGCCCGGACGGTCATGGACCAGATCGACCCGCGCACCGGCGATATGGTGCGCGCCGTCTGGTTCTCCGGCACCGAGCACGGCGATGTCCTGCTGCTCACCATCCACCACCTGGCGGTGGACGTGGTCTCCTGGCACCTGCTCATCGCCGCCCTGAACGCGGGCGCCGCCCTCCCCGAATCCACCCCGTACCGCGAGTTCTCCCGCCGCATGGCGGAGCGGGCCGAGTCCGCGGAAGTCCGCGCACAGCAGGACTATTGGCGCGAACAGCTCGCCGCCCCCGACCCCGCCATCGGCCGCCGCGTCCCCTACCCGCACACCGACACCTGGTCCTCCCTCCGGGTCGCCACCGCCGTGACCCCGGTCGAGGTCACCGCCCGCCTGCTCGCCGCGCTCACCCGCGACGAGGGTGTGCGCGAACTGCTGCTCACCGCCCTCACCATCGCGCTGGCGAGCTGGCGGCGCGAGCGCGGCCAGGATCCTTCCCACGGCGCCCTGCTCGCCCTGGAGGGCCACGGCCGCGCCGACGACCTGCTCGGCACCGACACCAGCAATACCCTCGGCTGGTTCACCATCGTGTTCCCGATCCGCCTCGGCGCGGGCGAGACGGTGGATGCCGAACGGGCGGAACAGGATCCGGCCGCGGCCCGTGCCCTCCTGGAATCGGTGACCGCGCACCTGTCCGCCATCCCCGGCCAGGGCCTGGGCTACGGCCTGCTGCGCTACACCGCCCGCGTCCCCGAACTGGCCACCGCACGGCACCCCCAGATCGAGTTCAACTACCTCGGCCGAGTCGACCTCAGCGGGCAGGACACCCGATCCTGGTCCCTGCTCACCGGCCCGCTCAACGAGGCACTGCCCCTGGACCCCGAACCCGACCTACCCCTGCGCTACGCGCTGGATGTCATCGCGGGCATCGGTTCGACCCCGGAGGGCCCGCAGCTCACCACCAATTGGCGCTGGAGCGAAACCCTGTTCACCGCAGCGGAAGCCGACCGCCTGACCGAACTCTGGCAGCGCAGCCTGGCCGCCCTGGCAGTCGCCGTGTCCTGATCAGCCGGGCGGCAAGGGCCGTCCGCCGCGGGAGGGCAGGCGGGCGGCCGGTACCGCAGGAGAGAAGCCGCGCGCGCAGCCGAGGATACGTGCGGGGTCGTCAGGCCGCGGCGTAGCCGGTGGTGTCGTCCCGGCCCGGCGCGGGGATCGGCTCGGTGGCCGAAGGCATTGCGGGAGACACGGATTCGATCATGTCCAGCAGCAGCCAGCCGTCGGCGGTCCAGCCGCCGTGCGTGTCGGTGCGTACGAGCCGGCCGCCGGGCACGAAGGGGTCGTCCACGAAACCCTCGGCGGCACCGTCCAATTCCAGCGCCAGCGCGGAACCGCCCACGTACACCCGCCCGGAGCGCCCCGGCGGCACCAGCCGCAGCGACTCGTCCAGCACCAGCAACCGCGCGCCCGGGATCGGCCGCACCCGGCCGGAGCCGTCCAGCGGTCCGCGCGCCGCGACGCCCGCGTATTCCGGTGTGGTGTAGGCGAATCCGGCGCACGACCCGGGGGCCAGTTCGCGCAGCAAGGCGGGAAGCGCGGCCGGGCAGTCGTTTCCGAACACGTCCCAGCGCCGTACGGTCGGCAGCGCGAGGGAGGGCAGGAAGGCCAGGTTCGCGAGGGTCCCGGCGTCGGCCACCACATGGGTCGATGCGCTCAGGGCGATCAGCTCGGCCAGGGCGGCCGCGTCCGCGCGCTGAGCGGTGGTGGCCAGTACCAGGGTCGCGCCGTCGGCCAGCGTGGCCAGCAGTTCCACCGCGGCGTCGGTGGTGCCCCAGCGGATGGCCAGCAGCCGCACGTCCGGCGAGCCGTAGGCCCGGTCGATGGGGCAGGAGCGCTGATCGGCGGCAACCGCGCGGCGATCGTCGGCGGCCGCGGCCACCGCGACCGGCTTCATGCCGGTGCCGTGCGGCCCCAGTTCGGCCAGCACCGCGCCGAATTCGGCGGCCGCGGCGATATCGCACAGCACGCGGGCCAGATCGTCGAGCGTGGGCCCTGCGGTCCCGGTGGCGCCGCCGCCGAGGCGTTCGAAGAGTTCGGCATAGGTGAGGATGTGATCGCCGCAGCGCACGGCGGTCCGCAGGGAGGGCACGCGGCGTCCGCACTCGATGAGCATGGAGACCGACGGCACGTCGTACAGTTCGACGCCATTGGCCCATTCGTCCACGAGCCGATGACGCTCGACCGCGGACAAGGTTTCCGGCACCGCTCGCTCCATCGTTCCAAACCCCCGGATTCTAACTTATGCAACCCTAACCTAATCGATCGAGAGCACAATCGACCACCCCTTAGGGGATCGAATCGGCGACAACGGTCCCCATCTCCCGAGAAAATTAGGCTAGGCTCACCTACCGCTCGCCTCGAACGGGCGGCATCGGCAGACAGGAGAGTCACGATGAAGTCGGCGTTCACCGCGCGTAGCGGGCGATCGATCACCGCGCGAGCCGCGATTGCGGCCGTGGTGAGCGTGCTCGCCCTCGGGCTCGCGGCCTGCGGATCGAAGTCCGACGACTCTGCCGCCGGCGGCGGCGAACCCGTCACCATCACCCACGCCCTCGGACAGACCACCGTGACCGGGACCCCGGCTCGCATCGTGGCGCTGGGCAATCAGTGGCTCGACACCGCGCAGGCGCTCGGCGTCACCCCGGTCGGCTACATCGACAACATCGCGGTGCTCAGCAAGGGCGCACCGCCGTGGGAACCGGCCGCGCTGGCAAAATCCACCGCACTGCAGACCACCGGCAACCTCGCCGAACAGGTGGCCGCGCTGAACCCGGACCTGATCCTGGCCGACCCGTTCATCGCCGACGCCAAGACCTATGGCGACCTGTCCAAGGTCGCGCCCACCCTGCCCGGGCTCAGCAAGGAGGCCGTCACGCCCTGGGCCGACCAGGTGCGCGCGCTCGGCCAGGTGTTGCACAAGACCGACGCCGCCGACAAGCTCATCGCCGACCTGAACGGCCGCATCGACGGTATCGCGCAACGCAATCCGGGCCTGAAGAACAAGACCTTCATCAGCTCCTGGCTGGCCGGGCCGTCGCAGCTGATGGTGCTCACCGACCCCAAGGACGGGTCCAGCCGCCTGTTCACCCAGCTCGGCATGACCATCCCGCGGCACCTGGTGGACCAGGGCGGCTCCGGCGGCCGTCTGGCCCTCTCGCCCGAACGCCTCGACGAACTCGACTCCGACCTGCTGCTGGCCGGCTACTCGCCCGGCATGGACGAGAAGTACCGCGGCCTGCCGGGATTCGGCGCGCTGCCCTCGGTCAAGAAGAACTCCGCGGTCTTCCTCACCGTCCAGGAGATCAGCGCCATCAACCAGCCCACCCCGCTGGCCCTGCCCTACCTGCTCGACAAGCTCGAACCGGCTCTCGCCAACGCCGCCAAATGATCCGCACCGGCGACATCCGCTACGCCCTCCGCCCCGGCGTCACCTGCCTGACCGTCCCTGGCGGCGCGGTCCTGTTGAACCCGCCGCACAACGAGAAACTGACCGGGCTCACCCCGGCCCAGAGCCAGGCGCTGAAGACCCTCAATCAGGGCCCGGCGGCGGCGACGTGTGAGCTCGCGGCCGAATCCGACTCGGTGACAACCCTTCTCGACCGGCTGGCCGGGGCGGGCTGGCTGGAGGTCACCGTCCGAGACGGCGACCGGGACCTCTACACCCTGCGTCCCTTCGCCACCCCGCCCGCACGTCCGAGCACAGGAGACGGGCCGCGCACGGTCCTCTCGAAATTCACTGTCATCCACCGCGATCCGGACGGTCTGGTCCTGGAACACCCCACCTCGTGGTGCGACCTTCGCGTTCACGACCCCCGCCTGCTGGCCCTCGCCGCCGGCGCCGATCCCACCGAACTCGGCCTGCCCGAGGCCCTTTCGGCCCGCATCGCCGCCGACCTGCGCTGGGGCGGCTTCACCGCCGACCCCGCCGCCGAAAACCGCGACTTCACCACCCGCAGCTGGAGCGCCCCCGACC
The DNA here is from genome assembly GCF_040680715.1 of Nocardia sp. NPDC051981. Lineage (NCBI taxonomy): Bacteria > Bacillati > Actinomycetota > Actinomycetes > Mycobacteriales > Nocardiaceae > Nocardia > Nocardia sp. NPDC051981. The sequence goes on along the minus strand of NZ_JBFAXK010000001.1, from coordinate 342,026 downwards.
TCTGGTTCCACCGGCGCAGCACGCTCGGCTCCCGCACCGTCACCTGGGACAATTTCGGCCCCACGGCATGGGCGAAAGACGAGTTCCCGCAACGCCCGGCGCGGCGCGCGCCCTACCCGGGCGTCCCGATCGCGCTCCCGGCGCCGGACCTCGCCACCCTCCGCGCCACCGACCCGGCCCTGACCGCCGTCCTCGAGGACCGTCGCTCCTGCCGGTCCTTCGACGACGCCCGGCCGATCACCGTCGCCCAGCTGGCCGAACTACTTTACCGCAGCGCCCGCACCCGCTCGATGGAGTCCACCCCGGACGGCGGCGAACTCCCTTCCCGTCCTTACCCTTCCGGCGGCAGCGTCCACGAACTGGAGCTGTATCCGGTGGTCCGCACTGTCGACGGCCTGGCCCCCGGCATGTACCACTACGACTCCTTCGAGCACGCCCTGCGCCCTGTCGCCCCCGCCGATGCCCCCGCGGTTCAGCGACTCGTGCGCACCACCGCGGCCACCCTCGCCAACGCCGCCGAACCCCAACTGCTGCTGCTGATCTCGGCTCGGGCCGGCCGGGTCATGTGGTCCTACGAGTCGGTCGCCTACGCCAATATCCTCAAACACGTCGGGGTCCTCATGCAGACCCTCTACCTCACCGCCACCGCCATGAATCTCGGCGCTGTGGCCCAGGGCTTCTCCGACACCGCCGCCTTCACCGCCGCCACCGGTGTCGACGAACTGGAGGAATGCAATGTGGGCAGCATGATCCTCGGCACCCGTGCGGGGGACCGCTAGTCCGGGTGTCATACCCGGCTGGGAGCATCGAGATCATGACGGCGACCGGGGATCAGGTGCGGGCCGTGGCGCTCGCGCTGGCGCGCACCACCGAACAGTTCGAATGGCAGATGCCCACCTTCCGGGTGGCCGGGAAACTGTTCCTGACCCTGCCCGAGAACGAGACCTCCATGGCGGTCCGGTGCCCCATCGTGGATCGGGACGAACTGGTGCAGGCCGAGCCGGAGAAATTCTGGATCGCCCCGCACGAGGCCGGGAACGCGTGGGTGCGGGTGCGACTCGCCGCCCTGGACGACCACGATGAGCTGACGGCCATCGTCACCGACTCCTGGCGGCTGGCCGCACCCCGGGAACTGGTGGATCCGGCCTGAACGACCGGATCCCGCCGCGATCGTGGTGGGTCAGAAGGTGACGCGCTGGTCCTCGGCCAGGAAGAGCTTGTCGCCGTCCTTGGTGGTGAAGGCCGCGTGGAACTCGGCCTGGTTGCGGACCACCTGGTTGGCACGGAACTCGTCGGGCGAGTGGGAGTCGTTGGCGAGCAGATTCTCGGTGTACTGCGGGGTCTGCTTGGACCGCCAGTTGCGGCCCCAGGATTCGAGCATGGGCTGATAGTCGGGGTTCTCGACGCCGGCCCGCTTCTGGTAGATGCGATAGGCGGCGAAGGCCATCTGCAGGCCGCGGTTGTCGGCCACGTTCTCGCTGAGGGTGAGGGTGCCGTCTACGTGGTGCGCGGGGTCGAGACCCGCGGGGACCAGGCCGTTGTACTGGTCGACGAGCTTCTTGGTGCGGGCGTCGAACTTCGCCCGGTCCTCGGCGGTCCACCAGTCCTTCAGGTTGCCGTCGGCGTCGTACTTGGAGCCCTGATCGTCGAAGCCGTGGCCGATCTCGTGACCGATGACCGCGCCGCCCGCGCCGTAGTTGACCGCCGCCTCGGCCTTCGGGTCGAAGAACGGCGGCTGCAAAAAGGCTGCGGGGAACACGATTTCATTGTTGACCGGCTGGTAGTAGGCGTTCACCGTCTGCGGCGTCATACCCCACTCGGTCTTGTCGACCGGCTTGTCCAGCTTGTCGAACATCTTCTTGGCGCCGAAAACATTGGCGGCGCGCAGGGATTGGATGAGCTGGCCGCGAGTGATCTTCAGCCCGGTGTAGTCCTCCCACTTGTCCGGATAGCCGATCTTCACGCCCATCTTGCCCAGCTTGACCAGCGCGGCGTCCCGGGTGGGCTGCGACATCCACGTCGAATTGGTGAAGTTGTCCTTGTAGGCCGCGACCAGGTCGGCCACCATGTCCATCGCCCGATCCTTGGCCTCGGGCGGGAAATGCTTGGCCACGTACAGCTTTCCGAGCTGCTCGCCCACCGTGCTGTCGACGGTGCCGACCGCCGACTTCCACCGCTCCGGCCGCTGCTGCTGCCCGCTCATCACGGTGCCGAAGAATTCGAAGTTGGCGTCGGAGAGCGTCTTCGGCAGGAACCGGGCGAACTCCCGCACCAGCGCCAGTTTCAAGTAGTCCCGCCACACCGCGATATCCACGTCGTGCCACAGCTGCCCCGCCGCGGTGACGAACGACGGCTCGCCGACGATCACCGTCGCGAACAGGCTCTTGGGCCGATCGGTGTTCCCGGAAAGCCAGGGATCCCAATCGAATTGCGGCGCCAGTGCCACCATGTCGGTCCACGACATCTTGTTGTAGCTGGCCTCGGTGTTGTGCAGTTTGATGTTGTCCCAGAATCCGGCCGCGATCCGCTTCTCCAGATCCAGCACCCGGCCCGCCATGGCCACCGGGTCCGGGAATCCGGCCCCGGTCGCGATCTTCTCCAGGTATGCCTTGTATCCGGCCAGCTTGTCGGCGTATTCGGGCTTGCGATAGTACTGCTCGCTCAAGCCGATTCCGGACTGACCGACCGAGGCGATGTATGCCTTGGAGTTCTTCCGGTCCACCGAAACGCCCAGCCCGATCAGCCCGCCGATCGGCAGCGCGCCCATCACCTTGGCCAGTTCCGGCTTGCCCGCGGCCTTGTCGATGTCGGCGAACATGTCGGCGAGCGGCGTGAGGCCCAGCTGCTCGATGGTGTCGACATCCATCCGGGCGTCGTACAGATCGCGGATCTGCTGCTCGGGTGTGTCCGGCTTGGGATCCTTGATGTCCTCGATGATCTCGCGCAGCTGGCCCTGGACCCGATCCGCGACATCGTCGAAGGTCCCGAACGACACCTTGTCCGCCGGCAGCTGATACTCCTGCAGCCACTTGCCGTTGACGAACCGGTACAGGTCGTCCTGCGGCCGCACCGTCGCGTCCGACCCGGACATGTCGGGGCCGGTGAGCTGGGTCGAGGTGACCGTGTTCTTCGTATCGCTGCCACACGCCGCCAGCGTGGCGACGGCCGGCGCGAGACCGAGCGCGATCAGAAAACGACGACGGTCCATACCGGCCGGACGATCCGACGAACTCACAGGCACTACCTCTCCCCGAAGCTGCGATACCGACGCGAGGCTACCGGGGACGGCGGCCTCGCGCGGGTTGTCGCGTTCTCAGAGCGTGACGCGCTGGTCCGGCGGCAGGTATTCCTTGTCGCCGTCCTTAAGGTGATAGGTGCTGTAGAACTCGCCCAGATTCCGTACCACCTGATTGCACCGGAATTCGGCCGGGGAGTGCGGATCGGATGCGATCTGACTCTGCAGCGCCTCGGTGGTCATCTTGGTGCGCCAGGTCCGGCCCCAGGATTCGAACATCGGCCGATAGTCGGGAGTGTCCGTCCCCTTGCGCTTCTCGGCCATCCGATAGGCCGACAGGGAAATCTCGAGTCCCCGCAGATCCGCCAGATTCTCGCCGACCGTGAGCTCGCCGTTGACGTGCTGATCAGGCGGCAGGCCCGCCGGCACCAGCGCGTTGTACTGCGCGATCAGCTGATTGGTCTTGGCTGCGAAGGCCGCCTTGTCCTCCGGTGTCCACCAATCCTTCAGATTGCCGTCCCCGTCGTACTTGGAGCCCTGATCGTCGAACCCGTGGCCGATCTCGTGCCCGATCACCGCACCGCCCGCACCATAGTTCACCGCGGGCTGGGCATCCGGATCGAAGAACGGCGGCTGCAGAAAGGCCGCGGGGAACACGATTTCATTCCCGCTGGGGTTGTAGTAGGCGTTCACCGTCTGTGGCGGCATGGCCCATTCCGACTTGTCCACCGGCGTCCCCAGCCGATCGAACATCCGCTTCGCCGCGAAAGTGTCCGAGGCGCGCAGGGATTCGACCAGCCTGCCCCTGGTGACCGTGAGTTTGGAGTAATCCTCCCACTTGTCCGGGTAGCCGATCTTAGCGTTGATCTTCCCGAGTTTCGCGATGGCCGCGTCCCGAGTGGGTGGCGACATCCACGTCGAATTCTGGAAGTTCTCGCGATACGCCGCGCGCAGATCGTCGACCATCTCGAGCGCCCGCTTCTTGGCCTCCGCCGGGAAATGCTTGTCCACGTACTGTTTTCCGAGCGCTTCGCCCACGGCGTCGTTGACCGTTTCCACGGCCCGCCGCCACTGCTCCGGCTGTTCCCGCAGCCCCTTGACCACCTTGCCCATGAAATCGAAATTGGCGTCGGCGATCGCCTTGGGCAGATAGGGCGCGTACGCGCGCACCAGGCTCAGCCTCAGGTACTCGCGCCAGGCGGCGAGGTCGACGTCGGCCCACAGCTGCCCCGCGCCGGTCACGAACGACGGTTCGGCAACATCGACCTTGTCGAACATGTTCTTCGGCCGGTCGGTGTTACCCGAAAGCCAAGGTTCCCAATCGAATTGCGGTCCCAGCGCGGTCAGCTCGGTCCAGGTCATCAGGTTGTAGGTCGCGTCGGTATCGCGAGTTCTGACATTGTCCCAATGGAATCCGGCGATGCGGGTCTCCAGGTCCACCACCCGGTCGGCCATCGCCGTCGGGTCCGGAAATCCGGCTCCGGCGGCGAGGCGCTGCATGAACGTCCGATACGCGGCGAGCCGGGCGGCGTATTCGGGCTTGCGGTAGTACTGCTCTCCCATACCGAGCCCGGACTGCTCGATCGAGGGGAGATAGGCATTGGAGTTCTTCGGGTCCGGGCCCACGCTCAGGCCGATGAGACCCACATTGGTGAATCCGCCCATCACATGCGCGAGATCCGGCTTGGTCGCGGCCTTGTCGATCTGATCGAACATGTCCTGCAGCGGCGTCATGCCGAGCGTCTCGATCTCGTCCCGGTTCATCCGCGCGTCGTAGAGGTCGCGGATCTTCTGCTCGTCCGACCCGGCCTTGGGATCGCGGATCCCCTCGATGATCTCCCTCAGCTGACCCTGGACGCGCTCCTGCACGTCGTCGAAGGTCCCGAACGACGACTTGTCCGGCGGCAGCTGATACTCCTGCAGCCACTTCCCGTTGACGAACCGGTACAGATCGTCCTGCGGCCGCACCGTCGGATCCGAGCCGGACATGTCCGGGCCCGTCGGCGGTTTCGACGACTGGGAGTCAGGGGAGCAGGCGGGCAATACGGCCACCGCGGGCGCCAGGCCCAGGGCGATCAGGAACGTACGGCGGTCGAGAGCGATGGGGCGCTCGGACAACGCGAATCTCCTCTACCGGATGATCGGAACAGCTCGGACGTTGCTCGCGCCGACGCTAGTTGACCCGACTGAGGAAAATCTGAATCCGCGCCGAGCCAGGTGTCTCGCCCCCGATTTCACCCTGAACAGGGTCTTCGCTAAACTGTTCCGGTTGCCTGCGGGAGCTATGCCCGCACTTCGGCCGCGAACCCACAGTGGTTGTTCTCCTGTTCGGTGAAAAACCGCTGGCAGGCGCTGCCCCGCGTACCCGCGGAGCGGGCCATTGGCTCAGCTGAAGGGCAACTGACCATGCCCGTCGGGTCGGCAATCCGGCGTGCATATCGTCCAGGTCTAGGAGGAGCTGAAGTGATTCAGCAGGAGTCGCGGCTGCGCGTCGCCGACAACACGGGTGCCAAGGAGATCCTCTGCATCCGCGTTCTCGGTGGTTCGTCGCGTCGCTATGCCGGCATCGGCGACATCATCGTCGCCACTGTCAAGGACGCCATCCCCGGCGGCAACGTCAAGAAGGGCGAGGTCGTCAAGGCCGTCGTCGTGCGCACCGTCAAGGAGCGTCGTCGCCCGGATGGCTCGTACATCAAGTTCGACGAGAACGCCGCGGTGCTGATCAAGGCGGACAACGATCCGCGTGGCACCCGCATCTTCGGCCCGGTCGGCCGTGAGCTGCGTGAGAAGCGCTTCATGAAGATCGTCTCGCTGGCCCCGGAGGTGCTGTAACCATGAAGGTGCACAAGGGCGACACGGTCATCGTGATCTCGGGCAAGGACAAGGGCGCCAAGGGCAAGGTCATCCAGGCCTACCCGGCGACCGGCAAGGTCCTCGTCGAGGGCGTGAACCGCATCAAGAAGCACGTCGCGAACTCCGCGAACCAGCGTGGCGCCAGCTCGGGCGGCATCGTCACCCAGGAAGCGCCGATCCAGGCCTCCAACGTGATGGTCGTCGACTCCGACGGCAAGCCGACCCGCGTGGGCTACCGCACCGATGAGAACGGCAAGCGGGTCCGCATCTCCCGTCGCAACGGGAAGGACATCTGAGATGACTTCTACTGAGAACAAGGTGCAGCCGCGCCTGAAGACCCGCTACCGCGAGGAAATCAAGCCGGCCCTGAACAACGAGTTCAACTACGCCAACGTGATGCAGATCCCGGGCGTGGTGAAGGTCGTCGTCAACATGGGTGTCGGCGACGCCGCCCGTGACGCCAAGCTGATCAACGGTGCGGTCGCCGACCTCACCCTGATCACCGGCCAGAAGCCCGAGATCCGCAAGGCGACCAAGTCCATCGCGCAGTTCAAGCTGCGTGAGGGCATGCCGATCGGCGCGAAGGTCACCCTGCGCGGCGACCGGATGTGGGAGTTCCTGGATCGTCTGATCTCGATCGCGCTGCCGCGTATCCGCGACTTCCGCGGTCTGTCGCCGAAGCAGTTCGACGGCCACGGCAACTACACCTTCGGTCTCTCCGAGCAGTCCATGTTCCACGAGATCGACGTCGACAAGATCGACCGTCCGCGTGGTATGGACATCACCGTGGTGACCACCGCCACCAACAACGAAGAAGGCCGGGCCCTGCTCAAGCACCTCGGCTTCCCGTTCAAGGAGAACTGATCCATGGCTAAGAAGGCTCTGATCAACAAGGCCAACGCCAAGCCGAAGTTCGCGGTGCGCGCCTACACCCGCTGCCAGCGTTGCGGCCGCCCGCACGCCGTCTACCGCAAGTTCGGCCTGTGCCGTGTCTGCCTGCGCGAGATGGCCCACCGCGGCGAACTCCCGGGCGTCCACAAGTCGTCCTGGTGACTTGCTGGTCCTGGTGACCGCGTAATACCAAACCCGAAGGCCCCCACCGAGATCCGTCTCGGCGGGGGCCTTCGGCGCGATGAGGCTTCAGCTGCCGCCGCTGGGGAGATGGCCGCCGAATCCGCCGCGCAACACCCGGCCGCCGGCCGCGGGGACGCCGCGGTCGAGGACGCGGCCGGTGGCGGGGCGGATGAAGCTGCCCAGCGTCAGGCCTACGACCGCGCCGACGGCGGGGTAGATCAGCGACGAGGAATGATGCAGCCAGAAGCGTGAATACGTGTCCTCGTCGGTGTCGCAAAGGTCATCGTCGACCCGTACGTTGGTTTCCGGGTCCATGCAGATCGCCACATCGGTCGGTTCGGTGTCCGCGTAGGTGGTGGTCGGGGCCTGTGTGGTGGTTGTCGGGACCGTAGTGGTCGGGACTCGTGTGGTGGTTGTCGGTCGCACAGTGGTGAGGGCGATCGGCGGCAGGGTAGTGCTAGGGGCCGCACGCTCCGAGGGGGCGGCGACGCACCCACTCGATACCAGCGCGGCCGCCACCGTCGCCGGTAGCAGATATGACACCCGAAGTGAGCGCTTGCGCGGTCTATCGGTGGCTGTCCCGATCTTCCCTGGCATAAAAACCGGTCCTTCCCCCATCGTCAGAGCGGGGAGCCTAGCAATACGGGCGGGCGACCGACACCGGCTTCCTCGTGACCGACCGATTGCCCAGCCGATTCGATCGGCATTGGCGCAACTACTTGCCGGCTGCGCGCACCGTTGCTCGATATCGAGTATATTTGGATCTGATATCACATATATAGGCGAGTCGGTGAGGAGTTCGTCCATGTCCAAACTTCTGATCGAAGTCGATGATGAGGCACTCGCGGAGGCCCAGCGCATTCTGGGCACATCCACCAAGAAGGACACGGTGAATGCCGCACTCATCGAGGTCGCGAAGCGGATCAAACGAGCCAAGGCTCTCGCGGAGCTAGCGGAGATGGGGGAGCGGGGTGATTTCGACATCCTGCTCGAGAAGGGCAACTACCGCCCATGATCCACTACTTGATCGACACTTCGGCCGCGGGACGGTTGTTCTCGAATCCATCTCTGCGCAAGGCTTGGGAAGAGCCACTGACCGCCGGGGTCGTCGCCAGCTGCGACGTTGTCGAACTCGAGTTCCTCTTCAGCGCGACTTCCCTGGCGGACCGACTGCGCAAGAAGGATCTCATGTCCGAGCTCTTCGGATGGGTTGTCATGCCCGACGATGGATGGCAACGGGCTCATCGCATACAACAATCCCTCACCGAATCCGGCCGACATCGCAGCGTAGGCGTCACGGATCTGCTGGTAGCTATCACAGCTGCCACCCATAACCTCACAATTCTCCACTACGACCATGATTTCGAGACGGTCGCCGGCGTGACCGGCCAACCGACACAGTGGATTTCGCCGCCCGGCTCGATTCCGTGACTCCGCTCCGGCTCGCTCGGCCTGCTTGGTGACCTCGGCAGCACCTCCCGCCGAATCCGATCTCGACGCCGCCTCACGCACGGTCCGTATCCGCGAGCGCGAAACCCCCGGCAGCTCAATGGCGCTCCTCCGCTCCAACACCCCGTCGGCCCCGTTCACGATCGCCACCTACCAGGGCGCGGAACTCGATATTCAAACCATGTTGGCCGAGGCCTCTGCGCCCGGGCAGACATTCGACGATCTCTACCTAGGCTGGTGGTTGTGGATCGAAATCTGAAGGTGGCCGAACCGTTGATGGGAGGTGAGGTCCGCGCGGCGGAAAAAGGCCTGGCCGTTGGTAGTTCGGGGGGTGCTGGTAGCCGCTCGGGGATCTACAGCCGCTATCCGCTTGCGGACGGCGTCCGCCTGGACGGCTTCCAACTGCTGGCCCAAAAGCGGACCGAACACGACGCACGCCACGAGGTCGTCGTCATGGGCGGCAAGTCCAACCGTTCTAACCTCGCACTACAACTGAGAAATTGGCGCGAGAACGCCATTCGATGGCGGATATTGCTAGGTTACACCGGTTGTCGGTGACTCGGCAGGTTCGCCTTCGACGACCGGCCACCGGTGCGGGCGGACGATATCTACGCAGATGGGCTGACTGGCAAGCACCACATGGAGTGGCTGGACTCCGCCCGCCGCAAGGGTCTGCTACTTCAACGTCGAATCTACCTACGCTTGCGTGTATTTCGCGCGCCGCGCATGCGCGCCAATGCCGAGTTGATAGCGTTCTTGTCGAATTGCGCGGGGTCGAAATCGTCGGCGGCGTCGAGGCCGAGCCACTCCAGCAGGTCTTCGTGCTCCTGGCCGCTCGGGTCGGCAAGGGTCGCCAGCAGGTTCTCGTATCCCCAGATTCCGCCGCAGTCTTCCGGCGGAGCGGCGCGCCTTCCGCCGGTGCAGCGAGGGTACTCGGCCGTGGCTTCGGCAGGGCCGATGTGCTCGACGAGAATGGTGTGCTCCCAGTCATCGCCGAAGTCGTAGGTGTAGACCAGCTTCGCGCCGCCGCTGGCGACCTGTTCCAACGTCGCCTTGGTCTCGGCGCGACGACCCAACTCGGGGTCCGGCTCGCCGAAATCGCCGAAATCGGTTTCGAATACGTGCAAATGGTCGTCGTCCCATTCGAACGCGACTTGCAACACATCGTGCAGTTCGTTCAGCGGGATGTCGCCCGGTACCTCGAGTCGCCGCCAGATCGGCGGCTTGGCACCGCGTAGGTCGACCCGCAGCCGGTAGATCGGCGCCCGGCCGTCGCGGGTCTTGCGCTTGGCCGGCAGCTTGCGGGGCCTCGGCGAGCCGAGGGGGCGGCCGGCCGCAGTCGTGAACTGGCGCAGCATGTCCAGCAGGTCGTCGGGTGACGACTGCGGGTGGGCCGGAATCGGTTTCGGTGACTTCGGCAGTGTGCGCAGCCGGGCCTGCAACAGCGGGAGCACGATGTGATATCCGGGGCCGTCCTCGTCGCCCAGGTCGATGATGTCGGCCAGGTCGGCGGTGTCGAGATCCTCGCGGTCGTGCGTTGCGCGGCGATCCAGCGCCACCTCGGCGCGCCAGCGGAATTCGGCTGGGCTGAGCGGTGTTTCGTGGAAGGTGAGTCCGGCCTCGCACGCGTGTTGTCGGACCTCGTCGAGTGCGGCCGGCAAATGGTGCGAGTCGATCAGATTGATGCTGGCCGCTGCGCCGCAGTGGTCTGGTTCGACGAGCAGGATGATCGCATGTGACCGGTCCGCTCGGTCGAAACATGCTGACAGTACGAAGGTTTCGTCGTCGGACTCGGTCATGGCCAGGAAGTCTCGGGCGGTCACCGGTTGGGCCAGTTCCTCGATCCACGGCGCGGATCCGCGCGTCGGCAACCGATCGAGTTCGGCGGCGGCCTCCTGCCCGAGGCGGCCCGTACCGAGGGACGCCAGCACAGCCAGCACCGCGGACGCGTTCTCACCCAGGGCGAGGAGCGCCGGAAGCATTGGGGTGATTCCTGTTTCCTCCAGGTCGTCACCGGCCAGGCGGGTGGTCGCCAGCAGCATTCCGCCGAAGAGTTCGGCCTCTACCGGATCGATGAAGTGCTCGAGCGCGTGCAGGATGTCCTGCCTCGCCGTCTCGGGGTCGACGTCGCCGCACTCGCCGCATTCACACTCGGTGGGAGCCTCCGCCGAGCTCACCACTCGAAGGCTGCCGCGTGTCTCTCGCTTCCGGTTCACCCGCCCTACCCTATGTGCGAGCGGCCGCCCGTTCCATCGATTGCGCTCACGTCCGGAACCCGATCAATCTTGGGGCTCCGGTTGAGGGCTGGACGGCCTCGTCCCCACTCGGTTCCGATGCGGTGGCATCGCGCTCGCCCGCGAGAACCCGCCGGCGGCCAGGGCCGCGGCCCGCAGCATCATGGCCGGGGGTGCCGGGGGCGCGCTGTCGACGGGTTCGCCGCCCATCGCCGCCGGGTTGTGGCTCGATGGAAGGGTAGGTCGTGTGGTTTTCGTCGTCGGTGTCGTGGCCGGATTCGTCGAGGATGTTGTGCAGGAACGGGATCCACGCTCCCGGGGTGAGGGTGATGATCGGCTGGGCCGCTGGGTCGTTCGCGGGGGCGCGTAGGTATTTGCTGTCGCGCAGCAGGATCGGGTCGGCGACCGCATCCACTGGGAAACGAACCCCACGACTGCCGCACCAACCGCTCCAACAAAACCTCCAACGGTCCGTTGTCGCCACGCAGCTCGCACGTTCTCGCCTGGATCGAGAGCCGACCAGTCGATCAACTCGGCCGCCGCCGCTTGCCGGGCGGACCGTGACCCGGCGGGCGATGAGGCCCAGGGCGGGATATCGCGAGTCGCCACCGGCCCGGCATTCGGTTCGACCGCGTGCCCGTGGTGCGACGGCATCCCTGTCGCGGCGGCTACGCTGGTCGCCGAACGCCCCAGTGTCGACTCTGAGCCTTCCTCATGCGCCTGGGGCTACCGTCTGATCTCCTACCCGCGAACCATTGGCCGTGAAGGAGATTGGAGCGGCGGTGTCATGTCACGTACGTGGTGACTCACACTTGTACGACGGTCAGCAGCGGTTCCAAACCCTTGAAGTCGTCCGCGTTGCGGGTGAACAGAGGCAGGTCGTTTGCCGAGGCGATGGCAGCGATCATCAAGTCCATTTTGCGGGGTTTCGGGCTACGGCCTGATGCGACAACGAGTTTCGCCATCGACGTGAAGCGTCGAGCGGATGCGGTGCAAAATGGCAGCGCATCGAAGCCGTGTTCGATCGCTAGTAGACGCTCCGTACGAAGGGCGAGTGCCTGGGGTGTTGCCGCTAGAGCTATCCCCAAACCGAGCTCGGCCAGGGTCACCGTGCTGATCCGCGGTCGCACGGGCAGTCTGGAATCCTCGATGAGATCGATATCGATGAGAACGCAGGTGTCGAACAGTCCCTCGGGGCACCGTCCAGCCGATATCGGATCAGTCATCGAGGCGATCCTCGCCGAAGGCGGAGTCGATCTCCGCGCGTTCTTCGGCGGCGGAGCTGCTGCGTCCGATGCGAGCGAGCAGCGTCTTGAGCTCTGTGGTCGTCATGTCCCGGCGGGGGGATATCGGCCTCAGCTCGCCGACCGGTCGCCCGTTGCGAGTGATGACGAAGTCTTCACCGGCTTCCAGGGCATCCATGACGCCCGCACTGCCATTGCGCAGCTCAGCCTGGGTGATGGTTCGAGTCATGCATCAACTATAGCGAGTGATGCTATGCAATGCTATTGCGCTGGCCGGTTCGGGAAGAAGTTGCTGGCAGCGGTCGTTTCGCAGGTACATGCTGCGGATTCGAGCCAGCTGCGGGCATGGTCCGCGGCAGTGTTGACGGCTGGCAGCCTCGACGAGGTGTTCGGGTAGCGAGCGTTGCGATCCCCGCCGCTGGGCGCCTGCTCGGAGGTCCACAATGTGGACCTCGCAGCACGGTCCCTACGGGGCGACGCCGCCACCCCCTCGCCCCTAATCGAACAGCGCCCGGATGTCCTCCGCGCCCAGCGCGCCGCTGAAACCGCCGCCCTCATCCAGCACGCTATAGATCAGTGCGGCCTTGCGCGATTTGAGGCGCATCACCTTCTCCTCGATGGTGTCGCGCGCGATCAGCCTGTACACCATGACGTTTCGGGTCTGGCCGATGCGGTGGGTGCGGTCCACCGCCTGCGCCTCGGTGGCGGGATTCCACCAGGGGTCGAGCAGGAAGCAGTAGTCGGCCTCGGTGAGGTTCAGGCCGAAGCCGCCGGCCTTCAGGTCTGATCAGTCGTCGCGTACCGCCGGCCCTTTGCCGCGGATCGCGCCTTGCAGTTGCCGGGCCTCGGGCGCCCATTCGGCGGACAGCACCCGCCCCTGCTCGGCGTAGTTCAGTCCCCGCCAGAACGTGGTTTCGTCGAAATACTCTTCGAGGCTCAGATCCTCGACGACGAGCTTGTCCAATGACACGGGCGCAGGCTACTCCGTGAGACTCGACCCGGACGCGGCACCGTTCATGCCACCTGGCCCCGCACGTCGCCGGTATCGCACCGCTCATGGTGCGAGGAGAGCGAAAGCCTGACCGTCCCCGCCAAGTCGCGGCCAGGATATCGCCGCATCCAATCCTGTCAACGCCGCGGTGGGTCCGGTAAGACGCGGGGTTGTCCCAGACCGGTGGTAGACGTCGGGCCGTCTACCCCTATCGCGGGGGAGTCGAATCTCGCACCGGCGCAAAGGGTTCACACATGCAGTACACCCAGACCGACGGGCCCGCTCTGCTGCTGGGACACGGGTTCCGTCATCGGTGGTCACGTAGGGCACCGGCCCAACTCCCTTGTCGAGTAAATTCGGACGACTGGTTTCAAGTGCGACTCGCCGGTCGATGGGTCTGTCGCCGTGGTGCCGGACGGCGTCGGACAGGCCACCCGGTATAAAGCTCGGTGACTCGGTCGAAAGACGCCACGTGGTGCAGGTCACCGGCTTCGGATTCGGGCACCCCGATTTGGGGTGGACCAGGACGATTGCCTACACTGGTCCGGTTGCTTGGGCACCTGTGTGTCCGCAGGCGTCTGTCTGCGGCGTGTTCCGGGCGCAAGCGAATCATCCGGTCGGGCGTTCCCGGCTGGACCGCCCCGAATTGTCGTAGGCCCACGACCGCCGATCTCAGACGGTGCTGAATGGGAACCGCGGCAGGAAGGTACCGGTCAAACACATGACCATGACTGATCCGATCGCAGACTTTCTGACCCGTCTGCGCAACGCCAACTCGGCGTACCACGATCAGGTGAAGGCTCCGCACTCGAAGCTCAAGGCGAACATCGCCGAGATCCTCAAGCGTGAGGGCTACATCGCCGACTTCCGCACCGAAGATGCGACCGTCGGCAAGACCCTGATCGTCGACCTGAAGTACGGCCCGAGCCGTGAGCGTTCCCTGCAGGGTGTGCGCCGCGTGTCGAAGCCGGGCCTCCGGGTCTACGCGAAGTCCACCAACCTGCCCAAGGTGCTCGGCGGCCTGGGCGTGGCGATCATCTCCACGTCCTCGGGTCTGCTCACTGACCGTCAGGCCAAGCAGCAGGGCGTGGGCGGCGAAGTCCTCGCCTACGTCTGGTAAGGGAGGTAGGAACAATGTCGCGTATCGGTAAGAAGCCGATCCCGGTTCCCGCCGGCGTCGAGGTGACCATCGACGGCCAGAACATCACGGTGAAGGGTTCCAAGGGCACCCTCTCGCACGTGATCGCCGAGCCGATCACCGTCGCCAAGGCCGAGTCCGGTGAGCTGGAGGTGGTTCGTCCCAACGACGAGCGCCAGAACCGCTCCCTGCACGGTCTGACCCGCACCCTGATCAGCAACATGATCGTGGGTGTGACGCAGGGCTACGAGAAGAAGATGGAAATCTTCGGCGTCGGTTACCGCGTGCAGGCCAAGGGCTCGAACCTCGAGTTCGCCCTGGGCTACAGCCACCCGGTTCCGGTCGACGCGCCCGAGGGCATCACCTTCGCGGTGGAGTCCCCGACCAAGTTCTCGGTGTCCGGCATCGACAAGCAGAAGGTCGGCCAGATCGCCGCGGTGATCCACGGCCTGCGTAAGCCCGATCCGTACAAGGGCAAGGGCATCCGCTACGCCGGCGAGGTCGTTCGCCGCAAGGTCGGAAAGACGGGTAAGTAAGCCATGGCACAAACCGAAAAGCAGAAGGCCGCTCGCAAGCCGATCGGCAAGGACGCATCGACCGCGCGCCGCCTGTCCAAGACGCGTCGTCACTTCCGTCTGCGCAAGAAGGTCGTCGGCACCACCGCGCGTCCGCGCCTGGTGGTCAACCGCTCCTCGCGCCACATCCACGCCCAGCTGATCGACGACTCCGCCGGCAAGACCATTGCCGCCGCGTCGACCATCGAGGCCGATGTGCGCGCTCTCGAGGGTGACAAGTCCGCCAAGGGCGCCAAGGTCGGCGAGCTGATCGCCGCCCGCGCCAAGGCTGCCGGTGTCGAGGCGGTCGTGTTCGACCGTGGTGGTCACGACTACCACGGCCGTATCGCGGCTCTCGCTGACGCCGCCCGTGAAGGTGGGCTGAAGTTCTGATGATCAACACTGCGAACGGAAGGAACGTCTGATGCCGGGACGTCAGCGGCGCGACGGCGGAAACGGTCCCGCCGGACAGAATGGTGGCAGCGACAACCGCGATCAGCGTGGTGGCGGTCGCGACCGCCGCGGCGGTGGCGACCGTCGCGACAATGCCGCCGAGAAGAACCAGCTCGAGCGCGTCGTCGCGATCAACCGCGTCTCGAAGGTCGTGAAGGGTGGTCGTCGCTTCAGCTTCACCGCCCTCGTGATCGTCGGTGACGGCAACGGTCTCGTCGGCGTCGGCTACGGCAAGGCCAAGGAAGTTCCCGCGGCCATCCAGAAGGGTGTCGAAGAGGCTCGCAAGAACTTCTTCCGCGTTCCGATGATCGGCTCCACCGTCACCCACCCGGTTCAGGGTGAGGCGGCCGCCGGTGTCGTCATGCTGCGTCCGGCTTCGCCCGGTACCGGTGTGATCGCCGGTGGCGCGTGCCGTGCCGTGCTCGAATGTGCCGGTATCCATGATGTTCTGGCCAAGTCGCTCGGTAGCGACAACGCCATCAACGTTGTGCATGCCACCGTTGCTGCCCTCAAGATGCTGCAGCGTCCCGAAGAGGTTGCCGCGCGCCGCGGTCTGCCGATCGAGGACGTGGCTCCGGCGGGCATGCTGCGTGCGCGTGCGGGACAGGGAGCCTGATATGGCACAGCTGAAAGTCACCCAGATCAAGTCCAGCATCGGCGCCAAGGCGAACCAGCGGGAGTCGCTGCGCACCCTCGGGCTGCGCGGTATCCGCCAGACCGTGGTGCGCGAGGACAACTCGCAGAACCGCGGCCTGATCAACGTCGTGCGCCACCTCGTTGTTGTTGAGGAGGTTTCCGCATGACCATCAAGTTGCACCACCTGCGTCCTGCCCCCGGTGCCAAGACCGAGAAGACCCGTGTGGGTCGCGGTGAAGGCTCGAAGGGCAAGACCGCGGGCCGCGGTACCAAGGGTACGAAGGCTCGCAAGAATGTCCCGGTCCGCTTCGAGGGCGGTCAGATGCCGATTCACATGCGTCTGCCCAAGCTCAAGGGCTTCACCAACCCGTTCCGCACCGAGTACCAGGTCGTGAACGTCGGTGACATCGCCCGCGTGTTCCCCGAGGGCGGCACCATCGGCAAGGCCGAGCTGGTCTCCAACGGCCTCGTTCGCAAGAACGAGCTCGTGAAGGTGCTCGGCGAGGGCGAAATCGCTGTGGCCGTTCAGGTCTCGGCCGACAAGTTCTCCGGCTCCGCCAAGGAGAAGATCACTGCGGCGGGTGGCACTGCCACCGAGCTGGCCTGACGGTAACCTGAAATAGCAATGGCACCGGGCGAGTCGCGAGCTCGCCCGGTGCCGCTGTTAGAGTTCAAGTGTTGTCTGCCAACACCGTCATGGTTCTCGGCGTTTTTCGGCTAAACCAGCCCATCGCTGAATCCGTGGCCTGACCCATGTCGTTAGCCAGGAGGATCTGTGCTTTCCGCCTTCGTGTCGGCTTTCCGGACCCCGGACTTACGGCGGAAGATTCTCTTCACGCTGGGACTGATCGCGCTCTACCGGCTCGGTGCGTCGCTGCCATCGCCGGGCGTCAGTTACAAGAACGTTCAAGAATGCATCAACCTGGTCAACGGCGGCAATGACGCCGGTATCTACCAGCTGATCAACCTCTTCTCCGGCGGCGCGTTGCTGCAGCTGTCCGTGTTCGCGATCGGCATCATGCCGTACATCACGGCGAGCATCATCATCCAGCTGCTGACGGTCGTCATCCCGCGGTTCGAGGAACTGCGCAAAGAAGGCCAGTCGGGTCAGAACAAGATGACCCAGTACACGCGGTATCTGTCGATCGCGCTGGCCGTGCTGCAGTCGACCGGTCTGGTCGCGCTCGCCTCCCGCGGTCAGCTGCTGCGCGGCTGCCAGAAGGACATCCTGGACGACACCTCGATCTTCGGCATGATCATCATCGTGCTGGTCATGACCGCGGGCGCGGCCCTGGTCATGTGGTTCGGCGAGCAGATCACCGAGCGCGGCATCGGTAACGGTATGTCGCTGTTGATCTTTGCCGGTATCGCGGCGCGAGTTCCGTCGCAGGGCAAGCAGATCTACGACAGCCGTGGCCTGCTCACCACCATTCTGGTCGGTTTCGCCGCATTCGTGGTCATCGTCGGCGTCATCTTCGTCGAGCAGGGCCAGCGCCGGATTCCGGTGCAGTACGCCAAGCGCGTGGTCGGCCGGAAGATGTATGGCGGGTCCTCGACCTATCTGCCGTTGAAGGTGAACCAGGCGGGTGTCATCCCGGTCATCTTCGCCTCCTCGCTGCTGTATCTGCCGAACCTGTTGGCGCAGTTGACCCAGAAGAGTTCCGGTAACCCTGCCAAGTGGCAGGAGCTGATCCAGAAGTACCTGGTCAACCCGAGTAACCCGGTCTACGTGGCGATCTACTTCGCCCTGATCGTGTTCTTCACCTACTTCTATGTCGCGATCACCTTCAATCCGGAGGAGCGCGCGGACGAGATGAAGAAGTTCGGCGGCTTCATTCCCGGCTACCGCCCGGGCAGGCCGACCGCCGATTACCTGAACTTCGTCCTGAGCCGGATCACCCTGCCCGGCTCGCTCTACCTCGGCGCTGTTGCGGTGCTCCCGAACCTGCTGCTGGGCATCGGCTCGGGAGGTGGCGGCGTGTCCAGCCTGCCGTTCGGTGGTACCTCCGTGCTGATCATTGTGAGCGTCGGCCTCGATACCGTGAAACAGATCGAGAGCCAGTTGATGAACCGAAACTACGAAGGGTTCCTGAAGTGAGACTCGTACTGCTCGGACCGCCCGGTGCCGGTAAAGGCACCCAGGCCGAACTGTTGTCGGAAAAGCTCGGTGTTCCGCACATCTCCACCGGGAACCTCTTCCGCACGAATATCGCGGAGCAGACTCCGCTGGGCCGCGAGGCGCAGCAGTACCTGGACGCCGGCAACCTGGTCCCGTCGGACGTGACCAACCGCATGGTCGAGGCGCGCATCGCCGAGCCGGACGCGGTCAACGGCTTCATCCTGGACGGCTACCCGCGCACCGTGGATCAGGCCGAGGCGCTGGAGAAGATGCTCAAGGAGGCCGGCAAGGAGCTCGACGCCGTCATCTCCTTCGTGGTCGACGAGGACGTGGTGGTCGAGCGCATGCTGGCCCGCGGCCGCGGCGACGACACCGAAGAGGTCATCCGCAACCGCATGCGTGTCTACCGCGAGGAGACCGAGCCGCTGCTGGAGCACTACGACGGCCAGGTCGTCTCGGTCGAGGGTGTCGGCGATGTCGCCGAGGTCAACGAGCGGGCGCTGAAGGCCCTGGGTCGCTGAATGGTCTTCGGCCGCAAGAGCAAGCGGGTGGTGCCCTTCCGGACCGCCGGTGAACTGGACGCCATGGCGGCGGCCGGCGCTATCGTCGGCCGCGCGCTGGTGGCGGTGCGAGCCGCCGCCAAGCCCGGCGTCTCCACCTGGGAACTGGACGAGGTGGCCGAGCAGGTCATCCGGGAGGCCGGGGCGGTCCCGTCGTTCAAGGGCTACCACGGTTTCCCGGGTTCCATCTGCTCGTCGGTGAACGACCGAGTGGTGCACGGCATCCCGTCCAAGGACGAGATCCTCGTCGAGGGCGACCTGGTGTCCATCGACTGCGGCGCCATCCTCGAGGGCTGGCACGGCGATTCGGCGTGGACCTTCGGCGTCGGCACCATCATCGAGGCGGACCGCCTGCTCAGCGAGGCGACCCGGCTCTCGATGGAGGCCGGCATCGCCGCCATGGTCCCGGGTAACCGGCTCTCGGACGTCTCGCACGCCATCGAGCAGGGCACCTACGCCGCCGAGAAGTTGCACGACCGCAAGTACGGCATCGTCTCCGGGTACGGCGGCCACGCCATCGGCCGTGAAATGCACATGGACCCGTTCCTGCCCAACGAGGGCGCACCCGGCAAGGGCCCCGAACTCCGTGTCGGCTCCGTCCTCGCCATCGAGCCCATGCTCACCCTCGGCACCACGGAAACCCATGAGCTGGACGACAACTGGACCGTCGTCACCGACGACGGCACCCGAGCCGCCCACTGGGAGCACACGGTCGCGGTCACCGAAAACGGCCCGCGCATCCTGACCCTGCGCCCGGAGTAGGCTCCGCACAACAATTTCCGCACCCGCTTCAGCCCCCGGCTGAGGCGGGTGCGGTCGTTTCCGGCCCATGCGAGTCGGTGATACCGGGTATGCGGGATTCTCGCTGTTCGCATGCCCGCACCGCTCGTAGCGTCGACCGTATGAGCAACACGGGCAACCGAGAAATCATCCGGGCCGTCTTCGAGCAGCTGGCTCTGGGCAACGGTTGCGCCCTGACCGACGCGATGGCCGACGAATGCCGCTGGACCTTTCCCGGATCGTGGTCCTGGTCGGGCACCCGGGGTCCGAAAACCGCTGTGGTGCAAGGTCTCCTGCGTCCTCTCATGGGCCCGTTCGCCGACGGCTACCCTAGGTCCGCCGACAGCGGGATTCAGGACAGTCGAATATGCCTGACCCCCACCAGGATCCGCCGTAGGTCGGTGCGGAGTCTGCCGTCGGTGTTAGGGGCCAGGGTAAGGCCGGAGGCGGCAGCGATGTGGTCGGCGACCTCACGCAGCGAGAGCTCGTCGGTGTGGATGTGGTCGGCGAATTCCGGTCGAGCCAGGGCATTCAGGCAATGATCCACCCGGTCGATGGCGAAGCTCTCGTGCCGCAGCCCGCGCGCCCGTTCCCGCAGCCGCCGCACTACCGTCTCCGGACGCGCCATGAGCGCGAAATGCCGTACGTCGTGACCCTTTTCGCGCAGCCGCCCGACTGTTTCGGCGAAGTAGACGGGCTCGACCACTGTCATCGGCGCGATCACCGGCCCGCCGTGCTTGCTCAACACCAGATCGAATGTCTCGAAGACGCCCTGTCGCCAGGCCGGTAGATCCTGGAAGTCGGGTCGAAACTCCTTGGGGATAACCCGATGCAGCCCGAACCCGACCTCCTCGGGATCGCAGACCACACTTCCGGGCAACCGACGATGCAGCTCGTACGCGGTGTGCGTCTTCCCTCCGCCGAAGGGCCCATTGATCCACAGCAGCATGCCCGCCACCCTAGCCGCGGGGGTTGTTGTCCCAGGTCAGCCTTCGAGCAGGATGGTGACGGGTCCGTCGTTGACGAGCTCGACATGCATGTGCGCCCCGAACCGCCCAGTGGCGACAGTCGCCCCGAGCTTGCGCAGGGTGCTCGCGAAGGTATCCACCAGCGGTTCAGCGACCGGCCCGGGCGCGGCCGCATTCCAGGAGGGGCGGCGGCCCTTGGCGGTGTCGGCGTAGAGAGTGAATTGGCTAATTACCAGTATGGGTGCGGACAGGTCGGCGGCCGAGCGCTCACCGTCCAGAATTCGTAGCCGGAAGAGTTTGTCCGCCAGTGCTTTCGCGGTGGCCTCGGTATCGGTGTGGGTCACCCCGACCAGCGCGACCAGCCCCTGAGGCGCGCCGTGCGCGGCCGGGTCGATGCTCCCGA
This sequence comes from Nocardia sp. NPDC051981, assembly GCF_040680715.1. Lineage (NCBI taxonomy): Bacteria > Bacillati > Actinomycetota > Actinomycetes > Mycobacteriales > Nocardiaceae > Nocardia > Nocardia sp. NPDC051981. The sequence continues at coordinate 321,335 of NZ_JBFAXK010000001.1, read as the reverse complement.
CCACCTCGCCGTCCACCGTCACCCGCGCCGAACTCACCCGCTGCACCAGTATCCGCACGGCAACCATCCTCGCAGAGCGACCCTGAATTTCCTTGCGCGCCATGGCGGGTTCACGAAAGTAGGCTGTGCTGGCATCTAAAGCTCAAACACCAGGCGGAGCGACAGTAGTTAGCGATGGCACCTGACAACAAGAAGCAAGTGTGGGGCACGGACCTGCGGACTCAGATCGACGGGCACACGTTGCAGTTCGAGCCCGAGGCCGCGAAGACCGGGATGAACAAGAGCGCCGACATGATTCAGGCGATGCTCGCGTACAAGCAGGCGGTGAGCGACCTTCAGCTCAACGCGCTTCCGCAGATCGGTTCGGAGTTGGCCGGCAAGGACCTGGCGGAGGGCCTGTCTCGGCGCGGCACCGAGTTGCAGACGATCTTCGGCCAGCATGTCGACATCCTCACCGGAATGATGGACACGTTCCAGGCCGCCGGAGAGGCATACCGGTACGCGGACGATGTCTCGAAAGAGCAGCTGGACAAGGTCGCGGGCACCATCAAGGGACTGGGTGACATCAAGGTTCCGACCACGGCGTCGAACGAGGGACTCGCGCCGCAGAAGGGCTACCGGCTGGGCATGCTGGACGACCACCCGGATGACGACTTCCCCGATGGTCTGAAGGACTGGAGGGACAAGCACAACAAGGACGCGGCCTTCCACGACGACGTCTTCTGCAATTGGCGCAATGGCCAGCAGATGCAGTGGGAAGACCTCATCAAACTGGGCAACACCATCAATCCCGACCCGTATGTCTGGGCGAGCCAGGACTACAAGACGATCGCGGACAAGGTCAAGGGCCGGGTCCAGACCTTCGTCGGCGAGATCGAAGCGCTCGGCAACAGCTGGAAGGGGACCGGTAGCCAGGCGGCGCGCGAGGCGGTCCGCAAGTACGCCACGGACATTCAACCGCTCCTCGATCAGATGGGCACGATGAGCCAGCTGCTGGACTACACCAGCAAATGGATGGCGTGGACCCGGTCGACCATGCCGAAGAAGGTCGAGGACAAGGCGTGCACCGACGACCTCGGCAACTACCGCCGCTACTACGAGCGGGACTACATGCATCCGGGCCAGAACACCCAGGCCTGCATACCGATCATGCCGACGCCGAAGATGGACGCGCCGAAGCCGCCGCCGACGCCCAAGGACGATCCGAAGAACGACCCCAAGGACGATCCGAAGAACGACCCCAAGAACGATCCGAAGAACGACCCCAGCAATACCGGCGGTGGCGGGGGGAGCAACGGCGGCGGTGGCGGGAGCAATGGAGGCGGCGGGGCGAACCAGCCCAAGGGCCAGACGCACCCGCAGAACCCTTACGACCAAAAGCACGACAAGACCGATCCGAACAAGACCGACCCCAACAAGAACCACCCGAGCCAGAATCAGAATCCGAACGGGACCAACCCGAACGGAACGAATCCGAACGGGACCAACCCGAACGGAACGAATCCGAATGGCTCCTACCCCAACGGAACGAATCCGAATGGCTCCTACCCCAACGGCTCCAATCCCAACGCGAGCTCGCCCAATGCCTCCACCGGTAGCTCGGGTAGTTCGGACATGTCGCAGATCACCAGCGCGCTCACGTCACTGCTCACCGGGATGACCACGGGCGTATCGACGCTGTCGCAACAGCTGCCGACCCTGTTGCAGCAGTTGCAGTCAGCCCTGCAGACCAGCGATACGTCCACGCTGGCCCACCTGTTCGGGGTGTCCGAGGACAAGGTGACAACGGCGTTCGCGGCGGTCGAGCAGGATCCGACGAAGCTGGCGCAGCTGGGCCAGCTGCTCGGCCTCACCACCGCGCCGGACACGCCGCAGCCCGCCGCCGGAGTGCCCGACGCGTCGCCGGCGGGTGCCGTGATCACCCCGGTCACCGCGAGGGCCACGGCCGCACCGTCGTTCACCAATTTGTTCGGCGGCACCGCTCTCGGCGGTGACCCCGCCCAGCCGGTGATCGCGGCGGGCGCTACGGACGGTGCCTCCGGCGGGGCCGTCGCCGGGGCCGAGTCGGTGGCCGGACCGGTGACCTTCGTGGAGGCGCTGGCACGGGACCTGGAACAGCGGCTCGAGCTCCCGGAGGCGGCGGTTCCGGTGGTGGAGCAGTGATTTGGGAGTTCACCGACGATGAGTTCAAGGTGCTGTGCAACCGCTACCTGGACGGGTGGATGCCGGTCCCGCTGGCGTACACCAGCCGCACGGAGCTTTACGACGATTACCAGCGTGAACTCGCAGCTCTGGAACCTCAACTGCAAGAGCGCATCAGCGCGGGTCTGAGCGCGGTGTTCGAGGTGGTGCGAGATCCGGAGGTGTTCGTGATCTCGTCGGCGTGGTGTGACAGCGATGTTGACAATCCGGACAAGCGAATTCGGGTGCACGGTGCGCAGCGCGGCCACCGTGCCGTGATGATCACCATGACGCCGGGTGAAACCATTTATCACAGCAGAGGTTTCACGGTGACCGAATGCGAGCCGTCGGAGCTGCCGGGGCTCATCGGCGCACAGTTGCCCACCGCGGACGCGGCCCGCGGACCCTCGGTGCCGATCGTGGTGGAGCCGCAGGAGCGAGATCCGTACGAGGTCAGGCAGTCGTTCGCCTTCGATTCCTTCGACGATTCGAACGATGCGCTGAGCCTGGCCTTTTGGAACCGGCCCGCCGAGTGGACCGGATTCGTCCGGGTGCTGCAGGGCCGGTCCATCTACGGTCCGCGCGGTGTCCTGGAGACGACCGTGTTGTGGCGCGATCTGCCCGGTGACGGGCGGTATGTCATCGACCTGGACGAGACCGAGATGCGGGCGGTGGGCATGAGCACGCAGCAGCTGGTGGATCACATTGCGGGGCGGGTGGAACGGGTGCTGCAGCATATGGAGGCGCGCGGGGAAGAACTGGTGTGACGGCTTCGGGTGGAGCCCAGGCTCCGCCCGAATCGGCACTCTCCGTTAATATTCCGGCTACTGACTGGTTGCCCTGGGCTGACAAGGTCAACTCTTATGAGCGGCAGTCGGCTGGAGTCCTACCATGATTTGCTGATCACGGCCTCGCGGAAGACCGGCGAGGTGCGAGACGGAATCCAGGGTGTCGTGGACGATTTGGAGTCCCGCAGCGCCGCGCTCGGGCAGCCGTGGGGCACCGACAGCCTGGGTAGCCAGTTCGCCAATGGTGCACAGGGATACCTGGCCAGCAAGAAGAACATTGTCGAGGGTGCCACGAACATGGCGGGCACCTTCGGGAATTTCTCGAAGGGGCAGCTTGATTCGGCGGCCGAGCTCGAGAAGACCGAGCAGGCCAATGCCGACGCGTTCAAAGGCCAGTCGCAGCAATGAGCAATGAGCAGGCCAAGGACGATCTCGCGACCATCCTCGACGGATTCGCCGAACAGATGCGCACCATCACCCGGCTGCAGCGCGAGCGCGCGGCGTTGACCGCCTCGGCGACGGCGCGCGGCAAGCGGGTCACCGTCACCGTGAACGCGGACGGCACGGTCATCGAGACCCGATTCGGTTCCGGCATCGAGGATCTCGACTATTCGGAAATCGCCAAAGCGGTTACGGAGGCTGCCCAGCAGGCCGCCGCCGAGGTCGCCCGGATGGGTCGCGATCTCATGGCTCCGGTGTCGCAGAACCGGAACCGACTGCCCAAGCTGGCCGATCTGGTGCCCGGAATGCCCGATCTCAGTAAGGAATTGGCGATTCCGGAGCCGCCGGTCGTCTCGACCGCGCCCCCGAAGTCCCCGGAACGGCTCGGCGGGTACCGGGAATCGACTACCGATACCGAGCAGCCGCGGCGAGGCGGAGCCACCGATTCCGGATGGTGATGCGAACCCGCCGGGTGAGGTAGCGCCGCATGGCCCTCTACCTGCCCCCTGAACTCGAAGGGCTGGGCTGGCTCGTCGGCGTGGAATGGCCCGACGGCAACGAAGACCAGATGTGGGACCTGGCGACCCATTGGAAGGACGCCGCCGAGGGTCTGCGCAGCCAAGTCTCGAAGATGGACGACGCCAAGTACGCGACGTTGGCGGCGTATGTGGACGGCCAGGGCCGCGAATCGATGGCCAAGGTATTCGACGACATGGCCGGGGTCGGAGGCAAGAAGGACGGCAGTACCTCCATCTTGGATTTGGCGGAGTACTACGACCAGATCTCCGAATCCGTGCATGAGACCGGCACCGAGATCGAGTCGACCAAGCTCATGTTCTGGACCTCGCTGGCCATGCTGGCGGGCGAAATGATTGCGGCGTGGGCCTTTCCGCCCACCGCGCCCGCCGTGGAGGCGGCGGCGCAGGCTGCCACCCGTGTCGCGGTGCGGATTATCGCCAAGCGGGCGGTCGCCGCCATCGAGAGGCAAGTCGCCAAGCTGGTGGGTTCGACGCTGGCGAAATTCATGGTGCGGCATTTCTTGCTGGACGCAGGACTGGGTCTTCTCCAGGAAGTGGGCATCGAGGCGTACCAGAACGCGGCCGGGCATCGCAGTGGCATGGACTGGGGCAAGATCGGAGTCACCGCCGTCAGTTCGGCTGCCGGTGGCATCGGGGGTGCCAAGGTCGGCAAGATGCTGGGCGAGCGGTTCGAGAATTCCGCGATGAACCACTTCAAGGCCGCCTTCATCACCGGCACCAGCGCCGGATTGGCCGGTGCGGGAACGGGATTCCTGGCCGGTACCGTGACGCAGTTCGGTCTCGACGCGTACCAGCACGGCTGGGGCGACGCCTGGAAGAACATGGGCAACGCCTTCACTCATTTCGATCCGCGCATGCTGACCGGCGGCATGGCCAATGGCGGTTTCTCGGGAATGAATCACACTGCCGCCAGCAATTTCTGGGAGCCGCGCGTCTCCCGCTGGAGGGCCGGCGTCCCGACCGATCTCGCGAACGTCGGCTCTCATCCCGGTGGGACCGGTTCGGGCGATACCGGCCATGTCGGTGGCGGTGATACCGGCCATGCGGGTGGTGGCGATAACGGTCGAGGTGGTGGTGGCGACAACGGCGGTCCCCGCACCCACCCGGCCGGATTCACCGGGGACTCCACGAATTCCGAGTCGGGAGGACGCCGCGCCGGCGACGGCAGTACCGAGCACCCGCAGAACCACGACGTCGGTGGTGTGAACGCGGGCGGCCGCGACAATTCCGACCGCGGAACGCCCACCGGCGAGCAGCTGGAGACCTCCGGCGACCACGGCCAGCCCGGCAGTCCGCAGCGCGCGCCCCACATCCCGTCCGACACCGGCGCGCCGGTCGAGTCGCACAGCACCCAGCCCCACCCGGGCACTCCCGAAACCACCGGCGCACCGGAGTCCGGCGTCCAAGCGGGTAAGCACGAAAACACGGCCCCGGTAGCCGATTCCGGGCCATTCGCGCAGAACACGGGTACCGCGAACCAGCCCGCCCCCGTCGCATCCGACTCACGTCCCGCCGCGTCCTCTGCCCCGGCCGCCGACTCCCGGTCCACCGCCGCCCCTGCGGACTCGGGTTCCCGGCCGTCCAACACGACGGCGGATTCGGGTGCGCGCCCGTCCGCCACCACGGCGGATTCGGGCGCACGCGATACGTCCGCGCCTTCGGCACAGTCCGATTCCGGCGCGGACACCTCCGGCTCCCGAGCTCCCGCCGATTCCGGCGCGGGCACGACCTCCGGTGCGAGTCCGCACCCCGCCCAGAGCGCCGCACCGCACGAATCGCCCGCCGCTGCGACTTCCTCGCCCGCCGCCCCAGCCGAAGGACCGATCGCCGCGGCCTTGAATGGCGCTGCACCGGCCGCGTCGAGTGGCGCCGCTATCGGTGGAGCGGACCGGTCCGGCGTCCCCACCGCCGCGTCTGCGGCCGGGAACACCCCGGTGAGTGCCTCGTCGACCTCGATCCCGCAGCACAGCGGCTCGACTCCCGAGCCCCGAACCGCGACCCCGGAGGCCCGTCCGTCCCCGACTCGCGCGGGCGACGCCACCGGCCTCCGCCCCGACACCGTTCGCCCGGAAGGCGCTCGCCCGCAAGCAGGTACGGACGCCCGCCCGCAATCCGGTACGGACGCCCGGCCACATTCCGCCACGGGCTCGCGTGCTGCCGCGGCTCAGTCCCGCCCGGACGGTCCGGAAGCCACCCGCCCAGCCGCCCCGGAATCGACTGTCACTCGAGAACATGTCACCGAAGCCGACAGCGGTGCGGCACCCGCCGACGGCACGGGTGACGGGACCGTCTCCGAACGCTCCGAGTCCGAAATCACTGCGGGACAGCATGATTCGCCGCAACGTGCCGCCGATCCCACGGAATCCTCCGAAACGGGCCACCGTGCCGGTGAAGCATCCGCCGACCGTCCGGCCACCGCACTCGAGGAATCGGATCCCCGCCGCGATCAGGATTCGCCCGCCGAGCACCCGAATTCACGCGATGCCGCCGACGAAGATGCCCCGGTGCGCGACGAATCGGAGCCGCACTCCGAGACCCCGCAGCTCGACGAGCAACCCACCGAGCAGCCGAATTCGCGTCATTCCGCCGACGAATCCGATCGCGCACCACACGAATCCGAAACGCGACCCGAAGCCCCGCCGATCCGGGACGAGACAACCTCGCGTGATGAGACGACCCCGCGCGCCGAGGAGACCCCGCATGATGAGGTGACGCCGCGCGACGAGACGGTGTCTCACGACGAGACGGTTCCTCGGGACGAGATGGTGGTCCGCGACGACGTGGTTCCGCGCGACGCTGCCGACTCGCGACCGGAGGAATCCGGTCCGCACGAGGATGATTCGCGCGCGCGGTCGGAGGACGCGCCGCTCGATTCCGAGGATCGGCCTCGCGGCGACGAGGCGACGCCAGCGGATAGCGAGAGCCGTTCGCGCACCGAGGAGGCCGCGGGTGAGCCGGTCGATCGCGCTGTGGACGATTCGGATTCGGGACGATCCGAGTCCCAGCCGACTCGGCGGCCCGACGAGGCCGTACCTGCCGCCGATCGATCCGAACCTGTCGGCGACCACCTGGAACCTGCTGGGAATCGGGCGGAAATCGACGGGCTAGTGTCTGATTCGCCCGAGTCGCGGACGCCCTCGGAGCGTCCCGGCGACGGCGCAGACCACCCACGTCCCGCCGGTGCACACCCCGAATCCGAGTCGCTCGAGGTAGGGGAGTCCACGCACGATCGCGACCGGGACGGACGAGGCGATCACGGTGCGTCCGAGGACGGCCTGCTGGTCGCGCCGATTCCCATGGGGGACCACCCGGTTGCGCGCGCCGGGGAGGGCGACCGCCGGGCCGGCGAACGGCCGCGTGACGGGGCCGAGGAAGGACAGCGCCCTACCGACCGTCCCGCACCTGCGGATCGACGCGGCCCGGCGGATCGGTCGGGCGAGCGACGTGCCGGGCCACCGGAGCGCGGCGACGGCACGGCGGAGCACCCCGGCACCGTGCACGAACCGTCGGATCATCCGGTGTCAGCGCATCCGGACGAGCCCTCTGATCAGGCTGCACCGCAGCAGGATCGGACCAAGCCGGACGCGCACCCGAACCGCGGCCGCTGTGGCGAACTGGCCCTGAAGCTGCTGCGCCAGCTCACCGGCAACGATTCGATCCGGGTGCCGGAACGTCCCGTCGGCCCGGAGGGCATGACCGCGAAGCAGTTGGTCGCCATGGCGGGCGGCAAACTGCGCAGCTACGACGGCGGCCATGACGCGATAGCGGACCAGCTGCGGGAGCTGGGCCCCGGTTCGTCCGCATTGGTTATCGATCACTACGCCGGCCCCATCGACGAACACGGTGTGGGCGCGCACGCCTACCTGCTGGTCAATGAGGGCGGCAAGATCGTCGTGAAGGATCCGGCGGCGGGCCGCGAGCACGGCTTCCCGCCGGAGGTGCCGCGCGAGACCCGGGGCACGCACGCGATCCTGTTCAAGGACGATGGCAAGGCGGTGGATCCGCTCAGCGAGCGGACCCGGCACGGCCTGGATCCGGCCCGGGCGGGCCGTGCGCGTACCCCCGATCAGCCGGACGATATGCGGGCGCAGATCGTGCGCGCACACCAGGTCGCCCGCCACAACCTTCGGGAGGCCATCGAGAACCTGCGCAAAGTGACGGGCCTGCGGGTCGCCGAGTCCGACCTGACCGCGGGCAAACTCGCCGACACGATGCGCGACCTCGAAGGCCGCACGGTGCGCAGGCCCAAGGGCGACCCACAGGCAGCCTTCACCCAATTGCGGGATGCCGCAGCGCGTTTCCACCGCGTGGAAACGCTCGAGCGGTTGGTCAGCGCAGCCGATCTTGCGCAAGCGGCCGATCTGGCTCGTGCCGCTGATCCGGCCCGTGCCGCTGATCCGGCTCGGACATCAGATCCGGCGCAGGCGGCCGACCCGGCTCGCGCTGCTGATTCAGCTCCGACATCCGATCCGGCGCATGCGGGTGATCGAGCTCGCACCGCCGATCTGGCGCATGCCCTCGATTCGGCTCATACACCCGATCCCGCCCACCCGACCGATCCGGCTCACACATCCGACCCCGCGCACGCCGGCGACCCGTCCCACCTGTCCGATCCGGTGCACACACACGCACCCGATCCGGTCGCGGAGGCACGGGAATTCGACCGGCAGGTGTCCGAGGCGATCCGGTCCGGTGAGGTGACCGTGGAGGTCATCAGTGAGGGCGCGCTCAAGAGTGCCCAGCGGGTCGAGATCGTCACCTTCGAAGACGGCACCCAGCTGATTCGCAAGGTGGTCACCACCACCGCGCACGCTGACGCGGAGGAACTCGCCTCCCTGGTCGGCCGGGCGGTCGGGGTGGAAGTTCCGCGCGTTTACCGGGACCCCGAGAACGACCGCATCATCTACATGGATCTGATGCCCGGCGACACCGCGGCGTATCACCATGACGGCGAGGTCAATCCGGCTCTGCTCTATCACGGCACGCCCGAGGGCCTGCACATGGGCCTGTTCGACGCTCTGCTGGAGATCCCGGACCGCAATCCCGGCAACTGGATGGTCAGCCCCGACGGCCACCTCATCGGCATCGACCACAGTCTGGCCTTCGGCAATGATCCCCGGGCCCGCAATCCCATCAGCCAATTCGCTCGCCAGTTCGCCGAGCACGGCCCGAACGGCGAAACGGTTTGGCACGAACACGAACTCACCCGTTCCTGGCTGGCGGAGATCCGCACCCGCCTCGACGCGCTGGCCCCCGAGTTCGAGCGCGCCGGTCGCCCCGACTGGCACGAGGCCATGCGTCGGCGCCTCGATGCGATCGAGCAGCACGCCCGCCCCGACGAACCCGCTGGACGGCCGCATCCGGTGCGGTCCAGCGAAGTCCCGCCGCATCGTGATTCCGAGAACTCGCGGGCCCCTCACGCGGAGGACTCGGTGTCGGGGCGGCGTGACGGTGATCCCGTGCACGACCGCTCGCCGCTGCCCGCGGAGCACGAGGAGCAGCCCGCCGGCCAGGCGGGCCACGAGGGACCGGATTCCACTGCGCACCAGCCCGATTGGTTGTCGGGTATCGACGACGTCTGGTCGGGACTGGATGCAGAGCAGATTGTATCGAGGCTCGAAGAGCGCTGGGGTATAGAGGTTTTCGGGTTCGACTCGGATATTCATCCCGAGGTGCTGCGTGAATACGCGCGAGCCATCGACGGCATGCTCGAGATGTTCCCCGCGACCAATATCCGGTCGATCGGGATCGAGGAGCTGCCGCACAACGTCTATGCCCGGTCGTCACCGGAGAAGGGCCCCGACGGCTGGTACTGCGACAAGATCTCTCTCAATTCGAGTCTCGCGTACGATCCCGCGAAACTGACCCGGATGACCGCCCAGGACGAGAGCACCGGGTTCCACCCGCCGGGTGCGGCCGCCCGTCCGGTCTTCACGCATATCGTGCACGAGTTCGCGCACGCCATGGACTTCACCACCCAGGGCAAGGTCCGCAACAGCATGATGGACGCGTTGGGGGAGCACTATCTGGCCGAGAACGGCGGCAAGATAGTGGGATTCCGGTTCTGGCTGCGGAAAGAGCTCTCGGGCTACAGCCATGACGGGCAGGGCGGCTTCGACCATGCCGAGGCCCTGGCGGAGGCCTTCAGCGACGTCGAAATCAACGGTGCCAACGCGAGCGCACCTGCCAAGGTGATCCACCAGGCCCTCCTCGAAGCCATGGCCGAACGTGAAGCCAAGCACCCCATCGAAGGTCGCCCCGCACCCCGCCGACCCGAGGAGAACGCCCACCCCGCCTCCGATCGGGCTACCCCGCGTGAGCCGGAAAAGCCACGCGATCCGAAGGTACTGCACGATCCGGAAACGCCACGTGAGCCGGAGCCGCCGCATGCCCCGGAGACGCCGCGTGATCCGTCGGTCGCCCGCGACTCGGCCATGGCCCGTGATTCAGGGGACGACCGCGGTCCGGTCGGTGTTCGCGATCCAGACGCGCTTCACGAACCGGCTGTCTCCAGCGAACCTGCTGCGCCACAAGAGAAGTCGATCGAACCGGAGCGGCCGGGCGAGCACGAGCCGTCCGCTGGGCAGAATCGCCCGGACGAGTACGAGCCGTCCGGCAAGGCCCGGCCCGAGTCCGAGGAGGCCGGGCAGCCGGATTATACGACGACGAATCCCCGTGCAAAGGAGGAGATTCCAGTCGTGGGCGGACGGCGCGAAGAGCCCGGGCCGGGCGAGCGGCTCGCCGCGGAGCATCCGGCCGCCGCTGAACCTCGTGGCGAGGAGGTGCGGCCGGACCCTGCGGGGACCGAGCAGCGCCACCGCGGCGAAGTGCATCCGCAGGAGCACCCGGTGGGTGATCCTCATCCAGAAGTAGGGCAGCCCAGGGATTCTCGATCTGGGCACGATGAGGGTCCTGCGGATCGGTGGGCTGATGATGAGGGGCCGCAGCCGGTCGGGCATGAGCCGGAGTGGCTGTCGCAGCCCGAGGACGTCTGGTCGGGTCTGGACTCCGAGGGGATCGCCTCCAGGCTCGAAGAGCGTTGGGGTATAGAGATTTTCGGGTTCGACTCGGATATTCGTCCCGAGGTGCTGCGCGAGTACGCGCGAGCCATCGACGCCATGTTCGAGCTGTTCCCTTCGACGAATCTGCATTCGATCGGGATCGGGGACCTGCCCGAGGGCGTGTATGCCCGGTCGACACCCGAAAAGAGCCCCGAGCACGGCTGGTACTGCGAAAGGATTGTTCTCAACCGGGATCTCGCGCGTAATCCGGCTCTACTGACATGGATGGCCGCTCATGACGAGAGCAGCGGTCATAGCGTGCCCGGTACCGGGTCTCGGCCGGTCTTCGCGACGATCGTGCACGAGTTCGCGCACGCCATGGACTGGACCAGCCAGGGCAAGGCCCGCAGCGCCATGATGGATGCGCTCGGGGCGCACTATATGGCCGAGAACGGCAATATGGCCGGGTTCCGGCAGTGGTTGAAGCGGAATCTCTCGGACTACAGCTACGACGAAAAGGGGAACTTCGACCGCCCCGAAGCGATGGCGGAGGCCTTCTGCGACGTCGTACTCAACGGTGACAACGCAAGCGGGCCCGCCAAGGTGATGCACCGGGCACTCCTCGACGCAGTGACCGACCGCGTCGCCGAGCACCCCGGCCACGACCGCCCCGGAACCCGCCACGACACGGAAACCATCCACGATCCCGCAGCGCCACATGATAAGTCGGCCGAGCCGCAGCGGACGGGCGAACACGTGCCATCCGCCATGCACGATCGCGCGGGCAAGCATGAACCGACCCGCGAAGTTCCCCTCGAAGCCGCCCGCCGCGGCGAGCCGCTGCCGGGCGAGCGGCCGACGCAGGAGCGGCCGACGCAGGAGCGGCCGACGCAGGAGCGGCCGACGCAGGAGCGGCCGACCGGCGGTGGACCCCGGGGCGAGTCCACGCGTCCGGAATCGTCGCGCACCGAGCAGCGTCGGCCCGGCGAATCGAACCCGTTCGATACGCGACCCAGGGACCGTGGGATTTCGGAAGGGGAGGGTCCTGCCGATTCGCGGATCGGTCGGTGGTGGAAGCGCCTCGGCAACGGTGGGGACGCGCATCCGGCTGCCGTTCACGACGGTTCCACTCCGGGTCACGCGCATGAGGGCGGGAACTCGGCTCATCCGCACGAGGGCGAGCAGCCGTCGACCGCGCAGGGTGGCCCGGAGAACGCACCGCCCGCGGAATGGGCCAGGGTTCTGGAGAATCCAGATCAGTTGGGGTCGGTGCCGGTCGATGAGTGGACCAGGATGTGGCCGAACGAAGTCGCGGCGGAGCTGGGTCGGCGCTGGAACCTCGAGGTGCTGGGCTTCGACAATGCGACGGTCCACCCGATCGTTGCGCAGGAGTTCGCGCGCGCCATCGACGACATGCTGCGGCGTTATCCGGTCGGCCGAAACCTCAAACGGGTCCAGATCATGAAGTTCGAGGATGGCCGCCTCGCCCAGGTCGATCCGGGCGTCTCACGCTCCACGCCCGGCAACCTGCTGACGAGCGCCGACGCGATCCAGTTCAGCGCGAAACATGCTGGTGATCTGGCGAATATCTACCGCCTCGCGGAGGATCCGGGCGGTTTCCATCCGCCGAATTCCGCCAGACGCCCGGTGTACGCGACGATCGTGCACGAGTTCGGCCACGCACTGGACTTCGAATCCGGGCAGCCGGGCACCCAGGCGTACCACCGCCCGTCCGATGACGCCCAGCGGGTCCTGCGGGAATACTTCGAGGCCACTCGGCCCGATCTGGGCCGGGAAGAGTTCCGCGCCGCGTTCGAGGACTTCTTGGGCCAGCTCAGTGGCTACAGCCTCTCGGCCAAGGACGAGAACGGGAATCCCGGTATCGGCAACACGGACAGTTTCGAGCCTGTCGAGGCCATTGCCGAGGCGTTCATGGACGTCGAGTACAACGGCGAGCACGCCTCCGAGCCCGCGAAGGTCCTCTACTGGCACCTCATGGACGAGATGGCGAAGTACGGCCGCAACCCGGACTCGTTCCATGTGCCTCCCGACGCGATCTCCAGGCCGACCGTGCCGGCCCGGATCGAGGAACCGAAACTGGCTGTCGCCGAGCCGAACTCGACCACACACGAGCGGACGTTGGTCGACGGCGAGCTGTCAGTCGAGCGCGTCGGTCAGGACGGCGAAACCACTGCCGTGATCCCGAAGCCCGGCGACCCGTCGGGGGAGGAGCCGGTCTCGGGTACGGAACCGAAGGAATCGAACCCGGCTGTCCCGGAGGCCGAGCATCCCGCCGAAACGCCCGACGCCGGTGATGCCGGTGCCGGGGGCAAGGAGCCGCCGGTCCCGCCGCACGGCGACCAGTCCGAGCCGGACCCGGAGAAGGACTCGAAGGGCGGCGACAATGGCACGCCCGCAGGCAAGGACGTGCAGCCCTCTTCGGAGATCGAAAAGCCTATACCCACAGAGCAGTCGGAGCAGCCGAAGTCCGACGAGGAGAACGCCACACCTCCCGACAAGGAGGAGTCGACCCCGGCGGAGGGTGAAAAGCCCGGGCCGACTGGCGACAACGAGGAGCAGCCCGGCGGCAAGCAGGAGCATCCGACGGAGGAGCACGAGTCGACGACCGTACGGAATGAGCCTGCGCCACAACCTGATCCGGCCACACCGGAGCCCGTGGGTTCCGACGGTTCCGGGGCGGTCGTGCCCACCTCCGAGGCCCCGACAGTCGAGCTTCCGCTGCCGGACGGTGAGTCAGGTTCGGGGCGGCCGGATTCGGTGAACCCGGCCGTGACCTCACCGACTTTGAAGGCGGTCGCGGAGTTCTTGGCGCATGCCCCGCTGGAACACAATGCGCGCCAGCGCACTCCGGACGAGCTCGCCTATCTGGCGCGCTTGGCCGATGCGCTGGGCATGGTCGAACCGCTGTCGAAGCGCGCCGATGCACTGGCCTCGCTACAGGAGCTGGCCGAGATGGCCAGGGCACGCGGATTTTTCGGCGACCCGGAGAACGGAACGCCGCCCGCTTCGATGCGGAACCCGCAGGACTTCCGTCCGCTCAGCACCGACGAACGCTATGGCGGTGAGGAGTACTGGCGGTCCGAGGTCGATCCGCGTGAGCTGGCCGCGATCGAGGCGGAGCACCGTGATCTGGGTATCGCCGATCGCCTGAACCGCGCGGAGGCGGAGGAGGCCGCCGCACGACAGGCGTTGGAGCAAAACGTCTCCGGTCCATCGAATGAGCGGCGAGACATCCCGCTGGAGCCGTGGTCGGATCCCGCACACCACGTCGGCGAGCCCCGCGCCCTGACTCTCGACGAGCTCCGGCACGATATCGCGCGGCGTCTGGGGCTTTCGGACGCGGATATCGCGAGGGATCGCCTGCCGGAGACCGCAGGTGAGTTGCAATACCGGAACATGTTGCGCGCCGGTGGAATCGAGGCGCTGGACGAGGCCGCGTCTCGTCATGACGCGGCGACGGATCCCGAGCAGCGCGCGGAGACGGCGAAGGTTCGTGACGAGTGGGCGCGCCTGCTCGGTGTCGATCCCGAGCGTCTCGCGCCGGAACATCGGGCCGCGACACTGGCCGAGCTGCGCAACGAAACCATCCGCCGCGCAGCGGATATCGCCGATCTCATGGCGGCGACCTACCACGAACCGGATCCGTCTGCACCGCAGCGGATGGTGCTGGAGGTCGGTGGCGATCGCGTCCACGTCACTGTCCGCACCGATGCCGCCGGCGTTCGGCACCTGGAATCCGCCGCTCGTCCGACACTGCCGGGCGATCGGCTCCCGGCCACGCGGGAAGCGGTGCGCCCGCCGTTCCTGCGCCGTCTGTGGGATTTCATCCGATCCGGATTCAACGATCAGTACCCGAAGTACGCCTCTGGTTCGGGCCTCGATGGCAAGGGCCAGAAGGAGGTCATCCATGAGGTCGGCGGCTGGCTGCACAACGACTTCCTCGAGCACCTCGACATCAACCCGGCCCGCCTGGGCAAGGAGTTCGCAACCTTCTGGAAGCAGCGCGAGGATCTGCCGTTCTTCAATCGACTCACCGCGCGGGTGGCGGATGTGGCGTCGGAGCTGGTGCCGATGCGCACCCGCGACGGCGGCGAGTACCAACCCTGGCGCAGTGAGGTCGATCCGGCCACGGTGGCGCGCGCCGCCGAAGACCTGCGCAACGCCGGTATTTCGGAGGCTGATCCGCCGGTCGCCGGACAGCACCGCGAAATCGAACCGGCCACCGATCCCGCCGCGATCGCCCAGCGAGAGCACCTGCCGCAGTCGCCATCTGGTGATGAGCACACCGGTGCTGGTCCTGAACACGCTGGTGGACAGCATGATCCGGCGTCCACACAGCCGCGCGAGCATGAGGCCGACCCGCGGGACGCGCTGCCGAAGACCTTGGCCGACGGTCTCGACGTCCGCGATCAGGCATTGCGGGAGGTACTGAATCAGGCTGCGCGCCAGGGCATCGACCTGCGTGCCGCCGATCCGGCGACGCTGCGCCGCCTGGTCGACGAGGCGACGTATGTGCTGCTGCGCCGGGCGGGCGCGGTGGAGGCGCTGTTCGAGGCCGCGCAGCGCTACAACGTGGAGGACGCCCGCGTTCCCTTCAGCCGCAGCGTCAACTTCTTCGACAAGGATCCGCTGGGCCGCTTCCTGCGCGAGCTGGTGCACAGCGATCCGACTCGCAAGGACTGGGCGATCACGAGACTCGCCCGCAAGATCGGGCTGATCGGCAAGGACGATCCGCACTACACCGCGCTGGAGTGGGACGGCACCCCCAATGGCGGCGAACCGGCGCGCAACTTCGACGACCCGTCCCCGGAAGAGCTGACCACCCGCAAGGAGGGCGTGCTCTTCGAGAACGCCCTGATGCGCGACCAGATTCGCGAGGAGCGCTCGAACTGGGCGCAGCTGCTGGGCGTCGGCCTGGACGAGCTGAGCCCGGAGCGGTTGCCGCACACCGTGTCCGAATTGCGCATGGCGGTACGCGAACACGCCGACCAGATCGCCGATCTCGGTCGCGCGGTGGACGAATACCTGCGCGCCGACACCGAAGTGCGCAATACGGCGCAGGGCATGGCCGATGACGCGGCCCGCATCTGGGCGGACGAGCACGGCGGCGTTTCGCTGGACCCCGGTATCGCCGTCCTGCCCGGCGAACCGCCGCGGCTGTTGGTGATCCGTGCCGGTGGTGATCACGAGCAGGTGCTGGCTGCCTACCTGGCCGAGCATCCCGAGGTCGGCCATCAGCTCAATGACGGGCGGCTGCGACCCGATTTCCACCTGGTCACCATGGATGATCAGGGCCGCCTGCACGTGGTGGAGGAATACACGCCCGAGGTCCGCTTCCACGAAGCGGAGATCGGCGGTGAGAAGGTCCCGGCCACCACGGTGCGCGACCATCCATCGCAATCGTGGCGGGTCGTCGAGGGGCGCGGGTCCGGGGAGTCGGTCCCGCACGAGGAACCCTCGACGCCCCCGCGCTCGGTGGACGAATTGCGCACGGCACGTGACGAACTGGCCAAGAAACTGGCGGTCTACCATGAGGATCTCACCCCCGAGAAGCTGGTCGACACCATCAAGGCCATGCAGCTCGACAACGCGCTGCGCGCCGCGCAGATCGAGGGCATGGCGGACTTCATCCGCAGCAGTGACGGCATCGAGTCGTTCCACGATCTGAACGACGCCCTGCAGCAGCTCGCGCACCGCTTGGACCTGGATCCGTCCGAGTTGAGCCCGCAGCGCATGGCCGAGGCGCTGGCCGATCCGGGTCTGCGCAATGTCCGCCGCCTGCAGGCGGTTCAGGATCTGGTCCAGTACGCGGCGAAGGTGCGCGGCATGGACGGGCCCGCCTCGCTGGCCGCGCGCGATCGGCTGGCCGAACGCCTCGGTGTCCCGCCGGAGTCGCTGTTCTCCGACAAATACAACAAGGACACGGATCGGTTCGAGCCCGACCCCAAGAGCATCGAGCCGGCGGCATTGCTGCGGGCGATCAACGACATGATGCACCGTTCGGCGGAGCGGCCGGAACTGATTGCCGCGCTGGCCGAATACGCGCACAGCCTCAGCGAGATCGATCCCTACCACCACGAAATGCGATTCGATCCGGCCACGGATCCCCGGGTCGCCGAGGGCGAACTGCCCATCCACGACGCGGACGCGCCCGCGTTGCTCCGCGACTTCAACAACGAATTGATCGGTGAGGCACCGCGTTCGGATGATCCGTCGAAGGCCGGTTCGGTGTGGGCGCGGCTGCAGGGTCTCGAACTCGGTGACGATCCGAAGCGCCTGGCCAAGGCCTACGAGGCCTATCGTGACGGTAAAATCGAGAAGTTCGAGCGTCCCACCGACGCCGAGACGCGGAAGACCGTGGAGGAACTGCGTGCGGAAGCGCGCACCCGGGCAGCCGATCTCGAGGCCCTGCGGCGAGTCGCGGAGGAATACAACGCGGCGATCGCGCCGATGGAGTCGGAACACCCGCCCGTCCGGCCGAGCGCAGCAGCGGCCGAACTCGACAGCGCGCGTGGCGATCTCGATCGCGCGGGCAAGGCCCGTGATTACGCGCTGTCCCGCATTACACATCCTGACGAGCACGAGCCGCACCTCGACGGCGCTCCGGGCCGCCGGATCGGCCTGGAGGATCTGACGCCGCAGCGGTTGGCGGCCACGATCGAACACCTCGAGCGGCTGCCCATGCCTGGCGCGCAGCGTCCCGGCCATGAGCAGCGGATCGCCGAACTACGCGCTGCCGCAGAGCATTACAACGCCACCGAGGCCCGTGTCCGGGCGGCGGAGCACGAGCTGAACCGGTCCCTGATGGCGGGCGCCCGCCCGGGCGAGGCCCCGATGGACACCTTGCGCCGCGAGCTCGATCAGGCGCTGCGCGATCGCGATCGTGCGCTGCGGGGCGTGCGCGTCGACGCCGCGGATCTGACACCGGAACGCTTCCGCGACGCCCTGGACGAGGCGGCCCAGTACGCGCGCACGCCCGAAGCTCAGCAGGCGGCCGCCGCCCGCATCCAGGGCCTGTACGACGCGACGGTGCGGGTGCATCAGATCGAGGAACTTATCGCGGGCCACGAGTCGGCCGCCGCGGAGCGGGCCCGGGCCGCCGAGTCGTCGCTGGACACGGCCCGCCGGGAATCGGCAGCGGCACAAGAGCATCTCGCCGCCGCCCGCGCCGAGCGCGATGCCATCATGGCCGCCCCGAAGCCGCAGGGCGCCGAGGAGTTCGCGGCTCACAACGAGGCCCTGCGCGCGGCCCTCGACCGGGTCGATCGCGCCCAGGCCGTTGCCGATCGCTGGTCGGCCGAGGCGCGCCGCCTGGAATCCGCCGCCGCCCGTGCCGCCGTCACACCGCACGAGGCCGCCGCCCGGGCTCGAGACGACGCCCGCGCGGCACTACGCCGGGCGGTCACCGACTTCCGTGCCGCGACGAACCTGCGCGTCGCCGAGTCCGATCTCACTCCCGCCCGCCTCGATTCGACCCTCGAAGAACTCCAGGGCAAGACCGCCCTCCAAAACGGCCCCGGCAGCGCGACCGCATTCGAGGACCTGCGCCGGGCCGCCGAAGCGTCCCACCGCGCCGACGCCCTGGCCCAATGGGTCGAGGACAACGTCCCACACCCCACCGACCCGACCTCCACCCCGCCGCACTCCAGCCGCACCGACTCCGGCAAGACCCTCACGGGTTCCGACGAATCCGGAAGGGGCGCTGGCGATTCTGGGCGCCGGCCTGGCGATTCCGACCCGGATGCGTCGGGGCGCTCCGGCGAAGATCCGACCGTCGGCGGGTCGGCGAAGCCGGCCGACCCGACCGAACCGAACTCCGGTCCTTCCGCCGCAGAGGAGGCGGGCCCGGAAACCGCCGGTCCCGGGAACGGCGGGCCGAAGGACCTCTCCGGCGGGGAGCGAGGGGCGGAGCCGAACTCGGATGCCGAGCCGGAACAGTCCGGCGGCCAGGGCGATCCGATCGAGGAGTCGGTACTGCGGCCGAAGGCGGACCCGAACGATCCGGACACCTGGTACGACCGCATGCAAGCCGCGCAGGCCGACTGGTCGGCGCGGATGGAAGCCAAACGCGCGCAGTGGCTGCACGAGATCGCCGATCGGATGGTGCCCGGCAGCACCGAGGAGCGCTTCGCTCGGCTGCGCGCCGAGAACGCCGACATGCTGGCCCGTATCGCCGCCAATCGCGCCGATTGGTTCTGGGAGATGGCCGGTGGCCGTCCCGAGGAGGGGCCCACCACGCCGCACCAGGGCGATCCGGGCGACGAACCGCCCACACCCACCGGGTCCGGAGCGGGCGGCAAGGAGCCGCCGAACCCGCCGCACGGCAACACATCCGACCCCGAAGCCGATCCGACCGGCGACCACGAGTCCGGACCCACAGGGGGAGGCGAACACCCGCCATCCGCTCGCGAGGGCGAACCGCCGCACGGCGCCGAGCGGACGCCCGGCGGCGAGAAGGCCGAGCCCACGAGTGGCGAGCAGCCGCGTGGCGAGCATGAGGCCACTGAGCCGCAGGGCGAGCATGAGGCCACTGAGCCGCAGGGCGAGCATGAGACGGCCGAGCCGCAGGGTGTGCGCGAGGCGACCGAGCCGCAGGGTGAGCATGAGGCGACCGCGCCCAGGACGGTTGAGGAGCCGCGGGCCTCGAATGAGGCTGGGGCGGTGGCGGCTTCGCATGAGGCCGAGGCCCACACCCTCGAGATGACGCAGCCGGAACAGTCGGCCGAGGAGCCGCCGCTCTCGGTGAACCCGGCCCACGCTTCTCCGACCCTGAGGGCGATCGCCAAGTTCCTCGCGGGTGCGCCGGTCGAGCACAATGCGCATGCGCGCACCCCGGAGGAGCAGGCATACCTGCGTCGTCTGGCGGACGCGCTCGGCATGTCCGAGCCGCTGTCGAGGCGCGCGGATCCGCTCGCTTCGCTGCAGGAGTTGGCCGAAATGGCCAAGGCGCGTGGCTTCTTCGGTGATCCGGATACCGGTGACCAGCCGACTCCGATGCGGAACCCGCAGGACTTCCGCCCACTCACCGTCGACGAGCGCTATGGCGACGAGGAGTACTGGCGGACCGAAGCCGAGGAGCCGCCCGCATCGCCGGCCAATAAGGCCCCTTCCGGCGAATCACCTGCCGGCGAATCGCATTCCGGTGCACCTGATCATCTTCCGCTGGAGCCGTGGTCGGAACCGGCGCACAATCGGGACCACGAACCCCGTGCGATGACCCTGGACGAGCTCCGTCGCGATATCGCACGGCGTCTGGGGCTTTCGGACGCGGACATCGCGAAGGAGCGCCTGCCGGAGACCGCCGGTGAGCTGCAGTACCGGAACATGTTGCGCGCCGGTGCGATCGAGGCCCTGGCGGAGGCGGCGGCTCGTCATGACGCGGCGACCGATCCCGAGCATCGTGCGCAACTGGCGAAGGTCCGTGATGAGTGGGCGCGACTGCTGGGCGTCGATCCCGAGCATCTCGCTCCGGAGCATCGGGCCGCCACGCTGGCCGAGCTGCGCAACGAAACAATAAGGCGCGCCGAGGATGTCGCGGATCTGGTGGCGGCCACCTTCCATGAGCAGGATCCCTCGGGCCCGCGCCGACTGGTCCTGGAGGCCGACGGTCAGCGCGTCCACGTGCTGGTCGGCGAGAACCCGGACGGCTCGCCGCGGCTGCAGCGCACCACCCGTCCCGCCCTGCCCGGTGACCGTGAGCCCGAGGTGCCGGAGGCGCCCCGCAAGCCGTTCCTGCGGCGGCTCTGGGATCTCGTCCGCGGCGGATTCATGGATCCAACCCCGAAGTACGGGTCGGGTTCGAGCCTGGACTCCAAGGCCTTCGCCGATTGGGAGAAGGGTGCCGCAGTCTGGTTCCACAACGAACAACTGGTGAAGCCCAACGACGACAGCAACCCGTTCCGCCCCGCCAAAGAGATTGGGACGCTGTGGAAGTCGCGGGAACGGTTGCCGTTCCTGAAGAACGGGAAGATACCGATCCTGGGCTGGAAGTTGGTCGGCAAGGTCCACGAGGTCAGTGGCCTGTCGGAGCCGATGCGGACCCGCGACGGCGGCGAGTACGAACCGTGGTTGACCGAGGTCGACCAGAAGGTGCTGGCGGAGGCCAATGAGCGCCTGAGACTGGCGGAACTGCCGGTCGGCGCGGAGCAGCGTCCCGAGCACCGGCCCATCGAAGGGGCAGACCCTGAGCAACCGGGCGAGCTGTCCGCCCGGGAGCCGCGGCCCGAACTGCCGTCCGGCGAGAAGTCCGCCGCTCATGAGCCGATCGTCGAACCGGAGGTCCCTCGCGAGGCGCTGCCCAAGTCCTACGCCGATGCGCTCGACCTGCGCGACGCGGCCTTGCAGGAGGTGGTGAAACAGGCTGCGCGACAGGGCATCGACCTGAGTGCGGCTGATCCCGCGACGGTCCGCCGACTGGTCGACGAGGCCAATTACATCCTGCTCCGCCGTGCCGGTGCGGTGGAGGCATTGGCGCTCGCCGCGGACCGCTTCAATGCCCAGGACGCCCGCATCCCCTACACCAAGGAGATCAACTACTTCGACAAGGATCCGCTGGGGCGTCTGCTGCGGGAGCTGATGGCCAGCGATCCGGTGCGCAACGATCCCAACCGCGAAGTCGGCTTCTGGACCCGCGCCGGGCGCAAACTTCATCTGCTCGCACAGGATTCGCCGCCGATCACCTTCGTGCACTGGGAGGCTGTCGGCAATGGCGAGGAATCCACCCCGCACTTCTGGGACCCGTCCCCCGAGGAACTGCTGAACGTCAAGGAGGGCGTCCTCTTCGAGAACGCGGTGCTGCGCGATCAGATTCGGGAGGAGCGCTCGAACTGGGCGCAGCTGCTGGGTGTAGGCCTGGACGAGCTGACGCCGGAGCGATTGCCGCACACCCTGGCCGAGCTGCGCATGGCGGTACGCGAGCACGCCCGCCAGATGGCCGATCTGGCGCACGCCGCCGACGGCTATCTCCACGCCGAGGCGGAGGCGACCGCGCGCGGCACCGAGATCGCCGACGACGCCGCCCGCTTGTGGGTGCGCGAGCACGGCGGCACCAGCCTGGAGAACGGGATCGGCGTCCTGCCGGGTGAGCCGCCGCGCCTGACGGTGATTCGCGGCAACACCGATCATCTGGAGGTGCTCGCCGGGTACCTGGCCGACCACCCGGAGATCGGCCGCCAGTTGAACGACGGCCGCCTCCACCTCGATATTCGTAGTGTCGACCTGGACGAACAGGGCCGCCCGGACGTCTACGACGAGCGTGCTCCCGAGGTGCGTTTCCACGAGGTCGAGGTGAACGGCGAGCGGACCTCGGTGCTGCTGGCGCGCGACAGTGCCGCCGACCCCTGGAACCTGGTCGAGCGCGCGCCCGATCCGTCCGCCACGCCGGTCGAACACCAGCAACCGACCCGCACCGTGGACGAATTACGCGCGGCGCGTGACGAACTGGCGAAGAAGCTGGTGGTCTACCGGGACGACCTCACGCCCGGTGAGCTGGATCAGGCCATCAGGACCCTGCGGCACGAGAATGCCCTGCACGCCGCGCAGATCGAGGGCATGGCGGACTTCATCGGCACCGCCAGGGCCATCGAGTCCTACCACGGCCTCAACGACCTGCTGCACAAGCTCGCGGGCCGTCTGGACGTCGATCCGGCCGATCTCACGCCGCAGCGCTTGGCGGAGGCCATGGCCGATCCGGGCGTGCGCAAGGTGCGCCGCCTGCAGGCCATCGAGGATCTGCTGAAATACGCGAAAGCCCTTCGCGGCGTGGACAAGTCGGCGGTATTGGCCGCCCGTGACCGGCTGGCCGAACGTCTCGGCGTCGCCCCCGACCAGCTGTACGGCGAGAAGTACGACCAGAAAGCGGACCGCTGGAATCCGGACCCCGACAGCCTCGCGCCGAAGGCGGCGCTGCGCGCGATCAATGATCTGCTGCATCGCTCCGGCGAACGGCCGGAACTGCTGGCCGCGCTGGCCGAATACGCCCATAGCCTGGCCGTGCTGGACCCGTTCCACACCGATCTGCATTTCGACCCGAGCCGCGATCCCCGCATCGCCGAGGGTGAATTGCCGATTCACGATCGGCACGGACCCGGGTATCTGCGCGACCACCGCACCGAAGACCTCGGCGAGGCACTGCCCGTGGACGAACCGTCGCACGCCGAGTCGGTCTGGTCGCGGCTGCAGGGCCTGGTGCTCGACGGCGATCCCGAGCACGTGGCCGGGCTGTACGAGCGCTACCGGGACGGCAAGATCGAGGCGCACGAGATCCTCGACCAGGAGAAGACCCAGAAGAAGATCGACGACCTGCGGGCCGAAGTACGCCAGCGCGCAGCGGATATCGAGGCGCTTCGGCAACTCGCCGAGGAATACAACCGGGCTACCGCGCCGCCCGAACCCGAACCCGTGCCGGCCCCGCACCCGAAGGACGCGGCGGCCGAACTCGACAGTGCCCGGCGCGAACTCGAGGTTGCGCGCACCATGCGCGATTACGCGTTGGGCAGGCTGGTGGCCCGGCCGGACCAGCACGCACCGCACCTGGATGGCGCGCCGGGTCGCGCGCTGACCGACGCGGATCTGACTCCGAGGCGGCTGCCGGGAACCATCGAGCATCTGAAGAATCTGCCCGTGGCCGAGGTGGCGGATCGCCCGCTGCAGCAATCCCGGGCGGAGGATTTCCAACGAGCCGCGGAGCGGTACAACGCGGCCGAGGCCCGGGTCCACGCCGCGGAACGGAGTCTGGAAAACTCCGTCCTGGCTGGTGCGCGACCCGGTGAGACCCCGACGGACACGGTGCGTCGTGCACTCGATGAGGCGCTCGCCGAACGCAAGTCCGCGATCCGCGGTGTCCGGGTCAACGAATCCGAGCTCACGCCCGAGCATTTCCGTGACGCGCTGGACGAGGCGGCTCAACAAGCCCGCACGCCCGAGGAACAGCAGGAGGTCGGCCCGCGGATCGAGCGCCTGCGCGAAGCGACGGTGCGCGCGCATCAGCTCGAGGAGTTGCTGGCGCGACACGAGGAGCAGGATCGCGCGTCGGCCCGCGCCGCGGAGTCGCCGCTCGACACCGCGCGCCGCGAATCCGCCGCCGCGCAACAGGAACTCGACGCTGCCCGCACGGCTCGTGACGAGGTCATGGACGCGCCGAAGCCGAGCGGCGCCGAGGAATTCGCGGCCCGCACCGAGGCATTGCGGGAGGCTGTCGATCGCGTCGACACCGCCGCGGCCGCCGCCGACCGATGGTCGGCCGAGGTGCGCCGCCTCGAGGACGCGGCGGCCCGCGCGAACATCTCCCCACACGAGGGCGCCGCCCAGGCGCGCGACGCCGCCCATGCCGCGCTGCGCCGAGCAATCATCGACTTCCGCACGGCCACCGGGCTCCGGGTCCACGAATCCGAGCTCACCCCTGACCTTCTCGGCCCGACCATCGACGACCTGCGCGGCCGCACCGCCCTCCAGAACGGCCCCGGCAGCGCCACGGCCTTCGAAGACCTCCACACCGCCGCCGCAACCTTCCACCGCGCCGACGCCCTGGCCCACTGGGTCGACGAGAACATCCCGCGCCCCACCGACCCCACCACGCCCGGCCCCGAAGAGGGCCCCACCGGCGGCGCCCCCGCCACCCCGCACGACCCCACCCAACCCGGCTCCGGCTCCGCCTCCGACCCAATCCTGAAAACCCCGGAGCCCGAGGGAAATCCGAAGCTCTCCGGCAACGATCACGAACCCCCCACCCTGGACCCGAAGCCGCGCGGCAACGAGCCCGACCCAGGCTCCGATCCCACCGCGGTCCAGCGCGATCCGGAGAACCCGGAAGGCGACCCGGCACAACGGCGGCAGAGTCCCGAACCCACCCCCGAGGGCGACGAGCACTCCGGCCCAGCCGATCCCGACCGCCGTCCGGTCAAGTCCGAACTGAAGCAAGAGGAACCGCCGGCAGCCGGAAACAACTCCGGCGTCCCCGGTGAGTCCGACACCAACGGTGGAAAGGACTCCGGCGGAGAGGAATCCGGCCACCGCTCGGTTCAGTCCAACTCGAAGCCAGAGGAACCATCAGCGGGCGGAGACGAATCCGCGGCCCGTGGGGACGAGCCCGTTATCGCTGGCCATGAATCCGCTGTGCCCGAGGATGAGTCCGGGGTGCCCCGGGATGAGTCCGGGGTGCCCGGGGATCTCGACGGTAACGGTGAAAAGGACTCGAGTGGAGGGGATTCCGGGTCTCGTCGGGGGCCGGTGAAGCCGAGTGAGCCCGACCCGGAGCCATGGTCCGAACCGGAGTCGGAATCCGAGCACGAGGCGCAACACGATCCCGAGGCGGAGCCGGATGGCGACCCCGAGCCCGGGGCGCGGCCCGAATCCGAGCCGGCGCCGGACCCCAACAGAGGGCGGGAGCCCGAGTCCGACGGGTACCGGTGGAATCCGAATTGGCGGTCGCATGTGCCGCATCCGCCTCGGCCGTTCAATCCGACGTTCCCGCAGTACACTCCGCAGCCTTCGCAGCAGGCGTCTCCGTGGACGCTGCCGCCGGATGCTCAGCAACCGCAACCGCAACCGCAACCGCAACCTCACCCGCCGCCGCAGAGCGGGCCGACCCCGCCGGGTGGACCCTCATGGCCCGGTGGTCCTGGTTCGCACGGCATGCCCACGCCTCCGCAGGCGCCCACACCCACGGTGCCGTCGTACCCGGTCCCGCCGCTCCCGCCCGCCGGGCAGCCGCCGAACGGTTACTGGCCGGAACCGCCGATGCTTCCCGGCACGGGTTGGCCCGGTGGTCAGGTGCCGCCGAATGGTCAAGTGCCGCCGTGGGGTTCGTGGCCACAGCCGGGCACACCGCAACTGCCCGGTGGTTTCCCGGAGATTCCGGGTGGCTCTTCCCAGATTCCGGATGGCTCTCCACAGGCCCCAGGTGAGTCTCCGAACTGGCCGACCTCGCCGAACGGAGGCCTACCGCAACCGGGTACGCCGCCCCTGCCCGGCGGCCCCGGACACCCGGGTGGTGGTGCTCCCCACGGTCCCGGTGCTCCGGGCGGATCCGGTCGACCCTCCCTGCCGGGGCTGCCCCTCGGCAATATGCCGCAATCGCCCGGCGAATCACCGGGGTGGAACGGCTATCCGGACAACGGATCCACCGGCACCGGTTCCTCGGGTACGCCGATGGGTTCCGGCTTCCCGGGCGCCGGCCCCACGGGTTCGCCCGTCGGGCAGCGGCCGGGTGGGAGCGGCGGCGGGTCGCGCGGCGGCAATCGCTTCCCGCGTGCGTCGTCGGGTCCGGCGTCCTCGGGCAGCGACGTCTACCTGCGCTCGCATTCGGGTTTCGGCGAATTCGCGATGCTGAATCCGTTGACGGGCGACCTGCAATCCGCGCCGGTCGGCGCGGGCTCCCTCGCGGGCGTCTACGACCAGATGGACGGCCTGCGGGTGGTCTTCTACCGGGATCCACAGGCCGGTCTGGTGCTGCGGGTCGGTGATCAGGTCGTCGAGCTCGATCGCTTGGGCGCGGACGTGCACTGGGAGCGCCACCAGCAGGGCTTCAACCGCCTGCTGGTGGCGGTGGCCGGTACGCCGCAGTGCGAGGTGCGGTATCGCACGCCTGCCGTGGACGCGGACCTGGGTCTGCTGATCCGGGACGTGCTCGCCGACCCGGTGCGCCGGTCGGGAATCTTCGGATGACAGTGAGTTCGGGCAACGTTGTGATTCTGGAAATGACCGGATTGCACGCCATATGTGATGCTGAGACTCGGCTCGGCCGAGGGAGGAGAGGGACATGCGCCACGGCTATCCCAGTGACGATGAGTTGCGGCAGAACTTCGACGAGGTGCTGTCGCATGTGATGCAGGGTCGCGGTGTCCACACCGCCACCGGCCTCGATGACGACACCCAGACCGCCCTCTGGGCGATCGCCGAGGCGCATCCGAATATCACCCCCGAGCTGATCGACGCGGCCCGGCGGGCCTTCGCCGGTCAGCTGGACGGCAGCAATGCCGCGCGCTGGCGCGAGGACATGGACAACTGGTTCGAGGAACGCGAACAGCGCAAGGCCGCGCGCGAACAGCAGCAAGGGTCCGCGGACCAGGGCTGACGGAGACGATTGCGCGTGACGATTTCCCACGAGAACAGCGAGAACCGCTCCGGTGCGGCCCCATCCGCAGATCTGGCAGCACAGTCGGCGACTGCGCTCCCGGCCTTCGGCAATGACACCGATCTCCCCGAGTTCGACCGTCTGGCCGCCGTCATCGGGATGACCCCGGAGCCCGGCCCCGCCGCCGCACCGGACGACTCGGCCCCTGACATCGGATTCACCATCGGCGCGACCGAATCGGATATCCCGCAGCGGGCGCGCCGCCTGGCGAACCGTATCGCCCAGGAGTTGTGCGAGCTGGCACCGGAGGGCTGGGACCGCCTGCACGCCGCGTTCGCGGTGACCGTGAGCGCGCGGGTCGCCCAGGTTGTCTACTCCGATCCGGAGCAACGGCAGGCCCGGATCTCGCCGCCGGTGGAGATCCTGGCACTGGTCGACCAGCATCGCGAACTGTCGGCCCAACTCGGTGACCCGTGGTGGCGGCTGGAGCTCGAGGTGACGGCGGCGGGTGAGCTGAGCGTGGACCACGATTACGGTGATGAGCCGTTTCCGGGCGACCAATTGCTTTCCCCGCGGGACTATCTGGCAGATCTCGAGTCGTATCCCCGTGATTCCCTCCCCCTGTGGCTGGCCGCATACCTGCGCCACGACGACCGCCAATCTCGCACTCCGCGGCAGGCGGCGGCCGCGGCCCGCGCGGATAGCGAATCCGGTTATCTTCCCGTGGTTTCCGAGAACGACTTCCCGGATTTCCCACTGCTGTGGTCGCGGTGGGCCGCCATCGCGGCAGCCTTCGTCGCCATCGATTCGGAATGGGGTCCGCGGGTGCTGCCCTCGTTCGGCTGGTTCGAGGGTTCCCGCCGGTCGGGCTCGTCGCTGTACATGTTGCCCGGAGGCCGCGCCGTGTTGTCCGGAGGAGTCTGGAACGCACCGGAATTGACGGCCGCCTACAACGGCGAGGCCCCGCATCCGCAGCTGTACGCCGGCGCGCCGGAGTGGGTTGCCAACCCCGTGTTGAATACGCGCGCCAGCGGCGGCATGCTCACCTTCTGCTATTGGTGGGAGCGCGGCCGCTGGTATCGCGGTGGGTCCCCCGCCGCCGCCCATCTCGCACCCGCGGTGCCCGGAATCTGGACCGCGGCCACCGTCGCCGGCGTGATCAGCGATCTGGTCACCGCCGATCCCGAGGGTGAACAGCGTTCCGCGATAGCCGAATTCGTCGCGGCGGCCGAGCGGCGGGATGTCACGCAGGCGGTGATGGAGGCGGCCTTCGGTGATTCCGCCCAGCTGGATGCCGCGCACTACCAGCTGGCCATGGCCGGGGTGGCCCGTATCGGCCCCGAACCGCTGCCGGAGCCCGAGGCGCTGGACGTGGTCCGCCATCACATTCGCACCGAGGGCATCGACACCACGGCCTACCCGCTCGATCAGCTTCGCGCGGAACGGCTTCCGGTCGGCTGGATGGTATACACCCCGACCGAACCCGATGAACCGATGCTCGACCGAGCTCTCTACTACGTCGCCGATGACGGTGTGGTGGAGGCGACCACCTCCAGCATGCCCGCGTCCGTCTATCTGCCCGGGATGGAACAGCGCTTCCGCCAACGACATTCATAGTGATGGAATGGTGCGCGAGTGAGGAGTGAGACGTGACTGACAACGACAACAACCGTTGGCCCGCGCTTGCCCAGCTGGCAGGCCAAGGTGGTCTCGAGCTGACCCCCGGGGCGGCGCGCGAGGGCGCGAAACTGGCGGCCGCCGCGGCGAACGCGCTGATCTACGCCAAGAGCTACCAGGAACTCCTGACGAAGCACACCGGCTTCAGCGATAACGGTTCGTTGGATCAAATCCTGATCCTCAAGCGGCGCTTCAACGATCAGGCCACGGCTCTGGGCACGATTCTCGATCACTACATCGACCTGGTGAATGCCATGGCCGACACCATGATCCAGGCCGACAAGACCTACGACGCGGCCGAGAAGGACTCCAAAACCAGGTTCGACGACCTGAAGAAGGCGGCCGACGCCGCGGACACCGACCCGGCCAAGCCGAGCATGGCCACCGGCAAGATCCCGGACCTGGGCGGGGATTCCGCGCCGCGCGTCGACGAGGACAAGAAGGGCAATCCGGCGCTGTACGACATCGCCCACAAGGGCGGGCACTACGACGCGATCGATCCGGAGAACCCCTACTCCCACGACGATCTCGACTGGTTCTATGCGGCGGGCCAGGGCATGCAGCCGCAGACGGTGGCCGACTTCGGCGCCACCTGGACCAAGGTCGCCGACAAGATCGACAAGAGCTTCGACGGGCTGACCAAACAGCTCACCAAGATGGTCGACGACAAGGACTGGTCCAGCGCGGGCGCGCAGAGCGCCGTCGACGCCGCGAACACCTTCAAGACGCAGGCGAGCGATCTCACCGGCGATCTCCGTGCGATGGCGGCGAACCTGACCAATGTGTCGGGCTGGCTGGCAAACACCAAGATCCATATGCCGCAGAACAAACCCACCGACTTCGACTACGAACACTACGACCGCATGGAGCGAATCATCAAGGCCGCACAGCTCGCGTTCCACAGCTGGTACGTGCCCGGCCTGATCGGCGCGAGCCAAGCCGTGCCGAGACTGGGCGATCCGACCGCCCCGAAGCCGAAACTGGACGGCCCGGCTCCGCGCCGGGATGGCGGCGGTGGCGGCAACGGTGGCGGCGGCAACGGTGGATCGAAGAACCAGTTCGGTTCGGGTACGCAGCCCTATGTTCCGCAGAATCACCCGCAGCCGAAAATCACCACGGATCCGAACAAAACGGACCCGAACAAGACGAATCCCAATGGGACCAATCCGAACGGCACGCATCCGAACGGAACCGACCCCAAAGGGAGCAATCCCAACGGGACCGACCCGAAGGGCACCAATCCGAACGGCACCAATCCCAATGGCTCGAATCCGAGTGGCGCCAACTCGAATTCGAGCACGAGCGGCCAATCCAGCCAGGCCATGTCGCAGCTGTCGAGCGCGCTGCAGCAGGGCATGCAGGGTCTGTCGAGCTTGCAGTCCACGAACCAGCAGAACAAGCAGCAGGACGACCTGAAGGACAAGCTGAAGGATTCGCTGGCCGCGATGCCCAACCTCGATGACCTGAAGAGCCAGCTGGGCGGCGGTGGTGGCGGCGGTGGCGGTGGTGGCGGTGGCCCCAAGCCGGCGCTCGAAGCGGCGCGACTGTTCCCGCGCGCAGCGCTGGCGGAGACCGTGGAGGCGAGCGCCACCGGCGTGGCGCGCGCGGGCGTCGCGTCCGGCCCGAGCGGCATGGGCGGCATGGGCGGCGGTATGGGTGGCATGGGCCACGGCGGCGGCGCGCACGGTGCGCAGGGCGGCAAGGACCACAAGCGTCCGGAATTCCTGGATTCCGCCGAGTATCTGGACGAGGCCATGGGCACGCCGCCGGTGGTGGCGAAGCCGGTGGTCGAGGGCTGATGTTGCGATCCTGGTCCTTCACCGATCTGGAATTCCTGGTGCTGTGGGAGGAACTCGGCGAGGAGCTGCTGCCCGAGCCGCTGTTCTTCTCCAGCCGCGCGCCCCTGTGGAACTCGTTCCAGGACAGCAAGATTCGCGCTCGCGAGGGTCTGCGCGATCGAGATCCGGATCTGGCCGACGTGCTGCGCGCACTGCATACTCCGGACGTGCGCGTCGAGCTGCGCGGCTGGGACGGCGGCGACTGGCGCGTGCCCGAGGCCAGTATTCGCGCGATCGGCGTGCGGTCCGGCGATGCCGGGTATCTGCTGGTGCAGCAGCCGGGCGAAACCGTCAGGCACGCGGCGGGATTCACCATTACCGAGTTCTGGGCCAATGACCTGGCCGAGGAGATGGTGCGCATGCTGCCCGACGTTCCGATGGGGCGCGGCCGCGAGATCGTGCTCGCCGAGGCGCGGGACGTCGCGGAAACCGACTACGACTTCGGCCTGTCCCCGGCGCACGAAACGCTCGAGGGCGGAGTCGTGGACCGCGCCACGGACTTCCTGTCCGCCGCGGCGTCGAGCATGGGCACCATCGATGTGGTGCAGGGGCGTTCGCGCTTCGGCCCGCGCGGCATCACTCGCCATCATCTGGAGTGGCGAGATCTCGCCGAGGACGGCCGGTACCTGATCACCGCGGACCATCCGCCGGTAGCGGTGCCCGCCGATCACCGCCGCATGGTCGCCGCCGTGGACACCCGAATCGCGGAAGTGGTCCTGGTCGTCGCCGACGAATGGGAGGTAAATCAGTGACCGGAGACGAATTCCCGACCGAGTTCACCCTGTCCTCGCGGACCGGCGCGATCGTGGTGACTACGACGGAAGCCGGTCTGCCCCGGGCGATTTCGGTCGAGCGTGACCGCCTGCGCGAGGATCCCGAACTGCTGGCGGCGGAGATTCTGCGCCTGTGCCGCCAGTCCGCGGCCCGTGCCGGCATCGAGCGGCGTGCCCAGCTGCAGGCGACCGGGCTGGCTCCCGAGCTGCTGGCCCTGACCGGCCTGCCGACCGCCGCGGACGTGACGCGCCAGGAGTACATCGAGGAACAGGAGTACGAGACCGAGCCCGACAGCTGGTTGCGTCCGATCTGAGCCGATCCCGGCGGTGCGGTCGACCCCGCTACTGTGTTCGGTGTTCGATCCGGGCTGCCCGGCCCCGCCGCGACCCCGTGACGGAGTGAATCCTTGGAATCAGCGGCCAGATGTCGGAGCAGGTCGTCCTGGACTCGAACGGCGATCAAAGCGCTGGAACGCGGCCGGTGAGCTGACCGAGGACGTCAGGATCTGCTGAGCGTGATGAAATATACGGTGCGCCAACGTATCCGGCGCAGGCCAGGTAACCTGCGGAATACCCTGTGTTCACCGCGCTGTTCTTCAGTTCGTGAACTCTTCGCTATGCCGGGCGAATATCCGCTCTGTATAGTTCAATTCGAAATGATCTTCCTGATGGGGGTCTCATGAGCCACCTCGTTGCCACACCGGACGCGATTCGCGCCTACGGAGAGGCCTCGGCCACGATGGCGAGCGCTGTCGCCGGCGCCGCCGCGGTCGACCAGGTCGCCACGGTCGCCGGGCTGGTGCCGGTGTTCGGGCTGATCGGTCAGGACTTCTTGCTGAGTTACGCGGGCGCACAGGGCAATCACCTGACGTCGGTCGCCGAACTCGCCGCTGTGCACGCGGGGACGGCGGTCACCGCCTACGAGGCGGCAGCCAGCTACGAAGCCGTCGACGATGCCGCCGGAGTCGACTTCCTCTCCCTGTCGCGGGACCTGTGAGTACGCCCTTCGACCAGGGCTCGACCGGAGCCGTGCAGGCCACGCCCGCTGCCGCGAGCGCCCAGTCGGTGGCGGATGCTCTGCGTGACACCAACTTCGCGCCGCTGCTGGACAGCCCGGTCGGCGATGTCCTGCAGACGCTGGGCCTGCCCGCGCTGCCACAGCTGCCGGCCATCCCCCCGCTGCCGGACATGCCGCCGCTGCCGACCCTGGATCTGACCGCGCTCACCAAGCCGCTCACCGATCTGGCGTCCGCGTTCGGCACCGGCCAGCTGGGTCAGGGGCTGGACGCGTCGAAGATGCTCTCGGGCGTCTCGAGCGCGCTGCAGCAGGTGATGTCGATCGCCCAGTCGGTCATGTCGCTGGCCAACTCGAATTCGTGGCAGGGCTCCGGCGCGGCCGGCGCCGCCGAGAAGGGCGCCGCGGCCCAGACCAACGCGCTGGAGCTGGAAGGCCAGAACCTACATCAGAAGACGGTCATGGCCGGCGCGGCGACCTCGGTGGCCACCGGTGCGGCCCTGATGTCGGCCATCATCACCAAGTTCGTCACCGGTGTCACGGTGGCGGCACCGTTCATCGGCACCCCGCCCGGGCAGGCGTTCCTGCTGTCCCTGGCCAGTGAGACGGCGGCCGAGGCGACCGCGGTGGTGGCCAAGACCCGCACCGAGATGACGGTGCACAGCGCCAATATGACCACGGCCGGACAGAAGGTGAAGGTCACCGACGCACCGAAGGGCGTGGACTCGCTCTCGCAGGTGTCGCAGCTGCTGGGCCTCATCTCGCCGCTGAGCAGCGCGGCCAGCACGGGCGTGCAGCAGTTGCAGCAGCTCCAGTCGATCAGCCAGACCGCTGAGGTGCAGCCGGATCCGGATACGGAAAAGGTTGCCGCGCCGTCGGATTCGGCTGCGCTCGGCGGTGGCGGTTTGGCCCCGATGGGTGGTCTGGGCGGCGCGGGCGCACCCTCGGCCCCGCTGGGTCAGGCCAGCCCCCGCACCATGAGCGCGGCCACCACGCCGCCCGCCGTCGTGCCCACGCCGATGCCGGCGACCGGCGCGGCCGGTATGGGTGGCGGCATGGTGCCGCCCATGGGCGCCGCGGGCGCGTCCGCACAGGCCGGTGACGCCGATGACGAAGTGCGCACCAATATGGTCACCGCCGAGCACGGCGACGAGGTCGTCGGTGAGCTGGGCTACACCGGTGTCCCGGTGGTCGGCGCGGTCGGTACCAACGGCCCGCGCCCGGCCCAGTGATCGTTGCCAATCGGCACGGTGATCGGTGAGGGCGCGGAAACCCGGTCGGTGTATGTCGCACCGACGCGGTAGGATTCGCGCGGAAAGGGAGGGACGATGAGCGAATTCAACTTGGGCGGCGTGCGTTTCGACGCGGACACGGTGCGATCCGCCGCCGCTGACCTGGAAGCCGTGGCCGATCGGCTGGAGGCCGCGCTGGGCGCGGACACCCATGCCCTCTCGGTGCCCGCGGCGGGCGCGGACAAGGTCTCACTGGCCGCCGCCGACACCCTCACCGCGGTCGGCGCGTCCTTCGTCACGCAGAGCGGCCGCGGCGTGGACGAATTGCGCAAGCTGGCCGCCGTGGTGCGCGGTCAGGCCGACGCCTTCGGCCAGGTCGAGACCGACAACGCCGTGGACTTCACCAACCTCTGAGCACATCGGCTCAGTATCGGGTGACCGGGCCGTTGTAGGTGATCTGTTGGCGGCCTCCGCCTTCGAGCTCGAGATACGGGCAGTCGGCTGCGCCCGAGCGCACCGCGAGCAGCGCCCGCCGCGCATCCAATCGCTCGGAGGACGTCATCGGGGCTCGATATCCGCCGCCCACGTCGGAAGGTCGTGTCCCAGTTCGGCATTCACCTCGAGCATGTCGCGGCGGGACTCGATATCGGGATCCATGGCGGCGAACCAGGCGGTCACCGATCGCCAGCGCGGGCGGGCCACCTGACCCTCGACGATCTCCCAGACCGGGGGGTCGTCCTGGTCCAGGTCCGTGCCGTCGATGACCTGGTAGGTGTAGGCCTGATGTGCGCTGAGCACCAGCATGCCCGCCGGATCACGCAGGGCGTGATCGAGTCCGCCCAGGGTGGCCAGCGCGTGCCGTTTGGTCTCCGCGGTGACGGCGTCGACCCCGAAAGCCGTTCCGGCCAGCCACAATCCGTGCCTCTTCCCGATCAGCCGCAGCACTTCGCGCACCGCTTCGGGCACCTGGGCGATGTCCTGCCGCGCGGCAAACCCGTCGATCTCCGCCTCGGTCGCACCCTGCACCGAGTCGCGTCGCAGCCCGTCGGCGACCACGTTCTCGAAGACGATCCGTATCCGTCCACCGGGTCCGGTCCGCCATTGGCTCATCGGGGATGCAACCTTTCACCTGCTAGATTGACGATTTCCAGCCGCATTCCAGGGAACACGGATTCGTAGGCCAGAATAACCCGCTGGCAGGAATTGCAGATTTGGTACGCCAGCGGCATATCCTGCGTGCGCGCGGCGGGCAGATCCACCACCATCCGCAGATCACCGGTAATGCTGTCGCGGGTGATCGGCGTATAGGGCGTGCCCTGCTCGTCGGCGTGGTTCTTCGCCAGCGCGTTCAATTCCTCGAGCACGCTTTCCATGCGCTTGGTCGCGTGCAGCACATCGAGTTTCGAGAAGTGATTGAACGCCTCGTCCGGCTCCAGCAGATTTACGGAATCCTGGAAGACCTGCCGCACCGTGTCCGCGTCCAAGCCGTGCTCGGCGAGACGTTGCATCGTGTGCCGGGTGTCGATCGCCCCGTCCTTCGGCGCGGGATACAGCGCTTCGATCACGTCGTGGGGCAATCCGGTCTGGCGCGCCAATTGATGCGGCGAGAAA
Organism: Nocardia sp. NPDC051981; assembly: GCF_040680715.1. NCBI lineage: Bacteria > Bacillati > Actinomycetota > Actinomycetes > Mycobacteriales > Nocardiaceae > Nocardia > Nocardia sp. NPDC051981. The sequence continues at coordinate 286,146 of NZ_JBFAXK010000001.1, read as the reverse complement.
TCCTTGGCCCGCAAGGGAATGTACGCCGAGGGGTCGGGGGCGGCGTCGCGGGCGCGCTCGTTCAATTCGTGCACCGCGAATTCAATGACGTGGCGGGCATGACGTTTCTCGGCCGGCAGGCTCGGCCGGGTGCTCTCGACCTCGGCGTCGGCTCGTTCGATACCGTGCCGGATCGCGGCCTCAATCTGCTCCGGGGACAGTCCGCTGTGTTCGGCGAGCTGATCGCGCACCAGGTTCTCGAAGAATTTCGCCTCGGCGTCATTGAACCGATCGTTGCCCGCGCCCTCGGCCAGTCTGCCGGTAGCCGGGTCGTACGCGCTGGCCTGGGCGGTGTCGAAGATCCGGGCCTCGCGCGGCGGGCCGGCCGGTGCCTCGGAGGCGGGGTGCCATTCCTGCGGTGTGCCACTGTAATTGAACGTGTCGTGCGGTTCTCCGCGGTGATCGCTGCGGTAGCGCCCGGTGACCAGCGCGCGTTCGCCGGGTCGCCCGAGCTCGTCGAGACCGGGATGGCGGCCGGTGATATCGCGCACGGAGTCCAGGCCTGCCTGGCGCAGGTCACGGGTTTCCTCGCGCAACTCCCGCAAATCCTCCCGGCGCTGCTGGTGTTCCGGCAGGTCGGAGCCGTGCGTGGGATCGCCCTCGCCATCGTGCGGCGGACCCTCGCCGCCGTCGTGCGGGGGCCCGGGTGGACGGCCACCACCGTCGTGGGGAGGCGCGGCATTGTCGTGGGGAGGGGCGGCATTCTCGTGTGAGGGTATTTCGGGATTCTCGTGCGACGACGCATGGGTGTCGGGCCCGGTGTGCGGGCCTTCCGGCTCGTAAGCGATGACCATCCGGTGCTCGGGCAGCGGCGGGACGATGTCGGCCATGCGCTCCCGGTTGAGGTTGTTGCTGGCCCCGGTGTCGATCGTGTAGTCGTAGTTGCGATACCCATCCCCGGGAAACGTGGTCTCCTCCACGATCCGGAACGGATTGGGGCGGCCGTCGTACCTGTTCTTGATGGCCTGCCACAGGTCCGGGCCGGTGATGTGTCCGCGATACACGGGGGGACCCTCGGTGTTCTCGGGCTTGGGGTCCCACTGGATCTCGACGCGCCCACCCGGTTTCAGTGCGGTCTCGAGCCTCTCGGCCATGCCGTGGTAGTCGGACGGGTCCAGGTGCGCGCTCACATTGTTGATGTAGATCCGCGCGACTTCACCGCCGGGCCCGTCGCCGAGCAGGTGGCCGTTGGTGAGCAGATCGGCGAACACCATGACCGTGCCCGGCTCGGTGAGCGGACCGGGATCGAGGATGCCGAGATCGCGGCGCCGCTGTGCCGCGCCAGGCATTTCGGAGGCCAGCTCGGTCTTGATGACCAGTCCGCCATGGGACCTGTCGGCTTCGGGGGTGAGCTCGACCGCGTACGCGCCGCGACCGACACCCACATCGATGGTGTGCCCGCCCTCGACCGCCGCGGAGACGGAGGCCCGCTGCTCTCGTGGGATGGGTTCGTGATTCGGCCCGAAGAGGCCCTGCTCCAGCGGAAGCCGATGTTGTGGTCGGGGCCGGGGGAGGACTTCCACGGCCGACTGCCCGTTGACCGGGTCGTGCAGCACCACCGTGTATTCGACATTGAGCCCGTTCTCGGTGGCTCCGCGATTGGCGCGGTCGATGCCCTGCAGGAACTCGCCGAGTGTGGTCTCCCGGCCGTCGATGGTGAGGCGTCCATTACTGGTGTCGAGCACCCCGGTGATGTGGTTCGGTCCCTCGGCCAGTGCCTTGGCGGCGTCGTGCATGTGCTGGAAGCCGGTGTCGCCGATCGCGTCACGGACCTCGGGGGTCATGTCGGGGTGTGAGCGGAACTCTTCGATGGCCTGGCGCAAGGCATTCGGGCGGTCTCTGGGGGACAGCGACGGATCGTTGATGATGTCGCTCAACGGATTCAGCGCGTCGAGCAGGCCGTCCCAGGTCTTGCGTGCGGTGCGGGTCTCCGGATCGAAGATCGGGTCGAAGATCCGCCGCGAGAGCTCCTCGCGCATGCGGCCGTGCATGCCCTGCTCCTCGGCGCGCAGGGTGTCCGGGGCATGCTCTCCGGTGAGATGCTGCTCGAGCTGGTCGATATGGTCGCGAGCACCCTGCTCGAAGTCGTGCTCGTCGAGCGTCGGCCCGAATTTCGGCCGGTGACCGAGAATATCGTGCTCTTCCAGCGCTATTCGTTTGGCGAGGGCTGGATCATGGTCGTGCAGTAGTTGTTTGACCGTCGCCTCGTGCGCGGGATCTTGGAAGCCGAGCTTCCGGGTGAGGTCGTGCAGATCGTTGCGTAGTCGCGGAAGCACTTCCGCCTTCGTCGCCGGGTCCATGACGGCCCGGTCGATGTGCGCCGCCAGCACCTTCAGCTCTGCGATCCGTCCCGCCAGGTGCGGGGTCATCTGGTCGGGGCGATCCTCGCGCATGTCCGGGCGCGAGATCGGAATGTCGTCGTCCTGCGAGAGTCGGATCTCGGCGAGCTCGTGCGCCACCGCCCGCGCCACGTCCTCGTTGCGGGCGCGCGGGGAGATGTGGATGTCGTATCCGCCCTCCCGCTCATGGATCTGGGCGACATCGCGTTTGCCGCCCTCGGGCGGCGGCTCGGTCTCCGCGACCTTGATGCGGACCGTGTCACCGTTGGGGAGTACGAACTCCCGGGTATCGCGATTCCAGGCGACGTCCTCGGGGGTGATCAGTTGCAGGTTGTCGTCGATCCGGCCGTCGACGTACTTCTGGTCGAGAGCTTTGCCCTCCGGGCGGGCGTCGCCGTGGAAGTCGCCGACCGGAGCGGCCGCGGGCACACCGGATCTGCGGTTGTCGGATGGAGTTCGGGTGGATTCACCGTCGTGCGGAGCCGGGAGGTGCACGAGGACCGGTCCCGCATCGGGCAGGCCCGCGTGTGGTGCGGTCTCGCGATCCTTGTCGCCCGGCGTGTGCTCCCTGTTGTCCGGTACCCGGTCCTTGCCGCTCGGGGTGTGTTCTTCGATGGGTTCGTGGATGCCGGGTTCGTGGTGGCCGGTGCCGTCGTGCTCACCGGTGGCGCTGTCGACCGGGCGCGGCCCCGCGGCCTCGACACCGGTTTTGGACGCCTGGACCGGGTCCGTGCCGGACCGGAAGGGTTTGTCGGTGGCCGCGGCGCGGGGGTCGGGCGCGGGGCCAACGGGTTTGGGCGCGATACCGTCGGAAGGCGCGCCGGCGCGCAGGTCACGGGGGAGGGCAGCGGCCTTGGCGGGGTCGGCGGACGGACGGATATCGCCGGCGGTGCCGGTGGGGCTGCCGGAGTGCGTCGTGGACGGCGTTGCGCCGGAACCTGATCCGGGCGCGGTGCTGCCCGGGCCGGTGGCCCGGCCCGGATCGCCGCCGTTCTGCGGAGCCGGGGCGGGGGAGCCGGAATCGGTCGTCGGAAGCGGCCCTGCCGCTGCGTGATTCGAATCGGCGTCCGGCTTCGGTTCGCTCGTATGTCCGTTGGGATCGCCGGGCCGACCTGGCTCACCGCCGTGGTCACCGGTTGCCGTGTGCTGGTCGCCGGTGGCGTGTGAGTCGCCGGTGGTGTGGCCGTCGCCCGTTGCGGTGGAGTCGGCGCTCGGCGTGTGGGTGTCGGAGCCGCGCTGCGGACCGGAATCCGATGTGCTGGGATCGTTTTGCGCATCGGCCTCAGGGCGCTCGCGCCGACCGTCCACGCCGACCGGTGCCTGATTGTCGGCGGGAGGAGAATCGCTGCTGCTGTGTTCCGCGGGTGGCGCATGATCGGTGCTCACGGCATCGGGCGCACTGGCGGCATGCAGGGACGGACCACCGTCCCGTCCGCTGCCGGGGGAGTATCCGTTGCTGCTGCCGTCGGGCGCGGATCCGTTGGTACCGCCGTTGGCCGGTGCGGTCGTGGGTTCGGCGGTGCTCCCCGGACGTCCGTCGGCCCCGGGCTGGTCGAAGGTCCGGGTGCCGGTCGGCTCGGGCAGGTGAGTGCTGCCGTCGCGGGTCGGCACATCCATCACGCCGTTGTGGTTGGTCAGCCCGGCATGTCCGTACAGCCCGCCGGGGCCGGCCCCCGCGAACGCGCCGCCGGTGAGCGCGCGCGGATCCAGGTCCCAGTTCCCGTTGACCACTCCATTGCCCAGCCACGCGGCCCCGGCTCCGCCCAGCCCACCGGCGGCACCGGTGAGCGCGCCATTGAAGGTTCCGCGCCACCCGCCCATATCGATGGGCAGCGCCCGGTTCGCGCCGAAGCCGATCGCGCCGCCGGCCGCGCCCGAGAACGCCGACACGGCAGCGTTCTTCGCGAGGGCGTTCCAGTCGTAGCCGTGCCCGTGGCCGTTCATGTTCTGGATGGTCTGGACCGCGAACTCCTGGCCCACGCTCTGCACGGTCGAGATGAACGCGCCCTTGCCGACCTCGTAGATGGCCTTCGTGACGATCTTGCGCAGCACCTGATCGGTGATGCGTTCCATGAGCATCGACTCGATGCGGTTCTCGAACATCTGGCCCAGGCGGCGGAAGGCGAAGCGGGCGGCCGTCAGGGCCTCGGCCTCGAAGAAGCCCGCGAAGGGTCCGGTCCCGGCCGCCCAGGCAAGCTCGGCGAGCAGGAATCCGCCCGCGATATAGAAGTTGATCTTGGTGGCCTGGAGTGAATCGCCCATCTGGTCGGCGGCCTTGGACAGCTGGCGATAGTTGTCGCCGAACTCCTTGACCGACCCGTGCCCGGAATCGTCGCCGTCGCGCAGCGGTTTCAGCCACTTCAGCGTGGACTCGCCGCCCACACCGTCCGGGTACGCTTTCTCGATGTCGTCCATCAGGCGAGTCAGTTCGTCGATGAGCTCATCCGACTGTCCCGCAACGGCTTCCAGATCGCGGCCCATCTGCCACATCCGGTCTTCGTTGCCGTGCGGCCACTCGGAACCCACCAACCAGCTCAGCCACTCGAGCCAGGATGGAAATTCCAGCGCCACAGGCCACCTCACGCCGGTCGGTTCTGATCTTGGCGAGACCGACTGTGCCACAACGGAGCAGGTGAACTCAACACGAACGGCGAATGAGATTCGAGTGATCGGGTGGCTAACGCCCGCGGTGATAGGGTCCGCCCGGAAGGAGGCCACATGACGCCCGATCGACCCGAGCCGGTGCGCACCGCCGAGACCGTCACGCCCGGCTACGTGCTGTGCTACGAGTGCGACGGCGAAGGCCGCTGCCCGCGCTGCCACGGCGTCGGCTGGCTCGACGACACCGGCAAGCGGCGCAGATGCCCACTCTGCCATGCCCGGCGCGTGTGTCCCATCTGCCGGGGCGAGGGAGAGCTGGCCATCTCGGATCTCTCGACGTACCAGCTCGGCTATTACCCGGAGCTGTGACTCACCAGCTGGAGTCGGTGGCTCCCCGATTTCGCTGGCCGGAATCCCAGTCGTCGTAGTCGACGGCATTGCTGAACTGCGGCGCGGGCTCGGTGAATCGCGCCAGCCGTTCGCGGGAGTTGGGCGGCGCGAGCGAGGCGGCCGGCGGATCCAGCGGAGCCTGCTGCAGATCCGGCATCCCCTCGATCAGCTCCGACAGCTTCGGCATCGTGGCGCGGCGATCCCGCAACGGCTGCAACAGTTCCCGGGACTGCTTGGCGACATCCTGGGCGGCCCGCTGTGCGGCGGTGGTCACCGCCTTGGCGATCTCGTCGTGGGTGAGCTCGCCGATATCGGCGGCGAATCGGGTGGCGATCACGATCCCGTCCGCGTTCACGGTGACGGTCACCCGCCCGCCCGCAGCGGTGCCCGACGCCATGAGCTGGGCCCGCTGCTGTGAGGCTTCGGCGATCTCCCGCATCTGCGTGGTGAAGCTCTCGAGAATGGAGGCGGCCGCGGCCTCGCCCTTGTCGCTCGACATGTGGAGTGCCGCCCTACGCGAAGTTGTTCTTGTTGCCATGCTCCATGGCGTCGAGATCCTTGGCCGATTTGTCGAGCCCCTGCTTCAGGTTGTCGAACGAGGTGGCCAGATTGTCGGTGCCCGTGGTCAGATTGTCGCTGCCGGTCGCGAACCCTTTCACGCCATCGGCGAACTTGCCGCCGAAATCATCGTCGCCCCATGCCGATTGCCCCGGCGAGACGGCCGAGCGCGCATCATTCGACATGCGCTGCAAGCGATCCCGGATCTCCTCGGCGACACTCGCCGCACTGCGCACCATGTCCGGATGCGCGTTCAGTCTTCCCGCCATGACGCCCCTCGCGAGTAAGCCGATTGTCGAAGATCGACTGTCCCACAGCTACCGGGTGAACACAACGTGAACAGTCTCTGTGCGGCTCCGGTCGGTCCGGTGCCGGAATTACTCGTATCCTCATGATCGGGCGGCGAGTCGATCCGGCTCGCGGCGACCAGCATCCGACGCGCGGTGACCAGCAGTGCTCATGGTGACCAGCAGTACCGGGAACGGGGAAGGGACGGGTATGCCGGACACGCTGCCACTGGCACGAACCAACGCGGAGGCCCGCCTCTACGTCAGCCTGCAACCCTGCCCCACCTGCGATGAAACCCGCTGCACCTTCCGCAGCTCCGTCATCACCGTCGACGGCGTCCTGGCCAGCCGCTACTCCGGCGAATGCCCCCGCTGCGGCGAGCAGCGCGTCTACGAATTCCGTCTCCCGGAAGAAATACTCCCCCCGCCCGCGAATTCCGTCCGCTTCGGTGCCGACCACGCCTCCGAACTGCTGGATCCCGGTGTGTGGCTCTGGTATTCCGACGTCTGCTCCCGCCAGGTCCCCGCCTCCACCGCGGGCCTGGACGACCGCGGCCTGCGCGCCGCCCGCCACGCCCTCGCCACCGCCGTCGCGGCGGTCGAGGAAACCCTGAAGTTCGTCCCCGCCACCGCCGACCGGATCCCCGGCTCCGCATTCACCTCCGCGCAGGGACGAGCCACCTACACCCGCGAGCCCGGCCGCTTCACCCGCCCCCGCCTCGAAGCCCTCCGCGACACCTACGCCGCCGCCCTCAGCCGGTAATCACCCGAATAAGCGGCATCCTTCGCCGCCTCATCAACCTCCCCGACCCGAAACCCTCGACTCGTAATGTGCCGCACCACTTCCGCCTCCGGCGGCAACCCGTGCTTGTGCAGGTAGTGCGCCCCCGCCCCCGCCCACACCCAGGTCCCATCGGTCCGGAAGTCCAGCGGCACATCCCGATCCCCGGTCCCGGCCCAGCGGGCATCGATCCGGGCGGCATGAACCCCGGCGCATAACCCGCCCTCGACTGTGCCATCAACCGCGGCCGCGCCAACTGCCCCACCAGCCCCGCCACGGTCGCGGCGAAAGACAGCATCAGCGTGGCCACCGTCAACCAGAACCCGGCACCCGCGTACTCCCAGAAGTTCAGTCCCCCCAGGGAGAACGCGATACTCAGCCCGCTGATCGCGTTCGCGAAAATGAACGCGGCAGCGGCCCCACTGGCCGCTCGCACGGCCGCGCACCCCTGCACCGGCCAGCAAGGCGATGGCCACGACAACGATGGCGATCAATCCCAGCGAGAAAATGCACGGCGGGCAACGGAACAGAGCCGTCATCACCCTCCCATATGGATATGACGTGCGAGGAACGTCGCATCAGCACCGTGGCGCGCATAGCCCACCACATCGCCCGACGCTATCTGCAGAACGAGCCCACCCACGAACGCCCCCGCCCAGAACAACACCCGCCGCCGAGCCCCCACCCCCACAGCGAGCAACGTTCCAACCAACCCGCCACCAATCACCATGAGCACGTACGGCACAGCTCCGAAGTAGTCGGTAGGCCGCGCCCGCATCCCATGCCCGTCGCTCTTCCAGGCATAGATGTCCCAACTGCCATGCAGCCCAATAGACATCACAGGCAGCCAGAACATCGCGACCGTCAACACCGCCGCCGCGATCAGCAGGAACCCGGTAACCCGCCCGGCCGGCCGCGTGCCGTTCACCGCCCCCGCGTTCCCCGGCTCACCACAGGCCCACTCATGAAGCCTTCATCCCGTGTGTAGGCCATAGATTCTCACGCCTCTCCCGATACAAAATGTGCCCCGCCGCCGCCCGAAACAGCATGTCCTCAACCCCATCGGTCCAAGCCGTCCGCCGAACCTTGTCGATGATCAAGGTCCGACTCATCTCCTCCCGCCTCGGCCCGAACCAGTACTCCGCCTCGTCCGGCTCATCGCGCACCTGCCGGTAATAGACAAGCAACGCCATAGCCTCACCAGTCGTCCGCGCGAATCCGGCCGGGGGTGATGTCATCCAGATCTTCGACATCGGTGAAGGTCATGATCGATTCGCTGTTCTGGTGTCGCTCCGGCGAATTCGGGGGTGCGGTGGAGGCTGGGATGGGTTCGGGGATTCGCTCGGTGAGGTCCGGCAGGCCCTCGATGAGGTCCGACATCTTCGGCATCCGTCCGCGCCGTTCCTGAATCGGATTCGTGAGTTCGGCGCTCTTGCGGCCCAATTCGGTGGCCGCGGCCTGCGCGGCTTCGGTGACGGCCTTGCTCAACTCGTGGAGCGAAAGGCCCTCGAGATCGTCGTCGAAACGGGTCTCGATAACCGTCCCATCGGCATTCACCACCACCGTGACCCGCTTCTGCAGCGCGTACCCGGTGGCCATGAGCTGCGCCCGTTTCTGCTGCATCTCGCCGAGAATCCGCATCTGCTGCTGGAACTCGTCGAGCATCGAGGCCAATTCGGCCTTCACGCTCTCATTGGCCATGGCTACTTGCCGAACGCGTCGGCGTTACCTTGATCGGTACCGTCGAGCTTCTTGCCGGACTGGTTCTGCCCGTCGGAGTTGTTCTCGGCGTTCTTGGCCAGGGTCTCGGAGAGACCCTTCAGCGTCTTGCGGGCGGCCAGATAGCCGGACCCGTCCTCGGTCCCGGCGAATTCCGTGCCGTAGCTGTCGTTTCCCCAAGGTTCGCCCTTGCCGCCGGTGCTGGCCATGAGACCGTCCACCACCCCGCGTAGCCGACTGTTGACCAGGTCCGTTTTGGCCGACGCCTTCTTCAATAGCTCGGGATCGACGTCGAGTTTGTCTGTCATCAGGTATTACTCCTCCCCATAGCAGCCGGTCAGCGCGTCAGCCGCGCTGCCGCATCCGTTCCTGAAACCGTTGAGTGAATCCCACGATGTAGATCGTCGGCGGCACCGAGGACGAGGACGGTTCGATCACGCCGTCGTCGGCCATGTAGTAGATCGCGCGACCGATCATGATCTCGCCCGGCCGGGTGGGCACGAAAACCATCCAGCCGTTGTCGATTCGTTCGGCGGTCAACTGGTCGAGGGGGTAGCCACTGGTGTCGGTACCGCGCGCCAGGATGAATCGGCGGACCTGCTCGATGGCGTCGATCCGGCTCAGCGGCGGCGCGGTGACAAAGGTCCGAAGGCCCGCCAGCGTGAACTGGTTGAGGGCCGAATCTACTTCGTGCTCGGCCGGATCGAAGACCGCGGCCACGGTCTCGTAGGTCACCAGTCCCGCCTGTGCCGCCGAAACCAGCGTCGCGACAGCGGATCTGGTGGCATCGGTGACCGCCTTCCCGGCGGACGTCATGACCTGCAGGATCACGTCGATGGTCGAGTCGGTGGTCCAGATACCGGGTACGGCGCCAGCTATGCCGGGACCGTCCGGCGATTCCCCCCGGAACCACTGTCCGTCCTCCCACCAGTAGCAGAAGGTCAGCTGCCCGGTGGCCGCCCGCGGATTCAACACCGCGTCGGTCACCCAATCCGGTGCGCCCGCGTACAAGCTGGGTAGTAGAGCGCCGTCGTTGTAGACAGCATCGAGTTCGGGTGCGTTGAGCACACCGCCCGAGATGACCGCCCGATCTCCCGGCAGCACGTACAGCGTGCTCCCACTGCGATTCGGTCCCTCGAACCAGGCGAGCGACGGCAGCATCCGGGGGCCGTTCGGTGCGTCGAGAGCGACGAATACCGCTGCGAGCGTGGTCCAGTGCGACCACATCAGCGGTAGCGGCGGGAAGACCTCGGTTGTCGCCTGGCCGCGAATCTCCTTCGCGCGATCGGACCGAGCCTGCTCCGCGGCGACTCGCGGCGAGCGCATCAGGCGCCCACCGTGGCTCACGTACGCGGCCAGCCAAACGGGTAGTCGGTTGCGCGGGTACTCGCGCAGATCGGCCAGATACGCCTCGGCCGGAAATAGTTGGTTGTCCGGAAACGGCTCGTCGCCGTAGTCGTAGTCGGTCTGCACCTGGCCGGCGTTATTGAGGCTGATTCGGATCCGCCACCACGGTCCTCCGCTCATCCCCGCCGCGACGTCGCGCTGCTCCTGCACCAATTGCAGGACCGACTGCGCGGGTTCGACCTGAACCGCCTGCTCCCCGGCCGAATACACGACGCTCCAGGTCTTGTCGGTCACGGTCCACGCGAAGGTCGCGCCGACCCGCTCCCAACCCTCCGGTGCGGCGGCCGCGAGTTCCTGGGCGATCCGATGCGTCAATCCCCGCGCTCGCTCGATGATCTCCTGCTCATCGACCACCGCTTCGGGACCGGGATGCGAAACCAGGCTGAATCCGATGTCCGGCTCCGCGTTGGACTCCGCGAACCCAGCCATGAACGACTTCATGAATTCGTCGTCCCGATTCCCGCCCTGAGGTCTGCTCACGTCCCGACTCCCCTCCTCGACCGGTCCCGCGCCTTTCACCCGGTCGGATACCTGTGCGACCTTACACATTCGAGGTGTCGGTGTCGGCCGAGGTGGGGTTAGCTCAGAGTTCGCGGGAGCTTACGTAGCCCTCGTCGGTAATGCGCAGAGCATCCAGCGTCGCCGTCGGGCTGCCCGACAGAACGACGTCCCAGCCACCGTCGATGCGCTGTGGGGCGAAGCCCATGGCCCCGATATCCACGCCGGCACCGATCAGATACATCCGGATTCGGCTCGATGCCTCGGCCGCGGACATCCCGCCCGGAGCCGCCGCGTGCACAGGCCATGGACGGCGATCGAAAAACCCGAGGCGTTCCGCCTCGCGTTGCCGGTTCTTCTCGCTGTGCCGGTAGTGGTCGGAGGTGTTCGTGAACGGTATCCGCCAGAGTGCCGGGCGCTTGGCCCAACCGTAGAAGTAGGGCCCGCCGGTCACCTGCAATCCCGCGGTGATCAGTCGGGAATCCTTCGGCTGAACGAGCGTGATGATGCCGCTGTGCCCGGAACCGTCGGCCAGCCGAACACGGCAAGTCCTGCGGTGGGTCGCGGTGCGGTTGTCGACCTCGCCGACGACATCGGAGGGCATCGCGGCGAAGCGGCTCACCAGCTCATCGAATTCTGCTGGTGGGCCCGAGAATCCGGCGGTGATCTCGTGGAGGCGGCCGTTGGCGCCCTTGTCGACCCGGTTGAACCCCTCGCCGACGAAGGCATTCGTGCTCCAGGTTTCGGAGCCGTCGCCGTCGGCGGTGAATCCCGCGCCCTCCAAGAGCGAGACCAATTCCGAGGCACGCCTGCGGCCGTGCGCGATGACGGCCGCGGCCTGTGCCTTGCCGATGGGATTCAGCGTCGAGGAGACCCCACCCCGATATCCGGTGCTCTCCTCCGGCCCGACCACGGCGATGCCGTGCGGAATGAACCACAGTGATCGCACGGTGACACTCCTTCGGTGGCGGCTGTCCCGATTCCGTTGCCGACCCTAGCCGATCGATAACGGCCGTCGCTTTCCCAGTTGATCGTCGGCGCGTTCTGTGGCAGCGTGTCGCGAGATCGTGAACTGTCCGTGCGCCGAATGCTCTGTTGGACAGCGAATCAGCAATGCAGGTCAGCGCGTATTCGGGGGCGATAGTGGGGTCACGGGGGTGTCTGATTGAAGCCACCGCTGCGCGAGTAATTCTCGTCGCAGGCGGTCCGCGATGATCTGGAAGCCGCCCGCGGCGGGAGCTCTCGGCTGGCTCGTCGGCATGAAATGGCCCGAAGGCAATGAAGACCTCATGTGGGGGATTGCCGACGACTGGACCGGTGCCGCGAAGGACATGCGCAGTATCGATGCCGACATCGATGCCGCGATCGCCGCGGTGCGCCAGGCCTATCCGACCGGCGACGGCGGCGACAAGATCATCGCTCAGCTGTCGGACATGCGGACCGGCAACCAATCGATCGACAAGCTCGCGGACTGGTTCGACACGATCGCGGGGACCGCGAACAACACCGGGACACAGCTCGAATACACGAAGCTGATGTTCTATACGACGCTGATCACGCTGGCCGCGGATATCGCGGCGGCGTGGGCGTTTCCGCCGACCGCGCCGATGGCCGAGGGCGCGATCATCGGCGTCGGCCGGATCACCGTGCGGATCCTCACCCGGCGCGCGATCGACTTCCTGGGCAAGGAAGCCGAGAAGGCAGGTGAGATCGCCCTGAAGAAGTTCATTCTGAAGCAGGTACTCATCGGTGGCCTGATGGGTGGATTGCAGGACGGCGCAATTCAGGCCTATCAGAACGAATTCGGACGTCGCAACGGTATCGACTACAAGCAGTTGGGGCTGTCAGCGGCAGGTGGTGCTGTCGGTGGTCTGATCGCCGCTCCCGTCGGCAAATACGTCCCGAAGATGTTGCTGAGCCCGCTGTCGAAGGACGTCGCCCAGAAGATGGTGACGCAGAAGGCCGCCAACTTCCTCGGCGGTGGAGTCGCCGGTGGCGTGGCCGGTCTGGGCGGCTGGGTCGTCAGCGGCGGTGTCACGCACAACTGGGAGTTCGACCCCCGTGTGGTCACCGCGGGTATTGCGGGAGGCACGCTGCCCGGTGTCGCCCACGAAGTCCCGTCGCCCTGGAAAGGCGGCGAGCCGAAGCTGTCCACCGCGGGGGTCAAGACCGACGGCGTTCCAACGGGTGTCAGTGAGCAACACAAGACCCCAGAGATCGGAACCGGCACGCCGTCGATGGGCGAGCAGCCTCATCAGACGCCTTTGTCCGCCGAGAACGCAGCTCGCGATGGTGCTCCGGCGGCCGAGCATCCCCAATCGGTGGAGCAGAAAGCGCAACTGACCGATCACGGGAGCCAGCACGAAACTCCGGCCGGTGGGCCGCAGGCCGCACCGAATGCGCAAGCGCAGGTGCACAACCCACAGGTCGTCGAGGCGCGCCCGGCGGACGGTCCGCAGGCCGCCAACACCGGGCAGACACCGGCGTCGGCTGATCCGCGTCAGGTAACCCCTGCGGGCGCACCGCGCGCCGAGACGCCTGGTGTACTGCGCACCGAAACACCAGCTGCGCTGAAACCCGAAACACCCGTCACCTCGAATTCGCCGCGTGCCGACGCACCCGGATCGCAGACCCCACAGGCTGCCGAACCGAGGGCCACGGCCGCCCCGGCACGCGATGGCGGCGCCGCGCTGACTCCGATGAGCACCAGGGCCACCGGGCAGGACGTCCCCACTCGCGTGGGCGAGCACACGGATCTGAGCCTGTCCGCGCGGACAGCGGAACCGGCGGTCGGTCGTCCGGACGGCAGGGAATTGGTCGGCGCCGGTAGCGGTCCCGCTTCCAGAATCGGCGCGCGACCCGAGAATTATTTGGGCGGAAGAGAACCGCGGCCGGATGGGCAGACGAATCATCCGTCCGGGTCTCCGACAGAGCACAACCGGGGACCCAACGACCAACGCGGCCCGAATCACCCGGCGGCGGGTCCGGCACCCGACCCGACCGGCACTCATACAACGCCGCCGCACGATTCCACGCCCGCGCACACACTTCCGCGCGACCCCGAACATCCTGTGCTGCCGAATGATTCGCCGGTAACCGAGGCCGAGCACGCGCATGCTCGTGACGCCTTGGATCGCCTAGGGCCCGAGGCGACGCCCGAACACCTTGCGCACGAACAGGACAGCTCTGTCGCGGCCGCGCACGACCGGGCGACCGAGAACCACGAGTGGTGGCACTCGCTCACCCCGGAGCAACAGGACGCCATGCTGCGCGTCCACCCGCACGAGCTCGGCAATGCCGACGGCATCCCACCGCACGTCCGCGACGAAGCCAACCGCCTGGCGATCGCGCGCGACATCAACCAGGTACGCGAACAGAATCCGCGGGTCGACAAGTTCCTCACCCGGTTCACCGATCCGGAGAGCGTCCGGCAGTGGAAGAACCTGCGGTCTACCGTGGAAGCCCTCGAGCACGCGGACGATCTGGCGCGTAGCTTCGCGGACAAGAACGCCGGTCACGAGCCGCCGGTGCAGGTGCTCTCCTACGACTCGGAGGCGTTCGGTGGCGAGGGGCGCGCGGTCGTCGCCTTCGGCGATACCCAGCACGCGTCCACCGTTTCGTTCCACGTTCCGGGAATCACGACCACGGTGCGAAGTCTGGGAACGAACCTGGACAACGCCTTCAACCACTACCGGGCCACATCGGAGAACAGGGATCCCGCCGAGGTCGCGTCGATCGCGTGGATCGGTTATGACGCGCCGAGCGGATTCCCGAAGATCCTGCGCGAGATGACCGACGCGCGGCTGGCCTCACGCGGCGGCCAACTCCTCGCCCGAGATGTTGCCGCGTTCAGTCAATCCCGTCGTTCGGACGCCGCCCTGCCCGGCGGCTCGCCGATACCCGACGTGCACCTGTTCGGCCACAGCTACGGCTCCACCACCACGGCCTTCGCGGGCGCGGGCGGACGCCTCTCCGGCGACATCTCCACCATCACGCTGCTCGGCTCACCCGGCGCGGGCCCGGTGGGGCACGCCGCGGATTTCGGCATCGGCGCGCACAACATCTTCGTCGCCAGTTCCTCGCGCGATCCGGTCACCTGGATCGGCGCCAACACACACGGCGAAATCGGCCGCATGGCACCGGGTCTCGGCAACGGCCTGGGGATGGACCCCGCCATCTCGGCCTTCGGCGCCAACCGCATTGCCGCCCAATTCCCCGGCGGCATACACACACTCAGCGACATCTCGACCCACACGGGCTACTACAACTACCTGGACAAGGGCGCCACGGTTCCGACCGAGTCCCTGCACAATTTCGCCCGTATCGCCAACGGCGAGAGCCCGCACACCCTGCCCGAATACCCTCGCCCCGGCCGAGACGACCTCAACGCGTGGCAGCGCAACGTCGGCTCCCGACCTCACGACCCGGCGGGCTTCCGTGCTCCCGAACCCAATGTCCATCAGGGCGAACACCCCTACGGCTACGACGATCTGGTCAACCAGCACCGCCCCCAGGACCCGGCCCCGGTCGCCCCGGAACGTACGCACTCCCAGGTCAACGACTGCGGCCCCCAGGCCCTCCGCCAGGTCCACGAGCTAACCGGCAACCCCGACGTCCACGTCCCCGAAGACGCCCACATCGCCGACCACGGCATGACCGCGGCCGAACTCGAGAACGCCGCGGGCGCCCACCTCGACCGCCACGAAACCCTGGGCTCCATCGCCGACCAACTCCACCGACTAGGCGACGGCGCCACCGCTCTGGTCGTCGACGAATTCCACGGCCCCACAGACGCCAACGACATCGGCGCCCACGCCTACACCATCACCAACGACGGCGGCCGACTAGTCGTCCACGACAACGCCGTCCCCGGCGGCCCCTACCCCTTCCCCCCGGACCACACCAACGTCAAATCCACCCACGCCATCGTCTACGACTCCCACGGCAACCCGGTACATCCGCTCGAACGAACCCCTGAGACCACTCCGGCGAATGTCCGCGATACTCGCCCGGAAGCCCGTATAGGCCAGCCGGATTCGCGCTCCGAACCCGCGCGTCAAGGGCAGCACCCCGAGCCCCGGCACGAACCAGTCACCCACGAATTCACCCATCCGACCGATCATGAGGTCGGTGGTCCCGCCCACGATCCGATCCGGCGTTTCGACACACCAGATGCTGCCCGCCACTATGGCGAGGAGATACTCGGTCCTATCCGAGACATGATGTCCGGCCCTGAACTACGTGAGCTGCAGGCATACACCAAGAAGTCTTGGATCAATGAATTCTTGCGCGCGCCGGACCCGGTGAAGTTGCTCACCAAGCTCGGTGAGGACGAAGTCCACTACGGGCAATTGATGCGGCTCACCGGCGGCAGCCCGATCATGCCGAAGATCGAAGTGCTCGAGCGATTGCTTGCGGAGCATCCCGATCCTCGCGATCCGAATCTCGATCCGCCCCTGCGCGCTGCGATCGACAGCATCCTCAACGAGGACAATCCGCACGCTCGGCTCCAGGAGCTGTGGCGTAATTCCGGCAAGCTGCCTTCGATGCGTGAGTATTTCGGTGGTGACCCGACGATGGACATCCTTCGATCTCAGGTCGCTCACCTCGACCAAGCAACGAATCGTCCGCTTCCCGAGGGAGTGGAGGTTTCGCGCGGTATCAGCATGAGGAGTCTCGACCGTCTCATCGGACCCGACGGCCGGCCACTGAACGGTCGTAATCCAAAACTGCTGAAGGGCACGGTCCAGGACGACCACGGCTACATGTCGACCAGTCTGGGACCGACCCCGCCTCAAGAATTCAGGCTCAAAGTCCGTATGGAACTGGAGGTTCCGGCTGGATCGAAGGGCGCGTGGGTCGGCGACAAGGGACTGTCCGGACCTGAGAACGAACTCATCCTCCAGCGTGAATCCCGCTTCCTGATCACAGATGTCATCGAGGATCCGCAAGGCGCGAGATACGACGATGGGTACGTCGACTACCTGGTCAAAGGAACCCTCGTACCGGCGGATTACGTCCACGAGCCGCACGTCGAAGTCACGGATGCCCACGATCCGAACTCGACGACGGACAAGCCCGAAGCGGATCCGGTTCATCCTCCGACGGACGGACCCGACGAAGACCACGTTCCCTTTCGGCTGGGCGACGAGACGCAGCATCCGGTCGAGCCGGTGCACCCGCAAGAGGCTCCGCATGCCGAAGGCAACGGACCCGAACATGTGCCGACCGATCCTGCCGATCGACCCTCGACGCTCACACCGCATCTGGCCGACCGCTTCAACGAGATGCATGAGCGCATCGCCGACATAGCTGCCGCCTACAACGATCCGACTCGCACCGCCGAACTACCCGGACTACGACTCGGACTCGGCGACCTGATGGACAAACTCGGAATGCTCGACCGCTCGACAGCGGTGACTGCGATGCGACTGTTCAACGAGTACAACCCCGAGTTCGCGAATTATCTGAATGAAAACTACAAGGCCTTACTGCCACACCCATCGGACGTTGAAAGTCATGGCGCGGTTCCGACGCACACGACTGAGCACCCTTCAGAGGTCGCCGATCATACCGGGCCATCCAAGGAACATTCGTCAGCTGACGAGCCGAACTCGGAACCCGCTCACGAGTTGCCGGAAGCCGGTGCTCCATCGGAGCTCACCCCACACGAGCAAGATGCATTGCACCGCTACACCGACCCCGACGCGGGCGTCTACGCCGATCTGAACAAGCGCCTTCGCAGTGGCGCTGACCTGGATCCCCATCAAGCGGAACTCGCAGACCATATCTCCTCGGCGCTCGATAAGCTTCCTACCTTCGAAGGCACGGCATGGCGAGGAACAAACCTCTCACCCGAGGACCTCGCTCGCTACGTGAAGGGCGCCACAGTTCGTGAGCCCTCATTCACCAGTACCTCGACCGACCGCAACCGAATCTTCACCGGCAATGTCGAATTCATCATGCACTCGACGAATGGTCGTGAAGTCAGCCCGCTTTCGGCCCGTCCGGCTGAGAAGGAGATCCTGTTCGACCGCAACGCGACGTTCGAAGTCCGAGGCGTAGTCCACGACCCCAACGCCAACCTCTTCGGCGTCACTCGCATCTATCTGGTCGAAACCCCCAGCCACACAGGAATTCACGAAACTTCGCCGGAGCATGCCGACACCCATCCCAGCGATAGCGAGGCTACCCATGCTCCGAACACTCGAGACCTGGTCCCTGAGGATCCTCCCGTCCGTTACGGAACCGACCGCACCTCACTAGGCGATTCCCCCGAAATCGAGCGAGTCTTCCAAAACCTCCGTAACGAGGGCGAACACGATGTAATCCTCCACGGCAACCGCTTCGGCCGCCCCACCGCCGACGGCGGCCACGAGATCGACCCGCAAAAGGTCGTAGAAGCAATCCGCAACAACCCGGACTATGTACCGGGGACCCCGGTCCGCCTCATCTCCTGCCACAGCGGAAACGAAATCGGCTGGGCCCAACACGTCGCTCATGAACTGGGTGTCCCGGTCCGGGCCCCGTCCGATCTGGTCGGTGTGAGGGCTCACCCGGATTCTCCAGCGGTCGTCCACAACGAAGGCACTTGGAAGACCTTCCACCCGGAAGGGCCGGACGGAAGAACCCCCGAACCCACCGTCCACCAGCCGGATTCCCTTGTCGACGCGGCCCTGCCCAGAGGCGGGGACACCCGAGATGGCTGGGACATTCTCGGCAATGAGACAGCGGATGAGCCTTCGGGTTCGCCGCACGATGAGCATCCGGGTTCGCCGCACGACGAGCAGTCTGATTCGCCGCACGATGAACACGGGCTCGACGGCGATTCGGCCTCTTCGAGGTACGCGGACCTCGAAGACGATGTGATCATCGATTCGGGCGATCCGAAGTACAACGAGCGATTCGTGGAATGGAATCGCCCTAGTCACCGACCCCCGGATCCCGAGAATCCGCACGCGCCGCGGCGGCCGCTCGATGTGCACGAAGAGATCCGAGCGCCACACCGTGACCGTGATAATGTGCCGGACGGCAACACGGAGCCTGACAGACTTCGGCCGGATGAGAGCCCGGATCCGATACCTGAGCCGCTGGGTGACTTGGCCGGGGACGGCGGGCTCCACCCGTGGACGGAATACCCTGTGGTCAACCAAAATGGCACTCGCACAACATTTTTCACCGACGGTGATGGTGTCGTCAAATGGGTTGAGGCTACTCCTGGTGCACGTGATATGGCCGTCGATGGCAAGGGAAAATGGTCTGGATTCAACCCCGACCTGAGCTTCCCATTGCTACCGGACGTTCAATATCAGGTTCCAAATTTTCATAACAATGAGAAATTACTGAACTTCCATACCGACGAGCATGGCCAGACGGATCGACTCACTGGAGATGTCGAAGCGCGGGGGCAGGACAAGAACCATCGCGACGACGACAGCAAGAAAGGCGCGCAGAAGCGTGCCAACCAGGAAGGGGAAGCTGCCTTCCCGAAGAACCCTCCCGGGCGTACGCTGACCCTCCTTGAACGAGCGAAGGCTCGTATCAAGTGGGCGGGCGGGCACCTGCTCGCGAATGAGCTCGGTGGTCTTGGTGAATATCTGAACATGCATCCGCAGATGGCAGCATCGAACTCCGGAAATGATCGAGACGGATGGGTTCATGCTGCATCGTGGCGGGCAAAGGAGAACCAGCTCGTCGAATTCGCGAGTCAGGATCATCAGGATATTCGAAACTATCAGGTCAAGATGATCAGAGAAGCCGACGGAGTTCCGGCTTCGGTTGTCATGCGCTGGCAAGAGGTTACCTACGCACGCAATTCCGACGGCACCGTGCAGCTTGGTTTGAACGGTAAGCCCGTGGTGGAGTCGGTGGTTACCAAGGAACGAGCGTTCTCGAACAAGGAGGCGAACTTTGGACCAGCCACCCCGTACAACGGTCGCTGAGATCTGCGCGATAGTGGAGCGTGCGGCGCCAGTGAGCTGGGCGCGCCTTACCCTGCAGGTCTGGGCGAATGTGATGTCGTACGAAGTCGCGGTGTCCGCGCAGGATGCCAATGGCAGGTCCGCGGGCGAGGTGAGCCAGCCGGCGGTGACCGATCTGCTGGTACGGCTGCGGAACGAGATGTACGAGCCTGATCGTGGAGCTTGGCTCTCCGCGAGGTTTGTGCTGAATCGTGGGGAAGAACCAGATATCTCGTTCAACTATGACGATGATCCACAGTGGTCACCTGACTTGCATCCGCTGATGTACGCGCGCGACCTGGAGGTGTATCCACGTGCGGAGCAGCATGTTCCGCAGTGGTTGCAGGATCGGGTGGCGTTCGGCCTGGAACTGGAACGGCAGCATGAGGCCGACGGCGATACACAGTAGGCTGTGCATTGATGATCGGTTTCCGAGGAGGACTTGCCTGATGTCGAACCAGCCGTTGAACCCGATGGAACAACAGGAGAAGCTGTCGGACATCACATTGGAAATACTCGAGACCCTGCCGATGGGATGGACGCGCTTGATTGTTCGCGGTCGGATTCTCGGTCGGTACGCTGAGCGTGAGAGTGGGGTGAAGATGCCGGATGGATCTGTGCAAGGCTTCTCCTTCCCGCCTACCGCATGGCGAAAGTTCCAAGATTTGCGGGACGGTATGTACGCCCCCGGTCTGGGCACCTGGGTCGAGTTCGAATATGTACTGGATCCGCCCGGCCGGTTTGTTATCGACTACAACCGTGACCAACTTCCCCGATTCAGTAAGAAAGGTCCGACGAGCAGGGATTTTGCCCTCGAGAACGAGTGGTATCCGCGCACGGCCGAGCACATGCCCGAATGGTTCCACGATGGATTGGGCACGCCTTCCTCGGAACATCTCGGCTGATGCACACAGGAGTGTGGCGGTGATCGGTCTGAAGCCCGTTGGTATCTATCAGGAGATGTACCGAAAAGCGCGGGAAGGGCTTCCGTCGTTGCGAGATTCGTACACCGACCAGGTGGTTGGGGAACGAGATCTGGTAGTCGCGTATATGAGGTCGGCCACGCCGGTCTTCGACGTACCGGCGGATGTCACGGATCTGGTCGATGTTTCCCAGACTATCCGTAACGGTCCATCACTGCTTTCTGACGGAGAGTGGATCTGGCGCATCGACTCGATCCATTATCTCGCGAACTACTCCCTCGCAATTCCGTCTGCGTTCCTCGATCACGTGCGCGCGCAAAACTACCGTCCCGCAACCGATGTCGACGTGTCCGACGCAAAGTTCGACGCTGCGATTTCCGCGTACTTCTGAACGAACTCAGGAATCCGCCATGACGCTTCCGCCTTGGGTGACCCCGCCGGATGAAACCGACGACAGCGAGATCGACAAGAAGCTCGCGGCGAGACTGGGTGTCACCGTCGACCAGTTGCACGAGATCGACCGGCAGATGGCCGAGGATGTACGTGCCCGCGACGCTGTTCCGCCTGCGGACCGAATCGTCGACAGCAGTCCAAAGTTCAATGAGGGTTTCGGGCCCGACAACGCCGCGGACACCGCACAGTCCGGCGAGATCCGAGCCTCCGCCACGCTCCCGCCTCTTTTGTCGGCGGAGGACGCGATGGCGCCGAACTACGACGCCTGGACGCGTCTTCCGGTGTTCTACTTTCCGATCACGGTAGGCGACACCCTGATCGGCTACCTGTGGGGGTCACAGGACGGGAAGTCCGCGGGGTTCTTCCGGAACCTCGCGTCCGCGGTCGATCGTGTGAAATTCGCTGTGTACTGGAACAATCGGCTCGAAGAGACCTACGGTATGGGGCTTACCCCGGCGGAGGCGATCGAGTATTGGCGTGGAAGGCCTGGGGACCCCCAACTCGGTGCGATCGCTGGTAACGCGGAGCGAGGTGAGTCGCGGACTATCCAGGAGTTGGCGCTGCGCTTGAATCCCGATAAGCCGTTGGGCGATGGTCCATGGGTCCAGGACGGCACCTTTCCAAGTGGCAGTCCGGAGGATCGCTCGGAAGGATTCAGCGCGATCGCGCCTTCTCCGACAACCACATACCCCGAGGAAACCGCTTCGGCTGTCATTTATCTGCCCGTCAGTCTGAAAGGCACGATCGTCGGGTATGTGTGGGCGTCGACGAGTGACGATGCCGCCGGGTACATCCCGCGCACCGCGGTCGGCCACACGGGCTTCGTTGCGGGGGGACTGTGGCGCTCACGTCTCATCAATGCACATATGGCTGGGCTGTCGGCGCTCGATGCGGTTCGGCGTTGCCGGTCGCTACCAGACAATGCCCCTGGGACATTCGGTGTGATCGAGCCGATTCCGGAGCAGGAGGCGCCCACGCTCGCCGATCTCCGCCGGCTCGCCGATCAAGATTGACCGCAGGCACGGGTGAAGCAGAGTGAGGCATCGCAGGCGATCGGATGCAGTCAGCCGAAGATCGTTGCGATGGAGGCCGGGAAGTACCTGCAGCAGCCCGATGGTGTGACCGCTCTACTGAGGTTGTACAGAGCCGATGTGGCGCAGATCGACCGGCTCGCATCGTCGCATCGCTGGCCGGTCGCGCAGACCAGAAGACTTGGTGGGCACCGTTTTCCGAGGTGCTGCCCAACTGGTTCAAGACGTTTGTCGGCCTCGATGGCCTCGCGCGGAGCCAGTTCATCTATCAGACGGTGACCTTCACCGGTCAACTACAAACCGAGAGCTATGCGACTGCGCTGCACGCGGGCAGTCCGCTGGTGGCGTCGGTTGACGTTCCGCAGACCGTCCGGGCCCGCATGGCGAGGCAGCGGGTCGCGGACACCGCCGACCCGATGGGTTTGAGTACCGTCATCGAGGAGGCAGTTATGGTCCGGGAGGTTGGCGGTCCGCGCGTGATGCGCGAACAACTGGACCACCTGCTGACCCTGATCGAGCACGACCACAACGATATTCGGATTCTTCCGACCAGGACCTACGCCCATGGCGGGAAGGTCGGCGAGTTCATCTTGCTGTACTTCGACGAAGCGCAGACAGTCGGCTACATCGAATACCCGACTGGCGTCTCTACCTGCAGGATTACGATGGGGTGGCAGTGTACGAGATGTTGGCCGACCAGCTCAGCGCGGCGGCACTGTCGAAAAGTGAATCCGCCGAACTGATTCGGAGCCGGGCGACCGAGTGGAAATAAGGGAGTCGGCGCATGGCCCCGGTCGCGGGTCACCTATGGCGTAAGTCCAGCTACAGCGGAAGCAATGGGGGCCAATGTGTCGAGGTATGCGTCACCGCGCAGACGGTTCTGATCCGCGACAGCAAATACACCGGTCCGAGTGAGTCCCGGCCGGGTGCCATCATTCGATTCGCCATCGCCCGTTCCTTTCCGTCGACCCCGATCCGGCGCTTCGGCCGGGTAACGTTGTCGACGGTAGAAACCGGGACTAGGCGACTTCTAACGAACTTCCAACGGAGACCTGCGCGACTACAGCCCGCGTCCGCGCTTGATCAGCGCATACAGCAGGTTGAAGTTGGTGAGCGAGCTGATCGGAACGGCGATCGAGGGATGTTTGGCCGCGGTTTTGATGCGGAGCCGACCCTCGGCAATGTCAACGTCGGTGATCTCGGCCCACTGCACCAGGGTGCTGTATCCGGTTACTCCAGCCCGGCTGAGCACGCGACCAGCCCGACGAATATCATCCCGAGTCGTCCGATGCCGCGCCAGTCCATCGTGACCGCGCCGTAGGTCTGAACGTGCCTCCCCAGACCCGCCCGCACAGCCGCTTCCGAAATGCGCTGTGTGTCATCGGTTTGCAGACCTGGCTGCGTCATGATTCCCCCGGTCGTCAAACGTTCTTCCAACGATGGTGCACGAGCGTGTCACCCGCGGTATTGACCACCGCTATTGAGCTGCGCCGCAGCCTGGTTGACGGCTGTGGCGAGCTCGGTCATCAGTCGTATGACTTCCAGGTAAGCGGCGGAATCACGGGGGACGGTTCCGCGGATCCAGCAGATCAGTACTCCATCGTTGACGCGAATGCGCGCCGTAGGGGCAATCTGGACGATCGCGTACGCCGCCTTCTTGACGGGGAGCGTCAGTAGCTGCCGGGCATGATCAGGGTTATTGGGGGTCAGACCGAGGTACCAGCGATCGAATTCCGCGTCACCGCTGGAGAATCGGCGGTGTTCGACCGATTTCTTATTGAACTCGAGAAGCCACTCACCCTGGGTCGACAGGAGGTCCAGCCGGTCCACCGTGGGATCGACGCCTTCGAGCAAGGCCGCGGTGTGTCGCCAGGTCTTGATCGTATTGAGGTACATGGTCTCGTGCTCGACCAAGAATGTGGTGAACGGGAAGCCGAGGGCCTGACCGTGGATGGGCTCCTGGTATTTCGCCTTCGAAGGGTAGGGGCACAGCCCGACCTTCGCGTGTTGCTCGCGCCAGACCTCGGTGGGCCAGCTGGGCACACCACCCATCGCGGTCGCCATCGCCGCATGCGCCTCACGGTTCTTCGCAGTGCCACTGATCGCCAGCGCACCCCACGCCACCACGATGACCACCCCGATGACAATGGCAATAGCCATGAACTCCCCCTGTAATCAAGCGTCCATCAACCGCCCGCAGCTTAGTCACCGCCCGGATACGCCGCTATTCGAGCTATGTCCGCTGGCCAGCGGCCCTGCGACTGCCCGGCTAGGATCGTCTGAAACGTGTCGGGGTGGGAGGGTTCCAAGGGTGAGTGCCGAATTCGACGAGTTCCCAAGGCTCGCGCGCGTCTATGACCACCGCGACGAAGACGGTCGCCCGGTCGCAGTCAGGGCGTCGCTGCCCTCACACCTGCGTGACCGGATCCTCGCCTACCTCGACTCCGCCCCGATCGTCCTGGCCGCGCGCAGTTTCGAGGCCGACGAATTCATCCCCTCCGTCCGTGACGTGCCCCTGACTTTCCGCACCGACGGCGTCTGGATCTGGTCCGGCGCGGTATCCCACTACTTCCGCAAGCACGCCCTTCCTCCAGACCCAGAGCTGGTGCGCCACATTATCGCTCGCGACTTCCAGCTGGGCGAGGTCAGCCCGGAAGCAAAAACCCTGGCTGTACGGATGATCACCGCTGGATGACAACGGTGAATTGCACGGAAGGGGACACGCAGTCTGTCTCCCTGGATTACGCGCACAGCCGCGGAATCCTGCACCGCGACGTCAAACCGGCGAACATCCTGCTGTCGAGAGCAGATACCGGCCGAGACGAGCGGGCGATTCTCACCGATTTCGGAATTGCTCGCCTGCTGGACGCGAGCACCTAGCTCACCTCCACCGGAAGCTTCACTGCGACACTGGTTTACGCCTCGCCGGAACAACTGTCTGGCGAGCGAGTGGACCACCGCTCAGACCAGTACTCGCTCGCTTGCACCCTGTTCGCGTTGCTGGCCGGACAACCACCGTTCGCCGCGACCAATCCCGGTCAGGTGGTCGCAGGCCATCTGAGCAAACCCGTTCCCCTGCTCAGCAGTCTCAGACCTGACATCTCACCGATGTTCTACGGCGTGCTCGCTCGCGCGACCAGCAAAAGGCCGGAGGACAGGTTCCCCAGCTGTTCGGAGTTCGCGTCCACTGCTGTTGCTGCCAGCGTGCAGCCGTCGGTGCCGTTCTCTCGGATCGCGCCGACCGTCGTCGCCTCCGCTCCGCCCCCTGCTCATCGCTGGGTGCCGCCGTCTCCTGCGGCGCAGCCTGCAGCGCGACAACAGGTTTCGGCCGAACCCGAACCGAAGGGCATGAGTCGGAGGAGGCTGCTGCGACTGAATGTCGCGGTGGTTCCGCCGGTAGCCGTCGGCATCGCGGCAACAGTGGTGCTGTCAAAGGACAAGGACTGGGCAAGCGGTAACAACGAGGTGTGGCTCTGGGATGTGGCCACTCGCGCCAAGCTGTCCGATCCCCTCGCCGGCCATACCAGCCCGGTACGTTCACTGGCCTTCGCCCCGAATGGCTCGCAGCTCGCCTCCGGCAGCATGGATCACACCGCTCGACTGTGGACGATGCCCCGCCCGAGGTGACGGGAAGCTGCGCGGGGTACCTCATGGTACGGTCGGGCCGTATCGTCACCGGGGGCTTGGTAGCGCAACACGGTGCAGTAAGGGTCGTGAATAGCGTTGGATTGCAACGTTATTGGAGGGGGAGGGAGAACGTTTCGTGGCCGATGGCGACGCCTTCACCAATCTCAGAAACGACGGCCAGAAGGGTGTGTACTTCGACTCCGGAGCCGCCCAGACGATGGCGCAGCAGGCCGCCGACATGTTGACGGTCGTGAACGCGGCTATGGCTCTGGTCCAGCCGGAGACGAACCTGCAACCGTTCAATCAGCGAGACTCCGGGCGGATGCTCGCGGACAAGCTCAATGCGGCTACGCAGCGTCTGGGCGGCACGGTCGCGAAGGACCATGTGGCAGTTCTCACCAGTATGGGTGAGGCCTTCGTCGGGGCGAATAAGGCGTACGCGGACGCTGATCAGACGTCAGCTGTGAACTTCGACCAGAATGTGCGCGACAGATTCAGCGGTATGCACGCGAGTGGGCAGCCCGGATTGGCGACGTCTCCGCTGGCCGCGCTGACACAGCACGTCGACTCTGTCAGCCTGCCGGGATGGGGGCAATCCAATAGGGGCAACGTCTACGAGTGGTCCGGAACGTCGAAGGACGACTACTCCAACAAGCTCCAGAGCACAGACCAGGCGGGCCAGCTCAGCTCCGCTGCCAAGGCTGCGGGGATTGCGTTGGACGGTAAGCAGATTACTCCCGAATCGGGCAGCCAATACGGCTGGGACGATTTCCACAATCATTGGCAATATATTCACGATTCCACGATCCTCAGCGTGCTCGCGCAGCATGCGCAAGACTGGAAGACCGCGAGCGCTTACATCAAGAGTCAGGCGTCTACTTTTTCCGCGGCCAAGGACCAGTATCTGACGGGCTACCAGGGTGACAACTCGATCGGGGAAAAGATCTGGGCCTCCGACGCTGCCAAGCAGGCGCGGGACGGGATCGGGCACTACCTCGACAATGTGAAGGCCCTGACCGATTCGATGGATTTGATGAGCGCCAATCTCGCCTTTGCCGAGGGATGGCTGAAGAAGCTGCAGAATTTCTTGCCGTACAAGAGTATTTCGCAGACCACCGAGCTTGTCGCGGCGGGAGAATCGGCCGTCGAGATGCCCATTTCGCAGAGTTCCGTCGATGAAGCGATGAACGAGATGCGGCAGGCATGGGATGAGTGGTACGGCAATGGCGTCAGGGACTCGAGCGGTGCGGTGCCCATCATCCCCGACCCGAAGGCTGCGGTCTCGATAACGCCGCCGGGACCGGCACCCACCGATCAGCCGGATCCGAATGCGAAGCAGCCGGCGGGTACTCCCACCACGCAGACCCCGACCACCCAGACACCCAATATCGACAACCCGGACGGTCAACAGCCAACCAACACTGATCCGAAGGACACCGATCCCAAGAAGACCGACACGCCGACAACAACGACTGACACGACGCTCCAGACGCTGATCACGCAGGCCAGCACGGTGCTTCAGGCTGGCATCACCGCCGCCGAGCAGGGCGTCGAGAAGCTCGCCTCGGCGGTCGAAACGGCGCTGACGCAAACACAGACGACGACGAAGACCACCGATCCGACGGATCAGCTCACTCAGCAGTTGCAGAACCTGGGCTTGATTCCGAACACCGACACACCCGGCGGAACCCCGACCGGAGGCAGCCCCACGGGTGGCACGCCCACTAGCCCTGGGTCGCCCCAGACACCGAAGACTCCGATCGCTCCTCGTTCCGCCAACCAGACAACGACGACCGAGACGGACGCGGAGGAAACCACGACTTCGCGTGCAGGACTGGCATCTACGTCCTCGGCCTCCTCCAGCGGCTCAACCGGTGGTATGGGTGGTTCGCCGATGTCGGCGGGCTCGCAGGGGCAGGGCAAGGAGCACAAGCGTCCGCAGTTCCTCACGAACCTCGACAATCTCGAAGAAGTTCTCGGTGAGGCTCCGGCCGCGGTCACCCCGGTGGCGGAGAAATGACGCAGAGTTGGCGATTCACCGAGGCCGAGTTCTACGCCCTCTGGATGGATCGGACGGGACAAGCGCCGCCGAAGCCTTTCTTGTTCACCTCGGCTACGCAGACCGCGGACGAATTCGACGCCGAGCAGTCGGAGGCTCGAGAAAGCCTGAGTCACAAGGTCGGCGGAAATTGCGAGCTCGTTTTCGACGCCATGGCAAACCCCGATCTGTTCCTGACCGCTTACGGATGGGATGAACGGGACCGCTTCGGTACCGGCTCGATGATTCGGGCCCGCGCTACGCGTAAGGGACCAAAGGGCTATGTGATCAAGCAGCTGCCCGGCACGAGCTACTTCCAACGTGGCGGCTACACGGTGACCGAATGCGATCCCATCCAGCTCGCCGACGAAATCGTTCGTGCCATGCCCTCCGTCGAGCGGGGCCGTCTCGGCGACATCGGATTGGCCTCACACGAGCAGGATCTCGACCACGATTTCGGCCGTTCGTCCATCGCCGCCGCACCGGACACCGCGGTCTCTCGCACGCGGGAATTCATGGCGCAGTCCATCACGACGGCCGGTGAGGTCCGGATCGTGCAGGGCCGATCGGTGTTCGGTCCGCGTGGAATCACCAGCCACATAGTGCGTTTCCGCGATATCGAAGATGACGGTCGTTACGTCATGGTCGAGAACCCCCAGCGTGCACTCGCGGTCGATGAGACCAGATTCATCTCGGTAGTCAACAACTATGTCGCCGCAGTGGTGCAGACCATCAGAGACGAGCGCGGGTGAACGCATCCGCGCATCGAAATGCTGTTGGCTTGGCGAAGCGGCCTGTGATACTCATACGCATAGCTAACTGGGAGGGAGTTCGGCATGACTGAGTCGGGGACGACCAGTTCTGGTGCTGGCGAGGGGGATTGGGCCTCGCTAGTTGTTGCCAGCACGTCCGGGTCTATTCGGGTGCGGGCGACCAATCAGGGGTTGCCATTGGCCGTGAAGGTCGAATCCGCTGAGCTGCATCGGGATCCGGGACAGCTCGCTGGGGAGGTCTTGCGGCTGTGCCAGAAGGCTGCGAATCGGGCTGGGCTCGCGCTGCGGAAGCAGTTGGAGGAGGCCGGGCTTGGTGCTGAGGGCCTTGCTCGGACCGGGCTTCCCACTGAAGCTGAGGTCGCTCGACAAGAGATTGTCGAGGAGCAGGACTACGATACTGAGCCGCAGAGTTGGCTCAGGACGGTGTGAGAGGGGGCGCGCGTGGTTTCGTCTATGGATGAGCTGCAGGAGCAGGTTCGGCGGCAGCTGTATCGGTTTCAGGACCTGGCGGATCAGATGGCTGCGGTCCGGGGGCGGGAGACTTCCGAGGACGGGGCCGTGACGGCCGAGGTCGACGGGAATGGCGCGCTCAAGGATCTGCAGTTCACGAGCGCTGTTTCGCGGATGACGCCGGCGGAGTTCGAGCAGGCTGTGGTGACGACGGCGGCGCAGGCGGCGCGGCGGGCGTTCGAGCGGCGGGCTGAGGTCGTGGACCGATTCAATGAGGAGATGGCCGGCTAGGCCGGTTTGTTAACAGAACTTTGGCCAGAGTTTGCATCTTGCGGTCTGGCACAAGAATTTTCGCACTTGTAGTCTGAGCACGATCATAGGTAGTGGGAGGGACACTCATGGCCGATCACGTGGCGGCGGAATTCGCGCCCATCTTGGCGTACGGCACACAGAAGGCGGGCATCGCTGCGCAGGTCGCGGGGGCGGCCGGAGCTGATGTGGCTACCGCGCTCGCGCAGGCGGTGCCGGTGTTCGGGCTGATCGGGCAGGAGTTCCTGGCGGCGTTCGCTGTCGCGCAGGGTAATTACCTGCTGTCCTCAGCGGAAATCGCGGCGGTGCACGCGGACACCGCGACCACGGCGTACGCGGCTGTCGGGGCATACGGCACCAACGAAGTAACCTCGGCGGCGAGCTTCCTATCGACGGTGCTGTGACCAACCCGTCGAATCCGACCGTTCTGGACGAGCTTCGCAGCAGTCCGATCGGTCCGTACCTCGATACTCCGGTCACGGATGTATTGAGCAATCTGGGATTGCCGCAGCTGCCACAACTTTCGTCGATCAGCCTGCCGGATCTGTCGGGGATACAGATGCCGACGCTGCCGACGATCGACCTGACGAGCCTGATCCAGCCGGTCGTCAGTTTGCTGCAGTCGTTCGGGACGGGGAGCCTGGGCAACAGCAGTTTCAATCCGGCGACCATTCTGACTTCGCTGATCAGTGCGCTGACTTCCGCTGTGTCGCAAAGTAAGTCGGCGACAAGTACAGTCATGAACACCTGGACCGGCGATGCCGCCAATGCCGCGCAGGACAAGAGCAAGATGGTCGAGGCCAACAGCGTCGAGGTGGCCGCCCAGGGGGCTCAGCAGCACGGGATTCTATTGAGCGCCGAGGCCATCGTCGCCGAGGGCTATGCCGAAATCAGCGCTGTCATCGCGAAATTCGTCGCGGAGGTGACCGCGGGCATCGCGATGCTGGCGACTCCCGCCGGCATCCCGTGGTTGATCGCGACCGCGACCGACGCGATCACGGAAGGCACGGCCATCGCGGCCAAGACCAGCGCCGAGCTGGCGGGCAGCACCGCCGAGATCACCGCGGCCGGAACGAAGATCATGATCGCGGGCGCGCCGATCGCTTCCAATATCGCGGATCTGGTGAACATGGTGGGCACCGCGCTGCAGCCCATGGCCAGTGTCGCGCCGACGGTCGCGGAAAAGCTGGTCGAGAAGGGCGCTTCGGTCGTCTCCTCCGGCGTCAGCGACATCAGTTCGGCGCTGAGCAACAGCAATACCAACACGAACACAAACACCAATACGAACACCAAGACCAATACGCCCACGGACACCACCATCAAGACCGAAGACGCCGCGAAGACCGACAGCCCGGACGCCACGAAGACCGACGGTGGCGGCGGCAGTCCGCTCAGCACCCTGTTCGGCGGCGTGCCCACCACCACGACACCGACGAATATGCCTGGCACCAGCCGGATTCCGACGGGCGAGGTCACCTCCGGACCCGGAGTTCCCAAGACCACCACCGAGGCGACCGGTCGTACCACCGCCACCACCTCGCCGGGCATGGCCTCGGGCGCTGGTGCCGCGGGTCGGGCCGGCGCCGCCGACGAAGAGTCCACCTCGGACCGTTCGGGCCTGGTCACGGGTGCGCACGGCGACGAGGTGGTCGGTGTGATCGAGGGTGTGGTCCTGCCGGTTGTCGGCGCCATCGAAGCCATCGAAGAGCCGCCGGACAAGGCGCTCACACTCTGAGATCACTGTGATGTAGGGACCGAATTGCCAGGGGTAACAGGAGGATTGGCATGAGCACCAACGCATTCGACGGTCTGCGCTTCGACGCCTCGACCGCGCGCGACGCCGCGGCCCAGCTGGATGCGCTCGCCGACCGCATCGCCAACGGACTGGGCGTCGAGCAGGTCAAGCTCGACTTCGCGCCCGCCGGAGCGGATGAGGTGTCGCAGCGTGCCGCGCAGACACTCAACGCGGTGGCCGCGTCCTTCGTGACCTCCGGCGGCGACGGCGTCACCGAACTGCGCAATCTCGCGTCGACGCTGCGTAGTCAGTTCGACACCTTCGGGCAGGTCGAGGAGCAGTCCGTCCTCGGCTTCGCCGGCTGAGCGGAGAGACCTTCCCCGATGCTGGAACCGACGAAACCCGGCTTCACCGAGACGGTTTGGGAGTCCCGGCCGCCCGAACAGCTGGCGCGCGACCTGGTGACGGGTGCCGGTGCGGTACCCGCCGCCGAGGCCGGTCTCGCGTGGACGCGATTGAGCGCGGGTTTCGCGGCTGCCGCCGTCGAATACGAGCGGATTCTCGTAATCCTCGACAGCGCTTGGGAATCCAAGAACAGCGGTCCGTTCATCGAACGCATCAAGGCGTTGCGGGACTGGCTCTGTGCGTCCGCGGCGGCCGCCGCTGGTAACGCCACACAGGCCGAATCACACGCTGCGGCATATGAACTCGCGAAACTGTCCATGCCGGACGTCGATGAGGTCGAGAAGCTCAAAGACCTCCAGCAGCTGATGCAGCAGCTCGGTCTGGCCGCCGGCCTGCCGCTGCTGGGCGGACTGGCGACGACCGAGACCGACGCCGAGAAGGCGAAAGCTGAGGCAGCCCGGGTGATGCGGACGTACGAGGCCGCCACCGAATCGCTGGCCAAACCCTGGGAACACCAGGCGCCGCCACAGGTGACCGCAGGGCTGACGCCTACAGAGCAACCGGCCGAACCTGTGGGGAACCCGGATACGCCGTCGATCGCGCCGACCTCGCTGCCGACCTTGTCCCTCGACTCGCTCAACCTGCCGCCGATGCCACTGACCCAGGTGCGCGCGACAACTGTCGAGGCCAAGGAGGCGACGACGCAACGTGTGGTGACGCAGCCGGTTGCGGTTCAGCAGACCGGCACGTCGATGGCACCCACCGCCATGGGCAGTACAGGGCAGGACAACGACGAAGAGCACATCCCGCGCGCCGGACTCGTGGGTGCACCCACCAGCGACGCCGAGCTGGGCCTCACCTCCGGCATGCAGGTCGCGCCCGCCGTGCTCGGCGGAATCGACCCGGCCGCGCAGCGCGCCCCGGTCGACATCGCGTTCAACGCGGGTAGTACTGGATCTGAAGGTGCCTCCGGCGCGAAAGAGTCCGGTCAAGAGGCCGCCTCATGACGACCCTCACCAACGACGGCGTGATCGCACTCGCTGGACACCTAGGTGTGCAGACCCTACCTCTGGTGCTATCGATCGGCCCGCAGCAGGATTCGTACCAGGAATGGGAACAGGCGCAGGAGCTAGCCCGCGCCGACCTACGCGCCCGTCGCATAGTCGACGCCCACGGTGATGTCGACACCGACACCGCCACAGCACTTTTCGTACTAGCTCAGCCCGACCGTGAACTGGCCATGCGTGTCCACACCGCCAACGGCCCCATCCGCGTCTGCGTCACCCGCCGCGCCGAAGACCACGCCGTCGCCATCCGCCGCGGCGACACCCTCGACATCCACCCCCTGTGGTCCGACGGCTCCGGCGCCTCCCTCGCCCGCCCCCTCCTCGACGCCCTCGGACCCTGCCCGCCCGCCGACCTCGCCGCCTTCAGCGCAGAGTCCACCGATCTGGCCGAACGCCTCGACACCGCAACAACTTCCGCGGAGTACGCGAGCACCGTCTACAGCCTTGGCGTCCCCGACACCGACGCCACCACCTACGGCCTCGCCCTCTCCGCCACCCACGCCTACGCCGAAATCGTGGCCTACGCCTACGCCGACGGCCTCACAGACCGATCGCCCGGAGCCGTCGCTGTCTACGACACCGCACGGGGCCGCATCGTGGCCGCACCGGGGGTCGCCCCGGACCAGCAACTCTGGTCCACGCTGACACCGGGCAGTGATCACCGTATCGCGCAGTCGATTTCAACTCTTATCGACTCGCTGCCTGGGGGGAGGTGGCTGTCGTGAGTCCCGCGTGACCCACCTACAGCTGATCCACCCCGAACCGGTGATGCACAGCGCATCGCCTATCTATTCCGAGAAAAGGCAAGGTACAGACGATGACCGGATCTATTTCAAATGACGCGGCAGTTGCGAAGGCCGCGCAGAGCCATATGGCTGACGTAGTCGCGTCCGTCAAGGACATCCTGCGCAAGATCACCGACCGCGTGGACTCGTCCAAGGACAGCTTCCAGGGTGACGCTGCTGATTCGTTCAAGGCTGCGGCGGTCGCGTGGGATGACGAGTCCGTGAAGCTGAACGCCGCCCTGGACGAATTCGAGAAGAAGGTCGGCCAGGGTACCGACGTGTTCAGCAACGTGGATATCTCCAACAAGGACGACTTCAGCAAGGCTCTCACGAACCTCGGCTAGTCGGTCACCGCTCACCAGACTTCTCAACACTGCAAAGGAATACGCAATGCTTTACGACGCCGCAGGGATGACCTCCCTCGTCCAGGACCTCCGTCAGTTCCACAAGGACCTCGTCGCCGTTGCCGGTGACGGCCAGTCCAAGGTCGATACCTCCAGCGATCTCGGCCAGGCTGTCGAGCGCCTGAAGCAGGCGTGGTCGAACCCGAACAGCGGCGCGGAGAACGGCGCACTGGAAGGTGTTACCGCCGCGAAGTCCGACTGGGACAACGCGTACGCCGAAAAGTGCCTGTCGACGTTGGACGCCGTTGCCACCGCGGTGGAGAGCGCGCTGCACAACGCCCTCAGCGCGGACAACAAGGTCAAGAACGCCTTCATGTAACGAGGACGTCTGTGCCGATCCGACAGCGCACGCCTCCAGCTAGGAGGGGTGCGCTGTCGTCGGTCGGCGGCCAGTAATCTCTACGCCCGTAGTTCCCGGCTCGACGGAGGATTTGGTTAGTGCCAGCACAATTGAGCACGCGTGCCCAGGTCAATGGGTACCGCTTTCTGCTGCGCCGACTCGACCACGCGTTGATCCGTCGGGACGTTCGAATGCTGCACGATCCCATGCGGTCGCAGTTTCGATCTCTGATGGTCGGAGCGGTTCTCGCGTTGCTCGTGGTCGCCGGTGCGGCAATCATGGCTTTCATTCGCCCGCAGGGATCCATCGGTGACGCGAACATCGTGATGGGCAAGGACAGCGGAGCACTCTACGTCGTAGTGCGGGACAAAGACGATAAAACCAAGATGACCTTGTACCCGACGCTGAATCTCGCATCGGCGCGGTTGATCTCGGGTACCAGCGAAACTCCGAAATCAGTCAAGGACAGCAAGCTCAACACGGTTCCGCGCGGACCGATTCTCGGCATCCCCGGTGTGCCTGCGGCTTTACCGGGCACTGGGCAGGGCGAGCGGTCCCAATGGACGCTCTGCGACAGGGTGCCGTTGTCGGCATCCGGTGGCGCAGCCTCGTCCTCCGGTGCAGAAACCACGATTATCTCTGGCAGCCTCGAGCTGAGCGATCGCGTCAAGGCCGTCGATTCGAACTCGACTATTTGGGCGAGCAAGGGCGGCAAGGACTATCTGATCTACGATGGTAAGGTCGCGGAGTTCGATCGCACGAAGGACTCGATAGCGCAAGCATTGGGCTTGAGCGGCAAGCGATCGCGGCCCGCTACTACCGACCTGATCGGTGCTGCGGTCAAGGTGCCGCCTCTGGTTCCGCCCACTATCCCTCGCATCGGGGAGAACGGCCTGGGCAAGCTGAACAATGTGCCGGTAGGCGGCATCGTGAAGGTGGCGGCACTGGACGGTTCCGACCGGTCCGACTTGTATGTCGTGTTGGCTGACGGTGTGCAGCGCATTTCGGCGTTCACCGCGCAGGTCATCGGCTCCGACAACTCTCAGGGCATGAACGGCTTCAAGTCCGTGACACCAGACGTGCTGAACGGAATCCCGGTTGTGCATTCCCTGCCGGTCGACGACTTCCCAAACGCCACACCGAAGATTATTACCGCCGAGGACAACCCGGTTGCCTGTGTCACCTGGGCGAAGAAGAGCGGTCTCGGGAAGGAGCAGCCGGACGCAACAGAGGGGCCCTCGGATCGGGCTACGGTCCAACTGCTGCTCGGCACACGTCTGCCGCTGCCCGACTCACAGAAGCCGGTGGACCTGGCTACCAAGGATGGGGCAGCGGGCGACCGTGTCGACGCTGTGTACGTGCCACCCACTACGGGTGAGTTCGTCCGTACTACTGGTGTCGAACCGGGTAGTCAGCGACGCGAGAATCTGTTCTACATCTCTGACAACGGAATCCGTTACGGCATCCCGGATCTCGCAACGGCACAGATGCTCGGGCTGGGTGCTACGCCACATCTGGCACCGTGGGAGATCATCGGCCAACTCGTTCCAGGTCCCACCTTGTCCAAGCAGGACGCCTTGAAGAACTGGGACACTCTGCCGACGCAGTAGCGACGACTGCCCGTGCTCCTACACGTTCGATGCCGAATGGTCTTGTCATCCGTCCGGTGTTAGGTTGTCCTGTGCCTGGGCGGGTCCAACCACGGACAGTACGGCTCGGAATTCGAATTTGGAGGGGTCCGCCGAGAGCGCGCGGAGTTGGGGAGGGATGTATGCGGTTCAGGCTGAGGAGAGCCGCCGCTGCCGCGGTCGGGCTCGTCGTACTGGCGGGGATGGCGGCTTGTGGTGGAAGTGGCGGGGATACATCGGATTACGGACCGTATTCCGGCAAGCCGAGCACGTCGGATTTCGACCAGAAGCCCAGCAAAGCTCGGGGCATGCTCGTGGAATCGTTGCGGTTGGGCGAACACATCATGTATGCGACGGACATCGATCCGGAGATCGGAATGGGTCGGGGCGGCGGCGTTTTCGCCGACCGTCTCGGCCTCGGCCTCGGCGATTCGGTTATCTCCGCGCCGGAGACGCGCGCCGCTAACGGTCACGACCCGCTCGCGGCCTTCGGGGCGATGGCAGCGAGTAAATCTTATGCGGACTATACGGCCGGGAAACCACAGAAGTTCCTAGCGACGTCGCTGGTCGAGTTCCCCGACGAGGCGGCGGCGAGTGCGGCGGCAGCCGATATGGATCGGGCCGACTTCGAGGCGAATGCCGATAACGTGCCTGTGGCGGTTGATGCTTTTCCGGCCGCGATCAGCCATTGGCGGCCAGGCATTCCCACGCTCGGGAGCACCATGGCCTACAAGTCGCTGGTTATCCGGGTGTACGTACAGTCGCTGGACCCGGATCTCGGAACGCTGGTCGACATGGTCACCCGGTCGTACCGGCGACAGATCGATCTGCTCGCGAACTACACGCCGACCCCGTCGGCGGATCTGCCCAAACTGCAACTTGATCCGGGCAAGCTGTTGCCCCGGACGGTGTTGACCGACGACCCTATGCCCACCGCCATGAAGTTCGCCGTCTGGGGAGTGCACGCCTACTCGGCGCTGCTAGACAGTCCCGCGGAGGATGCGAAGGCGAATGCCGAGCACGGCATCAACACAGTGGCGGTCTCCTATAACAAGCGCCTGTTCAAGATGCGCGACGCCACTGCGGCCAAGAACTACGCCGGATATCTCGACGGGCAACCGGGCGACACCGAATACATACCGATCAGGGGAGTGTCCGGACTGCCCGATGTGGCCTGCCGCCAGCTCTCCAAACCCTCGAAAAATCTGGAAGCCAGGCGTTTCCGTTGTGTGATGTTCCGCGGTGAGTACGTCGCGACGGTGTACAGCAATACCGAT
The DNA here is from genome assembly GCF_040680715.1 of Nocardia sp. NPDC051981. Classification (NCBI taxonomy): domain Bacteria; kingdom Bacillati; phylum Actinomycetota; class Actinomycetes; order Mycobacteriales; family Nocardiaceae; genus Nocardia; species Nocardia sp. NPDC051981. The sequence goes on along the minus strand of NZ_JBFAXK010000001.1, from coordinate 249,322 downwards.
ATCGATTTGAGGCAGCTGGCTGGCGCGCAGTATTCGGTCATGGGAGGGACGGTATGAAGGCGCTGACGCCGCAGGATCCGAAATGGCTGGGGCGCAATCGCACTATCGCGGTTATCGGGCGGGGTGGCATGGGCCGAGTGCTGCTGGGCCGCACGCCGACCGGACGACTGGTTGCGATCAAGCAGATTCACCCGCACCTGGCCGGAGATCCGCAATTCCGAGACCGGTTCGCTCGCGAGGTGGAGGCCTGTCGGCAGCTCACCGGTGCCTACACCGCAGCCGTGATCGACAGCGACACGGAATCCGAGAGTCCCTGGCTGGCCACCGAGTACATCAATGCCCCCGACCTGAAGACTGTCATCGACGAGTGCGGGCCGTTGAACCTCGGTGGGCTGCGGCTGCTCGCCACCGGGTTGGCGTCCGCGTTACTGGAGATCCACCGCGCCGGGCTACTGCATCGAGATCTCAAGCCGGGCAACGTTCTTCTGACCGGCGAAGGCCCACGGATCATCGACTTCGGCATTGCCCGTGCCCAGGACAGCGACGCACTGACCGCTACCGGCACAGTCTTGGGATCCCCGGCCTACATGTCGCCGGAGCAGGCCGAGGGGCGGCCCCTCACGGCTGCCGCGGACGTGTACTCGGTGGGCGCGATTCTGGCCATGGCGGCGACGGGTTCCAGTCCGTTCCCGGGTGTTTCGACACCGCAGGTCCTTTACAGCGTCATCCATACCATGCCCAACACCGAGGGCGTGCCGGTTGCGCTGCGGGAGTCGGTGGACGCCTGCCTGTCGAAGGATCCGGCCCGGAGGCCGACAGCGGAAGAGCTGCTGGACGCGGCGAGCCGGATTCAGCCCGAGCCCATGTGGCCCGCTCCGGTGACGGCCCGGATCGACGCGCACCGTGCGGACTCCGACTGGTGGGTCCATACCTCAGAAAGGGAGTCGAAGCTCGAGGAGGAGGTGGAACAGGCCAAGTCCAATCGACGCAGGATGCTGAGATTGGTCGCGGCGGCCGCGGCGACTCTGGTGGTGCTCGGCACGGGAACCTTCGGGGTGTGCGAAATATCCATGCAGAGCGGGCATTCGCAGGCGATGGCCGATCCCTCGCTGACGGTCACGACCATGGAGTTGCAACAGCTCGATACTTGCAAGGTGCTCGATCTCGTGACGCCGAAGCTGGGCACGCGGGTCAAGGCTCCGAGCATGCAATACAGCGGATGCGAGACAACGGTCACCGACTCGGACCAGCACAAGATCAGTGTGGAACTGGATAACTTCACCTCGGCCGGCGAAGTGGAGCAGACCACGGAGCCCACCGGCCAGACTGTGGGCTGGGTACCGATCCTTCGTAACAAGAGTGGGTACAGTGCGTGCGATCGCTATGTTCTCACGCAGAGTGGTGGCCACAACGCCCTGAAGATCCAGATCTACGCACCCAACGGCGGTGACGGCTGCGCGATGGCGGACAAGGCGATCACGGCCGTCGTGCAGCAGCTCACCGTGTACGCACCCCAGTTGAAGCTTCCGCAGAACTCGATTCTGCGCGTTGACCCGTGCTCGTTGCTGGACCCGACGCTCGCAGGTGGCCTTGCTGGTGACCCCGCCCGGCGCGTTCGTGGTGCCGGTGACTGCTACTACCAAGGCGGCACCGGAACCGTCGAAGTCACACTGCAGCACACTGATCGGCTCGACAAGGACAACACCCGGTACGAGACCATTCAGATCGGGCAAACCACGGCCTACATCGAGAAGCTCTGGTTGAAGGCCTCGAATGGCAACTGCGAAGTGAAATACCAGGCCCGCCTGACCACCAACGACAAGGCCGAAATCGTCAGGACCCGGATCAGCGACTGGGGAAAGGCCGACACGGGTTCATGCGAGAAGGCCAAGAAGCTCATGGCCGATGTGCTACCGAGGCTGCCGAAGTAATGGCGGTTAAGCCACTCGATCCCGCCGAGCCCCGAGTCATCGGCCGCTATCGAGTCCTGGGAGTTCTGGGTTCGGGCGGAATGGGCCGGGTACTGCTCGGTATCGGGCCCGACGGGCGATTCGTGGCGATCAAGCAGATTCATCAGCACCTGCTGGGCGAATACGAGTATCGGGCCCGGTTTCGGCGTGAGGTCAACGCTAGCACCCGGGTGTCGGGTGCCTTCACCGCTCCGGTGGTCGATTTCGACGTGGACGGTGGAAACCCCTGGCTCGCTTCGGTATTCGTGGTTGGCATGCCGCTGGACAAGGTGGTGGCCGAGTTCGGGCCACTGCCGGTGCCCGCGGTCAAGGCGTTGGCCGCCGGTCTGGCGGTGGCCCTACAGGATATTCACAGGCTCGGGCTGGTGCATCGAGATCTCAAGCCCGCCAATGTGATGCTCACGGCGGAGGGGCCGCGCGTGATCGACTTCGGAATCGCGCAGCTCCACGAGAACCCGAGCGGATTGACCGAAACCGGTTCCGCCTTGGGCTCTCCCGCCTACATGTCTCCGGAGCAAGCTTCGGCAGAGCCGATCACCCCGGCGAGCGACATCTTCTCCCTGGGTGCGCTGCTGGTCATGGCGGCGACCGGCAAGAGCCCCTTTGCCGCCCCCTCCATGGCGTACACGCTGTTCAATATCGTGCACGCGGAACCGGATTGGGGTCAGATGGCACCGGAGCTGCGTCATCTGATCGCCCCCTGCTTGGCGAAGAGACCGGAGTATCGCCCCACTCCTGCGCAATTGCTGGACCAGATCGGATGGCTGCCGGAAGGTGCCGCGCCGTGGCCGGGACCGGTACACGCTGGAATCCAGCGGCAGCTCGCCGGGCTCACCGCTCTGACCTCGAACCCTGACGCGACCGTCATCGTCTCGGGCAACGGCCATCAGGCCACCGTCATGGGCACGGGGTTCGAGGTGGCCGATGTGCCGGGGTCGGGCAAGGCCGGGTCACGTGGAAGCAAGATAGCCCGGCGTGTGGGCCTGGCCGCGCTGCTGGTGCTGCTATTGGTCGCGGGTGCGATCACCTGGGTTCGACTGTCGGACAAGCCAGCCGGAACGAATACTGTCGCCGCGATGCTCGATCGATTGCGCAATGCCGATGCCTGCGCGTGGCTCCAGCAGTCGATGCAGGGCTCGGTCCCGTCGGATTCGGACTGGCCCAGCGATGCCTCGACGTGGAATCCCGATACCTATCTGAGCTGGGAATGTGCGGTCCACAAATCAGGCGGCCAATACATGACGGTCAAGCCCGGTGCCAGCACGGATCTGCTGCAGGGGACCGGTCGAAGCGTAGACGGTTTGCCGATCCTCGGCGACGACGACGCCACCTTTTCGGAGTGCCGACGGGGCGTCGACATCTCCGGCACGAACCAGAAGTGGGGCATTGTAGTCACATTGGGCAAAGCCACGTCATGCGACCTTGCCGAAAAGGTACTCACCCGGCTGGTCGCCACGCGGAATACGCCGCCGCAGCGGTCCGATGCCGTATCCCTGGGCCGGATCGATCCGTGCGGGCTGGTTTCCGACAAGCGGTTGGACGATGCGGTCGGACCGGTTGCGGCCGCGCCGACGGATGTTTCCGCGCATGAATGCCACTGGCAGGGAACGTCCGAGGTGCGACTTCAGCTGAATTTCGTGAAATCCAATGAAGTCGCCGTGAACGTACCGATCGACCTCGGCAACGGCAAGACGGCCATCCCGCACAACCATGTCGTGGATACGATCTGCACGCTCGAATATCCCTATCGCTCCGTCGGCGACAAGATCGAACTGGTCCAGCTGGCATTGCAAGGCGAAGGCGAAGGCAGCGACCTGTACCAGAAGATCTGCTCCGCAACGAAATCCATCATGCAGGAAGTAATCGCCAACTTACCCAAGCGCTGAACTGCGGGGGCCGAACCGACTGAGGCAGCTCGGCGTCCTGCTTGTTCGCGAGTGCCGGCCTCAAGGGCGTTCGAAATCCACCCGAGTAGCAGGCTGCCGCAGGTTATCTCCGTCGACCGGGGTAAATCGGCACGAACAACTATCGATCAGCGCCGGGCTGGGGCCCCGCTGAGGTAATGCTGTTCGGCCGGCGTGGTGACCATTTGCGCGGTGGTCATGGTGGCGGGGGTGTGCACCGAGATGGTGTGCGGCGCGTCCGGGTGCTGGACGATCGTCACGTCGGCGTCGGGTTGGTAGTCGGCGGAGATGGATTCGTGGATCGTGACCACCGTGGCCGAGCCGGGGGGAGCGCTGGCCGGGACACCGTCGAAGACGATGACCGTGGCGGCCGGGCTGGGGAGGCGGCCGGTGATGGCGGTGCCGCGGGAGCTGTGGGTTACCGAGGAGGCCAGGGAGAGGGCGTGGGGGGCGGCGACATTCGTCACCATGCCCTGCCAGGCGCCGGGGCGGGCCGTGTGGACCACCGCGCCGGCGCCGAGGGCGATGGCGCGGAGGATGACCTGTTGGGCCAGTTGGAGGCTGGCGATGATGTCGATGCGGCGGGAGCCGTCGCCGATGAGGGGGACCGCGATGCCGCTGCCGGTGGCGTCGGCGCCGATGAGCTGGCCGCAGCCCGCTGTCGGCATGGTGATGTCGGTGAGGACGTCCACGGGGCCGCGGTAGCCGCTGGGGCGAATCTCCTGGGTGCCGTAGGCGAGGATGTCCATGAGCGCCCACATTTGGCGGCGGGGTAGTTCCTTCAGGCCCGCGACCGGGGGTTCGCCGTGTTCGTAAGGAGTGTCGTAGCGGACGCGGGCGTCCACCTCGAAGATGCTCGCGGGCTGGCCGGGTTTCGCGCCGGGCTCGGGGACCGGTTGCAGGCGGACGGTTACCGTGGTGGCCAGGCTGCGCACGGCCCAGATCTTGGCCAATCCATCGGAATTGAAGAGCTGGGGATCGATCTGGTAGCTCGTCAGATGAACCCCGTTGTGCTCCAGGTTGTCCGGGTGCTCGGTGAATTCGCCGACGGGAATACCGCGGGTGAGCTCACGCATCGCGGTCGTCATCTCGGACGTTGTCAGTACGGACGCCGTAATGCCGTGCCCGGCAAGGCGATTCGCGACCCGGCGAGTGGCGACCAGGGCCGAGCGCAGGGCGCCCTCGGGACCGCCGCCGCGATTGTCGACGGCCTTGGCGTTGTCGAGCGGATTCAGGCGCAGCACCAGCCACATGGTGCGGTGTGCGATGGCGGGCAGCGGGCCCAGGATCTCGTCGTAGAGCCGGCCCAGCGGTGCGATGCTGGCCGCGTAGCCGGAGATCACCGCCTCGGTGCTGGCGGTGCGGGTGCCGGTGCTGATGACATCGACCGAATGCAGCTCGACATCGTATTGCCGCAGGCAGGCCGCGATCTCGTTGAGCGGCAACAGCTGATCGGTACTCAGTGAACCGCGCCGCAGCAACGTCAGCATGTCCGGCGGCGGATCGATGCGCAGCATGGTGGTCAACAGCGTGCCGTCCCAGCGCAATCCGCAGCTGCCGCCATCGGGCAGCGGGACGTCGACCAGGGCGTTCTCGTCGAGACTCGCGCGCCGTGCCTGCTTCCAGCGATACGCGACCCACCGCCCCAGCCGCAGCCCGATCGGCGTGCCGGCCACCGGGACCAGCCCGATGAGCGCGGGCACCAGCCCGGCCACCAACGCCGCCCACCAGGGTGCGTGCAGCGCCACCACGACCAACGAGACCGCGACTCCGATCAAGGCCGCCGGAATCACCAGGCGCAGCGGCAGATTCCGCAGCAGCCACAGATCATCCGAACTCAACTCGGCCGCAACGGCATTCGCCGCGGAACGGTTCGCTGCGGACTGCGAGTGCTGCCCCTGAGGCTCCACAGGCTCCGGTGCGGACTGTGCCGCCGCCGGGGGACGCGGTTGCGGCGGCGCCGGTCGCGGCGGCGCGGCTACGGGCGAGCCGCCGTGCGAGAACTCGTCGAACCCGCCATGCCCGAAATCGCCGTCCCCGCTGCGTGAATAGCCGCTCGCCGCACCGGTCGGCGCGAAGTTGCCGCTGGGCCCGAAGCCCGGCTCGCCCTGTCCGTATTCGCGCGGTCCGCCTTGGCCGTAGCCGCCCGGACCGCCCTGCGGGTAACCGCTCGGCGGCCGGCCGTGCCGCCCATCTCCGGGGTAACCCCCGTCCCCGAATTGGTTCCCACCATTTCCGCCCGGCTGATAGCCGCCCGCTCCCCGCGGAAAGTCGTTCACAGTTCAGTTGCCCCTCAGTCGGCGGCCGACGACAGGTTGAGTGACGCGAGCAGGCTGCTCAGCGCGGCTTTCATATCGGGGCCCTCGATCCGCATGAGCACCGATTCGTCGACGGCGCTCAGATCGATGGATTCGTCATTGGCCAGGCGGAATTCGCGTTCCTCCTCGGCGGCCTCAATCAGGTTGCGGATGAAACGGCCGTTGCCGGCCACGTCGACACCGCGGCGCGGTTGCCCGCTCTGGTCGGTGCTCTCCATGGTGTAGAGCTTCTCGCAGGTCGTGACCAAGGCGCGCAGTGCGTCCTCGGACAGCTCCGAATCCCGCTTGGACGCGACGACCTCGCCGATCCGGCCGAGCTCTTCCGCCGTGTAGGACGGGAACTGGAGCCGCTTGGCGAAGCGGGAGGCCAGACCGTCGTTGGCGGCCAGGAAGCGGTCGATCTCGCCGTCGTATCCGGCGATGATCACCACCAGGCGGTCGCGGTCGTTCTCCATGCGGGCCAGCAGCGTGTCGACGGCCTCGCGGCCGAACGCGTCACCACCCGAAAGACCCTGCTGGATCAGGGTGTACGCCTCGTCTATGAACAGCACGCCGTCCATGGCGGTGTCGATCAGCGCGTCGGTCTTGATGGCGGTCGAACCCAGGTGCTGGCCGACGAAGTCGGAGCGCTTGGTCTCGACGACCTTGTCGGTCTTGAGAATGCCCAGGCCGCAATAGATCTTGGCGACCACGCGCGCGATGGTGGTCTTACCGGTTCCGGGCGGGCCGGTGAACGCGAGATGCTGACCGCGCGCCGAGCTCGAAAGTCCCTTCTCCGCACGGATCTTCGCGAGCTGAGCACTCGACTGCAGCTTGGCCACCTGCGTCTTCACCGCGGCCAGGCCGATCTGCTTGTCCAGCTCGGCGCGCGCCTGCGCCAGGATCTCCTTGGCCCGGTCCTCGTGCTCGGCTGCCTGCTTCTCCTCCAGCGAGGGCGCCGAGGCCGGATCCCACCTGTCGGTGCGGGCCTCGATCACCTCCCTGGTGGTGAGGGTGATCCGATAGGTGCGGTCACGCATGGCCGCGGTGTTGGCGTCGAAATCCGGTGCCTGCGAATACACCTTCTCGAACAGCGACTGCGCCTCATCGGCCTGCCCCTGTTCGCGCAGGCACAGCCCGCGGCAGAACATGGCCGCGGTGCGCGCGGCCGGAATCGGGCCCGCCTCTGCGGCTTCCATCCGGCGAATCGCCTCACCGAACAGGCCCAGCTGCGCACACGCTGTGCCGACCATCACATGCGCGCCGGCCGCCAGATACGGGTCTTCCCAACCCTCGGAACCGGCCAGCACGGTCATCACATCCGGCCAGCGCTGAGTGTTGTAGTGCAGGATGCCGCGCACGTACTTGGCGATGCGGCCGTCGATTTCGAAATCCGGCTCGGAAGCTCGTGCCCGCCGGTGCTTTTCGAGTTCGCCGAGTACCTGCTCGGCCTCGTCGTACTGCTTCTCGGCGATCAGATGCGCGGCCCACGCCAGATGGATCTCGGTGAAACCGGCCAGCGGGTAATCGATGTAAAGGCCCGGCAGGAAACGTCCGGCAAGCTGCCGCGGCGCCAGCCCCAACCGGCGCTGTTCCCGCCCCAGCGAGACGGTGCTGCACTTGTACAGATTGCTCAGAACATCCTTGGTGACCTCGCCGGCGGCGGCCCGGCCCAGCCAGGCGTCGGCCATGGTGGGATCCCATTCGGTCGCGCGCTGGAAGGCGAGTTTGGCGTAGTCGAGGTCCCGGTTCGACTCCTGGCCCTCGATGCTCAACCCCAGTGACAGCACTCCCGCATCGAAGGCGCGTTGGGCCTGGCGAGTGTCGATCATCCTAGTCGAACCCCGAATTCGTCGAGCCTGGTTGGTCTTTCGTTCACAATCCCCACCCACACCATGCGAATCGCACGGCTGCGGACAGTCGGATACATTATGGTTAACCGCCCTGGGCGGGCAACTGTTGAGAGCTATAGGGGAGCAGTTCAGCTAGTGACAGCACAGTCGATCAGCGGCCCGAGGGCCGCTGAACCCGAATTGTGCCGTGTGTCCGTCATCGGGGGGAATACCCAGCTCGACGTCGGTCTGCCGGCCAACGTTCCGATCGCCGCCTTCATCGGTGATCTGGTGCGCCTCATCGAATCTCGCAATCCGGACCCGATCGGCGGTGAGGAGGGGGGAACACCACTCCAGTCGCAGCATTGGACGCTGGCCAAATTGGGACGCGACATGATCGCGCCCAGTCAGACGCTCAACGACGCCGAGATCTACGACGGTGAATTGCTGGTGCTGCGGGCGGTTTCCGCCAAGGAAGCGCCCGCGCTGTTCGACGACGTCATCGACGCTGTGTCGAGGCTCACGGCCGAGGAGTTCCGCAGCTGGTCCGTGACCGCCGCACGGTGGACCGGACTGGTGGCGGGGGTGGCCGCGGTCGCGTTCGCGGTTGTGCTGGGCCTGATCTCGCGATCCGGGGGCGACAAGTTCGTGGCGCCGCCGCTGCTGCTGGGCGGTGCCATCGCCGCGCTGGTCGCCGCCGCCATCGCCATGCGCAAGTACGCCGACGAGCTGACCGCGACCGTGCTCACGCTGTGCATGCTGCTGCTCACCTTCGGCGGCGCGGCGCTGGCCGTGCCCGGCTCGGTGGGCAGTCCGCACCTCATGCTCGGCGCGGCCGCGACCCTGCTGCTCGCCGTGGTCGGCTACCGCATCATCGGGGCGGGCGCCGCGGTGGTGTCCGCCGTCGTGACCGTGGTGATCCTCTCCGGAATCGGCGCGGCCGTCCGCATGATCTGGGATGCCGGGGTGCCGAAAGTGGCTGCGGGCGTATTGGTCGCGTCGATCATCCTGCTGTCGATGGTGGCGCGGCTGGCCGCCATGCTGGCGCGACTACCCGTGCCGCCGGTGCCCACCGCCGGCGCCGCCATCGATCCGGCCGACCACGAACCCCGCCCCACCATCGAGGGCATCGGCGCCATCGGCGCGACCGTGCTGCCCTCCGCGCACGGACTCGGGCAGCGTGCCCGCACCGCCAATCAGTTCCAGACCGGCATCGTCATCGGCAGTGCGCTGGGCGCCGTCGCCGGTGCGCTCGGCACGGCCGACCCGCTGCACTCCGACCGCTGGCAGGGCATCGCCCTGGCCGTCGTCATCTCGATCATTCTCTGCCTGCGCGGACGCTCGTTCGCCGATCTCACCCAGGCCGCCACGCTGATCGCCAGCGGCTGTGTCACTTTCATCGGTCTGGCGGTGCTGCTGGCACTGTCCGATGACGGGATGTTGCTCGTCTCCGCCGGACTGCTGCTGGTATTCGCGGTGGGAGCCGTCGGATTCGGCGTCATCGGCCCGCACGTCGAGGTCACCCCGGTCACCCGGCGCTTCAACGAACTGTTCGAATACGGCCTGATCGTCTTGATCGTCCCGTTGGTGCTGTGGATCATGGACGTCTACTCGACGGCTCGGAACATATGAGTCGGCGTCCTGGAAACTGGGCGCGAACACTGTGTGCGGGGGCGATTCTCGGCGGTGCGTTGCTGGGGCCGCAGGGCACCGCGGCGGCCACCGTCACCCAGCCCGATCCTGACCTCTCCCATATCGGGGATGCGCAGGCACTGGCCGGCAAGCCCGCGCCACCGGTGCCGACCCAGAAGAACGCGGTCTGCGTCGAACAGTCGCTGAAGGGTGACACCCCGCGCGATGAACCCGTCGCGCAGAAGGTGCTCGACCTGCCCGGGGCCTGGCAGGCCAACCCGGGGCCGAACCACAGGGGCGCGGGGCAGAAGGTCGCCGTGATCGACACGGGTGTGAATCGGCATCCGCGGCTGGCGAACCTGCAGGGCGGCGGGGATTACGTCTCCGACGGAGACGGCACCACCGAGGACTGCGACGGCCACGGCACCCTGGTCGCGGGCATCATCGCCGCTCAGCCCAGCGCGGACGACGCGTTCGTGGGAGTCGCGCCGGACGCGGAGATCCTGTCGATCCGTCAGCTCAGCGACGCCTACAAGGCCAAGGACTCCAATGGCGGGGACACGCCGGGCAGCATGAGCAAGTCGGGGTACGGCAATATGCAGACCCTCGCCGCGGCCGTGGTGCGCGCGGTGAATATGGGTGCGACCGTTATCAATATCTCCGAGGACGCCTGCACGGCCGCCGGTGGCGACACCGCGGACAGCGCGCTCGGCGACGCCGTGCGGTTCGCCTACGAACAGAACGTGGTCGTGGTCGTCGCCGCCGGCAATGTGGACCAGGCCAATGGCTGCGGAACGCAGAACGACCAGTACAGCAATACCAAGACCAGCTGGGACAAAGTGAAGACCATCGCCAGCCCGGCCTGGTTCAACAAGTACGTGCTGGCGGTCGCCTCGGTCGATCCCAGCGGCGGACCCTCCAGCTTCTCGCTCTACGGCCCGTGGGTCGGTGTCGCGGCGATCGGGACCAACATCGTCTCGCTCGACAACAAGCCCGGCGGAACCGGCCTGGTCAACGCCACCGGGCTCGACTCGGGCCAGAAGGCCATCAACGGAACCAGTTTCGCGGCGCCGTACGTGGCGGGCCTGGCGGCGCTGGTGCGGGCGAAGTACCCGGACTGGACCGCGCGGCAGGTGATGAACCAGATCATGCTCACCGCGCATCAGCCCGGCACCGGCCGCGATGACCGCGTCGGCGCGGGTCTGATCGATCCGGTCGCCGCCCTCACCGCGCAATTCCCGGCGAGCACGCTCACCGCGGACATGCCCGAGCTGCCGATCCATGTCGGGGCAGCGAAATCCCAGGCCTTCCCCACACCGCAAAAGCCTGTCGGCCCACCACGATTGCCGCGGCTGGTCGCCACCGTCGGAACCATCGTCTGTCTGTCCGCGCTGGGAATCGGTCTCGCCGTGTCGATTCCGTTCCGGCGACGCCGCCGCGACGACGAGCTACCCGACCTCGATTCCTAACGACCGGAGAAATACCCATGGCTACCGAAGGTTTCGTGCGCCGGCCCCGCATCGCCCCACCCCGCGCCCCGGGCGGTGAGATGGCGCTGACCGCGCCACCGGAGATTCCGCGTCCGGTGCCCGCGCCGCTCATGAGCAAGCTCATGCCGGTCGTCATGGTGGTCGCCATGATCGGCATGCTCGCCATGATGAGCTTGATGGGCCGGTCGATGCTGTCCAACCCGTACATGATGATGATGCCGATGATGATGATCATGTCGATGGCCGGCATGCTCATGGGTCAGCGCGGCAGCAGCAAAAGCTCCTCGGAGCTGAACGAGGAACGCAAGGACTACTTCCGGTACCTCGACCAGACCCGCCGCGAGGTCCGGCGCACCGGGCAGAAGCAGCTCGAGACGCTGGTCTGGAGTCATCCGGAACCCGCGGACCTGCCCTCCATCGTGGGCACCCGGCGCATGTGGGAGCGGCGGCCCAACGATCCGGACTTCGGGCATGTGCGCGTCGGCATCGGCACGCATCGGCTCGCGGCCAAGCTGGCGCGGCCGGAAACCGGTCCGCTGGAGGATCTGGAACCGGTCTCCACCGTGGCGTTGCGTCGTTTCGTGCGAACGCATTCCGTGGTGCACCACCTGCCGACGGCGGTGTCGCTGCGCGCTTTCCCCGCCATCAATGTCGAGGGCCCGGCCGAGGACACGCGCGGGCTGGTGTGGTCGATGCTCATGGAGCTCACCGCGTTCCACGGCCCCGACCACGTCGCCGTCGCCATCGTCACCGCCGAACCCGACTGCGAGGCCTGGGCGTGGGCGAAATGGCTGCCGCACGTGCAGCATTCGAGCCAGCGCGACGGCATGGGCGCGGCCCGCATGATCTACGGCTCGCTCGGTGAACTGGAGACGGCGCTGGCCGACGATCTGCTCGAGCGCGGGCGGTTCATGCGCAATCCGCAACCGACGCAGGGGCGTATGCACTTGGTCGTCATCATCGACGACGGATATGTCAGCGGCAGTGAGCGTTTGATCAGCGAGTCCGGTCTGGACGCGGTCACCGTCATCGACCTGAGCGCCGCCGAGAACAGCCTGGCCGCGCGGCGCGGGCTGCAGCTCGTCGCGGCCGGGGGAGAGGTGTTCGCCAAGAGCGCGGCCGGCACCGAGAAGTTCGCCAATGCCGACAGCGTGACCCTCGCCGAGGCGGAGGCGTTCTCGCGCAGTCTGGCCCGCTTCCGCATCGCCACCGCGGCGCAGATCGTCAGCCTCGGCGACAACACCTCCGCCGCCGACCCCGGTCTGATGAACCTGCTCAAGATCCCGGACGCGTCCCAGATCGACCCGGCCAAGGTGTGGCGGCCGCGCGCCGGACGCGAACGACTACGTGTGCCCATCGGCATCACCCCGGACGGGACGCCCGTCGAGATCGACATCAAGGAATCCGCCGAGAACGGTATGGGGCCGCACGGCCTCTGCATCGGCGCCACCGGCTCCGGTAAGTCGGAATTCCTTCGCACACTGATTCTTTCGATGGTCACCACGCACTCGCCCGATCAGCTCAACCTGATCCTGGTCGACTTCAAGGGTGGTGCGACGTTCCTCGGTATGGATCCGCTGCCGCACGTGGCGGCGGTCATCACCAACCTCGAAGAAGAGCTCTCGCTCGTCGACCGTATGCGCGACGCGCTCGCCGGTGAGATGAACCGGCGCCAGGAACTGCTGCGCTCCGCGGGCAACTTCGCCAATGTCAACGAGTACGAGAAGGCCCGCGCGGCCGGCGTGCCGCTCGACCCGCTGCCCGCGCTGTTCGTGGTCATCGACGAGTTCTCCGAATTGCTCTCGCAGAAACCGGATTTCGCGGATCTGTTCGTCATGATCGGCCGACTGGGCCGCTCGCTCCACGTCCACCTGCTGCTCGCCTCGCAGCGGCTGGAGGAGAACAAGATGCGCGGCCTCGATTCGCATCTGTCCTATCGCATCGGTCTGCGTACGTTCTCGGCCAACGAATCCCGCGCGGTGCTCGGCATCACCGACGCCTATCACCTGCCCGGTGTCCCGGGCTCCGGCTACCTCAAGAGCGACGCCTCGGATCCGTTGCGGTTCAACGCGACCTATGTATCGGGTCCCTACGTCGCGCCCCGGGCCGCCCGGCAGGCCGCGGACGGCACCACTGTCGTCGAAGCGCCGCCGCGCGAATTCACCGCCGCGATGGTCGAGATCCTCGAGCAGCCCGAACCGGAGAACCGGCTCGATCCGCTCGACCTGCTGCCGCCCCCGCCGCCGACGGGCGACGAAGGCCTGCCCGACAGCCTGCTCCAGACCGTCGTGAAACGCCTGACCGGTCACGGCCGCCCGGCCCACGAGGTCTGGCTGCCGCCGCTGGACGAGTCGCCGACCGTGGACATGCTGCTGCCGGATCCGGACTGGCGGTCACCGGTCAACCGGCACGGGCAGCTGTGGATGCCGATCGGCATCATCGACAAGCCCTATGAGCAGCGCCGCGATGTGCTCACCATCAATCTCGCTGGGGCGCAGGGCAATGTCGCCGTGGTCGGTGGCCCGCAGTCCGGCAAGTCCACCACGCTGCGCACCATCATCATGTCCGCGGCGGCCACGCACACGCCCGAACAGGCGCAGTTCTACTGCCTCGACTTCGGTGGTGGCTCCATGGCGGGTCTGGTCGGCCTGCCGCACGTGGGTTCCGTCGCCGGCAAGCTCGACTCCGACAAGGTGCGGCGCACCATCGCCGAACTCGCCACCCTGCTGCGCGAACGCGAAGAGCGCTTTGCCGCCCAGGGCATCGAATCCATGGCCGAATTCCGGCGGCGCAAGCACGCCGCGCTGGCCTCGGACCGCGCCGACGACCCGGTACTGGCCGACCGATTCGGCGACGTCTTCCTGGTGATCGACAACTGGCAGGTCGTCCGCGAGGAATTCGACAGCCTGGAGCCGGTGGTCGGACAGCTTGCCGCCCAGGGTCTTTCGTACGGCATCCACGTGATCCTGGGCGCGAACCGCTGGGGCGAGATCCGCGCCTCCGTGAAGGACATGATCGGTACCCGCATCGAGCTGCGCCTGGGTGACCCCTCCGACTCCGAGATGGGCCGCCGCGTCGCGGTCAACGTCCCGCTCAACCGGCCCGGCCGCGGTCTCACCCCGGACCAGCTGCACATGCTCATCGCCATGCCGCGCCTGGACTCCGACACCAACGTCCAGAATCTGGCCGAGGGTGTGGCCGCCGCGCGCACCGAGATGCAGGCCATCTGGGGCGAACGCCGCGCACCAGCCGTTCGCACGCTGCCCGGTAGCGTGCCCCGCGAACAGGCACTGGAACTGGCCCGCCGCCACGGAATTCAGCAGAGCCCCACCAAGGTGGTCATCGGCATCGGCGAATCCGAACTGCAGCCGATCGTCCTGGATTTCGGCTCCGACCCGCACTTCATGGTCTTCTCCGAAGTAGAATCGGGTAAGACCACGGTGCTGCGCAACATCATTCGCGGCCTGGCCGAGAGCTCCAACGCCGACACGGCCCGCGTCATCCTCATCGACTACCGCCGCACCCTGCTGGGTGTGCTGGAAGGCGACCAGCTGGCCGGGTACTCCACCTCCTCGCAGACCTGCGGCGGCATGATCAAGGAAGTGGTCAACTATCTCTCCAAGCGCATCCCCGGCTCCGACATCACCCCCCAGCAGCTGCGCGATCGCGACTGGTGGACCGGCCCGGAGATCTACGTCGTCGTCGACGACTACGACATGGTCGTCGCGGGCGGAAATCCCCTGGGCGCCTTGGTGGAACTCCTACCGCAGGCCCGCGACATCGGCCTGCACGTCATCATCTCCCGCAATATGGGTGGCATCTCCCGAGCCCTCTACGACCAGGTCCTGGGCTCGATGAAGAACCTGTCGGTCCCCGCCCTCCTCATGAGCGGCTCCCGGGACGAGGGCAAACTCATCGGCGACATCCGCCCCATGCGCCTCCCACCCGGCCGCGGCATCCTCTGGTCCCGCTCCCGCGGCGACGAAATGATCCAAATCGCCGACCTCCCCGCGCTGTAACCGGTTGGCACACAAGGAAGTCGCATGAACATCGGCCCCGGCTCGATACCCGGCGGCCACCGTATCGAACGCGCGCTCGGCAGCGGCTGAGATGCGGTAGCCACGGGGATCACGTGGTTGCCGGGCCCGGCTCGGTGATCGCGCCGGGGAGGGTGCGCAGGAGTGGGTTGTGGCTGCGGGACCAGATGCTGGTGGGGTCCGGGTTCAGTGTGCAGCGGGTGGTTTCGCCTGCTGCCAGGGTTGGGCGCGTCGTGACGGGGTGGGGCCAGGCGGCGGTGGGGCGTTCGAAGAGGGCTCGGGAGGGGCCGGTGGCTTCGGGTCCGGCTATGCGGGCGAGGTGGAAGCCGGCGCGGAGGTAGTAGGCGTGGAGGTCGGTGTTGGTGGTCCAGGCGTCGAGGCGGACCCAGGTGCGGTGTTGTTCGCGGGCCAGGCGGGCGGCGTGGGCCAGCAGGGTTTCGCCGACGCGGGTTCCGGCGAAGCGGAGGTCGACGATCATGTAGTGGATGATCACGGCGTCGGCGAGTTCGCCGGGGGACCAGAGGTTTTCGTCGGCGCGGTCGTTGACGGTGATGGTGCCGGCCGCTTCGCCGTCCACCTCGGCGATCCAGGTCTCGTCCTGGCGGACCGCGTGGGCCACGGACCGGGCGAAGGTCTCGATGGGGAGTCCTCGCCCGGCCCGCGTCCACTGGTCACTGCCGCGCGCCGCCAGCCAGCTCGTACGTTGCAGCCGGAACCGGGTAATGGTCCCAAGATCGGCGATACGGGCGCGGCGCAGGTGTGGTTTCATGGCGAATCGGGTAGCCGGGAATTACCGAAGGAATGGGAATTTCCGGACGGAAATGGAGCGCCCAGAGTTTTACGAATAATGTCCGTTCCTTCGTCATCGCCCAATTCGTATGCCAATCGGTTGCGGGCCGCTGTGGAACGATGTCGCGTCACTCGGGTGACGCCATTGTGGTTGGCTCCGATGCGGAGATGGTCGAGCAGTAGCGTACCCGGGCCCACGCCCAGCAGCGCCGCCTCCTCGGCCGCGGCGGGTCGGGCGACGATGGTGTCGCGATGGGCGGTCTCGGCGAATCCGCGTTCGGCGAGCCGCCGTGTGGTGCCCTCCGGAATGTCGTATGGTGCGTCGATTCCGGTGGCCTCGGCCAGATCTCGCGGATAGAAGCTGACCTCCCACGACCACGGCTCGTTGTCCAGATACTGCATGATCGTGCGCGACACCACCCACTCGTCGCGCGCGACACCCAGCCAATGCGCCACTTCCGGACTGGCCGGTTCCATTCTGGCGCTGAACTGTTTGGACGGCTCCCGTCCCGCGGCGCGTGCGATCTCGGAGAAGATGTCGTGCGCGGCCTTCGGCCGGTCCGGCCGAATATGGTTGGTGACAACGGATTCGAGCACTTCCTGACTGCGCACGATGGTGCCCCGGGAAGTGGCTGTGTAAACCAGGTTTTCGGCAACCAGGAGTTGAATGGCGTTGCGAGCAGTCGTAATCGAAACCTGCATCTGGCCGGCCAGCTCATTGTGACTCGGCAGTCGATCGCCCGGTTCCCACTTGCCGGCGCGGATCTCCTCGCGGAGGAGGTCTGCGATCCGTTGATATCTCGGACCGTCCGCCATCTCGCTCCTCGGTTGTTGCTTCAAGGCTCAGAAGTCTACTCCCGTAGTACTACTGCCGTGTAAGGCTTGACACCAGCATTCTGAGCTTTATTGTAATGAACGTCCTGAATGCGGTGTTGTTATACGTCGAAGAACGCGAGGCAACGTGGCAGGTTCGGAGACATCGAACACGGTCGTTGTGGCATTGCCCGACGTGTCCGCTTCGTATGCGGATGTGGAGGCGCAGCCCTTGGCTGCCGGCCTATTGCCGACCTCCGACCTACTACTGCGCGCTTGTCGCGGTCACCGGGTGATCGGCGGACCACTGCTGTGGTTCGCCCATGACCTAGCGGTGCTGCACGAGCGGCGGCTGGTCGGGCGCGGCGGTATCGGTCCGGAAACCGATCCCACCTCGATCGTCGAAACAAAGCGCCGCCGAATCGAATTGGTCATGGCCATCGACGACTGGATCGTGCGCTCGGTTCCCCAGCATCGGCTGGGTGCGACCCTGCACACCGAAACGGTCGGTTCGGTCATCGATCGCCTCGCGGAGGCTTCGGTTCGGGCTCATCACGCGTTGATGACCCTTGACGCGAATGATGAAATGCTACACGGCGCTTGGCACCATTTAGCCGAATTGTCGGACGCTTACGACGATCTCGTTCGTGATGTGCTCGCCGGTCGGCGGCGGCTGCCTGCCTGGTAAATAACGAAACAACTGTGCGGTCCGGGCCCGAGGGCGGCCCGGACCGCCATGTTCCGCGCGAAAGATCAATTGCAATTGCAGTGCGCGGAGATGGCTACTTCGGCAGTTGCCGGATGGCCTCGTCGAGCAGTGTCACGGCCTTGCCGCACGCGTCTGGTGAATTCGACAGATCGGACACCGTGAGCTTCAGTTGCTCGGCATTGCCTTTATCCGTGGGCCGCACCAGATAGCTGAGGTAGCAGTCGTTGCTGGAGCGTGCGCCGGTGACGTACGCGGTGAATTCGCCGGCCTGCAGGGTTTCGTAGGTCCACTCGCCCTGATCGGGGCGGCTCTGGTCGACCAGGTCGACGCGGACCCAGCCGTCCCGGCCGATGGTCGCGCAGGCGTGCGGGGCGCGCTGATGGTCGGAGATATCGCCGACGATCTCCCGAATCGTGCTGTCCTGCACCACCGAACACGGGTCCACGCGCAGAATCGAGTTCGACGGGACCGTCCGCTGCGGCACGTACGAGGTGAGCTGCTGCGCGACCGCGGTCAGCGCGTCCTCCGCCGCGGTGCAGGCGGTTCCCGGCTGGGCCGCGGGGTCCAGCTCCTCGGCCGACATCCGCAGCGGCACATGCCCGCCGGACTGGGTCACCAGCACGGCGTCGCATTTGTTGTCCGCGGCTCCGGCGCTGAGGATCGGGCCCCAGCCGGCGGTCCGGCCCGTCGGCGTCAACTGGTCCACACCGATGGCGTGGTCGGGAATGTCCAGGTTGTAGTGGATCTTTCGCTGCGTCGAATCGACCACGGTGGTGCCGCAGCCGCCCTCGGGCGAGGCTTGCGGATCACCGGTGCGCGTGCCGAGCTTGCCGGGCACCGCCTTGTCGATGACCGCGCAGAAGTCCAGCAGCCGCAATTCCATGGCCGTCAGGTCCAGTGACGGGTCCGTGCGCGGCTGGGCATGGCCGTCGGTCTGCGACGACCGGCTCAGCCCCGCCAGCGTGCCGCTCACCACCACCAGTCCGGTGACGGCCGCCGCCGCCCAGCCGATCGTGCGCCGCCGCCGACCGGCCAAGCGCGCCAGCTGATCCCGATAGCGGGTCTCCTGCTCACCGCTGGACGCCCACCACTCGGCATCTGCTCGATGCGTCTCGATGAACTCCAGCACCGGCTGTGGCCACGCCGATTCCCCAGGAATGCGCTCCGCCTGCTCCAGCAGCTGACGCGCCGACGGGCGATGCGCGTGATCGGGCGCCAGGCAGGACTCCACCAGTTTGCGCAGCGCATGCGGGACCGCCTGCAGATCCGGTGTGGCGGACATGGATCCGGTCGCGGCCAGGACCAGCAGCATGCCGACCGCGTAGATGTCGACGGCGGAGGTCACCGGCTCGCCCCCGGCTTGCTCGGGGGCCACGTAGGGTGCAGCGTCGGCGACGGCCGCCGAAGCGCCCTCGCCGTCGCGTGCCCGGGTGATACCGAAATCGATGATGCGCGGGCCCTCGGGCATCAGCAGGACATTGCCGGGCTTGAGATTCCGGTGCACCAGCACCGCCCGGTGCACCTCGATCAGGGCGGTGGCCAGGCCGGTCGCCAGCAGGCGCAGCGCCGGCAGCGGCAGCGGACCGCAGGCCGCGACGACCGTCGCGAGATCCGGCGCCGGCAGGTATTCGGTGGCCAGCCAGGGTCGTTCGGCATCCGCGTCACTGTCCACCACGGCCGCCGTATAGGGTCCGGTCAGCTGCTTGGTGGTCTCCAGCTCCCGCTGGAAGCGCGCCCGGAATTCCATATCCACCGTCTGCGAGCGGTGAATCTGCTTGACCGCCACCAGCTTTCCGGTGGGCGTGCGGCCCAGCAGCACCCGGCCCATGTCGCCGGTGCCGATGACGGCGATCATATGGTGCGGGCCGATCCAGCGCGGATCGTCGGGCAGTAGTGCCTTCATCGCGGACCTCCCATGATCGCGTACTGCGCCGCCGCCAGCTGCCGGACATCGGTCTCGGTATTGCTGTAGACCACCGCCGCATACCCGTCGCGCACCACCACACAGCGATAGCGGCGGGCCTGCACGGATTTCGGGTCCGGGCGGGTCGCCTGCGAACAGGTTGCGGCGGTCAGGCCGCGGACATTACGCATCCAGGTGTACTCCGAGTTCTCAGGGTCGGCGGCGAGGTCTCGGCCGTACTGTGCGGCGGCCTTCGAATCCCGCATCCGATACAGGTACTTGTTGTGGGACACCGCCAGCGCCGTCACGCCGCTGCCGGAATATTTGCTGAAAGTGTGCGGTGGCTCCGGTGAGAGCGCCGAGAAGGCGCGGACCCCGAAGGCGGCGAACGTCTTCGGGTCGGCCAGCGGATCACCGGTGCGCACCAGCCGGGTCAGCAGGCCGTCCGGATCGAGCGGCACCGTGGCCGGATCCGGAACGGGCGAGGTGTCGAAGCCGGCCAGCCCGGCCACCTGCTTGCGATAGGTGGTGGTGACCATGTCGACCAGCCGGCCCAGATCGGGATCCGGCAGTTCGGCGTACACCCGGATCACCACGTTCTTCCACGCCATGAGACTGCCCAGCGAAGGGACGCCCGGCCGCCAATGACTCAGGGCGGCCGGGAAGGCGTCGACCCCGACCGGCGCGTTGTCGGGACTCGCCTCGAAATCGACGCGGGCCATCTCTGCCGCGGCCGCCGTCGCCGACCGCTCGTCGCGAAACGCGGTGAGCGACACCGCCAGATACTTCTGTGGCGGACCGTCACCGGCAGGCCGGTTCGCGGCCGCGATACCGAAGGAACCGGCCACCCCGAAGGGGCGCGCTGCCACCCGCTGCTGCGGTGAGAGTGCGGTCTCGTGGAAGCCGCGATCGTCGGCCGAGATCCCGCCGTCGCGCACCGTCGTCAGGTCGGGATCGATATCGGTCGCGAAGACGATGTGATCCGCCAGCCGCACCGACTCGGCGAAGACCCCGCGGATCCGGCTCGGCTGCCGATCGAAGTCATCGTCGCCGTGAATCGCGTACGGCCCGTAATCCGGTGTACCGCCGTCGTTCCCGCACGCGGCGGCCAGGACCAGCACGGCGGCACCCATTCCGGCGGCGCACCATCGCCCGGACCTCAGACGCATGCGTTCCTCTCACCCACCGGTCAGCGGCGGGCCGGCCGTACGTGCAAAACCCGCATCGCACCGAGGCGAGCGGCGCGATCGAGCCACAAACTAGCACCCGGCCGATGCCATGTCATGCGCAGCCGTCCCAGCCGAAGCCACTGCCCGCGAACGGATTCGGAACCAGCGCCGGGACCGGCCCCGGCTCAGCCCCGATAGTGCCGGTGGTCGGCCCCGAAATCATCGGCGACGGTGGCCGCCAGCTCGACATACGCGCGTTTGGTGGGCTTGCTCAGGCGGTGCAGATCGATCTCCGCGCCCTCGCCCAGATGCGCGTCGTAGGGGATGATGTGCACTGCGCGGCAACGCGACAGGAAATAGTCGCGCAGCTGATTGATGCCGACATTCGGGGCGCCCGGGCGCGGCAGGTTGATCACCACCACGGCATTGCGGACCAGATGATCGTGGCCGTGCAGTGACAGCCAGTCCAGGGTGGCGGCGGCACTGCGCGCACCGTCGATGGCCGAGGACGAGATCAGCACGAGGGAGTGCGCCAGATCCAGTACACCCGCCATGGCCGAATGCATCAGGCCGGTACCGCAGTCGGTGAGGATGATGTTGTAGAAGCGCTGCAGAATGCGCGCGACCGCGCGGTACTCCTCCTCGCTGAACGCCTCCGACGCCGCCGGATCCCGCTCACTGGCCAGCACCTCCAAGCGGCTGCTGCCCTGCGAAGTGTGGCGGCGCACATCCGAATACCGCTGAATCTGCTCGTCCAGCAACAGATCCCGCACGGTCGATCGGGTCTGCAGCGGCACCCGCTGCGACAACGTCCCGAAGTCCGGATTCGCGTCGACCGCGATCACCCGGTCCCCGCGAATCGAGGAGAAGATCGAGCCCAACCCCATGGTGGTCGTCGTCTTCCCGACGCCACCTTTCAGCGACAGCACCGCGATCCGGTAATCCCCGCGCACCGGCTGCCGGATCCGTGCGACCAACTCCTGCAGTCGCCGCTCCTCCGCCGACATCCCGGGATTGATGGCGCCACCGGACATATGGTGCACGGCCCGCCGCCATCCCGACTCCGGAGCCTTCTTGGCCCGCCGCATCGGCACATCATCCAGCGACGGCACGGGACCACCGGCAAACCCGCGCGGCCTGCCCGCACCCCAGGCGCTCGCCCCCGGCCCACCGATCCCCGGCTGCCCGGAAGCCGGCACACCGTACTGTCCCGGACCCCCGGCTTGCCCGGGAGCCGCGACACCATACTGGCCCGGAGCCCCAGCTTGCCCCGGCACCGAGGCACCGTGCTGCCCCGGAGCACCGACCTGTCCCGGGCCCATGCCGTACTGCCCGGGGACGGCTGCCTCCGGCTGGCCCGGCGCAGGCTGACTCCCCGGCCCACCGAACCCCTGCTGTCCCGGGCCGCCAGGCACATTGCCCGCTTCCGGCCCGGTTCCGTTCGGGTGAACAGCGCCCTGTTCCTGTCCCGGTGCGGCCCAGGGCATTTGCCCACCAGCACCCATGCCCTGCGGTCCCGGGCCACCGGTGTGCGGCCCGGTCAACCCGGCGGCCGCCGCCTCGGACATGGGCGCGTTCGCCCACGGATTGGCGTCGGGGTTGGTGGCGTCCGCGCTATCCGGCATCGGCCCATCCGGCCCCTGTGCCCAAGGATTCAACTGCGGCGGAACAGCACCCGCCGGGAATCCCGGGGTCTGCTGCATCGGCGGCATCCCCGAATCCGGTCGGCCCGGACCATTCGCCTGCGGCCCACCCAGACCCGCAGCTGCTGCCTCGGACATGGGTACGTTTGCCCAGGGGTTCGCATCCCCTTCGAGGTTGTCGGACGAACCATCAGGATGGGTGGAATTCGGCCCCGGTGCCTGCCCCCACGGATTCGGCTGCGGTGGCACAGGACCCGCCGGGAACCCTGAAGTCGGCTGCATCGGTGGGAGCCCGGAATCAGCTGCCGGCGGCATGCCCTCCGCGCCCGGGAACTGTCCCGGAACCGGCGGCGCTGGCGGCATCCACTGGCCGCCATTGCCGGACATCTGAGCGCCGGGACCCGGAATCTGAGGCAGCGAGCCGGATCCGGTGCCCTGTGCCAGCGGACCCGAACCCCGCGGGCCGGTTGCGGGAATCTGCGGGATCGGTGCCGTGCCGTGCGACGAGGTGCCCGGCATCGCCGGCAGGGGCGGGCGGTTGTCGTTCTGGCCGGGGGTGGGTGAGGTGGAATTCCCTTGCGGTGCAGGGGGTACGGGGTCACCGGGGTGGGGGTCCGATGGCTGCGGGAGTGGGACTTCTCCGGCGCGGTGACGGCCCGGGGTCATCGACTGGTCGAAAGCGGTGTTCGGGTCGGCTTGTTCGCCGTCGGTGGGCGCGCCGGACAGACCGGCCGGCTGGGCCTCGAGCAGTTCATATGCGGCCGCCTGGCCGGGGTCCGCGTGGCCGGCGTCATCGGGGTGGCGGGAGTCCGGTTGATCTGCGCCGGGGCCGGTTTCGGGGGCCGGGGGGATCGGTGTGCGCGTGGTCGGGGCGGCCGGGGCGATGATGCCGGAGCCGGTCGCGTCCAGGTCGCCCGGAGCCGGGGGCAGGGGCGGGTGCGCCATCTTGGTGGTGGCGTCGGCCGGATCGGCTGCGGTATCGGCTTCGCCGGGGGACGGGGGCAGCGGGGGGCGCGCGGCGCGGAGCGCCGGATCGTGTGCGGCCGAGTCGACTTCACCGGGTGAGGGCGGGAGCGGCGCCCGGGTGGCGGGATCCGCCGGGGGACGCGCGGGGTTGGCCGGGCCGGGAGTACTCGCGGCCGATGCACCGGCGAGGGAGGCGCCCCTCGGATGCGACTCAGCGGCACCCGGGCCCTGTGGTGAGTTCGGCGAAGACGGCAGTGGCGGCGGGGTGAAGTCGGGTTTCGCCTGCCGCGGTTGCACCGGAGCGGACTGCTCGGCCGGATCCACGGGTTCGGCGGGCGGCGTGGGCGGCGTCGAGAATTGCGGACCCCGCACCGGTCCCAGCGGACCCGAATGCGGGGCCGGCCGAGCCGGTTCGGCACTGGCGATGCGCTGCGTCGGATCAACCGGGGGCGTCGGCGGGGGCGAGAACTGCGGACCGGGCGTGGGTCCGAGCGGGCCCGAATGAGGGCCTGGGCGAGCCGTTTCGGGGGCGGCCGGGTGTCCGGGTTGTCCGCCATTGACTGGAGGGACGTCGAAGCGAGGCCCCTGCGGAAGGTTGGGCGCCTGGCCGGGATGCGGTGCACCGCCGAAGCCTCGACCGTTGGGCGGCGTCGAGCCTTGCCCATTGTGGGGCCCGGGCGCAGGGCGCTGGCCGTGCTGCGGGAGCTGAGTCGGGGTTTGGCCATGCGGCGGCTGCGCCGGGCCGTGGCCGTTGAGCTGTGGCGGTCGCGTGTGGTGTCCGTTGGACTGCTGATTCGCGCTGCCCGACTGGTCGCCGCGGTGCGGAAGGTTGAAATGGGTGCCGGGGTCGCGGGTCGGCATCGGGGTGGCCGGCTGCGAGGCCCACGGATTCGGCTCGGCGCCACCGGAGGTGGGGGCGGGATTCGCGGCGGGCGGCTGGGCGGTGGGCTCGGGTGGTGCATCCTTACGCGGCTTGCGCCGGCCGAAGAGGCCGCGGCCGCTCTTCTGCTCGGGGATGACCTCGTCCTGGGGGAGGTTCTCGACGGGAGCCTCGTAACCGGTTGCGGCGACTTCGCTCTCGGAGAGCCAGGGCGGGAGCATTGGGAGTCCGTCGTTCTCGCGACTCACATCTACCCCCGGTGTTCGATTGAGCGTGCAGGACAGCGCGTAGTTTAGCGATCTCCGACGGGCGCGCGCCCGGCGTATCTCGTCCGCCCGGTGGCGTGCTGCGCGCAACCGGTGGCATCGGCTGTGCACAGCGGGGCACGTCACGGCACCCGTATTTGGCCGGGTCTGGGGAAACGGGTAAGCTAGGTCGCTGGTGACTTACATAGTGGTTGTGGCATGTCCTAGTGCCGCCTCCAGTGAGTATGTCACCGGGTTGGCCGCAATGCACCACCAACTTCGGGGCCGACCTGCCGTAATGAGCTTGAACCAACCAGGTTCAGCCTAACCGGGATCGCGGAGGATATGGCGAAGAAGGAAGGGGCCATCGAGGTCGAGGGCCGGGTTATCGAGCCGTTGCCCAACGCGATGTTCCGGATCGAGCTGGAAAACGGTCACAAGGTGCTGGCCCACATCAGCGGCAAGATGCGGCAGCACTACATCCGCATCCTGCCCGAGGACCGCGTCGTCGTGGAGCTGTCGCCCTACGACCTGACCCGCGGCCGCATCGTCTACCGCTACAAGTGAGTCACCCCCGCGGGTGCCAAAGACTTCCGGGGCGCGAGTCCCGGGTTTTCCCCGGTCAAACCGGCCGGGGAAAAACTGTGTTCACGGCCAGTGAACACCGACCCAGATTGGATCTGACGTGAAGGTTCAGCCGTCCGTCAAGCCGATCTGCGAGAAGTGCAAGGTGATCCGCCGCCACGGTCGGGTCATGGTGATCTGCGAGAACCTGCGCCACAAGCAGCGTCAGGGCTGATTGCGGCCTCGTGCCGTGATCGCCGGGACAGTGGATTCTTCACGCCCCCGGTCGCTCACCGCCAAGCACCGAACGCGGTTCGGATTGGCAACAAAGAAGAAACTCCCAGCGCCAGTCGCCGTCGCCGAGTCCCATAGGGGACGGATGGCGGCCCACCCCCGGTACGGAGGCCGGGGCCCCACTCACGAGGGGACGGACAGGGAGCAGACCTCCGCAAAAGTAAGGAATCGCCAACCATGGCACGTCTGATGGGCGTCGACCTCCCGCGCGAAAAGCGCATGGAGATCGCGCTGACCTACATCTTCGGCATCGGCCGTACCCGCGCCAAGGAGATCCTGGACGTTACCGGCGTCAGCCCGGACCTGCGTTCCAAGGACCTCAGCGATGACGACCTGACCAAGCTCCGCGACTACATCGAGTCGCAGGACTTCAAGGTCGAGGGTGACCTGCGCCGCGAGGTGCAGGCCGACATTCGTCGCAAGATCGAGATCGGCTGCTACCAGGGCATCCGCCACCGTCGTGGCCTGCCTGTGCGTGGCCAGCGGACCAAGACCAACGCCCGCACGCGCAAGGGTCCGAAGAAGACCGTCGCCGGCAAGAAGAAGTAGGGATAGCGCATGCCTCCGAAGAGCCGGGCCTCGGGCCCGAAGAAGACTCAGAAGTCGCGTCGCCGGGATAAGAAGAACATCCCGCACGGCCACGCGCACATCAAGAGCACGTTCAACAACACGATCGTGTCCATCACCGACCCCGAAGGCAACGTCATCTCCTGGGCGTCCTCCGGCCACGTCGGTTTCAAGGGCTCGCGTAAGTCGACCCCGTTCGCCGCGCAGCTGGCCGCCGAGAACGCTGCCCGCAAGGCGCAGGAGAACGGCGTCAAGAAGGTCGACGTCTTCGTGAAGGGCCCGGGTTCGGGCCGCGAGACCGCGATCCGTTCCCTCCAGGCCGCCGGCCTCGAGGTCGGCACGATCTCCGATGTCACCCCGCAGCCGCACAACGGCTGCCGTCCGCCCAAGCGGCGTCGCGTCTAGCGGGAAGGAAGAGTAGAAAACAATGGCTCGTTATACCGGCCCTATCACCCGCAAGTCGCGTCGTCTGCGTGTCGACCTCGTCGGAGGCGACCAGGCGTTCGAGCGTCGTCCTTACCCGCCCGGCCAGCACGGCCGCGCGCGGATCAAGGAGTCCGAGTACCTCATGCAGCTGCAGGAGAAGCAGAAGGCTCGCTTCTCGTACGGCGTCATGGAGAAGCAGTTCCGCCGCTACTACGAAGAGGCCAACCGCCAGAAGGGCAAGACCGGCGACAACCTGCTGCGTCTGCTCGAGTCGCGGCTGGACAACGTCGTGTACCGCGCCGGCCTGGCCCGGACCCGTCGTGGCGCCCGTCAGCTGGTCTCGCACGGCCACTTCACCGTCAACGGTGTGAAGGTGGATGTGCCCAGCTTCCAGGTCTCGCAGTACGACATCATCGATGTCAAGCCGAAGTCGCTGGCCATGTACCCCTTCCAGGTGGCGCGTGAGACCGTGGGCGACCGCCCGATCCCGGGCTGGCTGCAGGTTGTTCCCGGCCGCCTCCGGATCCTGGTGCACCAGCTCCCCGAGCGTGCGCAGATCGATGTTCCGCTGCAGGAACAGCTGATCGTCGAGTTCTACTCGAAGTAATAGGTGCGCGTACGCGCGCCGCTGGTTGCGGCCCCGGTGTAACCGCCAGGGCCGCAACAGTTCCCAATCGTGAGCGTCAAATGGTGGGCGCTCGAAGGAGGAAGAAATGCTGATTTCACAGCGACCGACGCTGACCGAAGAGGTTGTGTCCGAGAACCGGTCGCGGTTCACCATCGAACCGCTGGAGCCGGGCTTCGGTTACACCCTCGGCAACTCGCTGCGCCGCACGCTGCTGTCGTCGATTCCTGGTGCCGCTGTCACCAGCATTCGCATCGATGGCGTGCTGCACGAGTTCACCACCGTCCCGGGCGTGAAGGAGGATGTCACCGACATCATCCTGAACCTCAAGGGCCTGGTCGTGTCGTCCGAAGAGGACGAGCCGGTCACCATGTACGTGCGCAAGCAGGGCCCGGGCACCGTCACCGCCGGTGACATCGTCCCCCCGGCGGGCGTGACCGTGCACAACCCGGACATGCACATCGCCACCCTGAACGACAAGGGCAAGCTGGAGATCGAGCTCGTGGTCGAGCGCGGTCGCGGCTACGTCCCGGCCGTCCAGAACAAGGCGTCGGGTGCGGAAATCGGCCGGATTCCGGTTGACTCGATCTACTCGCCGGTTCTCAAGGTGACGTACAAGGTCGAGGCCACCCGTGTCGAGCAGCGCACCGACTTCGACCGGCTCATCCTGGATGTCGAGACCAAGAACTCGATCTCCGCGCGGGATGCGCTGGCGTCGGCGGGCAAGACCCTGGTCGAGCTGTTCGGTCTCGCGCGCGAGCTGAACGTCGAGGCCGAGGGCATCGAGATCGGCCCCTCGCCGGCCGAAGCGGACCACATCGCTTCGTTCGGCCTGCCGATCGAGGACCTGGATCTCACTGTGCGGTCGTACAACTGCCTCAAGCGTGAAGGCGTGCACACCGTCGGCGAGCTGGTCGCCCGCACCGAGTCGGACCTGCTGGACATCCGCAACTTCGGTCAGAAGTCCATCGACGAGGTCAAGGTCAAGCTGCACTCGCTCGGCCTGTCCCTCAAGGATTCTCCGGCTTCCTTCGATCCGTCCTCCGTCGTCGGCTACGACGCGGCCAGCGGCACCTGGAGCGACAGCGGTTCGTTCAGCGACACCGACAACGGCGAGCAGGACTACGCCGAGACCGAACAGCTTTAGGTCATTCGGGGTGTAGCGCCCCGAATCGGCCTTCAACACAGGAGATTCAAACAATGCCCAAGCCCAAGAAGGGTGCCCGCTTCGGCGGGACGGCGTCGCACCAGAAGGCGATCTTCGCCAACCTGGCGACGGCGCTCTTCGAGCACGGTCGCATCACGACCACCGAGGCCAAGGCCAAGGCGCTGCGCCCCTACGCCGAGAAGCTTGTCACCAAGGCGAAGGGCGGCACCCTGGCCGACCGTCGCGAGGTCATGAAGGTGATCCGCTCCAAGGACGTCGTGCACGCCCTGTTCGCGGAGATCGGTCCCTCGTTCGAGGGCCGTGAGGGTGGCTACACCCGCATCATCAAGACCATCCCCCGCAAGGGTGACAACGCTCCGATGGCGATCATCGAGCTGGTCCGCGAGAAGACCGTGACCAACGAGGCCGACCGTGCCCGTCGTGTCGCCGCTTCGCAGAAGGCTGCCGAGGCTCCGGCCGAGGCCAAGGCCGAAGAGGCTGTCACCGAGGCTCCGGCCGAAGAGGCTGCCGCCGAGGACAAGGCCGCGGAGTAAATCCGGTCCTTCGGACTCGACAAGGGGTTTCAGGGCATCCCGGAAACCCCGAGGGTGAGATTCCATGAGTGAGCCCGCCGTCCCCTCCGGGTCGGCGGGCTTTCTCCATGTTAACCAGGAGATCGCTGTGACCGTGGAGGATCCGACGCCCGAACCGGTTTCGATTCGGGTACGGCTGGACATCAGTTACGACGGCACCGATTTCACCGGCTGGGCGCGCCAGCCCGGCCTGCGCACCGTGCAGGGCGTGCTGGAGGACGCGCTGAGCAAGGTGCAGCGCGAGCCCATCCAGCTCACCGTGGCCGGGCGCACCGACGCGGGCGTGCACGCGGAAGGTCAAGTCGCGCACTTCGATACGCACACCGAGGTGGACGGTCCCAAGCTGGTGCACCGGCTCGCGCGCTTCCTGCCGAAGGATGTGCGTGTCAAGGCGGCCGGCCTCGCGCCGCCCGAGTTCGACGCCCGCTTCTCCGCCATCCGCCGCCACTACGCCTACCGCCTGACCACGGCTCCCTATGGCGCGGAACCGCTTCGGGCGCGCAGTGTCGTCCCCTGCCGCCCGGGCCCCGATGTCGAGGCCATGCGTGCGGCGTCCCGAAAGCTGTTGGGCCTGCATGATTTCGCCGCGTTCTGCCGCCGCCGTGAGGGCGCGACCACCATCCGGGAACTGCAGCGCTTCGACTGGGTCCGGGAGGGCGACCTGCTGACCGCCTATGTCAGCGCCGACGCCTTCTGCTGGTCCATGGTCCGGAGTCTGGTCGGCGGTGTCCTGGCCGTGGGGGAAGGCCGCCGCACGCCCGCCTGGATCGCCGGTTTGCTGAACGAGCGTGAGCGCTCGAGCTCTGTCACCGTGGCCCCGGCCCACGGGCTGTCGCTGATCGCGGTCGACTACCCGGACGACGCCGACCTGGCCGCCCGCAATGCCCAGACCCGCGAGGTCCGCACCGTTCCCGACCCCGAAGGTTGCTGCGGCGACTGACTCGTCCTGCACCCGTGCGGCACACGGCAACCGGCCGGCCGAACGCTGACAAGCGACCGCGCTGACGCAGTGTTCCACCAACTGACGTGCGGTCTCGGCCGTTTCGGGCTTCGGAAGCACCCGCACACCCGGGCCGGACCACATGCGTCGGCTGCACCGGTTCAACTAGCGGCTCGTCGCTGGCGGCGCGTTCGACCGCGGCGTGGATGAGCACGAAAAGTAAAGGGCGAACTTCTTTTTGGTTCGGGGGTGCGAAGTTTCGCTTTGCGATGTGGCGGCCGGGGGTACGGGCGGATAGTCCTTGATATGGGGAAATCGAAGCGGGGCCGCGGGGTGGGGAGATCGCCGAGGTCATCGACCTGCTCCCCGGTGATCGGGCGGCCGTGGAACGGCAGTTGGCCGGCGCGGACCTGCCCGGCGTCACGGAGCGGCTGTCGCCGTGGGAGTTTCGCCGGCAGGTGGAGTCGGCGCTGGATCGGCGGGCACGTCGGGACCGCGCGGCGCTGATGGCGGATCTCGACGTGTTCGACGACCCGGACGACGACGACCCCGAAGCCGATCTGCCGCCGTATGCGCTCGCCGCGCCGGTACTGCGCGCGCAGCTGCGGACGATCGACTCGACCGTTCGATGTGGTCCGGACTGCACAGCGGGCGGGGCGGCTAATTCGGTGTCGGGTGGAAATGATGGGCATGTGATTGCAGAGGGCGATGTGGGCGAAAGCGCAAGTCCGGGATGAAGATTAGTGGTGTGAGTTGCGGGGAATGGGGAAATTCGGGCGATGTGATGAAAGTTGGATATTGTTAAGGGAATTCGCGGATCGGGGCGGGCGTGGGGTGCGAGAATCGGGCGATGAGGGGCGGCGTCGAGCCCGCGGTGATGGAGGTTCGGTCCACACCGGAGGTTTCGCAGCAGGAGACTTTCGAGGAATGGGAGGCCGTTGTCGCAGCGGCCTACGTTCCGCTGGTGGTGACACCGGTGCGGTCGGGGGAGTTCCGGGCGCGCATCGTGCAATCGCGATTCGACGGCATCGATGTGTCCATGGTGACGGCCAGCGGTCAGCACCTCAGCCGGATACCGCGGCTCCTCCACGAGCCCGAGGAACCCATTCTGTTCGCCAGCGTGACCACGCACGGGCACGGCTGGCTGGAGCAGGACGGGCGGGTCGGGGAACTCGCCGACGGCGGGCTCACCCTGCACGTCAGTTCCCGGCCCTTCAGCGCGCATTTCGAGCAGTCCTGGGGCGTGGTGTCGGTGCAGGTTCCGCTGGCGGCGGTGGTGGGGGCGTCGGGGGTGCCGGCGGACCGGCTGCCGACCGCGGTGCGCTTTCCGCCCGAGGGGGCGGCCGGAATCGTGGGCCGCTTCTTCTGCGGGCTGGCGCAATTGCAGTACACCGCACCGGACCAGGCGGCGGTGCTGGCCAAACACGGTACGGGACTGCTCGCTTCGGTGGTGCAGCTGGCGGCGGGCGAGCTGCCGCGCGACGAACCCGCGCAGACGCTGGCCAAACAGCGGGCGCTGGCGTTCATCCAACGCCATTACGCCGACCCGGAACTCACCATCGATCAGGTGGCCGGCGCCTGCGCGGTGTCACGCCGCACCCTGTACCGGTTGTTCGAGCAGGGCGAGGACGGTGTGGCGGCCATGCTCCGGCGCATGCGGATCGAGCGGGCACTGGCCCTGATCCGCACCGATCCGACTAGGCCGCTGCTGTCCGTGGGCCGGGCATCGGGCTTCGTGTCCGAGCGGCAGTTCTATCGGGCCTTCAAACGCGAGATGGGGATGACCCCTGGCGAATTCCGGTCGAGTCATGCCTGATCAGGAGGTGTGTCGGGGCTGACGTCAATTGGCAGTGATCTGGCACGCCCGGGCAGTCACAGCGGCCCGGCGGATGGGAATACTGGTGAGGCGCCGCCCGGTCGCCGCCTTCGAGCCGCCGGCGACCGGGCAGGCGGCCTATCCGGATCGGCTTGACTACCAGGACAATCCGGACGACTGGTCGGTTTTGTCGCATCGGTCGACTTCATTCGCAGTTTCCCGGCGTCCGGTAGTGGAATGATGCACGGTGTGGGAATTGCGTCCACTGCCAGCGCCGAAGTCCGTACGACCTCAGAGGTTTCCGCGCGGCAGGCATTCGAGCGGTGGGAGGCCATTGTGGCCGACGCGGTGCTGCCGTCGATCTGTGAGCCGCTCGGCAAGGGTCAGTGGCACGGCAAGCTGCGCTTCACTCAGTTCGATCACTCCAGCCTCACCATGATGACCTCCAGCGCGCAGCGGGTGGTGCGTAACAAGCGCCAGCTCGATCAGGCCGCCGGGGACTTCCTGCTGGTGAACATTGTTGTGGAGGGCGCGAACTGGACCGAGCAGAACGGCCGGATCACCGAGGGCGGGGCCGGGTCCATCGCCTTCTACGACAGCGCCCGCCCGATCGAGAGCCGCACCACCGAGAACGCGGTGTCCACGATCGTGCGCGCGCCCATGAGCGCGGTGCTCGATCACGCCGGGCTGGTGCGCGACGAGCTACCGATAGCCAAGGCGCTACCCGCCACCGGCGCTATGGGTGTGGTGGTCGACTTCTTCCGCGGCATGGCGGCCCTCCCGGTCAAGGAAACCGATCGGGCCGCACATGCCCTCGAATCGCAGATCACGGCCATGCTCTCCTCGGCGGTGCTGCTGGCCAACGGGCAGAACTCGCCCGCGCCGGCCGATTCGCTCTACACGCGCCAGCAGGTGCTGTCGGTGCTGCGCCAGCGCTATACCGATCCGGATCTGACCGTCGATGAGGTGGCGCACGCCTGCCTGGTCTCGCGCCGCACGCTCTACCGGGTGTGCGAGGACATCGGCGGCCCCGCCGCACTGGTGCGCCGCATGCGGGTCGAGCATGCCCAGCGACTGTTGCGGGCCGACCCGGCCCGGCCGCTCTCGGCGATTGCTTCGGCTTCCGGATTTGCCACCGATCGCCATTTCTATCGCGCATTTCGCCAGGAAACCGGGGTGACGCCCGGTCAATTTCGGTCACAACTGGACGCAGGCACGCGCGGTCGGTAGCCCGGCACAGTATGTCGCTGTGACCGGTTCACGTTCGGCGAAGGGTGATTGCACATCATCCGATACCCGTCGAAGGAGCCGACGTGCCGACCAAGGTGCGAGTCGCCGCCGTCCAAGCCGAGCCACGATGGCTGGATCTGCGCGCCGGTGTCCAGCAGACCATCGAGTTGA
Organism: Nocardia sp. NPDC051981; assembly: GCF_040680715.1. NCBI lineage: Bacteria > Bacillati > Actinomycetota > Actinomycetes > Mycobacteriales > Nocardiaceae > Nocardia > Nocardia sp. NPDC051981. The sequence goes on along the minus strand of NZ_JBFAXK010000001.1, from coordinate 216,670 downwards.
TCGAGGACGCGGCCGCGGGCGGCGCGCAGCTGGTGGCCTTCCCGGAGACCTTCCTGCCCGGATATCCGTGGTGGTTGTGGCTGGAATCGGTGAGCTGGGGACAGGGGTTCTTCGCCCGGTATCGCACGCATTCGATGACGGTGGGCCGCACCGAGTTCCGGCGTATCGCCGACGCCGCGCGGCGGCATCGCATTCACGTGCTGCTCGGCTTCAGCGAGCGCAGTGCCAGTGCGCTCTACATGTCGCAGTGCCTCATCGATGATCGCGGGGTACTGCTCGGAATCCGTCGCAAGCCCGAGCTGACGCCGCTGGAGCACAAGATCTTCCGCAGTGGCGAGCCGGGCGAGTCGCAGGTCTTCCACACCGGCATCGGCCGCATCGCGGTGCAGGGCGGCTCCGAGCAGTTGCATCTGCCGGCGCGGCGGGAGCTGGAGCGCACCGGCGCGCAGATCCACGTGGTGTCCTGGCCGGGGTTCATCGTGGCGCGAGACGTGGATTGGGGTGTGCGCGTGAACAATGCGGCCACGCTCTGGTACGCGGTGGTCGGGCAGTTGAACGTGATCGCGGCGTGTGCGGTGATGGATGTGGCGGGCGGTGAGAGCCGCCGGGGATCGGAGCCGGCCAAGCAGCTGGTACCCGGGCCGGGCGGGCATGCGCGTATCTTCGCGCCGGGCGGCGAGGAACTGGCGTCGCCGCTGGCCGGGCACGAACAGGGTATGCTGTACGCCGATCTGGAACTGGACCTGAGCTTCGAGTCCGCGGCCTAGTGGTATCGCCGCGTACCGCTCCGGGGTATTGGCTCGAATTCCCCTGATCTGACACACTCTCCCGAGTATTCGGCCGTACATGGGCCGATCATTGTCATCGAGGGATGGGGAGTGGAACGGTCAGAAGCGGTCGATCGGATCGAGGTGCGGTCCGGACCGGAGCAGTCGGCGGCGGAGGCATTCGAGCGCTGGGAAGCGCACGTGAGCGATGCCTATGTGCCATTGGCGGTTTCACCAAAACCGACCGATCGTTTTGTTGGCTATATCGAACACGCTCGATATGGCGACCTCGATCTGACCGTCGCCGGATCCTCCACTCAGTTCATCCGCCGCACCGATCGGCTGATAGCGCAGGCGAATGACGAGTATCTGATCGCGAGTATTCCGCTTTCGGGTCACGCGCGCCTGCAGCAGGACGGCCGCGTAGCCGATGTCCGTCCCGGTTCGATCGTGTTCTACGACACCACTCGTCCCTACCAGTGGGATCTGCAGCAGGAGTGGGAACAGGTCGTGGTGCAGGTCCCACTGAGCCGGCTGCGCGATCACTACGGCGTTTCCGATCCCGAAGTCCCCACGGCCACCGTGTTTTCCGGTGGAACCGCGCCGGGAATCGTGGCGCAATTCTTCCGGGGTGTCGCGGGATTGCAGCGTACCGATCCGGCCGGGGCGGCACTGCTGGCCGAACCGGGGGTGGATCTGCTGGCGGCGGCGGTGATCGCGGCGTCCGGGCGCACCCCGCACGACCAGTCCGCCGACGCCCTGAATCGGCAGCGGGTGCTGGCCTTCATGCGCAGCAACTGTGCGGACCCGGATCTCGGAGTCGATCGAATCGCCGAGGGCTGCCGCATGTCGCGCCGTACTCTCTACCGGGTGTTCGGCGAGTTCGAGGGTGGACCGGGAACGGTGTTGCGCCGTATGCGAATCGAACGTGCTTGCGACCTACTACGAAATGCGCCACAGTTGCCGCTTTCGGCCGTTGCGAAAGCGTCGGGATTCCTCACCGAGCGTAGTTTCTACCGAAGCTTCCGATTGGAAATGGGCACGACTCCGGGGGCTTTTCGTACCCTGGCATGATCAGTCGGTGATTCGGCACTCGTCGCCATTGTTTTGCCGGAAACTCTTGGCAAGCATCACGTTCCATGAGGGAACAGCGATGAGGATTACGGTGCGAGTCGCCGCCGTCCAGGCCGAACCCAGCTGGCTACGGCTGTCCGACGGCGTGGAACAGGTCGTCGAACTGATCCGAGCAGCAGCGACGCAGGGCGCCCGGCTGATCGCATTCCCGGAGGCATTTCTTCCGGGATATCCCTGGTGGCGCTGGATCGATACCAATCAGTGGAACGTCGAATACTCCACCCGGTGCCGCGAGAATTCGATGACTCGAGATGGCGTGGAAATGCGCGCGATCACCGGGGCCGCCGCCGCACACGGCATTCACGTCGTCCTCGGATTCGGTGAACGCCGGGATCGGCGAATCTATATGTCGCAGGCCGTGATCGACGATTCCGGCGAGTTGCTGTCCGTACGCCGCAAGGCCGGGCTGAACAGCGTGGAACGCAAGATATTCGCCTCCGGAACTCCGAATCTGCCTGCGGTGCACCACACTCCGATCGGCAAGTACGCCGCGTTGTCCGGGCAGGAGAACCAGCGGCCACTGCTCACCCGTGCGCTGCGCGCCGACGAGGAGCAGATCCACGTGGCCGCCTGGCCCGGCAGTCCGTACGCCGATGCGGCCGGGCCGGATTCGAGCATCACGGTCAGCCGGATGTACGCGCTGGAGGTCGGCGCCTTCGTGCTCGCGCCCACCGCGGTGGTGGGGGAGCCGGCGTTCGACGGTATGGGCGGCGCCCCTCGGATCGGCGGCCCCACCGGCCGCGCCCGCATCTACGCCGCGGACGGCAGGGAAGTGGTGACCCCGCTCGAGGACGGCGCGGAGGGCATTCTCTACGCCGATCTGGACCTGGACGCCGGCAGCGGCGACACCCGGCAGCGCGACTCCGTCCCGGCCGCGCGTGACCGCAAGGACCGCGACCCCGTCCCTGTCCGCCGCGGGTCCCGTCGGGTCGCCTCCGGCTGGCAGTCCGGCCCGGACCGCTGGGCGCTGCCCGTGTCCTTGGGTACGTATCCCGGCGGCATCGCCGCCTGCTGAGGCCTAGCTCCGCACCAGGCGGGCGATGGCGTCGGTGGCTTCCTTGATCTTGGCCTCGGCCTCGGGGCCACCGGCGATGGCCGCGTCGACCACGCAGTGGCTGATGTGATCCTCGAGCAGGCCCATGGCGACGGCCTGCAGGGCCTTGGTCATGGCCGAGACCTGGGTGAGGATGTCGATGCAGTACTTCTCCTCGTCGACCATGCGCTGCAGGCCGCGGGCCTGGCCCTCGATGCGGCGCAGGCGCTTGAGGTAGTCGTCCTTGGCGGTGATGTAGCCGTGGGTGGCGTGGTCGTGGCAGGCCTCAGCGGCTTCGGCGGGCGCAGCCGGGTCTGTGGTCGCGGTCTTGTCGTTGGTCACCTGCGCTGTCCTCACTCCCGGGCGTTAATACCCCCCTAGGGTACATGGTTTGCCCTGGTCCCACCACTCGAGCGCGCATGCGCGAGAATCGTGGACATGAGTGAGGATCCACGGGCAACGCTCGCCATCATCGGAGGCAGCGGGTTCTACGACTTCTTCGGCGATGATGCGACCACGGTCGAGGTCGAAACCCCCTACGGCGCGCCCAGCGCGCCCATCACCATCGGTCAGGTGGAGGGGCGGGCGGTGGCGTTCGTGCCGCGGCACGGCCGCAAACACGAGTTCTCGCCGCACACCGTGCCCTACCGCGCCAATATGTGGGCCCTGCGTTCGCTGGGCGTGCGCCGCATCTTCGGCCCGTGCGCGGTCGGCAGCCTGCGTGCGGACTGGGGCCCGGGCACCGTGTCGGTGCCGGACCAGCTGGTGGACCGCACCTCCGGTCGCGCCCAGACCTTCTACGACACCGGCGGGGTGCACGTTGCCTTCGCGGACCCGTACTGCGAGGAGCTGCGTTCGTCGGCGATCGGCGCCCTGGGCGACGAGCTGCCCGCGCACGATCACGGCACCATGGTCGTGGTGGAGGGCCCGCGCTTCTCCACCCGCGCCGAGAGCCGCTGGTACGCCGGACAGGGCTGGGCGCTGGTCAACATGACCGGGCACCCGGAGGCCGTGCTCGCCCGCGAGCTCGAAATGTGCTACGCCGCAATCGCTCTCGTGACCGACCTGGACGCGGGCCTGGAGACCGGTGAGGGCGTCAGCGCCGCGGCCGTCTTCGCCGAGTTCGAGCGCAACCTGGTGCCCTTCAAGGCGCTGGTACGCCGCGCCGTCGCCGCCGTAGAAGGCGACGACACCTGCGACAAGTGCCGCGTGCTGACGGGCACCGGCGTACAACTGCCTTTCGAGCTGCCCTGAGCTCCCCAGGTCGCTTCGAATCAGACGCAACAACTGATTTCGCGCCGATCAGGGTAACTCGCCGGGGACGCCCAGAATCGGTTTCGCACCTAACCGATGGCACGGGTTGCCAACGGCGGACGGCTCTCAGCCGTCCGCCGCAGGCGCGGGGAGGCGGGCTGAATGAGCATGTGGTCGCGACGTTGTCCAGCCGACCTGAGCGTCGGAGGCCGGTCGAATAGGCTGGAACCATGAATGCGGGCGGTCCCGATCCCGTGCGCGTGTTGCTGACCGGCGCGGCCGGTTACCTGGGCTCCCACGTGCACCGCGCTCTGCTGGCGGCCGGTCACGAGGTCGTCGCGATCGATGCGTTGCTCGAGAGCGTGCACGGTGCGAATGCCGCTGGCCCCGAGGATGTTCTCCGCCTCGATGTCCGTGATGAGGACGCGCTCGAACCCCTGCTCGCCGATATCGACGTGGTCTGCCACCTGGCGGCGGCCGTGCCGCTGCCGCAGCTGCGGGCCGCGATCGAGCTGGTGCCCGCCGACTCCTCGAATCTCGCTGCCCCGCAGGACGTTCCGCATCTGCGCCGCGTCTCGGTGGAGGGGCAGCGCGGCCGTGACGATGCCGCCCGCGGCGCCGGTCCGTGCGTGCGCGCCCCGCTCGGCGCGGACCGGGCCGGCGGGGCCCGGCCGGGCGCGGAGGGCATGCGCTGGGCCGCGCTCTACGGTGCGCACAATGACGTCGGCACGGCCGTCCTGCTGGCCGCCATGGAGCGGGCGGGGGTGCCGCGGCTGGTGCTCGGGTCCTCGGTGGCCGTGTACGGCGAGGGCCGGTATCGGGGCGTGCGCAGCGGGCCGTTCTATCCGGGTCTGCGGCGGCCCGGTGACCTGGATCGGGGATTGTTCGATCATCGCGCGCCGTGGTCGGGGGAGGTGCTGACCTGGGAGCCGATGGGGGAGGACGCACCGCTGCGGCCCCGGAGCGCCTATGCGGCAAGCAAAGTCGCGCAGGAGCACTACGCGCTGGCATGGGTTGTCAATACCGGCGGGGATGCCGCGGTGCTGCGGTATCACCAGCTCTACGGCGAGCCGGTGGCGGACGGCCGCAGGGTGCGGTCGGCGGAATCCGGTGTGGTAGCGCGTTTTCGGGCCGAACTGATGGCGGGCCGCCCGCCGCAGGTGTTCGAAGACGGCGGTCAGGTGCGGGATTTCGTGCATGTCCGGGACGCGGCGGTGGCCACCGTCGCGGCCGTGGAACGCCGGCTGCCCGGATTCGTGCCGTTGAACATCGCCTCGGGACGGCCGCTCACGCTGTGGGAGGTGGCCTCGGCCATGGCCAAGGCGGTGGACGGGCCGACGCCGGTGGTGACGGGGCAGTGCCGCGTCACCGATATCCGCCATATCGTCGCGCATCCGGAAAGAGCCCGGCACGCGCTGGATTTCACCGCGCGCACCCAGCCCGCCAAGGGGCTGGCCGACTATGCCGCGCGCGGGATCGGGCGGCGCTGACCCCGCGGCCGATAGGCTCCCGGCATGGACACCCCGCTGCGGCTCGAGGTCATCATCGCCAGTGTGCGTCCCCAGCGGTTCGCGCCGGTGGTCGCGGACTGGTTCCTGCGCCGCGCCCGCGCCGACACGGATTTCGAGGTGGGCGTCATCGACCTCCTCGACACCCCGCTGCCGCTGAACCTCACGGATTCCCCGGAGGTGCAGGCGTTCCGGCAACGGATCGGGGCCGCGGATGCGTTCGTGGCCGTCACCTCCGAGTACAACCATGGCTACCCGGCCTCGCTGAAGACGGCCTTCGACAGCGTCAAGCGCGAATGGCGCGGCAAGCCCATCGGTTTCGTCAGCTATGGCGGTCTGTCGGGCGGGTTGCGCGCGGTCGAGCAGCTGCGGCAGGTGGTCGCCGAGATCCATATGGTCTCCATTCGCGAGACCGTGAGTTTCCATGAGGCCAAACGCAAGTTCGACGCCGAGGGCGAGACCCGGGACGGCGCGGCCATCGACGCCGCCGATCGCATGCTGCGCCAGCTCGCCTGGTGGGCGGCGGCGTTGCGCACCGCCCGTGCCGCGGATCAGTATCCGGGCAGCTAGCGCGCGAGCGCGACGGCGGCGCGGGGCTGTCCGATGTAGGTGGACTCGCGGGGAATGGAGACCAGGGTCAGGGGCACCTCGGTGGTTCCGGTGCGCAGGACGATCCGGTTGCCGGCGGCGGCGGGCTGGTGGATGGACAGGTCGGGTCTGGTGCCGGGCCAGCCGAGCGGGTCTCCGGTCAGGTAGATGGTGGTGATGCCGGCGTGGGGCGCGGGGGCCAGGACGCCGTCCACCAGGGTCGCGCTGAAATCGGCGTCGGATTGGTGGGTTTCGACGGCTACGGTGAGGCGTTCGGGATTGCCGATGGTGGTGACCAGCTGCTGCCAGGCCTCGGGGCGGTCGGTGCGGATGAGGATGCGTTCGCCGATTGCCAGGGCGCGGAAGACGATCTGCTGGGCGAGATAGAGCTCCCCGGCCAGATGGACGCTCGAAATACCCTGCCCGACAAGGCGGATGGCGACGCCGTTGCCGTCGTCGTCGGAGCCGAGCAGCTGGCCGCACCCGGCGGAGGGCAGCTGCAGGGCCCCGATGCCGGCGATGTCGCGGATCTCGGTGGGCACGGTGTCGTCCAGGCCCGGTACGGCGAAGGGGAGATGTGCGAGCAGCCCCTCCCGGTGGCGGCCGTTCATGGAGATCATGTGCTGCTGTACCGGTTCCACGGGCAGCTCCCGGACGGTGAGCCGCCAGGCCGCGCCGATGCGCACCGTGTCGGCGCTACGGCCCGGGCGCAGCCGCACGGCTACCGTGGTGCCGCGTGAGGCGGGCACCCACAGCTGGGCGAGCAGATCGGAGGCCAGCCGCGGGGGATCCACGGCCGCACCGATGTTCACGCCGTTGCCGAGTTCGGCGTAGCGCCAGCGCTGGGTGAGCGCTCCCGGATCGACGCCCGCGGTGACCTGCAGGGCGGCCTGCCGGATCTCGGGCGCGGTGAGCAGCCGGGCCGAGCAGTCGGTGTCCTCGAGGGTGCGCATGATGCGCTGGGTGGCGATGGTGACCGCCCGGCACGCACCGGTCAGCCCGCCGCCGCGCCGGGTTGCGGCCTCGGGGCAGGTGATCGGGTCGAAGGCGATGGCCAGCCATACCGTGCGGTGTGCGGTGGCGGGCAGCGGGCCGAGCAGGGTGTCGTAGATCGCGCCCGCGGGTGTGCCGGAGCGGCTGCGGAAGCCATGCGAGACGATGTCGATACCCGACAGCAGAATGTCGTGCCGGCTCAGGCTTTTCGCGAGTTCCGGCAGTGGCAGCAGGTGGGTGGCCTGCACCGTGCGGCGCCCGAGCCGGGTCAATCCGCCCCTGGGCGCGAGCACCTCGACGACCGCCACCACGCGACTGCCGTCCCGGTAGAGCCCGAGCGAGCGCCCGTCGGGGGCGCGGAAATCGATGAGTTCGGCGGGCGGGTGGCCGCGGCGGGTGCGGAAGCGGCCGCCGGTGGCGATCCAGTCGGAGACTGTGCGTTTGCCAAGAGGTAACAGAAGAACCAGACCGACCACTATGCCGAGAGTGAGTGCGCCCCACCATGTCAGCCCGCACGGTATGCCGAGGACCAGAACGACCAGTCCGGCAACCTGGGCCCAGATCAGGTTCGCGAGGGAGATCCGGCCGAGCAAAGGCCGCGTCGCCGTCTCCCCGGATTCGATCGTCATCGTCGGTCCCCGGCTCCCCGATATCGGCCGCGCGCGCTGCCCGAGTGTGCCCGCGCGGCGGCCGAGTGCGAATGAATGTCCTTGTCAATGTACTGTGTTCGGCGAACGCACCGACTTGCCGGGGAGTTGAATGCCTTCGAAACCCACGACCCGATGGCAGGTGAGCGGCTATCGCTTCCTGGTCCGTCGCATGGAGCACGCCCTGGTTCGCCGGGACGTGCGAATGCTGCACGATCCCATGCGTTCACAGTCGCGGGCGTACGCCGCCGGACTCGTCCTCGCGTGTGTCGCGCTGGCGGGTTGCGGAGTGTTGGCTCTGCTGCGGCCGCAGGACCGGATCGGGTGCCAACACGATCCTCATCGGCAAGGACTCCGGCGCGGTCTACGTGGTGCTCGGCAATGTGGTCCATCCGGCACTGAACCTGGCCTCGGCGCGGCTGGCCGCCGGTGACGCGGCCAAGCCCGCGACCGTGCGGGAGTCCGAGCTGGCCGAGAAGCCGCGCGGGCAGCTGATCGGCATACCGGGAGCGCCGACCTCCTTGAACTTCACCGGCGGCGACGGTCGCAGCTGGACGGTGTGCGACATGCTGTCCAATGACGGCAGCCGCTCTCTCACCACCTCGGTGCTGGCCGGCGATACGGGCCGGGCGGACAAGGCATCTCCCATGGCGTCCGGCACGGCGCTGCTGGTGCAGGGCCGGGACCACACCTACCTGATCTACGACGATCGGCGCGCCCGGATCGATCTGGACGATCGGGCCGTGGTCGATGCCCTCGAGCTGCGTGGCCGGACCCCGCGCCCGATCAGCGACGGCCTGCTGAACGCGATTCCCGAGGTGCCGCCGCTGGTTGCGCCGCGCATCGAGAATGCCGGCGCCGCACCGGATTACCCGCTCGGCGACCACCGGATCGGCGATGTGGTGCAGGTGCGGACCGACGGCAAGTACTACGCGGTGCTGCCCGACGGCCTGCAGCCGGTCTCGGTGCTGACCGCCGACATCATCCGGAATGCCCACCGCACCAGCGCCGCCGACGACTACATCGCGCAGGCCGACCGCACCGGCGCACCGGTCTCCTCGGCGCTGCAGGTGTCGAAGTATCCGGACCGGGCCCCGGTCCTGGTGGACGGCAAGGATCAGCCCGTCGACTGCCTCTCGTGGAAACCGGTTGGCTCCGCCGATACATCCGATGGCAGCCGGCACGCCGAGCTGGCCGTGCTCACCGGGCACGCGGTCCCGATTCCCGACCGCGCCAGGCTGGTTCCACTGGCGCAGGCCGATGGCAGCGGCCCGAATGTGGACAGCTTCTATATGAATCCGGGCTCGGGGGCGTACGCGCAGTCCACCGGTATCGAGCCGGACAGCCAGCGCCACGACAGCCTGTTCTTCGTGTCCGACTATGGAGTGCGGTTCGGGATCAAGAATCTGGATTCCGCCGGGGCACTGGGCATGGATCCGGAGCGGGTGCGGCCGGAACCGGTGCCGTGGCAGATTCTCGGCTTGCTCGCGCCCGGACCGACTCTCAGCCGGGAAGCGGCCATGGTCGCCCACGACGGGGTCGCGCCCGATCCGAATCCCGCCAGGGAGCCGGTGAAAACCCCAGCGCCGAACGGGAACTGAGCTCAGAAGGCGGTCTCACCGAGTCAGGCGTCGGTATCGCGCACACCGAACCTGCGGCGCAGCGGGAACGAGGCCAGAAAGCCGAGCACCAGCAGCAGCGCGACGACACCGGTGCCGATCAGGGCGACATTGCGCGGTGTGCGGTCGGGTGCGGGCGGCGGCGTGGGTAGGGCGAGCTGCTGATTCCGCGGTCCGGCGGGACGCTTGGGCGGCAGGCTGTTTCGCACCTGGGCGGTGAGCGCGGCCACGGGATCGACTGTGCCGTAGCCGATGGCCGGATTCCAGCCCTCGCCCGGCGCGTGTGCGGTGGCCTCGATGCGCTCGATGACCTCGGCGGCGCGCATATCCGGGTAGCGGGCCCGCACCAGCGCGACCACGCCCGAGACCTGCGGTGCGGCGAAACTCGTTCCGCTGTACGGGACGACCTGGCCCTGATTGGTCACCTTGGCCGTGGTGAGCCCGGTATTGCGGGGATCCAGCGAGACGATGTTCTCGCCCGGCGCGGCCACCCCCACCCACGGCCCGGGGACGGTGAACTTCGACGGCTGACCGAAGGCGTCCACCGAGCCGACCGACAGCACATAGGCGTCCCACCAGGCCGGCACCACATACGACGTGACGTGATCCCACGGATCGTCGGCAGGGTGCAGGGCATCCAGGCCCGGATTGCTCGCCTTGCAGGTATCGGTATTGCCCGCCGAGGCCACGATGACCACGTCCTTCTCGACGGCCGCGTACTGCACCGCCGCGCCCAGCGCGCCCATTTCCGCGCTGGCGGGCTCGGTGGTGGGGCAGGCGACCAGGGAGATATTGATGACCCGCGCGCCCGCGTCGGCGGCCCGGCGCATCGCCGCGGCGAGCGCGGAGATCTTGCCGTAGCCGTCGGGCATATCGTCGGGGCCCTTCTCCCGGCCGGCACCCTTGGTTTGGTACAGCGCGCTGGTCTGGCGGATGGTCATGATCCGCGCCTCGGGCGCGACCCCGGCGAAGCCCTGGCCGCCGAACTCGGAAGCGGCGATCAGGCCCGCCACGATGGTGCCGTGGGCGTCGCAGTCCTCGGTGCCGTCGCCACCCGCGGCCACATAGTCGCCGCCGGGAATCAGGCCGCGCAGCCGCGGGTGCGGGGACACCCCGGTGTCGATGACGGCCACCAATTGCCCTGCGCCCCGCGAGAATTGCCACGCATCGGGGAGGTCGAGGGTGCGCTGGGCAGGCGGAATGGCCGGCCCGCCACCGCCCGCCCGGGTGCTGGAGCACGGCGAATTCGCGGGGTGTTCGGTCTCGGTCGGTGGCATGGCGGGACCGCCGGGAGGCAGCAGGCCCGCGTCGATGGGCGGCGGCCGGTCCGCGAACGCGACACCCGGCCCGGCTCCCGTGCCGGCTGCCGAACCGAGCGCCAGAACCGCCGAGGCCGCCGCGACCCGCAACCCCCGCACGCTGGGAGACGTCGCCCGATCGCGAGAACCGTTGGCGTTCAATGCTTTATCCGCCACGGCCGCCGACGATCACAGTCCGCGCACGAGGGCGTAGAGATCGGTCACCAAGAAGGCGAGCGGCACCACGGCTGCCACGAAGCCGTACTCGAGCAGTTCCACCGCCCGCCGCACGGGCGGGGTCGCCTGCCGACGGGGCACGATGATACCCAGGACCAGTGCCGCCGTGAAAAGCGCCAGTGCCACACCGAAAATCGCGAGTGGCTGTCGCTGGGTGAGGGCCGCACCGAGAAGCACCAGCAGCACGATGGTGGTGCCGCCCGCGATCAGGACCACGGCTTGTTCGGCGCCCGCATAGGTGCGGCTGCGGAACATCAGCACCACGGCGCACACCAGCGCGAGGGCCAGGCCCGGCCAGTACGGGGTGCCGGTGCTGGGATTCACGGCGGCGACCGCCCCGGCCACCACCACCGCGGTGGTCGCCGCGACCAATCCGGCCAGATAGTCGCGCGCCCGTTCGGATTTCGCGCGCAAGACCTCCAAGCTGGGCAGGGCGCGATGGTCGTCGGGGTCGTCCTCGGTGGGGTCGATCGGGGTGCCGGGTGCGGGGACGGGCGGCAGCGGCAGCTTGGCCAGCAGCATGGAAAGCCTTGGGGCCAGGGACAATCCGGCCAGACCCAGCGCCGTCGCGCCGGCGCCGATGGCGTGCACGGGCAGATCCGTCAGCAGGCCCGCCAGCGTCGCGGGGATGGCGAAGGCCGCCAGCGCGGTCGCGCCGATGAACAGGCCCAGCCCCACGCCGCTCACCCGCCAGGCCAGCATCGCGGTGGCCCCGGTCAAGACCGCGCCCAATAACGCGTTGGCCCAGCCGTAGTGGCTCGGCACGAACAGCAGGCCCGCGCTGAAGGCGGTGGGCAGTGCGCAGCCGCCCAGCACCAGCGCGCTCGCGCGGTCGCGGTACATGCGGCTGAACACCGTGCTCGCGGTGACCAGCAGCAGAGTGACGACGGTGGCCGCGATCGCGCTCACCCAGCCGGGAAAGGCGGCGGGCGCGGCCAGCAGGCCGAGGCAGCCGGTCAGCATGATGGCCACCGCCAGCGCCGATCCGGTCAGCCGGGCCGTGCGCGGCGTCCAGCCGCGGAAGTGGTCGGCGTCGGCGATGGCGACGTTGTCCATGATGTCGTCGAAAAGCGGTGTGGGCGCGCTGTGTTCGGCGCTCTCCAGCATGAGCAGTTCCCCGTCGCGCACGCCCTGCTCGGCCAGGCTCAGAGAGTTGGTGAAAGGCGGCTGCCCGACACGGGCCAGCACCCACTCGTGCGGCTCGAACGGTTCGCCGTCGTGGTCGAAGTCATTGACGCGATTGTGCTGATCGACCATGTCGACCACGCTCGGGATGACCAGTGCCACCGGCACATCGACGGGAATGGCCATGTCGACCTGAGTGTGCTTGGCCAGAATGGTGACGCGCGCCAGATCGGGCGCGCGGACTGTGCCGTGGAGTTCCTCGAGGTGATCGGTCCGCGACTGCGCCACGCCCGCACTGTACGGCATGATGGTTGCCGTTCGTACACTGAGCCGCAATTGAATTCGAATTCGTGGGGGACTTTCCGCGATGAGCACCGTACGGTTCCAGCGCCGGCCGCGCCGGGTGATGCCCCGCTCACCCGGCGGCGAAGTGACCCTGCAACCGCCGCCGGAGATTCCGCGGACGGTCCCGGCCAATCTCTTCACCAAGCTCATGCCGGTGGTGATGGGCGTGGGCATGCTCGGAACGGTCGCGCTCATGATCACCTCCGGGAGTGGTCTCGCCGCCAATCCGATGAGCCTGATGTTCCCGATGATGATGGTGTTCTCCATGGTCGGGATGCATGCGGGGCAGGGTAGCAAGGGGCAGAAGGCGGCCGAGGCCGACGAGGATCGCAAGGACTATCTGCGCTATCTCGACCAGGTCCGCCGGGATGTGGAGGAGACGGCCGCGCAGCAGCGGGCGGCCGTGGAGTGGAGTCATCCGGAGCCCGGGCTGATCTGGATGCTGGCGGGGACCACGCGGATGTGGGAGCGCCGGCCGGGGGACAAGGATTTCTGTCATGCCCGCATCGGGCTTGGTAACCAAAGGCTTGCTACGAGACTGGTCGCCCCGGAAACTGGGCCCGTCGAGGAGCTCGAACCCATTGCCGCGGTCTCGCTCCGGCGCTTCGTGCGCACCCACTCCACCGTGCCCGATCTGCCCACCGCCCTCGCCGTCAAGGGCTTCGCCGCCGTACAGCTCACCGGCGACCGCGCCCAGGCTCGCGACATGTCCCGCGCCATGCTGTTGCAGCTGGCCATGTTCCAGGGCCCCGACCAGGTGCTGATCGCCGTGGTCCGCGGACCGGACACCGTCCGCGAATGGGAATGGACCAAGTGGCTGCCCCACACCCAGCACCCCGAATCTCAGGACGGCGTCGGCAGCGGGCGCATGGTGTACGGCTCCATCCGTGAGGCGTACGCCGATCTGAATCTCCTGCTGCACAACCGGGTTCGGTACTCCCGCAATCAGCCGCCCAATCCGAACCTGACCCAGATCGTGCTGGTGGTGGACGGCGGACTACTCGAAACCGAAGAAGATCCCCTGCGGGAGCACGGTTTCGAGGGCGTGACGGTCATCGACCTGTGCGGGTACGCGCCGCGGCTGGCCGGCTCCCGGGGCATTCAAATGGTGGTCGAGAACGGCGAGTGCGCAGGGCGCGGAGCCTCCGGAGCGATGGAGCGCTTCGCCGTCGTGGACCGCATCACCGCCCGCGAGGCCGAGCAGGCCGCCCGCCGGCTCGCGCCGTATCGGGCCGCCGTCGCGCGCACGGCCGAGGCCGCCGGTGAGGAGGGCGAGGCCATCTCGAGCTGGTCGCAGCTGCTGGGGCTGGGCGATATCGGCGCCTTCACCCCCGGGACGGCGTGGAAGCCGCGCTACGGCCGGGAGAGGCTGCGGGTGCCCTTCGGTGTCGGGGCCGACGGGCTGCCGGTGGTGCTCGACATCAAGGAGGCGGCCGAGGGCGGCATGGGGCCGCACGGGCTGTGCATCGGCGCTACCGGGTCGGGTAAGTCGGAATTCCTTCGGACGCTGGTACTTTCGCTCATCGCCACGCACTCGCCGGATCAGCTGAACTTCGTGCTGGTGGACTTCAAGGGTGGCGCGACCTTCCTCGGGCTGGAGGGGGTGGCGCATGTCGCGGCCATCATCACCAATCTGGAGGAGGAGGCCGATCTGGTCGACCGGATGCGCGACGCGCTGGCCGGCGAGATGAACCGCCGCCAGGAACTGCTGCGCGCGGCGGGCAATTTCGCCAATGTCTCCGAGTACGAGAAGGCGCGAGCGGCGGGCGCGGATCTGGATCCGCTGCCCGCGCTGTTCGTGGTGCTCGACGAGTTCTCCGAATTGCTCTCGCAGCATCCGGATTTCGCGGATCTGTTCACCATGATCGGCCGGCTGGGTCGCTCGCTGCATGTCCATCTGCTGCTGGCTTCACAGCGGCTGGAGGAAGGGCGGCTCAAGGGGCTGGAAAGTCACCTGTCCTACCGGATCGGCCTGAAGACGTTCTCCGCCAATGAATCCCGGCAGGTGCTGGGCGTGCCGGATGCCTACAACCTGCCCAATAATCCCGGCGGCGGCTACCTGAAATCCGATGCCGGGGAGATTCAGCGGTTCCAGTCCGCCTATGTCTCCGGACCCTGTGCCGGCGGCGGGTCACGGCGCGATGCCGCGGTGGCCACCCGGTCCGGCGACATCGATGTGACCGCACGCCCGTTCACCGCGGGCCGCGTGGACTTCCATGCCGCCGACCGGATTCCGCTGCCCGACCTGCCGGAACCGATGACGGCCCCCGCCGACGCGGATCAGATCTCCAACCTGCAGATGCTGGTGTCGCGGGTGCGCGGGCACGGTCGTCCGGCCCACGAGATCTGGCTGCCGCCGCTCGGCGCGGCGTCCACGCTGGATCAGCTGCTGCCGCGCTCGATCCTCACCGGGGACTGGAATCCCATTGCGGCCCTGCGCGCCCCGATCGGCATCGTCGATCGGCCCTACGATCAGCGCCGCGATCCCATGGTGGTGGACCTGTCCGGATCGCGCGGCAATGCGGCGATCGTCGGCGGTCCGCAATCGGGGAAGTCGACCGCGCTGCGCGCGCTGGTCATGGCGATGTCCCTGACACACACGGCCGAACAGGTGCAGTTCTACCTGCTGGACTTCGGTGGCGGCACCATGATCGGCCTGGCGGGGCTGCCGCACGTGGGTGCGGTCGCCAGCCGCATGGAGGAGGACCGGGTGCGGCGCACCGTGGCCGAGATGGTGGGCATCGTGCGCCGCCGCGAGGCCACCTTCCGACGGCTCGGCGTGGAGTCCATGGCCGAGTTCCGGCGGTTGCGCGCCGACCCGGAGACCGGTGATCGCGCCACCGGCCAGGGAACCGGTCCCACCGCCGCGGGTGTGCACGAGGATCCGTTCGGCGACGTCTTCCTGGTGATCGACGGGTACGGCGCGTTCCGGCAGGAGTTCGAACTGCTGGATCAGACCGTCATGAACCTAGCGGTGCAGGGACTTTCGTACGGCGTGCACGTGGTGATGTCGCTGAACCGCTGGGCCGAGGCGCGGCCCGCGCTCAAGGATCAGATCGGCACCCGCATCGAACTGCGGCTCGGCGACCCCATGGACTCCGACCTGGGGCGCAAGTTCGCGGCGCTGGTGCCCATGGGCCGTCCGGGCCGCGGCATGACCGCCGACGGGCTGCACATGCTGACCGCGCTGCCGCGCGTGGACGGCGACCCCGATCCGGCGACGCTGGGAACCGGTGTAGCGCACGCTGTTTCGAGCATCATCCAGCTCACCCCGGGACGTCGGGCACCGGCGGTGCGTATGCTGCCCGACCGGCTGCCGCGCGCGGAACTGCTGCGGCTGGCGGGGGACTGGCCCGCCGAGGTGGATAACACCCAGCCGTGCCTGCGCTTTCCGCTCGGCATCAATGAAACCGGGCTGGCCCCGGCGTATCTGGATCTGGCGGCGAGCCAGCATTTCGTCGTCATCGGCGATTCCGAGTGCGGCAAGACCACCCTGCTGCGCGCGCTGGTGCAGTCCATCTGCGCGTCCAATACCACCGATCAGGCGCGCATCATCATGGGCGACTACCGCCGGACCATGCTCGGCACCGTGCCCCAGGGCTATCTCGCCGGCTACGGCACCACCGCCCCGCAGTTCACCCAGAACATGGCCGACCTGGCCGCGTACGTCACCCAGCGCATGCCCGGTCCCGAGGTGACCCCGCAGCAGCTCAAGGACCGGTCCTGGTGGCGCGGCCCGGAACTCTACGTCGTCGTCGACGATTACGACCTGGTCGCCGCTGCCGGCGGCAACCCGCTGCACGCCCTGGTCGACCATCTGGCCCACGCCCGTGACCTCGGCTTCCACCTGATCCTGGCGCGCCGCTCCGGCGGCGCCGGCCGTGCCATGTACGAGGCCACCCTCAACCGCCTCAAGGAACTCAACTCCGCATCCCTGATCATGAGCTGCAGCCGCGACGAGGGCACCCTCTTCGGCGACACCCGCCCCGCCCTCATGCCCCCGGGCCGCGGCACCTACGGCACCCGCGCAAGCGAGGATCTGATCCAAACCGCCTGGCTGCCCGCGGCCGAGCTGTGACTGCGAGCTGCCCGGGCCGCACAACCTCAGCAGCGTGTGGCGCAGTACGGCCGGGCAATCCGAGGGGATGCCCGTCAGGACCTCGCCGGTGGTGGCCCATCTGCGGACCTCGATCATCTGCTCCAGCGATGCCGCCGAGAGCCCAGCGTATGACAATGCGTTGGGATGACACACGATAGAACCCGGCAGTCAGCCCGCTGCGCGGGCCGACTGCCCTGCCCACAACCCGGAAACCACAAGGCGGGTCAGAACAGGCCGGCCAGGGCGGTGTCCTTGGCCTGGAGTTCGGCGTTGCCGGTGCGGACCAGGGTGGCCGCGCCGTTGAGGGTGGTGTTGAGCTGGAGTACGTGCTGGTTCCACGTGCGCTGGAGGTCGGCGAACGCGTCGTTGGCGTCACCCTTCCAGTTGTTCTGGACGAACTCCTCCACACTGCGGTGGAAGGCCTCGAGTTGGTCGCGGATGACCTCCGCGCGGCGGATGATCGAGTTCGCTCCGTCGGCGACGCCCTCGAAATGTGCGGAGATGATTCGGCCGTCTACTGCTGCCATGGTGAATTCCTTTGCCACTGGTCCGAATAGCGGGGGGAGAGAGACCGAATCGGCTAGACAGCCGGGAGGTCCAGGCTGGAGATCTGCGCGTTGACCTTGGATTCGTAATCCTTGTCGTGCTCTTCGTAGTTGGAGCCGACCTTGATCAGGGTCTCGGCGGTGTGCACCAGCTTGTCGTTGAGCTTGTCGGCCTGGAAGTAGTACCGCTGCATGAACGCATTGAAGGCGTCGGCCGCACGGCCCCGCCAGTTCGCCCCGGCGACCATGCTGTCCTCATCGCGCTTCAGATCGGCGATGGCATGCATCAGCATGTCGTGGGTCTGCTGGAACTCCTGGGCCTTGGCCTGAATGAGCTCATTGCTGGCTTCGAATGCACCGGCCACGGTGTCTCCTCTCGATTCGCGGGCGGACGACCTCTCAGTGCTATTGGACGTAGGTCACGACCCGCCGGTTCCCCCGGCTCAGCCCGCCACCGAACCGACTACCAGGTGCTGTTCGCCAGCAAGGCGTACTGGGCGGCCGCCCGCTGATGGGCGTCGGCGAGCTGATTCGACTCGACCGCACCCGTGTAGCGGCGGTAGCTGACCATGCACCGAAAGCGCTTTGCGCCACTGTTCCGGTTTTGGTCGCTGGTCTCTCCGCATTTCGCGTTCGGCACCCCGGCGGGCGCGTCCGCGGCGCCGGAATAGCCGTGCGCGAGAATGGCCGCGGACAGACGCTCGGCGGCCTGCGCGTCCCGTACGCGGAAGAGCATGCTGACGCCGTCGTAGGACGCGCCGGAGGTGGTGAATCGATCCATGCCGCTGTCGGCGACCAGCCGCCCCCAGAAGTCCTGGTCGCTCACCCGATTCAGGAACCCACGCGGTTCGGCGACCGCCTGGTTGGCGAAGTCGGGTCCGAAATAGACCTGTGTGTCGAGGGTCCGCCGCAGCATTCCATCCGCGTCGAAGGGCAACCGCAGGACGCCCTCGCGGTCCAGGGGCGGCAGCGAATCCAGCAGTGGCAGTTGGGCGTCGTAGACCTTTTCGGCGAGGGCCGTCAGTTTCGACAGGTCCGGGTCCTTCACCCCGAGATAGGTGTCCACGACATAGCTGCCGTGCGCCAGGGTCGACCCGATGCTGGCCACGCCGGGACGCCAATGGCTGTGGGCGTCAGGGTACTTCGAGAGCGACACGTGCTGATTCACCTCGGCCGCCACTCCGAAATCGGCATTCTCCAAGTCCGCGGCGGCCTTCGATGCCGCCGCGGCATCGGGGAATTGCATCACCGTCACCGTGGTGAACGCGCTGTCGTCGGGGGTCTTGCCGTACTTGTCCGGCTGTTTCACGCTGTGCCCCACCGCGACACCGAACATCATCTTGGCGGCGTCGAGGATGGGCGCGGTGACCTTGGCCAGTACGACGGTGGCGCCGTCCGAATCCTTGAAAGGATGAACGCCGGTGCTGTACTTGAATTCCGGATCGACATCCGCGGCATTGACCACGTGGTCGGCCAGTCGCTGCTCGGCCAGTTCGAAACCCTTGGCCATGTCGGGGAAGTACTCGTAGCGCAACTCCAGCGGATCGGTGGAGTACTTGCCGACATCCAGTGTGCGGACGTCGATTTCCCCGGGACGGGCGCCGCCCTGGACGATCGGGCCGCACCCCGTCACCGCGGCGGCGATCAGCATGAGCAGGGCGGTCACTCGAAGTTTGTGCGAGAGCATGCTTTCCGTTCCCCCTCAGTGTTCCGCGTTGACCAGCAGGGCGTACTGCGCCGAGATACGCTGCTGGGCATCGAGGAGCTGATTCGCCGACACCTCGGCGGCGAAACGACCGTGCCTGACGTAGCAGTAGTGGGAGATCGCGAACTTGTCGGGACCGGTGTACTTGCGGCACTGGGCATTCGGCAGGTTCGCCGGAGATTCGGCCGGCCGGAAGGTGCGTGAGGTCTCGCTGCGCGCGGTGACGATCGCGTCGGCGGCCGCGGCGTCGCGGGCACGGAAGACGGTGCCGCCGTTGAACGCCACCCGGTCGACACCCGCCTTGTCGAACAGTGCCGCGTTGTCGTCGCCGGGGAACAGCTGCAGTCCGCCGTGCCGGTCGTAGACGCCGGGAATGCCACGCTCGGATCGATCGTCGTACACGGTCGGCAGCGTGCGCCCGAGGACTCCGTCCATATCGACGGGCTGTTCGGTCAACTGGTCCTGGGGAATGACCGGGAACTTGGCGAGGGCAGGCGGGATGGCGTCGAGGCCGAGCTGCGCCCGGGCAATGAGCTTGGCCGGATCGCTCACCCCGGTCTCGGCCATCACGTCGTCCCAGACGTAGGTGAAGAGGACGAATCTGCCTGTGGCATACCAGGAGCGGACGGTGGCATTGAAGTTGTACTGGGTGTCGAGGTAGACGAACGCGTCCGGATACTTGTCGATCCGCAAGCGCTGGCTGCCCGGGACGGCATCGAAGTCGGCCTGGCCCAGGGCCCCAGCGGCGGCGCTCGCCGCGGCGTCGTCGGTGAAAATCAGCACGACGTTCGAGTACTCGTAGGCCAGAGTTGCCTGTTTGTCGGAGTTGCCGGTGGTGACGAAGCCCGAGATGAACCCCGGGGCCGCGGCCCTCAGCGCATCGGCTTTGGCTTTGGTGCGCAGTGTCATGGCACCCGAACCGAAATCGATGAACGGGCGGATGGCGCCGTTCACTGCGGCTGCGGGGTACCTGACCTGTGGATTCACCTCGGACGGCAGGGGTATGTAGTTGGCCAGCCGCTCGGCCTGCACGGCGCGCGCCAGGTCGGGGTCGGCCGCCTTGTCGTAGTGCTTGGGCTGGGTGGGCAGATTGCCGGTGTCGAGCTTGCTCAGGTCGATCATCGGTTCGACGGGCGCCGCCGGGGCCGCTTCGGTATCCGAGCCGCAGGCGGCTGTCACCACCGCCGATACCACCAGGGCGACGGCCACGGCCGCCCGTTTCACCGTGCGCATGCTTCCCCCTCCATCAGTAACAATCGGTACGAACTATCGGTCGTAACCGCTACTTGATTCTGTTGTGCAGCACCGGAACCAGCTTGTCGGCCAGGATCTGCGTGGAATCCGGGGTCCAGCCGCGCAGCGCGGCCACCGCGGCCGGATCGTCGAGCGGGACGACGATGGCCCGTGAGCTGGTGATCTCGCTCGGCAGGCCGAGCAGCCCACCGCCACCGGCCTTTTCGTCGCTGCGCACCGCGATGATGTAGGAATCGTCGGGCACGGTCAGCGACCCGTAGCCATCGGAGGGGCGGGGAGAGGTTTCGTCGCCCTTGGGCTGGTACTCGTTGTTGTAGACGAAGCCGAGGCTCTCCAGGAACTTCGCCTGCGGGGTGCCGGCCAGGTAGATGCTGTATTTGGTGTTGAATTGCGCACCGGTCACGTCGACCATGGTGACGGTCTTGCCCGCGAAGGCGGGATTGTCCTTGCGCGCCTTGTCCACCGGGCTCAGATTGGGATCCACCGTGGTGGTCGCCGATGCTCCGGTGCTGGAAGCCGTCGTGGCGGAATTGGTCTCGCGGCCGGTGGCCACGATCGCGATGCCCACGGCCAGTGCGACCGCCACCACCGCCGCACCGATCCCGATGTAGAGCCGGTTGCGGATGCGCGGGGCCGGCCCCGTCTCGGTCAGCTCGGACGCGGAAAGTGGTATACCGCCGGTGGTTTCGCCGCCGGATCGCAGCATGCTCGGCGGCGCGACCTGGATCGGATAGGTCGGCGAGGTGGTGGTCGACACCGGGTTGTAGCCGGGCACCAGTGCGGCCGTGGCGGCGTCGGTGAACTCGCGGCAGGAGTTGAAACGCTCGGCCGGGTTCTTCGCCATGACCCGCGCGAAGATCTCGTCCAGCGCCGCGGGCAGGTGCGGGTCGACGTCGGTGGCGCGCGGCGGCGGCTCGTGCAGGTGGCCCATCATGACCAGCGCCGGTTGCGTTGCGGGATAAGGGTTCCGGCCGGTCAGCAGCTTGAAGAAGGAGCAGCCGAGGCTGTAGATGTCGGCGCGGTGGTCCAGCGGCCGGCCGGACAGCTGTTCCGGCGGCGCATAGGCGATGGTGGCCACGAAGCTGCCGGTTTGGGTGAGCTCGGTGGTGTCCTCGGTGGACTTGGCGACGCCGAAGTCCGCGAGCAGCGCGCGCTCGTCCTCGCCGTCGACGCTGGACAGCAGGAAGTTGGCGGGCTTCACATCGCGGTGCAGCAGGCCGCGGCGGTGCGCGTAGTCCAGTCCGCGGCCGATCTGGGTGACGATGGACAGTGCGCGCAGCGGCGGCACCGCGGCCGGATCACGCTTGAGCTCGGCCGAGGCGTCGGTGCCCTCGACATACTGCATGGCGATCCACAGCCGGCCGTCCTCCTCGCCGCGATTGTGGACCGAGACGATATTCGGGTGGTCCATGCCCGCAACCACATTCGCCTCGCGTTCGAAGCGACCGCGGAACTCCCCGTTGGCGGTCAGATCGGAGGAGAGCACCTTGAGCGCGTCCATACGCGGCAGTTCGGGATGTTTGGCCAGGTAAACCGTGCCCATGCCGCCGGACCCGAGCACGCGGACGATCCGATACCCGCCGACGATGGTGCCTGGACTCATCGCCATTGCCGGAACTCCTGGATGATTCGGTGGGGCAGGCCGTACCTGCCGGAGCATACCGGGCTCCCACCGCCGCTCCGCGACTCCGAAAGGCCGCTGAGTAACCTGGGTGCTGTGTTGAACAATCCCTGCCGTGTGCTCCTCGGGGGTCGGTTCCCTTGATGGATCGGCAGGTCGAGGTGGTCGCGGGCGGTCATGTGGTGAGCCGGGTGGCGGGTGCGGTCATCCTGGTGGCGCATCGGGAGCCGGGGGCGCTCACGCCCGGATCGCGGGCCGTGGTGGCGGCGCGGGCGCTGGGCGAGCTGGTCGCGGATGCGACGGATCAGGCCCCGGACGGGCCGGGCCGGCTGGTCGCGCGGCACGCCACCCGCTGGCTGATGAAGGAGGCCGAGCGCATTTCGCCCGGCGCGCCCATCGAATTCGGCATCCTGACCGCCGCCGACACCGGTGGCCTGGCGATCTTCCTGCACGGATCGGTGACGGCGCTGCTGGCCGGGTCCGTGGTCGAGTACTACCGCGGCAGCGATGCCGCCTTCACCGTGGACCGGGTGGCCGAACGCCCCGCGAGGGCCGCCGCCCTGTTCATCGAAGGGGACCGGCCGCCCGAGCTACCCGGGCGCGGAATCGGTTCGCTCATCGAGGGACTCGCGCCGGCGGCGGGCGCGGTGGTGTGGTTCGAGGGCGAGCCGGTGGTGTCGCGACGGCCCGCGCGCCCGGCCGGGGCGCGGCAGCGGGTCGTGGAACCGCCGCCGCCGACCGCGGCGTTCGACGCGGAGCGGGATCCGCAGCCGGAAGCGATACCCCTGGACCCCAACCTGATTCCGACCCGCACCTCCAATCGAATTCCGGCGAGCCTGGACCCGGAACCCGAACCCGCCCAGGATGATCCGGACACCGAGGGCATCGACCTGCACCGCGCGCCGACCGAGATGGGCGGCGCCCGGGAGGCGAACGGCACCAACCCCGCGCCCAAACCCGACCCGGACCTGCAGCGCCGCCTGGAGGCCACCGCCAAGGCCACCGCGCTCACCGTGAAGGTGCTCGGATTCAAGTGCGCACGTGCGCATCCCAGCGATCCGCGGGCGGCCTTCTGCACCGTGTGCGGCATGCCCGTGGATCAGACCCAGCAGCCCGCCGAGGTGATCCGGCCGCCGCTGGGCATGCTGGTGCTCGACGACGGCATGACCTATATGGTGGCCGCCGACGCCGTGGTCGGCCGCGACCCCGAGCATTCCGATCCGGTGCGAGCGGGCCTGCTGCCCTTGCGAATCGACGACAACTCCGGCGGCATGTCCCGCGTCCACGCCGAGATCCGCCTGGTGAACTGGGACATCACCATCGTCGACCACGGCTCCACCAACGGCACCCGGGTCCGCCCGCAAGGCTACCGGGATTGGATTCGGCTGCAACCGAATCAGCCCTTCACCCTCGCCGCTGGCACCGAAATCATGCTCGGCAACCGGGTGCTGCGCCTCGAACCGGTCGCACCCCCGCCGTTCGGATGAGGCGCGATCAGGTATAGCGCGAGTAGCAGGTGTCCTGGGTGCCGAGGACACCGGCGCGGAAGGCGTCGACTCGGGAGAAGCCGCTGGGGACGGTCTTGCCGTCGGTGTCGCTGGCGGCCAGGCCGTCGGAGAGCAGGCCGGAGACCGCCTCGTCGAGATCGCCCGCCGACAGCGAGATGTCGCCCTGGGACTTGCTGCGGTTGGGGTCGGCCAGCTTTCCGGAGATCACGCCCGACAGGCAGGCCGCGCGCAGGCCGGTCTTCGCCCCCTTCAGCGGCAGTCCCGCGGCATGCTGCACGGCCAGGGTGTAGCGCGAGATGAAGACGATGTAGGCGGTGAAATCGCCGGTCACATCGGCGGGCAGGGCGTCCTGGTCGTCGGCGTTGGAGACGCCGCGATCGTGCAGCGCGGGCACATCGGTGCCGATCAGGTTGGTGGCGGGGCAGTAGGTGACCGGGACGGTGTCGGCGCCGTTGCGGCATTTCAGTTTGGCCGAGTCGTAGCTGTACTTGGGCTCGTCCGGGATCGGCATGATGGCGGCCATGGCCTTGGCCAGCTCCTGGAGGTTGGCCTTGTTCACGTCGGACTGGCCGTGGCCGGAATCGTTGCCCAGGGTCTGCGGCAGATCGCCGCGGCGGCGGTCGATCTCGTTCTGGTCGATGGCCTTGCAGCCCTTGGGCCCGTCGGTGAAACCGATCTGTACCGCGGTCACCCGCTCGAACGCCGAACCGTGCACGTTCTGCGGATCGTCCGGGTCCGCGTCGCGGAAGGCGACGGTGGCGGCCAGCACCGCGTTCAACCCGTCGGAGGTGTTGATCGTGAAGTGCTTGGCCTTGCCCTCGGCCACATTCCGGATGAACGCCCCCGCGAAGCAGTCCGCCTGCTGCTCCTTGACGATGGTCGGGGTGCGGCGGCCGACGAGCTTGGCCATCTCCTGGATGGCATGCCCGTACTCGTGGGCCAGCACCATCACCACCGACATCTTCCCGAACTCGTCGGCCACCGCGGGGAGCAGCACCCCACGATCCCAGCCGACGGATCCGTCCAGGCGGCAGTAGGCGGCATTGACGAGCCGGTAGCTGGACTCCCCGCAGAACTGCCCGGCCTGCGAGCGCGGCGTCTTGGCGCTCCACGAGATGAACTTGCCGACCGGGCTGAAGACGCCGCCGAACTCCAGCGGGAACTCGCCCTGCCAATAGGTCTGGATATCGTCGAGCGCGTTGAGAACCAGGTGGTCGACCTGGCCGCCGTCGGAATCCTGCGCGGTCAGCGTCGAATCCGGGGCGCCCGCGCGCGGGCCGCTGGGTCCGCTGGTGGTGGGCAGACCGGCCACCTTGAACGGGTCGTCGTAGATGGAAACCGCCCGACCGTGAACAGTGCGTGTACATCCGGACAAGAGCGCGACCGCCAGCACCAGCACCCCCGCCACCACGCGGCGAATCCCCCCGGACCGGCGCGTGCGCACCGCCTCCCCCTGGCGTCTCGCCACGTGCACTCCCTCGCAGGCTGATTCGATCTCTGTCCCGTTATCGGGCCTGCGGCCGATGAGCGCAACGCCGGACTTCGGGGGCTTCGCTTATTATCCAGCCATGTCTTCACCGGGGGCGCAGCAGATCACCGTGCGTCATGAAGGAACCGAACGGGTCTTCGACGCGACCCAGCAGATCACCATGGGCAGGGCGCCGGAGGTGACGCTGTTCGTCGACAGCCCGCTGGTGTCCCGGGTGCACGCGACCCTCAGCTACGAGGCCGGGTCGTGGATGCTCAGCGACAATGGCAGCACCAACGGCGTTTTCGTGGACGCCCGCCGCCTGAACACGCCGCTGGTCATCAACCGGCCCACCCAGGTGCGGCTCGGCGATGCCATCACCGGGCCGCTGCTGCACCTGCTGCCGCAGGCCAGCCGGAGCGGTGGCACGCCGCCGCAGCAGCAGCGTCCGGGCATGATGCCGCCGCCGAACCGGCCGCCGTCGCGGCCGATGCCCCAGGCGGGACAGCCGCAGCAGGCCCAACAGCCGCCGGTGCAGCCCTTCGCGCAGCGCCCGCCGGTGCAGCAGCGGCCCAATCCGCAGCAGGCCTGGCCCAACCCGGCCCAGGCCAACCCGAATCTCGCGCAGCGGCCGCCGGTGAACCGGCCCGCGTCCGGACCGCAGCATCAACTGCCGCACCCGGTACCGCACCAGCAGCCGAATCCCCTGCAGCAGCGGCAGACTCCGCCTCCCGGCACCTCGGCGACGCCGAATGTGCCGCGCCCGCCGGTGCATACGCCGCCCCCGGCCGCCGCTGACAACATCAATATGACCACCAAGGCGGACACCTCCGCGCTGCCCCCGATCCGCGCCCGCGCCTCCACCGCGGCCATCGCGCGCGCCGACCGGATTCCGCGCGACGGCCTGAACATCGGCCGTACCAGCGACAACCAGATCGTGGTCAACGACCCGATGGCCTCGCGCCGGCACGCCCGCCTGGTGCCGGACCGGCAGGGCCTGGCCATCGAGGACCTGGGCTCGGCCAACGGCACCTTCGTCAACGGCCGCCGCGAGCAGCGGGCGCTGCTGCGTGAACGTGACATCGTCACCATCGGTAACGTCGACTTCGTCGTGCAGGAGGGCACGCTGGTCCATCGCCAGCGGCCGGTCGCCGAGCAGGGCCTGCACGTGCACGGCGTCTCGTTCACCGTCGAGGGCAACAAGCAGTTGCTCATCGACGTGAACATGCAGGCCGGGCGCGGCTCGCTGACGGCGCTGATCGGCCCCTCCGGCGCGGGCAAGTCGACCCTGTCGAAACTCATTGCGGGAACGACGCATCCGTCCGCGGGCGTGGTCACCTTCGAGGGCCGCAACCTGCACGCCGAGTACGAGGCGCTGCGCTCTCGTATCGGCATGGTGCCGCAGGACGACGTGCTGCACCGGCAGCTGACCGTCAAGCAGGCGCTCAACTTCGCCGCCCAGCTGCGCCTGCCCCCGGATACCAGCAAGGCCGATCGCCAGCAGGTGATCGCCGATGTGCTGAAGGAACTTTCGCTCACCCAGCACGCCGACACCCGCGTGGACCGGCTCTCCGGCGGTCAGCGCAAACGCGCCTCGGTGGCCATGGAGCTGCTCACCGGTCCCTCGCTGCTGATCCTGGACGAGCCCACCTCGGGCCTGGACCCGGCGCTGGACCGGCAGGTCATGACCATGCTGCGGGAACTGGCCGATGCCGGGCGCACCGTCATCGTGGTCACCCACTCGGTGGCCTGCCTGGACATGTGCGATCAGGTGCTGCTGCTCGCGCCCGGCGGCAAGACCGCCTTCTGCGGGCACCCGGGCAGCGTCGGCCACGTCATGGGCACCAGCGACTGGGCCGAGATCTTCGGCCGCGTCGCCGCCGATCCGGACGGGGCCTTCGCGAATTTCCGCTCCCGCCAGGCGTTCGCGGAGCCGCCCGCGCCGGTCAAACCGGTCGAACGGGCGAAGGCGCCGAAATCCAGTCCGCTCAAACAGTTCTCCACGCTGTCTCGGCGGCAGCTGCGGCTCATCTTCGCCGACCGCGGCTATCTGGCGTTCCTCGCGATCTTGCCGTTTGTGCTGGGTGGCCTGTCGCTGGTCGTGCAGGGCAAGAGCGGATTCGAGTCCGTCGGCTTCGTGCAGGCGCCGGACGGCAGTTTCGTGCGCGCCAACAATGGCGAGGCTCAGCAGCTGCTGGTGGTGCTCATCCTCGGCGCCTGCTTCATGGGCGCCACACTCACGGTGCGTGACCTGGTCGGCGAGCGGGCCATCTACCACCGGGAGCGTGCGGTCGGATTGCGTTCCGGCGCATACCTGATGTCGAAGGTCGTGGTCTTCAGCCTTGCGGCACTGCTGCAGTCGGCCGTGATGATCGGCATCGTGCTGGCGGTGAAGAAGCCGCCGAGCAAGGGCGCGGTGATTCCCTACGGCCCGGCGGAGCTCTATCTCGATGTCGCCCTCACCGCGGTGACCTGTGTGGTGCTGGGTCTGGCGCTGTCCGCGCTGGCCAAGTCCAACGAGCAGGTGATGCCGCTGCTGGTGGTGATCATCATGGCGCAGCTGGTGATGGCGGGCGGCATGATCCCGGTGACGGGCCGCGTTGTGCTGGACCAGCTTTCCTGGCTGTTCCCCTCGCGCTGGGGCTATTCCGCGGGAGCGTCCACGGTCGATCTGCCCAATCTGTCGGCCTCGGCGGCGGCGCAGCAGGACCACTTCTGGAAGCACACCGTCGGCGCGTGGGCACTGGATGTCTCGGTGCTCGCCGTGATCGCCGTGCTGCTCGCCCTGTTCACCTGGTCGCGCCTGCGCTTGAAGAAGTCGGCTGCGTGATCGGCCATTCGCGCAGGCGGGGGTGCGAAGTGTGGATTCGGTCGCGCGCGCCGCGAAGCGAGCAGGCAGACTGATGACTGTGACGGCTCGAGTTGGGGCAGTGCATCTCGGCTGGGACGTGGTGTCGGTGGCCGCCGGTGGCGGCGGTTCGCCCATTCGCCCGGTCCAGGTCGAAAGCTCATACACACCGCCCGCATACCTGCTGGCGGATTCGTCCGGCCGGCTGCACACCGCCGGCGTGGACCGGCGTCCCGATGTCGGCATCGCCATCTCCGATGTGCGCGACATCATCGGGCACCCGCAGATCGTGGTGGCCGGGGCGACCTGGCCGGCCGAGCTGGTCTTCCGGGCCCGCATGCACAATCCACTCGCGTCCATCGTCGAGCACCTGGGCGGTGCGCCGGATGTGCTCGCGCTGCCATTCCCCGATGAATGGCCCGACCCCAAGGTCGACGAATTCGTGCGCCTGGTGGAGCAACTCGGCGTGCCCGCCGAGCCGTTGCCCGAATCGGTCGCGCTCTCCGGCTATGTCCGCGCGCTCGGTCTGGTGCGCGCGCCCGGTCGCGGTCCGGCGGTCGGCGCGGTCGGCGTCTACTCCGACGGCCGCGAATGCCTGGTCGTCGCCGTCCATGGCAATGACGATCAGCCCACCGAGTCGGTCAGCGTCGCCATCACCGCCGAGGCGCTGCACGAGGCCCACGCCGCCGACAATGTGGTCATCGAGGTGATGGCCGCAGCCCGCGCCATCAATGCCGACACCTCGACGGTGCTGCTCACCGGCAATGTGTGCTTCAACGACGCACTGCGCCTGGCCTTTCAGAACCATCTCGGCCACCGCTTCCAGGTCGCCGACCACCCGATGCACGCCCTGGTCCTGGGCGCGACCCATCTGCTCGTCGCCGACAGCGAGGGCGACCCGGCCTACGACCGGCCCGCGGCCGCCGCACCGCAGCCGGCGGGCGCCGATGCGCGCCCGGTCGAGCAGGGTCCGCGTCATGTCACCGGCGGCCCGGCCGGCGGGCAGCCACTGCAGCGTCAGCCTGAGCCGCTGGCCCACCAGCCGGAATTGATTCCCCGGCACATGGATTCACCGCCCGCGCCCGAATCCCGCGCGCAGCGACCGGATTCCGCGCGCGGCACCGGCCCGCAGCCCACGGTCGATCCCGCCGCCGCGCCGGATCACTCGGGTGCCGACCCGGCGGGTGCGACCGTCCGCCTCACTGCCGAGGAGGCCGCGGCCATGACCGCCGCCGCCCAGCCGAAGCAGGCGGCCGGGACCGGCCCACAGGCCGTCGCCGATCCCGCCGCAGCAGGACCCACCAGGCGAATCACCGCGCAGGAGGCTGCATCTCAGAGCGGTGGCGCGGGCACGCCGACCGGACCCGGCGGCCTGACCCAGCGAATGACGGCCGAGGAGGTCGCGCGGCTCACCGCGCAGGCGGCGGGGCAGTCGCCGAGTGGCGATGCGGGCCAAGGGGTTCCCCGTGGCACCGAGAATCCGAGCACCGGACCGCAGCCGGTGGCCGGCAGCCGCGGTACGCTGCCGCCCGGGCTGGAGGGCGTGGGTGGCCGGTTCATGCGGCCGCCCGGGTCGCCGGCCGATGATCAGCTGACCACGGTCATGGGCCAGGGCGGCGCCGGGGCGGGCCAGCAGGGATTCGGTCAGCCGGGCACGCCCGCCGCCGATGGCGGGCCGGGCACGGGTGCAGGCGCGCCACAGGGCTCGGGTGCCGTAGGCGCGCAACAGGGTTCGGGCGGTGCGCCCGCCGGACCGTACGGCTCCGGCGGTTACGGGCCGGCCGGCGGCTACGGCCAGGCCGC
Organism: Nocardia sp. NPDC051981; assembly: GCF_040680715.1. Classification (NCBI taxonomy): domain Bacteria; kingdom Bacillati; phylum Actinomycetota; class Actinomycetes; order Mycobacteriales; family Nocardiaceae; genus Nocardia; species Nocardia sp. NPDC051981. The sequence continues at coordinate 187,271 of NZ_JBFAXK010000001.1, read as the reverse complement.
CGGGCAGCCGGGCTACGGCCAGTACGGACCCGGTGGTTCCTACGGATCCGGTCAATCCGGACCGGGCGCCGGGTCTTCCGGCTACCCGGCCGGTGCGGGCTACGGTTCGGCGAATGCTCCGGGCTCCGATGCGGCCGCCCGGGGCGGCTACGGTCCGGGCGGCGCGCAGCCGAACGCGGGTGGCCAGCACGCCCCGCAGCAGGGTGCCGCCGGGCAGTACGGTCAGGGCGGATACGGCTCGGGCGGCTATGGGCAGCAGGGTGGGTACAACACCGGCGGCTACCCGGTCGGTCCCTATGTGCCCGAGGGAGATACGTCCGGTTCGGATCGCGGGAGTTTTGCTGGATCCGGTGGAAATGCTCCTGGCCAGTCCGGCGGGATGTACGGTGGGTCGATGTCGACGGGGGCGCGTGGAGCGAATCCGCAAACGCCGGAAGACTCGGCCGGGCAGCCGGATTCGGAATCCGGCTCCGAGGGCGACCGCAAGCAGCGCAAGGGCAAGCTGTGGAACAAGATGCGCAAGCCCTTCGGCGCTCCGATCATCGTCGGCGCGGCGGCGCTGTCGCTGCTGGGCGCGCACTCCGACCAGCGGTCCGACCCGGTCGCGTCAACCACGCCCGCCGACACCGTGATTCGGGTCGGTGGCGGGACCGTGAGCCCGGTCAACGAATCCTGCGCCGTGACCCCGTTCGTGTCCGGCCTCCCGCATGCGGGCATCGCCACCGTCGGTGATCCGAGGGATCAGGACTGTCTACGCTTCGGCATCGACACGCTGCGCTACACCATTCCCGGACCCGCGCGCGGCGCCGATCCGGGCCCGCCCCTGCACATCTGATCCGTCCGTCGCGAGATCGTCGAGCCGCAGCCAGTTGGTGGCGGTCAGCAGCTCGACCCGGGAGACCCGGGGCGCGGGTCCGGCGTGACCGGTCAGCGCCCAGGCGCGTTCGATGGTGAGCCGCAGCAGCCGCCGGGCCGCGTAGAACAGCAGCGCGGCCAGCGGCAGTTCGCCGATGCCGGCGGAGAGCAGGGCGAACCACAGATCCGGGCTGTTCCAGTCGAGCACGATGTCGAACCAGGCATCGCAGATCAGCAGCGTCCCGGTGATCATCGCCCACGGTATGAAGACCTGCCGGCGCCGCCAGGCGTGCCAGGCGGTCATGCCGATCGCGCCGACCAGCGCGAAATCGAAGCCCACCCATGCGATGTCCCACTGGTCCACCTCGCGCGAGGAGGGCAGGCTGACCGAGAGGTACGCAATCCACGGAATCAGGAAGACCAAGCTGCCGGTGACGACGATGAGCAGGATCCGGCGCATCGACTGGGCGTGCGTATGGCTCGGATGAATGCTGATCGCCATGGCGGCCTCCATTGGCAGTGCGAGTGATCAACCGTCGTGACGGTCCCCGTTTCCATATAATGCTCGTAACGGAGGAAGGTATTCCGCTTATGGCGTGAAGTAACTCACTCGAGATTCGAATCCTGCGGGACAACTGATTCAGTGCCGTGGTGGGTAACTCGCCGGGTACGCCCAATATCGGTTCGGCACCCAACCGCCGGCACGGGTGCGTGACTGTCAACGGCACTCAGCCGCCCGCTGAAGGCTCGGGGAGGCGGGGGTGTAAGGTGGCTCGTTGGCGTGCGGTACGGCCGGGTAACCGGTTGTCCCACGAGCCCCGGGTCTCCACCGGCCGCCGGGAATCAGCTCGACCTCACGCTTGGCTGGCAAAACCTACGACAGACAGGGATGCACTGTGCCTACGTACAGCCCCAAGGGCGGTGACGTGACCCGCAAGTGGTACGTCATCGACGCCACTGACGTAGTGCTCGGCCGTCTTTCCGTGCAGGCTGCCAACCTGCTGCGTGGCAAGACCAAGCCGACCTACGCCCCGAACGTGGATGGTGGCGACTTCGTCATCATCATCAACGCGGACAAGGTCGCCGTCTCCGGCAACAAGCGTGAGGACAAGGTCCTCTACACCCACTCCGGCCACCCCGGTGGTCTGAAGGGTCGTACCGTGGGCCAGATCCTGGACACCCGCCCCGACCGTCTGGTCGAGCGTGCCGTCAAGGGCATGATCCCGAAGAACAAGCTGGGCAACCAGATCATTCGCAAGCTGAAGGTCTACGCGGGCCCGAACCACCCGCACGCCGCCCAGCAGCCCATCCCCTTCGAGATCAAGCAGGTGGCCCAGTGACCGCTCCTGAGGAATTCAACGACGACTACGTCGTCGAGGACACGGCCGTGGAGGTCGTCGAGGAGGGTGACGGTTACGAGGCCGACGCCGAGTACACCGAGACCTTCTCCGCCCCGGTCGTCATCGACCGCCCGGTGCAGACCGTCGGCCGCCGCAAGGAGGCCGTGGTCCGCGTGCGCCTGGTGCCGGGTTCCGGCAACTTCGTGCTGAACGGCCGCACCATCGAGGATTACTTCCCGAACAAGGTGCACCAGCAGCTGGTGAAGTCCCCGCTGGTCACCGTCGAGCGCACCGAGACCTTCGACGTGCACGCCCGCCTGGTCGGCGGCGGCCCGTCCGGTCAGGCCGGCGCCCTGCGCCTCGCCATCGCGCGTGCCCTCATCGAGGTCACCCCGGAGGACCGTCCCGCCCTCAAGCGTGCCGGCTTCCTGACCCGTGACCCGCGTGCCACCGAGCGCAAGAAGTACGGCCTCAAGAAGGCCCGCAAGGCGCCTCAGTACTCGAAGCGCTGATATTGCGCCGTCGGGCTCTACCGTGCCCGGTCCTTCCGGGGCCGGGCACGGTACGGTCTACGCGGCAACCTGTACGAGAGCAGGCTCCCCGCAACGGTTTTCACAACCGTTGCCCCTTATTTCCTGGACGCACTCCGCCGCGGAACGCGGTGGAGTGCGAGAGTCCAGGGGAGGGCCGGAAGCCTGCTCTCGTGCTGTATCGACCAGACCAGCAGGGGTGTTGAGGTAATGGGACGTTTGTTCGGCACCGATGGTGTGCGCGGGCTCGCCAATGAATCGTTGAGTCCGGAACTGGCGCTGCAGGTTTCGGCCGCCGCCGCCCAGGTTCTGAGTCGGGGGAAGAAGCGCGCGCTGGCCGTCGTCGGCCGCGACCCGCGCGCCAGCGGCGAGATGCTGGAGGCCGCCGTCACCGCGGGCCTCACCGCCGCCGGTGTGGACGTGCTGTCGGTCGGCGTGCTGCCGACACCCGCCGTCGCCTACCTGACCGGCCTGTACGACGCCTGCCTGGGCGTCATGATCTCCGCCTCGCACAACCCCATGCCGGACAACGGCATCAAGATCTTCGCCGCGGGTGGCCACAAGCTGGACGACGCCATCGAGGACCGCATCGAGGCGCTCATCGCCGAGGGTGCCTTCACCCGCCCCACCGGGGCCGCGATCGGACGGGTGCTCGGCCATCCCGGACTCGGTGGGCACGTCTACGACGTGCACGACCGCTTCAGCCTGGAAGGCACCCACGAGCGCTACGTCGAGCACCTGGTCCAGGCCACCGGCCGCGATCTGCGCGGGCTCACCGTCGTGGTGGACTGCGCGAACGGCGCGGCCTCCGAGGTCGGGCCCACCGCCTACCGCGAGGCGGGCGCCACGGTCATCGCCATCAATGCCGAGCCCGACGGCCTGAACATCAATGACGGCTGTGGCTCCACGCATCTGGAGCAGGTCCAGCGTGCCGTCCGCGAGCACGGCGCGGACCTCGGCCTCGCGCACGACGGCGACGCCGACCGCTGCCTGGCCGTGGACGCCACCGGCGCGGTCGTCGACGGCGACGCCATCATGGCCATCCTCGCCCTGGCCATGCGGGACTCCGGTGACCTGGTGCAGAACACCCTGGTCGCCACCGTCATGAGCAATCTCGGCCTGCACATCGCCATGCGCGAGGCCGGAATCACCATGCGCACCACCGCCGTCGGCGACCGCTACGTCCTCGAGGACCTGCGCGCGGGCGGCTACACCCTGGGCGGCGAGCAGTCCGGCCACGTGGTCTTCCCCCGGTTCGGCACCACCGGCGACGGCGTCCTGACCGGCCTGAAGCTGATGGCCCGCATGGCCGAAACCGGCCGCGGCCTGGCGGAATTGGCGAGCATCGTGCAGACCGTCCCGCAGGTGCTGGTGAACGTCCCGGTCACCGACAAGGCGGCGGTCGCGGCCGCGCCGTCGGTGCTGGAAGCCGTCGCCGAAGCCGAGCGCCTGCTGGGCGATACCGGACGAATCCTGTTGCGCCCCAGTGGAACCGAACAGCTGGTCCGCGTCATGGTGGAGGCGACCGACTCCACCCGGGCGCATGATCTGGCCGACAACCTCGCCAAGCTGGTCGCCGCCGTCTGAGTAGCCCCTGTCGCCCCGGCATGCCGAATCGCATGCCGGGAGCACGGGGTCAGTGCGTTTCGGTGAGCTGCCCGCCGTCCATGTGCCAGCGGCGGGTGGCCCGGACATTGTCGAGCATGCGACGGTCGTGGGTGACCAGGAGGACTGTGCCCTCGAAGGATTCGACGGCCTGCTCCAGCTGCTCGATGGCGGGCAGGTCCAGATGGTTGGTGGGCTCGTCCAGGACGAGCAGGTTCACGCCGCGGGCCTGGAGCAGGGCCAGTGCGGCGCGGGTGCGCTCGCCGGGGGAGAGAGTGTCGTTGGGGCGCAGCACATGTGGGCCGCGCAGGCCGAACTTGGCGAGCAGGGTGCGGACGTCGGACTCGTTCCAGTCGGGCACCTGGGCGCTGAAAGTATCTGCCAGGGTGGCGGTTCCGCGGAACAGGCCGCGCGCCTGATCGACCTCGCCGATCGCGACGCCCGAGCCGAGGGCGGCGGATCCGCTGTCCGGCTTCGTCTTTCCGAGCAGCAGCGACAGCAGCGTGGACTTGCCGGAACCGTTGGCGCCCGTCAGCACGATGCGGTCGCCCCAATCCACCTGCACCGTCACCGGTCCGAGGGTGAAGTCGCCGCGGCTCACGGTGGCGCCCGACACGGTCGCCACCACCGAGCCGCTGCGCGGGGCGGCGGCGATGGACATGCGCAGCTCCCACTCCTTGCGCGGTTCCTCCACCGTGTCCAGGCGTTCGATGCGTTTGAGGGTCTGCTTGACCTTGGCAGCCTGTTTCTCGGTGGATTCCGCGCGGGCCTTGCGACCCATCTTGTCGGAGTCCACCTTCGCCTTGCGGCGGGCATTGCGGACGCCGTGTTCCATCCAGTTGCGCTGCATATTGGCGCGCGCTTCCAGACCGGACCTGGTGTCGGCGTACTCGTCGTAGGCCTCGCGCGCGTGCCGGCGCGCGATCGCCCGCTCCTCCAGGTAGGACTCGTAACTGCCGTCGTAGACGCCGACCTGCTGCTGCGCCAGATCCAGTTCCACGATGCGATTCACGGTGCGCGCCAGGAACTCCCGGTCGTGGCTGATCACCATGAGGGGCTCGCGGACGCCGGTCACGAACTGCTCGAGCCGGGCCAGGCCGTCGAGATCCAGATCATTGGTCGGCTCGTCGAGCAGCAGGATGTCGAAGCGCGACAACAGGACCGAGGCCAGCCCGGCGCGCGCGGCCTGACCGCCGGAGAGCACGGTCATGGTGGTGTCGAGGCCGTGCGGGAGGCTCTCGGCCAGGCCGAGATCGGCGGCCACCTCCTCGGCGCGCTGTTCCAGGTCCGCGCCGCCGAGGGCGAGCCAGCGTTCCAGGGCGGGGGAGTACTCGTCGTCGCCGCCGTCGGCGAGGCGTTCGGCGGCGGCGTCCATGAGCTGCTGGGCGGCGGCCACACCGGTACGGCGGCGCAGGAATTCGAGCACGGTCTCGCCGGCCAGGCGCTCGGGTTCCTGGGCCAGGTAGCCGACGGTGGCGTCGGGCGGGCTCAGCACGATCTCGCCCTCGTGGGCGTGACCGTCGGCGAGCATGCGCAGCAGGGTGGACTTCCCGGCGCCGTTCACGCCGACCAGCCCGATCACGTCGCCCGGGGCGAGGATCAGGTCCAGGTCGGAGAACAGAATCCGCTCACCGTGTCCGGCGGCCAGGCCGCGCGCATGCAGAGTGGTGCTCACCAGGGCGATTCTGCCGTGTTCGGGGTGGCACCCTGACTCCGGCCCTCGGAAAGTTCAGGGTCGTATTGGGGCGCGTGACCGATGTGCGCCGAGATCGAACTGGGCACAGTGGGAGACATGACGACACAGTTTCCGACTCCGGCCCCCAAGCGACTGACCCGCTCCGCCAGCGACAAATGGATCGGCGGCGTGTGCGGCGGCCTCGCCCGGTACTTCGGCTGGAACGCCAACCTCGTTCGCGCCCTGTTCGTGGCGTCCTGCCTGCTGCCCGGACCGCAGTTCCTCATCTACATCGCGCTGTGGATCGTGATCCCGAAGCAGTGAGTTGTGCACAGGCCGCGAGTTGTCCACATTCGTGATCGAGGGTGATGCGGGTGCCTCGGCAAAGTGACAGGATGAGAGCCACGTCACAGCGGAGGAGTGCACATTATGGTCACATCGGGTGATCTGCCAGGATTGGAACTGCCGGATCTCGACGCGCACACGGAGCTCGGCGGGCTCGGCGCGGTCGAGTTATCGCACCCCACGCAGGATCTCGACGGTGACGGTCTGCTCGACACCGTGACCACCAGCACCGATCACGCCATGCAGGTGTGGACGGATCTGGATCACGACGGCTACGCCGATCATGTGACCGTGGTGGACAGCGGCGGGGACTTCTCGGCCTGGGAGTTCCACCACAATCCGGACGGCACCACCGAGTGGGTGCGCATGGACGTAGGGCACCTCGGCGGCACATAGCCGGGGCGGCGGGGGTTTTCACGGCATCGAGATTCGAGGGGGAGCAATGAGTGAATCCGGCGATTTCGGCGTGCGCATTGCGGCCCTGCACGACGGGGCCACCACCTTGCGTGACAATGCGGCGGCCCTGGGACAGCATGCCCGTAGGGTCGGCGAATATGCCTTCGGCATCGGCAGGGACGAAGCCGGGCGCAACTATTCGGCGCAGGGCATTGCCGTGCACCAGGGGTTCGAGCGCGCGGCCGCCTGTCTGCGCTACTGGGGCGCGGCGGCCTCCGCCACCGCCGAGGTATTCGACCGCGCCGCCACCGAATACGCGCGCCTGGACCGTGAACACGCCGCCGCACTCACGCGGGTGGGCCGATGAGCTTCGATCCCACCGGCAAGAGCGTCGACCAGATTCTCGACTACGGTGCGCCCGGCCTCCAGTACTGGGAACACTTTCTGCCCCTGTACACCAAGGCATTCGGCGTACCGCAGGGGCTCGGCCTCGCCGACCTCTATGCCCGCTACGACGAGCAGCGAGGCGCGGATCTCATCGAGTTCGACACTGCCCGAACGGAACTGGACAGAGCGCTCACGGATGCCGAGTCGCGTTGGTCGTCGCATCAGGCGATCGCGCAAGCCTTGCCCACCGCCTGGACCGGCGCCACCGGCACCGAGGCGCTCACCATCGTGAATTCCCAACTGCGCCAGGCCCGCGACGATCTCGACACCATCCTCGCCGCCTCCACCGCCATCGCCGCCGCCCTGGACCCCCTCCGTGACTCGGTCCTCGCCAAGGCCGAACACACCCTCGCCCTGCTCGAACCCACTCCGGACGGCGGAGGCCGCCTCATCATCGACGGCAAAACCCTGGACGACATCGAAGCCCTCGACACCACCGACCCCTGGCTCACCGGCACGTTCCGTGCCGACGTCGATCACAAACTCGCGGCTTTCACCGCCGCATGCGCCGCCACGAACGAGGCCTTCGAATCCCACTACCGCACCATCGTCACAGCCCTGGCCCAGGTCATCGACCATCCCTACCCACAACCGGCCCAAGCCCTGCTGCCCCGGCCCGAGGAGAACCCGGTCCCGAGTATTCCCACGCCCCAGCCCCTTCCAGCGCCGCAGTCGTACCCAGCGACAACCCCGCCAACATCGCACCCCCAGCCGTCGCAGCCGGTCGTCCCACCTGGATACCCGCCGTCATCGGGTGGGGCAAGCACACCCGACCCGGCCCAGCCGCAGTCTCCGGATCGAGCCCAGCCGTCCACCGTCGCACCGGAATCCCTGCCTGGTCGAGCGGGTTCCACCGCACCGGCCGCCGAGACGCGACCGGCGGGAGCTGCGGACCTCAGCGGTGCGGAGCCCGATGGTCCCGCGGGCTCGGCGGACACTGGAACCGCAGCAGTCCCGGATCTGGCCGAGCAGCGGTCCGACCAGTTCGGCCGGACCCTGAAGGACACTCTCACCCACCTTGAAAAGGGCCTCCAGCAGGGCATTTCCGCCGCCATCGAGAAGCTCGGCGCGCTCACGGGCCAGACGCCGCCATCGCCCGGTGAATCCGAGGCCACACCCGATCCCGAGCCCGAACCGGATCACTCGGATAACCCGGCTCTCCCGTCCGGCCGACTCGAATTCGATCTGTCCGGAAAGCATTTCGTCCTCGAACGCACCCCTACAGGCGACCTGACCCTCGCCGTGACCGACGAATCCGGCCAAACCAACACCTACACTCTGTCTTTCGATCAGAACGGCACCCCCGTTCTCACCACCGACGACCCCGCCCATGGCCCTACCGCACCCGCCAGCGATGCCCACCCGGATCCGGTCCCACCCGCCCAGGCGGACGCGCCGCCCGCGACGGATGGCGGCGCAATGCCCGGTCCGGACTGCGTACCCCACACCTGCACAGTTCCTGACCCGCCGACCGCCGCACCGAATCCCTGCCCCGAACCCACCACGAATCAGTCTGCGCCGCTGGGGATTCCGCTCCCACCCGCCGCCGGGGACGGTGTGCCGTCGGGCTGCACCCAGCCGCCCACCCCCGATCCCACTCCGGACCAGACTGCGGGCGGTTGCGCGCCGCCGACCCCGCCCGTGCCAACCGACCAGACACCCGTTCCCGCACACCCGCTCGAAAACCCCGCGCCGCCAACAACTACGGGTCAACCCGGATCCGACGCGCCACACTCCGACGCCACGCCCTGGTCAGCGGAGCCGCACACGCCGCTGGAGATCCCGGAGGGAGGTCTCGAAATACCCGAGACCACCGAACCTCTCGCGCCGTAATCGTCGTCGTGCCGGTGCTGCCTGGACTCTGCGCGAGGACCGGTCCCGCACCCTGCGCTGCCGTAAGCGGGAACCCCGTGGCTCGGCGCGCTCGTGAATCCGGTTCCCGCGCTGGGGAGTCCGGACGGACTGGCGGCGAGTGCCGTGGGAGGGGTCGAGTGCCCCAGCGAGGGAACCGGCTGTGCCGCCCCCAGAATCGCTCGAGGCCACCCGCGGAATCGCTCGAGCCGAGCGTGCGTTGGCCGCCCCGGGTTACTTGCGGAGGGCCTGGATGAGTTGGAGGACCGGGAGTTTCTGGGGCTGCTCGGGCTCTTCCTCGATGGCGTTGGGGTCCACGAGCTGGGTGTGGGGGAGGGCGGCTTCGGGGTCGGCGAAGGGCTTGTACTTCTTGTCGCCGAGGACGGTGTAGTTGAGGTAGCCGACCAGCAGGGCTCGGGTGAGGCGTTCGGTTTTGGGTTCGTGTTTGCCGGCGCCGAGGGCGGCGAGGGCGCGGCGGCCCTCGATCATGCCGTTGTGGCCGGCCTTGTCGAGCGAGCGCAGGATCGCGCCCTCGCCCCAGGCGGCGGCCAGCGGGATGGCGTCGGAGCTGACCGAGTCGATATCGGTGGCGCCGGCCAGGATCAGGGCCGGAGCGTCGATCTTGGGGGCCAGGGCCTCGGCGGAGGGCGCGGTGGGGGACGGGTACAGGGCCGCGACGGCGGCGACGTCGCGCTGGGAGGCGGCGATGACGGCCGCGCCCGCACCCATGCCGTGCCCGGCCAGGGTCAGCCGCTTCGGGTCCACGCTGACATTGCCCGCGCCCAACCGCACCCCGGCGCAGATGTCGAGGGTGGTCAGCAGATCCGTCGCGAGGTTCAGGTGCGAGGGGATGGGTCCGCGCTCGGTGTCGGGCGCCGCGGCGACATACCCCCAGGAGGCCAGGTGCTCCAGCAGTCGGCGGTAGTTGCCGACCCCGGTCAGCCACCCGTGCCCGAACGCCACCGCGGGCAGGTTGAGTCCCTTCCCGGGCGTGTACACCACGCCGGGCAGCCCGGCGATGCCGAGATTCCCGCGCAGCACCTCGTGCGGGCCACGCAGGGTCAGAGTGCTCAGGAGCGATTTCACAGACGCCGACACGGAGATGAACTTAGTCGGTAATGGCCCGAGATGCTTCAAGCGCACAAGGTTCGCGGCCCGCCTCGTTCTGGACTACGGCTTGATCGACCTCCGCCTTGGAGCGGGGGAGCGAAGCGGAGGAGGGAAGAACGAGACCTTCGCTCCACCTCCCTGCGCTTGGGCCGCGAACCCGCCCAGAGCGAAGCGGAGGACGAATTGGATACAGCTACGCTAGGGGGCCATGTGCGGAATCGTGGGGTATGTGGGGTACCGGAATGCGCTCGGCGTGGTGGTCGATGCGTTGCGCCGCATGGAATATCGAGGTTACGACTCCGCGGGAGTGGCGATCCTGAACGGCGCGGGCGGCCTCGCGGTGGAGCGCAAGGCCGGGCGCCTGGCCAATCTGGAGGCGGAGCTCGCCGAGACCGGCCGGGACCGATTCGCCGGATCGACCGGCATGGGTCACACCCGCTGGGCCACGCACGGCGCGCCGACCGATCGCAATGCCCACCCGCATCGCGATGGCACGGGCCGGGTCGCGGTGGTGCACAACGGGATCATCGAGAACTTCGCCCCGCTGCGCCGCGAGCTGGAGGCGGCGGGCGTCGAGCTGGGCAGCGACACCGACACCGAGGTGGCGGTGCACCTGGTGGCCCGCGCCTACGCGGCCGGGGACACCGCCGGTGATTTCATCGCCTCCGCGCTCGCGGTGGTGCGCCGCCTGGAGGGCGCGTTCACTCTGGTCTTCTCGCACGCCGACCACCCGGGCACCATCGTGGCCGCCCGCCGCTCGACCCCACTGGTGGTGGGTGTCGGCCAGGGCGAGATGTTCATCGCCTCGGACGTGACCGCCTTCATCGAACACACCCGAGAGGCAGTCGAACTCGGCGAGGACCAGGCCGTGGTCATCACCGCCGACGGCTACCGGGTCACCGACTTCACCGGCGCGACCGACGGCGTCCGGTTCCGTCCGTTCACCATCGACTGGGATCTGGCCGCCGCCGAGAAGGGCGGCCACGACTACTTCATGCTCAAGGAGATCCAGGAGCAGCCCGCCGGCGTCGCCGACACCCTGATCGGCCACTACGCGGGCGGCCGGATCATTCTGGACGAGCAGCGGCTGGCCGATCAGGAGCTGCGCGAGTTCGACAAGGTCTTCGTGGTCGCCTGCGGCAGTTCGTATCACGCGGGCCTGCTGGCCAAGTACGCCATCGAGCACTGGACCCGGTTGCCCGTGGAGGTCGAGCTGGCCAGCGAATTCCGTTACCGCGACCCGGTTCTGGACCGCTCCACCCTGGTGGTCGCCATCTCGCAGTCCGGCGAGACCGCCGACACGCTGGAGGCCGTGCGCCACGCCAAAGAGCAGAAGGCGCGAGTCCTGGCCATCTGCAATACCAATGGCGCGCAGATCCCGCGCGAGTCCGATGCGGTGCTCTACACCCGCACCGGCCCGGAGATCGGCGTGGCCTCGACCAAGGCGTTCCTGGCCCAGATCACCGCCAACTATCTGGTCGGCCTGGCGCTGGCGCAGGCGCGGGGCACCAAGTATCCGGACGAGGTGGCGCGCGAGTTCGCCGAACTGGAGTCCATGCCGAAACTCGTTGCCCAGGTGCTGGAGTCGGCCGACCGGGTGCGCGAGATCGCCCGCCAGTTCGCGCACGTCCCGACCGTGCTGTTCCTGGGCCGCCATGTCGGCTACCCGGTCGCCCTGGAGGGCGCGCTGAAGCTCAAGGAACTGGCCTACATGCACGCCGAGGGTTTCGCGGCGGGCGAGCTCAAGCACGGTCCGATCGCCCTCATCGAGGACGGGCTGCCGGTCTTCGTGGTCATGCCCTCCCCGAAGGGCCGCGCGGTGCTGCATTCCAAGCTGCTCAGCAATATCCGGGAGATCCAGGCGCGCGGCGCGCGCACCATCGTCATCGCCGAGGAGGGCGACGACACGGTGCGCCCGTTCGCCGACCACCTGATCGAAATCCCGTCGGCCCCAACGCTGTACCAGCCGCTGCTGTCCACGGTTCCGCTGCAGATCTTCGCCGCCGAGGTGGCTCAGGCCCGCGGCTACGACGTCGACAAGCCGCGCAACCTGGCCAAGTCGGTCACCGTCGAATAGCCGCGCGGCTACTGGACGGTGACCGTGCCCTTCATGTCCGGGTGCAGCGGGCACAGATAGCGGTAGGTGCCGGGCGTGGTGAAGGTGTGGCTCCACTCGCCCTTGTGGATGATCGGGCTGTTGATGCCCAGCGCGACATCGCCGATGCCCTGCACGGCGTGCGGGGCGCGGTCGTCGAACTTCCAGGTCACGGTGTCCCCGGCCTTGACGGTGATATCGGCCGGGGAGAACTTCATGTCCCTCACCTCGACGGTCACCGCGGCGGCAACCGCCGGACCGGTGGTGGTGGCCGTCGCGGAGGCGGCCGGAGCGGCCGTGGTCGAGGTGGCCGCGGTCTTCGAGCCTTCCGACGAGCAGCCCCCGGCCACCAGCGCTCCGGCCACGACGGCGACGAGAAGCAGGACACGCGAAGACGACTGGCGACGGATCGACATGCCAGCCAGGTTAGTACCCGGCGATAGCGTGCCATTCGCGGGCACCGCGCTGACCTGCGCCGCGGCTCCCCAGGCGTAGTCTCCTGAAGCGCAGGCAATCACATCCGGGAGGCGATCATGACCGCACCGGCGGTGCGCGGGTACTACACGGCCGACGAGGTCCGCGCCGCGGAGGCCGAGCTGTTCACCAGGGTGCCCGAGGGAATGCCCATGCGGCGCGCCGCCTTCGGCCTCGCCGACGTGGTGGCGCGGGAGCTGCGCGAACGCACCGGTGGCGTCGCCGGTCGCGCGGTGACCCTGCTGGTCGGGTCGGGCGACAATGGCGGCGACGCGCTGTGGGCGGGCTCGTTCCTGCGGCGGCGCGGGGTCGCGGTGCGGGCGGTCCTGCTGGTACCGGAGCGCGCCCACGCGGCGGGCCTGGCGGCCTTGCGCCGGGCGGGCGGGCGGATTCTCGCCGTCACCGCCACCGCCGAGGAACTGCGGGAATCGGATCCGCCAGGGCTGCTGCACCACGTCGACACCGGCACCTCCGTGCCCTATCGGGTCGCTCGGTTGCTGGGCGCGCCGGATCTGGTGGTGGACGGCATCGTCGGCATCTCCGGTCGTGGCCCGCTGCGCCCGGTGGCGGCCGAACTGGTTGCGGGCGTGCGCTGTCCGATCATCGCCGCCGACCTCCCCTCCGGCGTCGATACCGATACCGGAGCCGTGACCGGTCCGGCCGTCCGCGCGGACGTCACCGTCACCTTCGGCGCCCGCAAGCCGGTGCACGCCCTCGCCGCGCCGCACTGCGGCCGAATCGAGCTGGTGCCCATCGGATTACGACTGCCCGAGGCGAATCTCATCGCGCTGGAACCGCGGGCGGTCGGCGCGGGCTGGCCGGTCCCGGGCCCCTCCGACGACAAGTACACCCAGGGCGTCACCGGCGTCTGCGCGGGCAGCGGCACCTATCCGGGCGCCGCCGTGCTGTCCACGGGTGGCGCGGTCGCCGCCACCTCGGGCATGGTGCGCTACGCGGGCACCGGCGCGGAACAGGTCCTCGCCCATTTCCCGGAAGTGATTGCCGCCGAGACCATTTCCGCGACCGGCCGGGTCCAGTCCTGGGTCTTCGGCCCGGGCGCGGGCACCGACGCCGCCGCCCGCGACCGGCTGGCCGAGATCCTGGCCACCGACCTGCCCGTGGTGGTGGACGCCGACGGCCTCACCCTGCTCGCCGCCGAACCCGGCCTGGTCACCGGCCGCGCCGCCCCGACCGTCCTCACCCCGCACGCCGGCGAATTCGCCCGCCTGACCGGTGCCGAACCCGGCCCCGACCGTGTCGCCGCCGTCCGCAAACTCGCCGAATCCTGGCAGGTGACAGTGCTTTTGAAGGGCCGCGCCACCCTGATCGCGGGCCCCGGCGTCCCGGTCTTCGTCAATGAGGCGGGTGGCTCGTGGGCCGCCACGGCCGGTTCCGGTGACGTCCTGTCCGGCATCGTCGGTGCTCTCCTGGCCCGCGGCCTCCACCCGTCCTGGGCCGCCGCGGCCGCGGCGCGCGCCCACTCCCTGGCCGCGAATCTCGCCGCCCACGCCACCACGTCCGCGGGAGCCCCGATCTCCGCCTCCCCGTTGCTCTCCCACGTCCGCGAGGCCATCGGCACCCTCCGGGAGCTCGCCGTCGGCGACTTCACGCAGCCGTACCGGTAGCGGCGGCACGCAGGGCGGTCCGCGCGGCTGTGACAATCGGATGGGCGCCGGTGCCGCGGCGGTAGGCGAGGTGGGTGCGGCGGCGGGCCGGCAGCGCGGTGAGGGTGACGCCCGGGGGTGTCGAGCGGACGCCCAGGTCGGGGACGAGTGCTACGCCCTGGCCCGCGGCGACGAGCGCGAGCACGGTGCCGAAGTCGTCGGCGTGGTGGCGGATGCGCGGGGTGAATCCCGCGGCGAGACAGGCGCGGACCGTCATCTCGTGGCAGAGGGTGCCGGGCGTACCCGCGATCCACGGCGAATCGGACTGTGCGGCAAGCGGTCCGGGCTCGCGGGCGGCCAGGTGGATGGTTTCCTCGAACAGCGGCTCGGTGTCGAGTCCGGGTTCGGGTGCGAGGGGAACGTAGTCGTACTCCTGCAGCAGCGCGATATCGAGGGTCTCGGCCCGCAGGGCAGCGGGGGCGGCCGCCGGATCCAGTTCGGTGACAAGCAGTTCCAGCCGCGGATGGTCGCGGCTCAGCGATACCAGCGCTGGGGAGAGGATGGCGTGCACGGCGGTCGGGAACGCGCCGATCCGCAGGGTGCCCGTGAGTTCGTGCCGGGCGGAGGCGAGTTCGGCGGTGGCCTGTTCCAGCACGGACAGGATGGTCTCGGTGTGCTCGACCAGCCGCAGCGCGGCCGGCGTGAGGGTGACGCTGCGCCCGGTGCGTTCCAGCAGCGGCACCCTGGCCTCCCGTTCGAGCGCGGTGAGCTGCTGGGACACCGCCGACGGCGTGTAGGTCAGGGCCTCGGCGACCGCGGCGATGGTCTTGCGGTGCGCGAGCTCGCGGAGCAGGCGCAGACGGCGGACATCCAGCATCAGCTGATCTTATGCTCGGACGAAGAAACGTGAAATAGACCTGAAGCCCGGCATCGATCACGCTGGTCGCATGACATTCACCGGCCTATATGTGCCCCTGGTCACGCCCTTCACCGCCGACGGCGACCTGGCGGCCGACGCCCTGGAAGCGCTCGCCCACGAGGTCCTCGACGCCGGCGCGGCGGGCCTGGTCGCGCTCGGCACCACCGGCGAACCCGCCACCCTGACCGCGGCCGAGCAGGCCCGGGTCATCGATATCTGCGCGAACGTCTGCCGCGAGCGCGCCGCCGCCCTCATCGTCGGCGCCGGCTCCAACACGACCCTCGACTCAGCGCGTGCCCTCGCCACCCTCGACCCGCGCGCCACCGCCGCCCTCGCGGTCGTCCCCTACTACTTGCGACCGTCGGAAGCCGGCGTGGTGGAACATTTCCGGACCCTCGCCGCCGCCAGCCCGGTGCCGCTGCTGATCTACCACATCCCGTACCGCACGGCCCTGCCCCTCAGCGCCGACACCCTGCTCCGCCTGGCCGAACTGCCGAATGTCGCGGGCTTCAAATACACCGCGGGCGGCATCGACGACACCACGATCGCCTTCATGTCCCGGGTGCCCGGCCATACCTCGGTGCTCGCGGGCGACGATCTGTATGCCGCCCCGCTGCTGGCCCTGGGCGCGTCGGGCGCGATTCTCGCCTGTGCGAACGTGGCGCCCGCCGCCTACGCCGACCTGATCGCCGCCTGGCGCCGGGGCGAACTGGAATCCGGCCGCGAACTCGGCAACCGCCTGGCTCCGCTGGCCGCCGCCCTGTTCACCGAACCCAATCCCGTTGTCGTGAAGGCGGTTCTGGCCGCCCAGGGCCGCATCCCCACCCCGGCCGTCCGGCTGCCGCTGCTCCCGGCAAACGATGGATCGTTGTCCGCCGCGTTAGCGGCGATTGCCGCTGCGAAGGTGACAACTGATTTCGTGAGGGCCGGGTAACTCACCGGGTACGCCCAAAATCGGTGTGGCACCCAACCGCCGGCACGGGTGCGCGACGGTCAACGGCTCTCAGCTGTCCGCTGAAGGCTCGGGGAGGCGGGGTGGCAGTATCGAGGGCGTGAACAAGCCAGACCCACAGGTGGAGATCGTCGTCGACCTGGATGCCATTGCCCACAATGTGCGCATCCTGGCCGAGCACGCCGGGGACGCCGCGGTCATGGTCGTGGTCAAGGCGGACGGGTACAACCACGGTGCGGCCGAGGTGGCGCGGGCGGCCCTGGCGGCGGGCGCGCGGGAACTCGGCACCACCACCGTCGGCGAGGCGGTGGAGCTGCGGGCCGCGGGGATCACCGCACCGATCCTGTGCTGGCTCAACACCTCCGACACCGACTACGCGAGCGCCATCGCCGCCGATATCGAAATCGGCGTCTCCGCGCTCACGCAGCTCGAGGGCGTGGCACAGGCGGCGCGGCAGCTCGGCCGGACCGCCACCGTGAGTCTCAAGGTGGACACCGGGCTCAACCGCAACGGCATCCCCACCGCCGAATTCCCCGAGGTGCTCGACCTGCTCGGGCGGCTGGTGGCCGAGGAGACGGTGCGCTTCCGCGCCATCTTCTCCCACCTCGCGCTCGCCGACGAACCGCGGCATCTGGTCAACGACCTGCAGCGCGAACGGTTCCTGGAGTTCATCGCCACCGCCAAGGAGCACGGCCTGCAGCCGGAACTGGTGCACCTGGCGAATTCCGCTGCCGCACTGACCCGTCCGGACCTCGCCTTCGACATGGTGCGCCCCGGCATCGCCGTGTACGGCCTGTCACCGATCCCGGAGCTGTCCGATTTCGGCCTGCGTCCGGCCATGACCTTCCGCGCCCGGGTGCTCCGGGTGAAGCGGGTCGCGGCGGGGGAGGGCGTGTCCTACGGCCACGAGTGGACCGCCGACCGCGACACCACGGTCGCCCTCGTTCCGGCCGGCTACGCCGACGGTGTGCCGCGCCTGCTGGGCGGCCGATTCTCGGTGGCGCTGGGCGGCGTCCGCTACCCGCAGATCGGCCGGGTCTGCATGGATCAGATCGTGGTGGACCTGGGTGAGAACGAAGCCGGGGTCCGGGCGGGTGACACCGCGGTGCTGTTCGGTGGTGAGCCCGCTCACCCGCACGCCCAAGAGTGGGCCGACACGCTCGGCACCATCAACTACGAGATCGTCTGCAACCCCCGCGGCCGCGTGGTCCGTACCCACGTCGGCGGTGATCGGTGACCGATCACCGCATGCTCGCCACCGTCGAGGACACCGAGGCGCTGGGCCGCGAGCTCGCCGAACAACTGCATGCCGGGGATCTGGTGATCCTCGACGGCCCGCTGGGCGCGGGCAAGACCGCGCTCACCCGCGGCATCGCCGCCGGGCTGGGTGTCGAAGGACGGGTCAGCTCACCGACTTTCATCATCGCCCGCCAGCACCGCGCCGGAACCCACCCGGGTGCGGTGGCGCTCGTGCACGTGGACGCCTACCGGCTCGGCGGCGACCTCGACGAACTCGACGCCCTCGACCTGGACACCGATCTCGACCACGCCGTGGTGGTGGTCGAATGGGGGCTGGGCGTGGCCGAACACCTGTCCGATCGCCATCTGCGCGTGCAGCTGCGCCGCGAACCCGAGTCCGATGTGCGCACCGCCGAATGGGAGTGGGTCGCCGCGAATTGAAACCGGACCGGAAAAGTCCCGGATGCGCCGGTAAGTTCCCGCAGGCAGACACCACGCCGAGTGGGCTGTACCACCCGGTATCGTAAAGACAATCATGCTGATATTGGCTGTCGACACCGCGACCCCCGCCGTCACAGCGGGACTGGTGGAACTGGAACCGGCGCAACCCGGGTCGAACGCACCGCAGATCACCACGATCACCGCCAAGGTGACCGTGGACGCTCGCGCGCACAACGAGGTGCTGACCCCGCAGATCCTGGCCTGCCTCGCCGAATCCGGCCGCTCCCGTGCCGATATCGGCGCTGTCGTGGCCGGTGTCGGGCCCGGGCCGTTCACCGGACTGCGCGTCGGCATGGCCACCGCGGCCGCCTTCGGTGACGCGCTGGGCGTCCCGGTGTACGGGGTGTGCAGCCTGGACGCCATCGCCGCCGACACCGAGAGCTATCTGCGTGAGAGCGCCGACCCGATCGAGCTGCTGGTCGTCACCGACGCCCGCCGCCGCGAGGTGTACTGGGCGCGCTACCGCACCGCGGCCGGGGGCCGCACCCTGACGCGGTCCGAGGGACCCGAGGTGAGCAAGCCCGCCGATCTGGATCAGGCCGCCGCCACCGTGATCGCCGGATCCGCTTCGCACGTCGACTATTTCGATCTGCCGGTGCTGCCGGTCGAGACGCCGTCCCCGGCGGGCCTGGTGCGCTGCGCCGCCGCCGAGATCCTGGCCGGCGTCGTGCCCGCGCCGCTGGTGCCGCTGTACCTGCGCCGCCCCGATGCCGTCGAGAAGAGTTACGCGCAGGTGGGCCGATGACCATCCGCATCGAACCGATGCGGCCTGCCGACGTCACCCGCTGTGCCGAACTCGAGCAGGTGCTGTTCCCGGAGGACGATCCCTGGCACGAGGTTTCGTTCCTGTCGGAGCTGGCCGGACCGCACAACCGCTACATCACCGCGCGCGACACCGATGGCCGCATGATCGGCTACGCGGGCATCGCACTGCTCGGCACCGCCGAACATCCCGAGGCCGAGGTCCACACCATCGGCGTCGATCCCGCCGAGCACCGGCGCGGCATCGGCACCCTGCTGTTGGAGGCGCTGCTGCTGGAGGCCGGGCGCCGCGGCGGGCCGGTGTTCCTGGAGGTCCGCACCGACAACGCGCCCGCCATCACGCTCTACGAGAAGCACGGCTTCCACATCATCGGATTGCGCAAGAACTACTACCAGCCCAGCGGGGCCGACGCGTACACCATGCGGCGACCCGCCATGGCCGGCTTCCCGCAGGACGGATTCACCACCGACGCCGAGGTCTCGTCATGATCGTCATGGGTATCGAAAGCTCCTGCGACGAAACGGGAGTCGGCATCGTGCGCCGACTGCCCGACGGCAGCTGCGAACTGCTCGCCGACGAGGTCGCCTCCAGCGTGGACCAGCACGCCCGCTTCGGCGGCGTGGTGCCCGAGATCGCCTCCCGCGCACACCTCGAGGCCATCGTGCCCGCCATGCGCCGGGCGCTGGCCACGGCCGGGATCAGCAAGCCCGACGCCCTCGCCGTCACCATCGGCCCCGGTCTCGCGGGCGCGCTGCTGGTGGGCGTCGCGGCGGCGAAAGCCTATGCGGCGGCCTGGGATATCCCGTTCTACGCGCTCAATCACCTGGGCGGGCACGTGGCCGTGGACACCCTCGAACACGGTCCCATGCCCCCGGCGGTCGCGCTGCTGGTGTCCGGCGGGCACACCCACCTGCTGCAGGTCACCGATCTCGCCCACCCCATCACCGAATTGGGCAGCACGGTCGACGATGCCGCGGGCGAGGCCTTCGACAAGGTGGCCCGCCTGCTCGGCCTCGGCTACCCGGGCGGGCCGGTGCTGGATTCCATTGCCACCGAGGGCGATCCGAGCGCCATCGCCTTCCCGCGCGGCATGACCGGCCCCCGCGATCCGCGCTACGACTTCTCCTTCTCCGGGCTGAAGACCGCCGTCGCGCGCTATGTCGAAGCGGCGCAACGGGAAGGCCGCGTGCTGCCCATCCCGGATATCGCGGCGTCCTTCCAGGAGGCCGTGGCGGATGTGCTCACCATGAAGGCGGTGCGCGCGGTCCAGGACACCGGCGTCGGCACCCTGGTGCTGGGCGGCGGCGCGACCGCCAACTCCCGTATCAGGTCCATGGCCGAAGAACGCTGCACCGCAGCCGGTATCACCCTGCGTGTCCCCAAGCCGCGCCTGTGCACCGACAACGGCGTCATGATCGCCACCCTCGGCGCCCACGTGATCGCCGGCGGCGCAGAGCCTTCCGAACTCACCGTCGCCACCGACCCCGGCCTTCCAGTCTCCACCAGCCACCTGTAGACGCCGCCGGCAAAGGTCGTCGGCGGTTTGGCGAATGCCGTGGCGACAACCGATTTCGTGACGTTCGGGTTAACTCATCGGGTATGTCCGAACTCGGTTCGGCACCCAATCGCCGGCACGGGTACGTGACCGTCGACGGCTCTCAGCCGGCCGCTGAAGTCTCGGGGAGGCGGGGGGACTCGGCCGGCGGCAGCGAGGTGCCGAGCAGCGGCCCGAACAGGCGGGGGAGATCCGCGGGGAACGGGATCTGGGGTAGGTCGGGATCCGGGCGCAGCGGCGGCTGGGCGGTGCTACTGGGCGCGACGGGCGCGCCGCCGGCCGAACCGGTCAGGGGCGCCGGAGCCGCGGCCGTGGTGCGGCGCTGGGTAGTCGTGGCGCTGGTGGAGCCGCCCGAAGGACCCGGCGGCGTGGTCTGCGGGACCGGCTGCTGCGGGCCGGTCGTGGACGGCGAGTAATGGGTGTTCTGCGGCTCGGGCACCACGAATTCCTTGACCCCGTACCCGACGATCAGTCCGACCACCACGATCGCGCCCGCCAGCGTGCCCGCGAGCTTGGTGAAGGTGCCGATCGGCGCGTCCGAGCCCAGGCCGATCACCGGGAAGGTGCTGCTCGGCGTGGTCGAATCCGCCACCAGCGCCGCGCCTTTCGCGATCGCGGCCTCCGGCTCCGGCACGGTGACGACCGGCACGTCGAGCTCGCGCTCCAGCCCCACCACCATGATCGGCACATTGGCGCCGCCGCCGATCACGGCGACCGCCTCCGGGAACTTCGGGGCGCGCGCGAACACGGCACGGGAGAACACCGCCAGCTCGCGCAACAGGTCGGCGACGATCTCCTCGAAGTCCACCCGGGTCAGCTTGAGCGGCTGCCCGGCCACATGGTCGATGGTGACCGCCGGAACCACCGACAGGTGCTCCTTGGCGGCGCGGCTGCGGTTGAGCAGGATGCCTCGGTTGGGGCGGATGCCGCGGCGGGACAGGTGGCAGTCCAGCAGGTGTTGCAGGATCAGTTCGTCGATGGCGTTGCCGCTGATGGCGGTGGTGCGCTCGGTGCGCAGCACGGTGTCGTCGGCGTGGTCGGCCACGGTGACCGTGGTGCCGGTGGCCCCGATGTCGATGATTGCCACCGTGTTCCAGCGGTCCAGCAGTCCGGTGTGCCGCAGATAGGCCAGGGCCGCGGTGCTCTCCGGGATGAGCTGTACGCCGTGCCGCTGCCGGCCGATCGCCGAGCGGATGATCTGGGCCTGCTCCCGGTCCCGGTAGGCGACCGCGATGTCACCGGGCGGGGCCGAGTCGGGCTCGCGGTGGCCGTTGCCGCGGGCGATCGGATGGGCGCCGACCGGATGCACGCTGTCGCGCGGGATCTGGGTGGTCATCAATTCGATCGAGGAGGCCACCAGATCACCGACGTCGGAGTGGGCGGTATCGGCTGTCACGACGCGGTAGTCGAAGTTCTGGGCGCCGTTGGGCGCGGTGGCGACCGTCGCCGAGCACACCACCTCGCTCCCGGCGGAGATGCCGAGGGATGTTCGCATGTTCACCTCCCTTCGAGCGGATGGTCCGGGTGGAGACGACCATCTCGAACGGACTCCGGACGCGCCCTACGGGTAGCGGACGTCTCCGAGCTTCGGATCGCGGCGGGCCCTTGTCCGATAGGGCATCCGGACCTGCCACTGATCACTTGCGGTCTTGCTCTCTTCTCGAGCCCGCGCGCTGGGTTGCCGCGCGGTTAGCGGGGTGAAGCAGTTGTGAAACTCTCGACGGTGCACGTGGTGGGACCGAGTCGGTCTCGTCGCGTGGCCGACGTCAATGGTGTCACAATCCGTTATCCGAACGTTACAGATTTTCGGATTTCTTTGGAAGACCTCAGATTCCCGGGCCGTCGTGTCGGCGAGTCGCGTTGTCCAGCGGTGTTGCCGTGCTGTCCAGCGGCGTTACGGGTAACACCGGGCACCGAGTAGCAGTGCCCGGCCTTGAGCGCTGGCACTCCCGTGTATAGAGTGCTAGTTGGCACTGGGTTAGTGCTGAGGTGCCAGCTGATGACTACTGAGCAGGGGTCCCGGCACCCGCGACGACGGGGCTGATTGCGCAGGGTCACACACATGACCGAAACCGTGAGTCCGGGGAACAGCCCCGGACGCGACGAATCCCCTGAAAGTGGAGGGCTCAACGTGGCGAGCGTGAACATCAAGCCGCTCGAGGACAAGATCCTCGTCCAGGCCAACGAGGCCGAGACGACGACCGCCTCCGGCCTGGTCATCCCCGACACGGCGAAGGAGAAGCCCCAGGAGGGCACCGTCATCGCCGTGGGCCCGGGTCGCTGGGACGAGGACGGCGAGAAGCGGATTCCGCTGGACGTCAAGGAAGGCGACGTCGTCATCTACAGCAAGTACGGCGGCACCGAGATCAAGTACAACGGTGCGGAGTACCTGATCCTGTCGGCTCGCGACCTGCTGGCCGTCGTCACCAAGTAGGAACGCTCCAACTCTCGGGGCCTCTCAGGGGCTTCCCCCTGAAACCCCATCGAGAGACACCGCCCCGGAGTCGCAGCTGCCAATACAGCAACCGGCCCGGGGCGGAGTGCGTTCCGACCCAACTCATTTCAGGAGTAGGTACATGGCAAAGCAGATCGAGTTCGACGAGAAGGCTCGTCGGGCGATGGAGCGCGGCGTCGACAAGCTCGCCGACGCCGTCAAGGTCACCCTGGGCCCGCGCGGCCGGCACGTGGTGCTGGCCAAGGCGTTCGGCGGCCCGACCGTCACCAACGACGGCGTGACCATCGCTCGCGACATCGACCTCGAGGACCCGTTCGAGAACCTGGGCGCGCAGCTGGTCAAGAGCGTCGCCACCAAGACCAACGATGTCGCCGGCGACGGCACCACCACCGCCACCGTGCTGGCGCAGGCTCTCATCAAGGGCGGCCTGAAGAACATTGCCGCGGGCGCCAACCCGATGACCCTGGGCAAGGGCATGAACAAGGCCGCCGAGGCGGTCGCCGCCGCCCTGCACGCCGCCGCGACCCCGGTCAACGGCGAGAAGTCCATCGCGCAGGTCGCCACCGTGTCCTCGCGGGACGAGGAGATCGGCGCGCTGGTCGCCGAGGCGCTGACCAAGGTCGGCAAGGATGGCGTCGTCACCATCGAGGAGTCCTCGGGTCTGCAGACCGAGGTCGCCATCACCGAGGGCGTGCAGTTCGACAAGGGCTACCTGTCCCCGTACTTCGTCACCGACCCGGAGACCATGCAGGCGGTCTACGAGGACGTGTGGATCCTGCTGAACCGCGAGAAGATCAGCTCCCTGCCGGACCTGCTGCCGCTGCTGGAGAAGATCGCGGAGTCGGGCAAGCCGGTCGTCATCATCGCCGAGGACGTCGACGGCGAGGCGCTGTCCACCCTGGTGGTCAACGCGATCCGCAAGACCCTCAAGGTCGTCGCCGTGAAGGCCCCGTTCTTCGGTGACCGCCGCAAGGCGTTCCTCGACGACCTGGCCATCGTCACCGGCGGCACCGTGGTCAACCCGGACCTGGGCATCACCCTGCGTGAGGCCGGCCTGGACGTGCTGGGCAAGGCCCGCCGCGTGGTGGTCACCAAGGACGAGACCACCATCGTCGAGGGCGCCGGCGCGCAGTCCGACATCGACGGCCGAGTTGCCCAGCTGCGCAAGGAGATCGAGAACACCGACTCCGACTGGGACCGCGAGAAGCTGGAAGAGCGCCTGGCCAAGCTGGCCGGCGGCGTCGCCGTCATCAAGGTCGGCGCGGCCACCGAGACCGAGCTCAAGGAGCGCAAGTACCGCGTCGAGGACGCCGTCGCGTCCGCCAAGGCCGCGGTCGCCGAGGGCATCGTCCCCGGCGGTGGCACCGCCCTGGTGCAGGCCGCGTCCACGCTGAACGCCCTGCGCGACTCGCTCTCCGGTGACGAGGCGGTCGGCGTCGAGGTCGTGCGTCGGGCCCTGCTGTCGCCGCTGTTCTGGATCGCCAGCAACGCCGGCGTCGACGGCGCGGTCGTCGTGTCCAAGGTGTCCGATGGCAAGGACGGCTTCAACGCCGCCACCCTCACCTACGGCGACCTGGTCGCCGAGGGTGTCATCGACCCGGTGAAGGTGACCCGTTCCGCGGTGGAGAACGCCACCTCGGTGGCCCGCATGGTGCTCACCACGGAGTCCGCGATCGTCGACAAGCCGGTCGAAGAGCCCGCCGACGCGCACCACGGTCACGCCCACTGACCCAGCCCCGCTGACGTCAGCTCAGGCCCCCGGACAGCCCGCTGTCCGGGGGCCTCGCCGTTTCCGGACCCCAACCGCGCCACCCGACTTCCTCCGGCGCGATCCGGCCGTCGGCGCGACTGCGCCACGCCCGCACCGCCATGGTGACGCCCGCACGGCCATGGTCCTGCCCACTGTCATGGTGATGCCCGGGTTGCCGTGGCCTCGCCCCGACTGCATTGCGCCACTGTCATTTTCGGGCCTCCGCGCCCTGTCCACCGCGGCAGTGCCGGCCTCGTTCCGCGAAAGTTCCAATGCCCGAACCGAATCCGACCGCTGCGAGGGACCGGTCCGGGTATACGGGTCCGCAGTGGTTTTCGGATCCGCGCGGGAGTCAGCGCGCCGGGGAGTTCGTCAGTGTGGGCCCGGGGTAGGAGTCGGTCGGTGACGGCGTCAGCCAATTCGGGCCCAGTGGCCCGGAGACGGGCGGGAGCGGGACGGCGGGGGATGGGTCCCGGAGATCGCCCGAATGGGAGTCGGTGAAGGCATAGAGGCCCCCGATGGCGAGGGTGACAGCGGCCAGCCCCGCGAGGCCACGGCGGTAGGAGCGAATGAGGATGCTGAGGAGCCGCATACGAATCGGTCTTTACCGGCAAAGCATGCAGCCGAAACCGGTCAGGCGACCTGAATCGGCGGCATGCAAAGGGGCCTCGCGGGTGTGACGGGTTCTGGACCTCTTACTTCGGGAAATGAGCTCTCAGTCGTGGATCGGACTGGGGGAGCGGCCGTTCCCGTGGTGGAGACCGGGGTGGGAGCGGTGGATCGTGTTCGGCGGTGCCTGGTCTGTGGCTATCGCGGCGAGAAGGCGATCGCGGAGCGCGGGCGGTGGCGGTACGGCCACCGCGGACGCGGCCAGCATGATGGCTTCTCGGGTCTGCTGCACTTCCTGGGTGAAGGCGGCGCGCAGTACGGCGTCATCGGTATCCAAAAGGTCCGCCACTGCGCGCTGATCTTCGTCGCCGATCGATCCGAGCGCGACAGTGTGCGCGAGATCGATCTGGCTTTCTTTCATCTCACGTCACTCCCAAACTTTTCTTGAGTCGTGTCAATCCATCCCGTATACGGGACTTAACGGTCGGCAGCCCCACGCCCAGATGGGCTGCGACCTCGGCGTACGTGCGTCCGCCGAAGTACGCGAGGGAGATGGCTTCCCGCTGCGTCTCCGTCAACGTCGCCAGGCCGGCGAGCACCGCCTGCTGTTCCAGCCGACGCCCGACCTCCTCGGTGACTTCGTCGAATTCGTTGCCGAGGGTGCTGGTGCCGTACGCGACCTCGCGCAGGGCGTGCGCCTGCTCGGCCCGAACCCGGTCGACCGCGCGCCGATGGGCCAGTGTCATCAACCAGGTGACGGCCGAACCCTTGGACGGGTCGAAGTTGGCTGCCGTGCGCCAGATCTGGAGATAGACCTCCTGCGTGGTCTCCTCCGCATAGCCCGGATCATGTAGCACGCGTAGAACCAGGCCGAAGACTCGCGCGCTGGTACGGTCGTACAGCTCGGCGAACGCCTGCTGATCCGACTGCCCGCAACGCTCGAGGAGTGCGGCTAGTTCCAGACTTTCGGCTGCGCGCGCCGTCACCGCAGAGTCCACGCTGGGCGTCTCCGCCCCTCCGTCCCTCGAGCTCTGGAACGAGTTGCCCTCTGCGGCAGGCGGCCGCGCTGTCACAACGCTCCGTTCTGTGTCATCGGCCACGAGGGTAGCGTGCCGCTATAACCTCCTCTCGCGTGGGGGTATCGGCAAAGAGACTGTGGCAGAGTGGCTTTCAATTGCACCGAAACGTCGCATACATGACATTCGAGACATGACATGACGCCGGTCGTCGCCGACCCGCTCGAGCGGTGCCGGGTGTTTGCTAGACATTCGGCACGCCATCGCGGTCGGATGGGAGGAATCTCGAGCCCACCCGGTCGCCCGTCCTCAGCGATACCGCTGGTGAACACCAGTCACGCGAGTTTGCCTGGAGCGCAGAACGGGTAGGTCAGGCGACGATGCGCCGGCGGTTGCGGCGGGCGTGTAGCTCACGCTCGGTCTCGGACATGCCGCCCCAGATGCCGTAGGGCTCGCTGACCTTCAGCGCGTGCGACCGGCACTGCAGCAGCACCGGGCAGGACTTGCAGATCTCCTTGGCGCGTAGCTCGCGCTGGGCCCGGGCGCGGCCGCGTTCGCCGTCCGGGTGGAAGAACACCGCGGAGTCCTGGCCGCGGCAGGATCCGCGCATCTGCCAATCCCAGACATCGGCGTTCGGACCTGGGAGGTGGGTCGGCATAGGCATGGTGAACTCCTCATGGTGCGAGCTCGTCGGCATTGTCGAGCGGTGCTGGTGGCAAACAGGTGGCCGCATCGCCGTGGCCCGGCGATCGCACTTCGTCGGCTGCGCAATTCGACACGACGCCAACGACGGCGATGACGTACGTTAGGTCGGACAACGAATTCGAGTCAATAGCTTCATTCGACTCGAGCCGAATACGTGCACATTAGAGAATTAACATCCTCGCTATTTACAAGACCCCCTACCTGTGGTGATACTGATCGGTTGCCCAGTACCGTGACCAACCTGTGATAGCCCATCCGGCTGGTCGAAGTGCCTGGTAGCAGCGGCTTTTCGAGGGTCGATGCCTGTCGCTCGATCTATGCAAGAGTCTCGATCGGAGTGATCTCAGCCATTGGACATCTCGCGCTGAGTAGGGTAGAGATGGCCGATTCGCGGCCGTCAGGTTAATAGCGCGAAACGCTATACGAATTCCTTACGGGCGTGCTGGGCGATAGCGAGAACAGATTTACGGAGTGGAAACACAAAGGCGCTCGTGAATGCTGATCGATAGCTGGGAGCCTGTGGTATGGCGGCTGCCCTCACTTGCCCCGGCACTGGTTACAGTGCGGCTGTGCCTGTGCTCGAAGTGAACTCCGAACTCGCCGACGCCGCTTTCGGCGCCACGCCGGAACGTGCTGCCACCGGGTTGCCCGCGGCCGCCGATGCCGCCGAATCCTGGTTGCGAGCAGTCTCGCTCAGTGGAATCGGACACTACGCCGCCGCGCGCGCCGAGCTCGCCCGCGCCCGCCGCGCTACCACCGACCCCGCGCTGCTGTCACTCACCCACAGCACCGAGGCCTCGTTGCTGCGCCAGCTCGGCTGGCACGGCGCCGCCGCCGTCGCGGACGGCCGCGCGGCCGCCCTTGCCCTGCCCGCCGTCGCCGGCGATCTTGCGCCCGCGCCCGCGCCCGCCGCGACCCCGGCGGCAATCAGGCGCGCCGAAGCGGTTTGCGATGCGTTGACCGGACTCGCCGCCGATGCTCTCGGCACCCTCCGCCCGGCGCTTGCCGCCCGACTGCTGGATCGTTGCCGCAAACACCTCGACGTTCATCTGACCGATGCCCCGAGTGCGTGGCGCCCGCGTGTCCGGCTGCACTGGGTGGCTGCCGAGACGGCGCTGTCGGCCCCCGGCTCCGGTTTGATCTCCGTTCCCGCGGCCGAGCTCGCGGCCGGCGGTCGCCCGGCTCCGGCCGATCCCGCCCTGGCCCACGCCGAGGCCGCCCTCGCCCTCGCGGAAAACTCGCCCTCGCTGCGGCATCGAGTGAAATCCCGGCTACTTCTGGCCGCCGCCTGCGCCGCCGCGGGCGACCTCGACCGATCCCGGGCTCTCGCAACCGAAGTCGATCGCGCCTGCGCCGAACATGAGCTGCTGCCGCTGCGCTGGGCCTGCGCCATGCTGCGCTCCGGTGTCGAACCCGGAGGTGACGGCGCGATCGTGGCCGCCGAGTGCGCGCGGTTGCTGGAGGCTCGCGGCGGGCGATTGCGTTCGGCCAGCGGCCTTCTCGGCCATCCCTGAGTGGCCCCCGGGACTTCCCTGAGTCGTCCCGGAGAAGGACCCCGTAACGGCTGGCATGAATGCGCCAGCCGCTATTGTTGGACCGTTCCGCCCCCATCGGCGGAAGCACCGGCTCTCCCGCCGCCGTGCCACTCTCGAAAACGCCAGGAACAGCTCTGACGATGAACAACACGGGTGAGGAGTTGGATCCCGCAGTCGTCGCTGCCGCAGCGCAGGGCGACCGGGCGGCCCTTTCCCAGGTACTGGTGAGCATCCGCCCCCTCGTGGTGCGGTATTGCCGTGCGCGCATCGGATCGGCCGAACGTGGCCAGCTCTCCGCTGACGACGTCGCGCAGGAGGTTTGTCTGGCCGTCATGACCGCCCTCCCCAGGTACCAGGATCAGGGTCGGCCGTTCATGGCTTTCGTCTACGGCATCGCCTCGCACAAGGTCGCAGACGCCCACAGAAATTCCGCCCGTAACAAGGCGGACGCCATGGCCGAAGTACCGGATGTCATATCCACCGACCAGGGACCGGAGCAGCGAGCTCTCGAATCCGAAACGAGCCGGCAGATGAACGCTCTGCTGGCGACCTTGCCGGAAAAGCATCGAGAAATCCTGATCCTTCGCCTGGTCATGGGTCTGTCGGCTGAAGAAACTGCAGTCGCCGTGGGCAGTACGGCGGGTGCTATACGAGTCGCCCAGCACCGGGCACTCGCGAAACTCAAGTCTCAAGTGGCGAGGGCAGGTGAAATGTATGGCTAGGGATGGCGAGCGCGGTCGGGGCGACTGGAAGGCGCAACCTGGATCGCAGAACAGCGGTCCCTACGCCGAGGCGTCCGGTGATACCGGGCCGGTGGACATTGCCGCGGTGCGACGCGACGATGCACTGATCGACGCCATCTCCGGCGACGGCCCCGTGCAGACGGGTACTTCGGAGGAGTATCAGCTCGCCGCCTTGCTGGCGGACTGGCGCGCGGAGATCGTGGCCGAGCCGTTGCCGGCCGGACCGGACCTGGATGCCATTGTCGCCGCGGTCAATCAGGAGATCGGCGCACGGCAGGCCAGAATCGGCGCGTCGAATCGCGGGCGACTGAGGCTCGTCCGGCCCATCCTGGGTGCGGCGGCGGCCATGGCACTCGTCATCGGAGGTCTGACGGCGTTCTCCTACAACGCGAGTCCCGGCGATCCGCTCTGGCGGGTCAAGGAGGTCGTGTTCAGCGAACAGGCCCAATCAACGGTTGTCTCGCGGGCGGACAGTGATCTGGCGCAGGCGCAGCAGCTCATCGCGCAGGGCAAGGCCGACGAGGCCAAGCCGCTGATGGAGCGTGCCGCCGACAATGCCTCCCAGGTCAATGACTCCGGCAAGAAGGACAACCTGACCGACCGCTGGCAGCAGCTGTACGCGGTGCTGCAGCAGAAGGCGCCCGAGGTGGCCAGCGCGCTGGCGTCGATCGCCCCGACCAGCAGCACCACCAAGGTGCCGGTCCCGACGACCACGCCGAATCAGCCGGTGCCGCCGGTGAATCCGCCGACCAAGACCGATGGCGGCCCGTCGACGACCGTCGATTCGCGGCCGATCGAAACCGCGCCGAGCCCGAATCCGGGCACCGGAGGCGGAGTTTCGACGGTGCCGACCGTTCCGCCGGTGACCACCCTGCCGTCCCTGCCGCAGGAATCCGAATCGCCGGTGGTGCCGCCGTCCGGTGGCGGCGGGAACCCGACGTCGGCCGTGGTTCCGAGCGGAGGCAATACCGGAGGCGGTACGACGGGTGGCGGTACGACTGGTGGCCTGCAGCCGCCGCCGGTCGAAAAGCCCTCGCCCGTCGCGCCCATCCCGTCCACGATCGTGCTGCCGACCGGCGGCGGCCTGCTGCCGCCGGCTCCGTTGCCGGGGACGCACTAGGACACCCGCTTCACCCGATCGTCGTGCGCCGATCGGGTTTTCACGTCAGCGGGGGCGGAACGGCCTTCGCGGGACATGCGAAAAGGGCCTGCATCCTTGGGATGCAGGCCCTTTTCGATGAATCAGACGTCGAACCCGTCGAATCCGTCGCCGTGCAGTGCCTCGTTCATGGAAGCGTCCGCGTAACCGCGGCAGTAGTCCCAGGTGACGTAGGCCTCGGGCGTCGGGTCGTAGGCGGGCTCGTGCGGTCGCACCGTGCCGTCCACCAGTAGCTGGAGGAGGTTGGCGCGCAACATGTCCCAGTCGTGGTAGTGATCCTGCCGGCAGTCCTCACAGCTGACCACGAGACCGCGGATGCCGCGGTGGGCCAGCAGCGCCTCGTAGACCGCGAGGTCGGCGAGATCCTCTTCGACCGCTAGGCGCTCGTGAGGATCCAGCGGCTCCCCCGGCTCGATGGCATCGAGCGCGGCCGACGGGTCGGAGGGGTCTCCGGCGAATGGATCCGGCGGCAAGCCAGGTGGTAGATGGTCACGCACAGTCCCACGGTACGCAGAACCACCCCATGTGCGCCAGCGCTGAAGGGGATTTGCCCTCACTTCGCTGGTGGTGCGGCGCACAGTGCGCTCTCGGTGTGGCGCGCGTGTTGTCCTGGGCAGGCACAGTGGTTGTCCTGGGCAGGTGTGGTGATGTCGTGGCAGCCGACACAGTAATGGCACGGCCGGCAAACCGCAGCGGTTGTGGCCGTCGATACCGCGCTGTCAGGCCCACGGGCGGGGTGCGACCTGGAATTGTCGAGCCGATACCATGGTTGACCAAAGGCCGGGTAGCAAACGCCGGCATTGCCATTCATCCATGCATCCGCCGGTGCCCGGTCCGGTGGATGTTGCCGAGGTCCAGGAGGGGTCGATCCGAATGAGCAGTCCCGTGACGGGCGAACGAAACACTGGCCGCCCCCATACGGGCGGCGACGATCCCGACAAGATCGCCATGCTCGGTCTCACCTTCGACGACGTGCTGTTGTTGCCCGCGGCGTCGGATCTGATTCCGAGTTCGGTCGACACCTCGAGCAAGCTGACGCGTGAGATCTCGCTGCGCACCCCGCTGGTGAGTTCGGCCATGGACACCGTCACCGAGGCGCGCATGGCCATCGCCATGGCGCGCGCGGGCGGTATGGGCGTGCTGCATCGCAATCTGTCGGTGGAGGCGCAGGCCGCGCAGGCCGAGACGGTGAAGCGGTCCGAGGCGGGCATGGTGACCGATCCGGTGACCTGTCGCCCCGATGACACGCTGGCCGAGGTCGACGCCATGTGCGCCCGCTTCCGCATTTCCGGTCTGCCGGTGGTGGACGAGCGCGGCATGCTGGTCGGCATCATCACCAACCGCGATATGCGGTTCGAGGTCGATCAGGACCGCAAGGTCGCCGAGGTGATGACCAAGGCGCCGCTGATCACCGCTCAGGAGGGCGTCACCGCCGAGGCCGCGCTGGGCCTGCTGCGCCGCCACAAGATCGAGAAGCTCCCGATCGTGGACGGCAGCGGCAAGCTGCGCGGCCTGATCACCGTGAAGGACTTCGTCAAGACCGAGCAGTACCCGAACGCCACCAAGGACCGTGACGGCCGCCTGCTGGTCGGCGCCGCGGTCGGTGTCGGCGAGGACGCCTGGGTCCGGGCCATGACGCTGGCCGAGGTCGGCGTGGACGTGCTGGTGGTCGACACCGCGCACGGTCACCAGTCGGGCGTGCTGCAGATGGTCTCCAAGGTCAAGGCCGAGGTCGGCGACCGGGTGCAGATCGTCGGCGGCAATGTCGCCACCCGCGCCGGCGCCCTGGCGCTGGTCGAGGCGGGCGTGGACGCGGTGAAGGTGGGTGTGGGCCCCGGCTCCATCTGCACCACCCGCGTGGTCGCCGGTGTCGGCGCGCCGCAGATCACCGCGATCCTGGAGGCCGTGGCGGCGTGCAAGCCGCACGGTGTGCCGGTCATCGCCGACGGTGGTGTGCAGTACTCCGGTGACATCGCCAAGGCCATCGCGGCCGGCGCCTCGACCGTCATGCTCGGTTCGCTGCTGGCCGGTACCGCCGAGTCGCCCGGTGATCTGATCCTGGTGGGCGGCAAGCAGTTCAAGAGCTACCGCGGTATGGGTTCGCTGGGCGCCATGCAGGGTCGCGGCGAGGCCAAGTCGTACTCCAAGGACCGCTACTTCCAGGACGACGTGCTCTCGGAGAAGAAGCTGGTGCCCGAGGGCATCGAGGGCCGGGTGCCGTTCCGCGGCCCGCTGGATCAGGTCATCCACCAGCTGGTGGGCGGTCTGCGCGCGGCCATGGGCTACACCGGTTCGCAGAGCATCACCGATCTGCAGGCGGCGCAGTTCGTGCAGATCACGGCGGCGGGCCTGAAGGAGTCGCACCCGCACGACATCACCATGACCGTCGAGGCTCCCAACTACACCACCCGTTCGTAGCCGGACATAACCGGTTCGCGCATGTCGCGGACCGGTTTTGTCATGTCCGGCAGACGAACACAGAGAGGAATGACTGAGATGCGCGATATGGTCGAGATCGGCATGGGCCGGACCGCCCGGCGCACCTACGAACTGGACGATATCGACATCGTTCCGTCCCGTCGGACCCGCTCGTCCAAGCAGGTGTCGCTGTCCTGGCAGCTGGACGCCTACCGCTTCGAGATCCCGTTCCTGGCGCATCCCACCGACGCGCTGGTGTCGCCGGAGTTCGCCATCGAGCTGGGTAAGGCCGGCGGTCTGGGCGTCATCAATGGTGAGGGCCTGTGGGCCCGGCACGCCGATGTGGCCGCCAAGATCCAGCAGCTGACCGAGGTCGGCGAGAAGGAGGGCACGGAGGCCGCGGTAGCGCTGCTGCAGCAGCTGCACGCCGCCCCGATGCAGCCCGATCTGCTGGCCGCCGCGGTCGCACAGGTGCGCGCGGCCGGTGTCACCACCGCGGTGCGGGTGAGCCCGCAGAACGCGCGGGCGCTGACCCCGGCGCTGGTGCAGGCGGGCATCGACCTGCTGGTGGTGCACGGCACCATCATCTCGGCCGAGCACGTGGGCGACGGTGAGCCGTTGAACATGAAGACCTTCATCGCCGAGCTGGATGTGCCGGTGGTGGCGGGCGGCGTGTCCGATCACCGCACCGCGCTGCACCTGATGCGCACCGGCGCGGCGGGCGTCATCGTCGGCTACGGCTCCATGCAGGGCGCCACCACCACGGGTGAGGTGCTTGGCATCGGGGTGCCGATGGCCACCGCCATCGCCGACGCCGCGGCCGCGCGTCGCGACTACCTGGACGAGACCGGCGGGCGCTACGTGCACGTCATCGCCGACGGCGAGACGCTGACCTCGGGCCACATCGCCAAGGCGATCGCCTGTGGCGCGGACGCGGTCATGCTGGGCGTGCCGCTGGCCATGGCCCGGGAGACCCCGGGCAACGGCTGGTACTGGCCGTCGGCCGCCGCGCACCCGTCGGTGCCGCGTGGCGCGGTGCTGCCGTACGCCGTCGAAGAGGAGCGCGTCCCGCTGGACCAGGTCCTCTACGGCCCCTCCAACGACCCGTTCGGTTCGCTGAATCTGGTTGGCGGCCTGCGTCGTTCGATGGCGAAGACCGGCTACAGCGACCTCAAGGAATTCCAAAAGGTCGGGTTGAACGTCCGCGCCTGAGCGGAGACGCTGTCCTCGCGCCCTTGTGCATTCACCCGAATGTGCAAGGGCGCGAACTGTATCCGGCGTCCGCGCTACCGGTTGACTTCGGCCGCTGTCGAAGTCTTGGATCGATTGCTTCGTTCGCAAAGGTGACAACTGATTTCGTACCGACCCGGGTATCTCGCCGGGTACGTCCACAATCGTTTCTACGGCTCCCAAGCCGCGCGTTGAAGGCGCGGAGCTGCGGGTATGCCGCGGAGGAATTCTCGGACCGCGGTGTTGACGGCCACGGGGTGGGTCATGTTCACCGTTTGCCGGGCGCCTTCGATTTCGAGATAGTGGGCATTGGGGAGGCGGTCGGCGAGTTCGCGGGCGTGGGAGCGGGGAACGCCGGAGCGGGTGGGGTGGATGACCAAAGTGGGGCAGGTGATTTCGGATAGTCGGTCCAGGACCGAGTCGCGGCCCAGCAGGGCGCCCGCGGCCACCTCGGTGGCAGTGGGGTCGCGGGCGAGCCAGCGCTTCACCCAGACGGCGCGGTACCAGTCGTCGTCGCCGATGAGCCAGCGGGCGAGGTATTCGGCGAGGGCGGGGCGGGGCCCGTCCTCATACCATTTGTCGAGGAACCTACGGGCGTTGGCGAGTTCGGCCGGGGTGGGTTCGTGCGCCTCGCTGGAGAGCAGGACGAGGGCGGTGACGCGGCCGGGGGCCAACAGCGCCGTGCGCAGGGCGATGAAGCCGCCCTGCGAAATGCCGCCCACCACGGCGCGTTCCGCGCCGAGTTGATCCAGTACGGTCAGCGCGTCCCGGGCGGAGGTCCAGTACGTGAACGGCAGCCCCTCGTCGCGAGTGCGGCCGTGCCCGCGCGCATCCCAGGTCACGATCCGGAACTCGGGTGTCAGCGCCGCCTGTTGCGATGCGAACATCGTTCGGTCCATGAGGAATTCGTGCCCCAACAGCACCACCGGGCCTCCGCCCCCGCTGTCCTCGTAGTGGATCTCGGCATCGATCGCACGGGCGAATGGCACGAGGTAGAGGATAGCCAGCACCGGTGACAATCCGGCGAGCTTTCCTGCGCACCGCGACGCTCGGTGCCACGGGTCGGCCGTGTCCCGGCGCGACTGGCCGAGATTCGTCAGGAATGGGCCGGAAGTCCCTATCGGTGACCCACCCGACGCGAATACCGTCCCGATGCCACCACTTCCGGGCCGGGCGAGCCGCCGCTTCCGAAGCTGCGGCGCACCTCGGCCCGGGGTGGAGGTCCATCCCGCCTCCCCGAGACTGCCGCTCCGCCTCCCCGCGCGGCGGGCAGCTCAGTGCCGTTGACTGCGACGCAGCCGTGCCGGCGGTTGGGTGCCGAACCGAATTTGGACGTACCCGGTGAGTTGCCCGCTTCTCGCAAGATCAGTTGTCACCTACCGATCCGTGGGTAAACCCAGCGGATACCAAAGGCTGGGGAGGCGTGGTCAATGTGATGTGTATCGCTCACTAGACTGTGGCCGTGGCAGAAACCCAGCGACCAGTCCTTGTCGTCGACTTCGGCGCGCAGTATGCGCAGTTGATCGCGCGCCGGGTGCGCGAAGCGAGTGTGTATTCCGAGGTGGTTCCGCACACGATCACCGTGGAGGAGATCGCGGAGAAGAACCCCCTCGCGGTGATTCTCTCCGGCGGGCCGAGCAGTGTGTACGCCGAGGGCGCGCCGCAGCTGGACGCGCGGCTGTTCGATCTGGAGTTGCCGGTCTTCGGTATCTGCTACGGATTCCAGGCCATGGCGCAGGCGCTCGGCGGGACGGTGGCGCACACCGGGACTCGCGAGTACGGCCGCACCGAGCTGAGCGTGGACGGCGGCATCCTGCACGGCGGCCTGCCGACCCGGCAGCCGGTGTGGATGAGCCACGGCGATGCCGTCACCGATGCCCCCGCCGGGTTCGAGGTGACCGCGACCTCCGCGGGCGCACCGGTCGCCGCGTTCGAGGATCGGGCGCGCAAGCTGGCAGGTGTGCA
This sequence comes from Nocardia sp. NPDC051981, assembly GCF_040680715.1. Lineage (NCBI taxonomy): Bacteria > Bacillati > Actinomycetota > Actinomycetes > Mycobacteriales > Nocardiaceae > Nocardia > Nocardia sp. NPDC051981. The sequence goes on along the minus strand of NZ_JBFAXK010000001.1, from coordinate 151,430 downwards.
GTACCACCCGGAGGTGCTGCACTCGCCGCACGGTCAGCAGGTGCTGAGCCGGTTCCTGCACGAGATCGCCGAGATTCCGGGCGCGTGGACGCCCGCCAATATCGCCGACGCGCTGATCGCCCAGGTGCGCGAGCAGGTCGGGGACGGGCACGCCATCTGCGGTCTGTCCGGCGGCGTGGACTCCGCGGTGGCGGCGGCGCTGGTGCAGCGGGCCATCGGTGATCGCCTCACCTGTGTGTTCGTCGATCACGGTCTGCTGCGCGCGGGTGAGCGTGAGCAGGTGCAGCGTGATTTCGTCGCCGCGACCGGGGCCAAGCTGGTCACCGTCGACGCGGTGGAGAAGTTCCTGGGTGAGCTGAAGGGCATCACCGATCCGGAGGAGAAGCGCAAGATCATCGGCCGGGAGTTCATCCGGTCGTTCGAGGACGCGGTCTCCGAGGTGGTCGGCGAGCAGGGCGAGACCAAGGTCGAGTTCCTGGTGCAGGGCACGCTGTACCCCGACGTCGTGGAGTCCGGCGGCGGTGCGGGCACCGCGAACATCAAGAGCCACCACAATGTCGGCGGTCTGCCCGACGATCTGGAGTTCGCGCTCGTCGAGCCGCTGCGGCTGCTGTTCAAGGACGAGGTGCGCGCGGTCGGCCGCGAGCTGGGCCTGCCGGAGGAAATCGTTGCGCGCCAGCCGTTCCCGGGTCCGGGTCTGGCCATCCGCATCATCGGCGAGGTGACCCACGACCGGCTGGAGCTGCTGCGCCAGGCGGATGCCATTGCGCGCGAGGAGCTTACGGCCGCCGGTCTGGACAAGTCGATCTGGCAGTGCCCGGTGGTGTTGCTGGCCGATGTCCGCAGCGTCGGCGTGCAGGGCGATGGCCGCACCTACGGCCACCCGATCGTGCTGCGCCCGGTCTCCAGCGAGGACGCCATGACGGCCGACTGGACCCGCCTGCCGTACGAGGTGCTGGAGCGCATCTCCACCCGCATCACCAATGAGGTGGCGGAGGTCAACCGCGTGGTGCTCGACGTGACAAGCAAGCCGCCGGGGACCATCGAATGGGAGTGAGTGTCTCCCACTGACACGCGAAGGCCCCGCACCCGGAAGGGTGCGGGGCCTTCGGCCTTCTCGGAAGGGCAGTTCCTTGAAGGAACGTGCGCTACCCCGGCGAGGGGAAGGGGCAGCGCAGTCGGCTCGCTAGTCCCGGTTCTTCCTTGGGGTGAGAACCAGGACGATGCCGACGACAATGGCGGCGATCACCACGATCCAGCCCAGGGACAGGCCGCCGGAGACGGGCCAGAAGTGGGGGCCGACGAAGGCCCACACGCTCACGCCCAGGCCCAGCAGGCCGGCCAGCAGGAGTCCGAACGAGGGACGACGGTTCTTGTTCTGTTTCTCAGCCACGGTTCACCTCCGCATTTCCCATCTGCACATCGACGGTCAGGTTCAGGACGGGACCCGTCGCCGGGCCGGACATTCCGCTCAGGCAATTCGAATCGCCCATGCGGACAGTGCATGTCGTATTGACGCGCAGGTTGGGCGGCAGCACCACGCGGGCGTCGCCCATGCGCACCTTCACCGCGACGTCGCGGTCCTCGGTCAGCTGCAGCCTGCTCAGGTCGAGGGTGCCCGAACCCATGCTGACGTGGTACTCGGGCAGGAGCTCGGAAGCCGATGCGGCGGACCACCGGTGGTCGCCCATCGCGCCCTGATCGAATTCGATGGGACCCACCAGCGAGGCCAGGATGACGAATCCGGCCAGCGGGGCGAGCAGCACCATGAGGCCGTGGCCGCGGCGCAGGAACGCGCCGATGATCAGACCGAGCGCGATCACCGCGAGGGCCGCGGACCCGATCCGGGCCGGGGTCATCCAGTCCACGCCCGAGGCGGCCACGGAACCCGCTGCGGCGGCGGCCAGGATCGCGAGGCCGATGGTGACCGCGGTCAGCCGGGAGCGCGGCCGGCGCGGGGACACCTGCACGGCGGTCTGCTGTAGCGGCATGCCCGGCTCGGGGAGCGCCCAGGCCAGCGGGGCCACGCCGAGTGGATCCCAGCCGGGCGGGGTGGGCCCGAAGTCGGGGGAGATCGGCGCGGGCCCGAATCCGGCCCGGGGGCGATCGATGGCCGACGGAATCTGGTGCAGTACACGGGGTTCGCCGATCTCGGGGAGGGCGGGCGTCTCGTTTCCGCCGGTATTCCCGTCGTCGGTCGGTGCGGCGGGGCTGTTCGGGGCAGCCGTGGCAGGGGCTCCGGGCTTGCTCATGTCGACCGGCGCCGCCGGAGCTGCGCTGCCCGGCTGCCCGGAATCAGCCGCCTGGCTCCCGGCGGCCGTGCCCTGATCCGGGGTCCCGGTCCGGGCGGCGTCGGTCGGCTTTCCGGAAGTGCCCGGACCCGAGGGAGATCCGGACTTCTGCATCACCACTGTGTCGGCCACGGAGGATGCCGGGGCGTAGCGCGTATCGAGCACCTCGGTTATCTCGACGTCCGGAAAATCTTGCGGGGCAGGCGATTCCGGGCGCAGGACGGCGGTGCCGGCGTCGGGCGGGTTGGCGCGGAGTACCGATGTGCCGGCATCGCCGCTCGGGGCGGGCTGCTGTTCCGTGCCCGGTTGCGACATGGGCTGGGCGGCAGCGGATTCCGGCGTGGGCGGCTGGTTCGGATCGGGCTCGTAGTGGTCCGGGAGGGTGGTGTACGGGCCGTAGGTCTGGAAGGTGACGGCGTTGGTGCCCGGGTAGCCGGTCCAGTACGGGTTGGTGGTGCCGGGGTAGCCGGTGTTGAGGAGGCTGTCGGCGGCCGTCTGGTCGAAATAGGCTGCGGGCGGCTGGGTTTGGCGCTGGTAGAGCAGCCACCAGCCGGCCAGCATGAGCGCGAAGCTGATGACGCCGGACCCGCCGAGCCCGACGCCGACGGGTCCCATCGTGCTCACGGCGATCCCCAACGCCACCATGAGCACGATGGTCCGGGACGAGTTCTGCGAGGACTGGCCGCGGCCGAACAGCGATTCCGCCGGCGAGGACTGGTCGCCCGCCTGCGGGAGCAGCAGCCAGCCGAGCAGGTAGAGCACGATGCCCGCGCCGCCGAACAGCGCCGACACCACGAACGCCACCCGCACCAGGACGGGGTCCACGTTGTAGCGGCGGCCGAAGCCGACGGCCACGCCCGCGAGCGGTCCGTCCTTCGGGAAGCGCATCGGCCGGGTGTGCCACAGATCGTGAAGCTGATCGGAGAAGCCGGTACGCCCGGCGCTCTTGGACCAGTCGCTCGTTCTCGTCATGGCTTCCATCGTGCTGTTCGGCGTTGTCCGGGCGCATCGGGGATCACCCTGAATGGGTACCTGAACTTCGGTCCGGAGCCGTGCCTTACCGGCGGCGATGGGGCTGCCGCGACAGCCGCCGGTACCCGTGCGCCCTGCATTGTTCTGCCCGCGATCCTGCCCAAATCTGCGGCACGCAGCGCGGGCCGTTGTCGATGATCAGCGGCGAATCTCCATGATCACTGCGGGTTTCCTGGGAGTCGGCTGTGGGGATCGGCGATGGGAAGTCCGGTTGTCAGCTCGCCTGCTGCTCCTCCGCGCCCGAGTCCCAGCGGCGAGCCGCGCGGCGCAGTGCGCGCGCATCGGAATACCCGAGACGGTGGGCCAGCGACGACTTGGTGGTGGTCTCGGCGGCCTGCCGGGCCACCGTCTGCCGGGCGAGGTCCAGTTCGCGTCGCCAGGTTGTGCCGGATTCGGCCAGATGGCGTTGCAGGGTTCGCGGGCTCACGGTCAGGCATCGCGCGACGGCGCTCAGTGAGACGTCGTCCCCACCGAGCATCTCCCGCAGCGCCCGCTGCACCTGCTCCGGCCAGGAGAGCTCGTCGAGCAGCGGGGCCGACAGCGACTCCGCGTGCCCACGCACGATTTCCGCGAGTACCGGATCGGCGGTGCGCAGCGGCAACGCCAGGTCGCAGGTCCGCAGCGTCACGCTGTCGAAGGGGGCGCCGAAGTCGATGGCCGCGGTACCGAAGGCGTCGACGAAGGCGCCCATGGACCCAGGTGGCTTCTGCCGCAAGGTGATTCGGGTCGGCGTGATCGATGCCCCGCTGGCGTGCCGGATGCGAGCCAGCGTGCTGGCGTAGGCGGCCTGGATGGTCAGATCGGCGCCGCGCCCCTCGCCGTCGATCATCTCCAGCACCATGGTGTGCTCGCTGTCGCTCGAGTCCGGAGCCGACCGATAGTGGTGATTGGTGGTGGCCATCAGCGCGCTGCTGCGCCGCACCGCGGCGAGCCCTTGGGCGACGGTGGCGGCCGTGCTGAACAGGTAGTCGAAGATGCCGAATCGGCCGATCCGGTACGTCGTGGCGATCCGCAATCCGACTTCCGGTGCATCCTGGCGGAATTCGGCGTTCTCCCACAGCCGCAGGTAGGCGCTGCTGGACACCATGCCGTGCTCGGTGGTCAGCACCGACTGCGGCAGGCCGGCGTCACGCAGCAGCATGCGCGTGTCGACTCCTTCGCCCGCCGTGTTCAGTACGCATCGGGCCAATACTGCGCTGTAGGCGGGCACCGAATCGAACACATGGTCATCGTAAGCGCTGACCGGAATCCGACGCCCGGGTCACGCTCTCCGCGAAATCACTGGTGGATCGCCTTCCCTGCGGCGGCCGGTCGTGGATGACGCATTCGGTTCCCTGCCTGACATGAACGGTCCTTCTGCGAGTCGCCCCGGGTCGGCAACGCTGAGGCGGTGTCAGAGACTACGACCGGGGAACCGCGTCGGCTGGTGGTGGGAATCAGCGGAGCGACCGGAATCGCCTATGGCATCCGGGCCTTGGAACTTGCGCGCAAGGCCGGGGTGCAGACCCATCTGGTGGTGACCCCCGCTGGGCAGCAGACCCGGGCCTACGAAACCGAGTTCAGCGCAAAGGATCTCGCGGCCATGGCCGACGTGGTCTACCGTCCCGCCGACATCGGGGCGGCCATCGCATCGGGTTCGTTCCGGACAGCGGGGATGCTGGTGGCGCCGTGCTCGATTCGCACGCTGTCGGCCATCGCCTACAGCAACGGTGACAACCTGCTCACCCGCGCGGCGGACGTGACCCTCAAGGAACGGCGCCGGCTGGTGCTGATGGTGCGCGAAACCCCGCTGACACTGGGCCATCTGCGCGCGATGACCGCGGTCACCGAATCCGGCGGCATCGTGATGCCGCCGGTGCCCGCCTTCTATCTGCGCCCGGACAGCATCGACGAACTGGTCGACCACACCGTCGGCCGGGCGCTGGATCTGTTCGGCATCGATCTACCGGATATGCCCCGCTGGGGCGAGTGACACCTTCTCGAAGGAATCATCGTGAAACATCTGAAGAGCCTGCGCGAATTTCTCTCCGAGCTGGAGCGGATCGGCGAGCTGCAGACCATCGATCACGAGGTCGACTGGGATCTGGAGATCGGTGCGGTCACCCGGCGTTCCTACGATCTGCGCGCTCCCGCACCGCTTTTCACCAACGTCACCGGATACGGCGATACCGGGTTCCGGGTGCTGGGCGCCCCCGGTGCGTTCAGCAGCGCCGAACATCAGCTGGCGCGCATCACGATGGCGCTCGGGCTACCCGCCGAGGCGAAGGGCCAGGAGCTGATGGAGGCGCTGGTCGAGGCCCGCAACAAGCCGGGTATTCCGCCGGTGGAGGTGCCCAGGGAGGGCGCTCCGTGCAAGCAGAACATCCTGCTCGGCGACGACGTCGACCTGACGATTTTCCCGACGCCGCGCATTCACGGCACCGATGGCGGTCGCTACATCGAGACCTGGGGCATCAATATAGCCCGCACCCCGGACGGGTCGTGGACGAACTGGTCGGTCAACCGCATGATGATCCACGACCGCAAGAGCCTGGCTTGTCTGATCGCTCCAGTGCAGCATCTGGGCATCGTCCGCTCGAAGTGGGCCGAGATCGGCAAGCCGATGCCGATTGTGCTGGCGCTGGGCGTGGAGCCGGGACTGCCGTTCGTCGGCGGAATGCCGTTGCCGGAGGGCGTATCCGAGTGCGACTTCATCGGCGGCTATTTCGGCGAGGGCATCGAGGTGGTGCCGGCCGAGACGGTCGATCTGCTGGTGCCCGCGACCGCGGAGATCGTGATCGAAGGCTTCGTGTCGATCGACGAAACCGTCATGGAGGGCCCGTTCAACGAATTCCCGGGCTACAACGCCACTGCCGCCTCTCCGAAGGCGCGTTTCGATGTCACCGCGATCACCTATCGCGACGGTGCCATCCTGCCGGTGGTCGCCGCGGGCCCGCCGGTCGAGGAAGACCACACCTGCACCGCGACCATGCACGGCGCGGAACTGCTCTACCAACTGCGTCAGGCCGGGTTGCCGATCTCCTCGGCCTGGCACACCCCCGAAGCCGCCATGCACTGGCTGACCCTGTCGGTGCGCCAGGACTGGCACCGGACTCTCGGGATCTCCTCGGCCGAATTGGTACAGCGGGTCGCCGATGTGGCGTTCACCGGCAAGGCATCGGTCAACGCACCCAAGATCCTGCTGGTCGAGGACGATGTCGACATCACCAACCTCGACGAGGTGGTGTGGGCGTTCGCGACCCGGTCGCACCCCGACGTGGAGCGCGGTGAATTCCATTTCCCGCACAAACTCAGCGACGATCTGCCGGTGTACCTCGACGACGAGGAGAAGCACACCTTCATGGCGGGCAAGGTGGTCTACAACTGCCTGCTCGCCGACCTCTACCCGGAGGGCAAGCGCCCGGTGAAGGGCAGTTTCGAAAACGGTTGGCCCGCAGAGATTCAGCAGCGCGTGCTGTCGAACTGGCAGAAATACGGCTACCGCTGATCCGTATTCCGAGAAACGAAGGAGAACAATGATGAGCAATCCCGAAACCACCCACGCCACCGGCCGGATCACCGTCCACAAGTACGAGCCGGCGGCCTACGAGGAGCCGGCCGAGGGCCCGGTGCTGACCCGGATCCACGTCGAGGAGAGCTTCAGCGGCGACATCTCCGGTGAGGGCGTGGTGGAGTTCCTGCAGTCCGCCAATGCGGACGGCACCGCCAGCTTCGTCGGCATCGAGCGGGTCACCGGCACCATCGCCGGCCGGGCGGGCACCTTCCTGCTGCAGGACCAGGGCAGTATCGCCGACAATATCGTCAGCGGTGAGTGGTTCGTGGTACCCGAGTCGGGCACCGGCAAGCTGGCCGGCTTGCGGGGTACCGGCGGCTTCAAGGCCAACCTCGGTGAGAACGCCGAGATCTGGCTCGACTACTGGTTCGAGTAGAAGGCACGGGACACGCATGTCTGAATCACTGGCCGGCAGAACGGCCCTGGTGACCGGGGCGGCCACCGGTATCGGCACGGCCATCGCCCGCGCCCTTGCGGCCGCGGGCGCCCAGGTGGTGATCAATCACCCGCACACCCCCGATCTCGCCAAAGCCGCTGTCGCCGAGATCGAATCGGCCGGCGGTCGCGCGATCGAGATCGCGGCGGATGTGACGAATGCGGACGAGTACCGGGCGATGGTTGAGCAGTTGCTTTCCGCCTTCGGTCGCTGGGACATCCTGGTGAACAATGCGGCGGTGGCCATCACCAAGCCGTTCGACCAGGTCACCTCCGAAGAGTTCGATCGCAGTTTCGCGGTGAACGTCAAGGGCGTGTTCCACGGTCTGCAGCTGGCCTGGGATCACCTGGCCGACGGCGGGCGCATCATCACGATCTCGAGTTCGACGACCGGATTGATGTTGCCCGGCTACGCGGTCTACGACGCCACCAAGGGCGCGGTCGAACAGTTCACCCACATCCTGTCCAAGGATTTCGGCAAACGCGGGATCAGCATCAATACCGTCAGCCCCGGCGCGACGGAGACCGAGACCTACCGGATCGGCAAGAGCGAACAGTTCCTCGCCGGGCTGGAAGCGTTGAGCGCCTTCGGCAGGCTCGGCCGGCCCGACGAAATCGCCGCCGTGGTCGCGTTTCTCGCCTCCGACGCGGGTGGCTGGGTGACCGCCCAGAACATCCGCGTCAACGGCGGCACGGTCTGAGTACTGCCGCCGCATTCAGGTGAGTGGGTGGCCTCGTCAGTCTTCGCGGTCGGCGAGGTCGCCTTTCCCGCAGGCAGCGGCGGGCTCGACCGCCCGAAGAGTTGACCGACATTCGAAAGGCCAACGGCCCGTTCGATTTCGGGCCGTTGACCGTCGACGATGCGGTCATGCGGAGGTGGCGATCTTCCAGAGGTGGCCGTCGGGGTCGGCGATGTAGCCGAAGTAGCCACCCCATTGGGCGGCGGTGGCGGGCTTGACGATTGCGCCGCCGGAGGAGATGGCGGTGTCGATCACTGCGTCGACTTCTTCGGTGGTGTCGACGATGTGGTGGAAGGAGACGCCGCGGAAGCCGCTACCGTCCGGGGAGACTCCGGCGTCGCCGGCGGCGTGGGCCACCGGGTAGATGCCGAGGGCGGAACCGCCGTCGAGTTCGAACGAGGCGAAGTTCGGGAAATCCTGGCCGAGCTTCGCGCCGAGGGCGACGTAGAACTTCTTGGAACGCTCCATGTCGTCGACTGCCAGCATGATGGTGGTGACCTGCAGAGCCATTGTCTTCTCTTTCCTGCCGTTGTTCGCGGGTTCACTCTCTCGACCGGCCGCGTCGGCAGTATGTGACAGATAGTGGCATGGATCACATCAACGGGATTCGGGTGATCGGCCGAGTGAACTGCCTCCGGCGCGAAAGCTGTTACGCGCCTGCATCATTCACAGACGACTGTCACCGGACGCCGATCGTCCTCGCATCTTCGGGTGATCGGCTCGAGCCGACGGCGCGCCGGGCTGCGGCGGCCCAGGATGATCGTAGGAGAGCAGTTGTCCACTCCACTCGTGTCCCGCAGCGGCTAGCTCGAGTCTCAAAGCTCTGCCCTCAGGTGGGATCCGCTGTTTGTTTTCAGGCGGTTTCGCGATACACCGCGATCACGGGAATCTTCCGGGTCGTCTTGACCCGGTATTCGGCGAACACCGGCATGAGCTCGACCATGCGGTCATAGAGCTCGTCGGCTTCCGGCCCGGTGACGAATTCGGCCTTGCCCGTGTACGTTTCGTCACCGACCTCCACCGTGAGACGGGGATCGGCACGCAGGTTGTGGTACCAGGCGGGATGCTTGTCCGCGCCGCCGTTGGACGCGATGAGAACGATGCGCTCAGCGTCGGGGACGTAGACGAGCGGATTGGTGATCGCCCGGCCGGATTTCGCCCCGGTCGTGGTGATCAGCGCCATATTGGTCCGCCCCTCGAACGTCCCGCCGACCTTCCCGCCGTTGGCCCGAAACTCCTCGATCACAGACTCGTTGAATGCGTTCATAACCTCTGTCCTGTTCCAGATCTGCTGCTGCCAACCGAGCGGGCCGGGGAGAAATTCCGCTTCGCCAGTGGGTGGAGCAGGGAGGCTGCGGTCCGGTCGGAGCTCGGAGCGGCCATCCGGTCCGATCGGGGCGCGATCGGCCGCGGGACCGGAGGACGACCCCGGGCCGCATCCGATTGCCGTTCAGGTCGGCGGCGCTTTCCTGTCCGGTCCGGACAGGACGGCGCCTCAGTGTGACGACAGATCTTAGTTGTCACAACTGCACCGTGCTGACATGGCACGTCACCCACATGTGCAGACCCTGGTTGGCACCGATTGCAGGTTGCAGTTGTCACTGGAAGCCCGTCTCGATTTCAGGCTCCGATGCGGAAGAAAGGTGGGCGGACAAGCAGGCGAACCGGCGTCTGCGATGGTCCGGAAGTCCAGAACCCCTGTGGGACTTTGGAACTCGATCGGCTTGCGAACCATCGGCCTGGGACGTGGTGAGTGACTTCCCCATCGCCACCCTCCCGGATTCCGTCGAGGCCACACCGCTCGAACGGCAACTCCCAGCCCCTGCTCGAATCTGAAACCTCTTCAACTGCTGAACGCCGTACTACTGACCCTGCAGCAGCGCGACCAGCTCTCGTTCGGAACCCAGGGGCTGTGCCCGGGTGTCGACCAGGGTTTGGCACGGGTTCGACGAAGCCGGTCCGATCGCACTCTTGAAGTTGTAAGCAACCGCTGGCAACAGAACAAGGAGTGCAGGGCAATGAACACCACAGGGGTTCCCGCGCTGAAGCTCGAAGCGGTAGTCATCCCGGTCACCGACGTGGACCGGTCGAAGAAGTTCTACGACGGCCTGGGTTGGCGCCTGGACGCCGACTTCGAATTCGACAATGGCTTCCGGGTCGTGCAGTTCACCCCACCGGGCTCGCCGACGTCGATCCAGTTCGGCACCAACATCACGACCGCGGAACCCGGCACGGCGCAAGGCCTGTACCTGGTGGTCTCCGACGTCCAGCAGGCCCGTGACGCGCTCGCGGCCCAAGGCGCGGAGATCAGCGAGGTCTTCCACCCCGGTGCCCCCGGAGCACAGTTCCAGCCCATGTCGGGCGACAGCCGCGTGGCGGGAGCGGCGGACGAACGGGCCAGCTACGGGTCCTTCGCGACCTTCACGGATCCGGACGGCAATGCCTTCCTGCTCCAAGAGGTCACCACCCGCATCCCGGGCCGCGTCGAGGCCACCGAGACGTCGTACGCCACCACCAGCGACCTGGTCGAGGCATTGAAACGCGCGGCTGCCGCCCACGGCGAGCACGAGGCCCGCAACGGCGGCGAGTACGACGCGGCCTGGCCCGAGTGGTACGCGACCTACATGGTCGCCGAGCACCACGGCGAGCAGCTGCCCGAATGACACACCACCACAACGAGATCCAGCAAGGAGAACGACGATGACCACCATCCGCATGCACGCGAACACGCGTGTGACGCCCGAAGAATTCGTGGCGGCCCTGACCGACTTCGGTCCGGAACGTTCGAAGCTGTTCGGCAACAGCGACAACGCCTACCTCGAGGTACACGCCCGGGATGACCACCACGCCGACGTCACCGAAGGATCCGGCGGGGTTTGGGAGCGGCTCTGGTACGACTGGAGCAACCCGCAGCACGTGGTGCTGACGACCACCGCGTCCAACGCGTGGGGCCGTGCCTCGGGTCACACCTACGACCTGGCCCGGCGGGCCAACGGCACGACCGATATCGACTACGTCGTGGTGCGCGAGGGTAAGAACCTTCGCGGCTGGTTCCTCGGAGCGGTGCTCGCCACCGTCGGCAGGAGCGTGCTGACCAAGGCGTTCCGCAACTCGGTGTCCGCGATCGAGGCCCGCAAGGAAGTGCGGTCATGACCGTCGACAAGGTGATCGTGACCGCAGTGGGCACGGATCTCGAGAACAACATCGCCCTCGTATCCGAGGAGAACGTCACGGCAGGTGCCGGCGAGGTCGTGGTCGAGGTCGAAGCCGCGCCCGTCAACGGAGCCGACGCACTGTTCGCCATGGGCTGGTTCGGGGTCTACCCCGACGTGCCCGCGGCGATGGGCGCCGAAGGCGTCGGCCGGGTCGTCGAGGCCGGGCCGGGCGTGGACCCGGCCCTGATCGGGCGGCGCGTGATCATGATCCCGACATTCCGGTTCGGCACGTGGGCCACCAAGACGGTCGTGCCGGCAACAAACGTGGTGCCGGTCCCCGAAGACGTGGACCCGCAGCAACTGGCGATGCTCGCCGTCAACCCGGCCACGGCCCACGTGCTGCTGCACGAGTACGTCGACCTGCGGCCCGGTGACTGGGTTGGTCTGGACTTGGCCAACTCGGCCGTCGCCCACTACCTCATCCCGCTGGCGAAGCGGGCCGGGCTGAACACACTGGCCGTTGTCCGCCGTGACGCGGTCGTCGACGAAGTGAAGGCGCTGGGGGCCGACATCGTCCTGGTCGACGGTGAGGATCTCCCTGTCCGGATGGACGCAGCGCTCGCGGGCGCACGCCTTCGGGTGCTCTTCGAGGGCACCGGTGACCCGGACCAGGTGGCCAGATTGGTGACGGCGGTGGTGGACGGAGGAACGGTCGTGGCGTTCGCGTCGGCGACGGGCCAGACCCCCGCGATCCCGCTCGGGGACCTGATCTACCGGGGTATCGCGTTGCGGTCGGTCTATATCGTCGGCTGGCTGCAGAAGGCGCCGAGCGAGAAGGTCCAGCGGATGTACGCCGAGCTCGCCGACTTGGTCGCCGAAGGAGTGATCGGCGCTGAGGTCACCGCGACCTACCCGCTCGACGAGTTTGCCAAGGCAATCCAGCACGCCCAGCAGACCGAGCGCAACGGCAAGGTCCTCATAGTCCCCGCGGCCCGGGCCTGAAAGCAGAGGATGAGGCAGATGACCACCACCCAGATCGCCGGGCAGTCGCAGATGACCGCCCGGATCCAGACCATCGACGCCGCGAACGGCGTTACCTACGCCTACCGCCGTTTCGGCAACACCGCGGCCGAACAGCCGCCGCTGGTGTTCCTGCAGCACTTCAGGGGCAACCTCGACAACTGGGACCCGATCCTGGTCGACAGCCTCGCCGAGCACCGCGAGGTCGTCCTGCTGGACAACACCGGGGTCGGCCTCTCCACCGGCACGGTCCCGGTGACGGTGACCGAGATGGCGCGCGACGCGATCGCGTTCCTGGACGCACTCGACCTCGACAAAGTCGACTTGCTCGGGTTCTCGCTCGGCGGCATGGTCGCCCAGGAGATCGCGCTCCTGCGCCCGCGCGTCGTGCGCCGGCTCGTACTGGCCGGCACCGGGCCTCGAGGCGGCCGCCAGATGCACGGCTGGACCTTCGACATCGAGCGCACCGCGAACCAGGCCGACAACGGCCTCGAGGATCTGCTGCACATCTTCTTCGGGGTCACCGAGAGCAGCCGCAGACTCGGAATCGACTACGTGCAGCGCATTTTCAGCCGGACCGAGAACGCCGACAGGCAGACCGGACCCGAAGTCGCGCGAGCCCAGTACGACGCGATCGTCGAGTGGGGAATCCCGGACCCGAGCCGCCTTGCCCGCCTCGCCGGTATCACACAGCCGACGCTCGTGGCCACCGGCGACAACGATCTGATGATCCCCACGGCGAACTCTCAGCTCCTCGTCGACCACCTGTCGAACGCGCGGTTGCGCATTTTCAGCGACGCGGCGCATGGGTTCCTCTTCCAGTACCCCAACCAGTTCGCGACGCTGGTCGACGAGTTCCTCGCCGGACCGGCCCAATAGAAGCCTGCGGTACAACGCGACGGCGGTGGCTAGTGTGGCGGAATGGCCGCACGGACCACCGCCTTTCGCGGTCGCACGGAGGAACGCCACCGCCTCGACGATGCCCTGCGCCGCGCGCGCACTGGTGAGAGCGGTGCACTGGTCCTGCGAGGCGAAGCCGGAATCGGCAAGACCACACTGCTGGAGTACCTCTCCGATCAGGCGACCGGTTGCCGAGTCGTCCAGGTGACCGGTGTCGAGTCGGAGCTCGAGCTGCCGTTCGCGGCCCTGCACCAACTGTGCTTGCCGATGTTCGACCTGATTGCCGCGCTGCCCGATCCCCAGTCCCACGCCCTCCGGGTGGTTTTCGGGCATGTGGCAGGCGATGCGCCCGACAAATTCGTCGTCGGACTGGCAGTCCTCGGACTGCTCTCGGAAGCGGCCACCAACCAGCCGGTCGTGTGCCTGGTCGACGACGCCCAATGGCTCGACGACGCATCGGTCCAGGTCCTCGGCTTCGTGGCCAGGCGGCTGGCAGCGGAGTCGGTGCTCATGGTGTTCGCGGTCCGCGAGCCCGCAGGCGAGCAACTGCTTGCGGGCATCCCGGTACTTGCCGTGCCCAGCCTCGACCATGACGAGGCGGTCGCGCTTCTGACGGCGATTCTCCCTGGACAGCTCGATCGCAGGGTCCGCGACCGGATCGTCGCCGAGACACACGGGAACCCCCTGGCACTGCTGGAACTGGCACAGCGCGGGAAGGCCGAGCTGATGGGCGGATTCGCGTTCCCTGCGATCGGGGCCGGCAACCTCCACGACCACTACGTGCGGCGCATCCGGGAGCTGCCCGACCCGACCCGCCTGCTTCTGCTGCTCGCTGCCGCGGAACCCACCGGAGACGCCACCGTGCTGTGGCGAGCCGCCCAGTCGCTGGGCCTGGGGTCGGCCGCCGCAGCGCCCGCGGAGGAGGCCCAGCTGTTCGAGGTCGGCGAACAAGTGCGGTTCAGCCACCCGCTGATACGTAGCGCTGCCTACAGTGCCGGCACACCGGAGCGACGTCGCGCGGTGAACGCCGCGCTGGCTGATGCTCTGGATGCCGAGGCCGAGCCCGAACGCCGGGTCTGGCACCTCGCCGCCGCGACCACCGGACCCGACGATGACGTCGCCGCCGCGCTGTACGACGCCGCCGAATGTGCCAGGGCGCGCGGCGGAGTCGCCGCGGCCGCGTCGTTCCTGCAGCGGGCCGCGGCGCTCACGGCCGATGCGCGACAACGCACCGAACGCACCCTGGAGGCCGCGCAGGCACACCTCGACGCGGGCCGCTACGACACGGCCCTCGGACTCGTCGCCGAAGCCGAGGCACACGCGGTAGACGACCTGCAACGCGCCCGCGCGGACCTGGTGCGTGGGCTCACCGGACGCGCGGCGAAATCGGGCAGCGACGCTCCGGTCGCGCTGGTACGGGCGGCTCGCCGGCTCGAGTCCCTCGACCCGAGCTTGGCCCGCGACACGTACCTGGACGCCTGGGGCGCCGCACTCGTCGCAGGGAGCCTGGCGCATCCGGACGGTGACCTGATGCTGGTCTCGCGAGCCGCCTGCTCGGCGCCGTCGTCGAGTTCTGCGAGCCCGATCGACTCGCTGGGCCCCGGACTGGCCACCCTGGTCACAGACGGAACGGCCGCCGCGGCACCCGCGCTCCGGCAGGCAGTGACGTCCTTCCTCGACGCCAACGTTTCCCTGGACGTCTTCCTGCGTCGCGGCGTGCTGGTGGCCAACGCGGCCCTGTCACTGTGGGACTTCGAGGCATGGGATACGGCCAGCAGCCGGCACGTGGCGCTGGCGCGCGAAGCCGGAGCGCTGGCGCCGCTGGCCAACGCGCTCAACGCCCATCGCGTGGTCGTGCTGTGGCGCGGAGACGTCGAGCACGCGCGCGACCTCGGTCTCGAGGAGCAACGGGTCAAAGAGGTGACCGGAACACAGAGAGCGTCGTACGGCGACCTGTTCCTGCTGGCCTACCAGGGAAACGCCGCCCAGGCCGCGCCGCTGATCGCGACCGTCGCAGCGGAGGCGACGGCTCGCGGCGAAGGGCTCGGTCTGCAGATCGCTGATCGCGCGACCGCCCTGCTCAACCTCGGGCTCGGCCACTACGACCTGGCGTTCGACGCCGCGGTCCGGGCAGCCGAAGGTAACCTCGGCCCCTTCACAGCGCAGGCGCTGCCAGATCTGGTGGAGGCTGCCGTTCGTAGCGGGGCCAAGGACGCCGCGATGAGAGCGCTGGACAGGTTGACCGCCTATGCGGCGGTTCCCGAATCAGACTGGGCGGCAGGGCTGCTGGCGCGCTCGCGAGCCCTGATCAGTGTCGGCGACGCGGCCGAACGTTCCTACACCGAAGCGGTCGAGCACCTCGGCCGCACACGCCTGCGGTTCGAGCTCGCACGGTCGCGACTGCTGTTCGGCGAGTGGTTGCGCCGGGAACGCCGACGCAGCGATGCACGCATCCACTTGAAGGCAGCCTTCGAGGAGTTCGTCGCGATGGGGGCCGACGGATTCGCCGAACGCACCCGGCACGAACTACTCGCCACCGGGGAGAAGGTTCGCAAGCGAACCTCCGACACGCTCAACGACCTGACCCCGCAGGAGGGCCAGATCGCCCGCATGGCGCGCGACGGCCGCACAAACCAGGAAATCGGCAGCGAGCTGTACATCAGTGCCCGCACCGTGGAATGGCACCTGCGCAAGGTCTTCGGCAAGCTCGGGATCAGCTCTCGACGCGAGTTGCGTGACGCGCTCCCGGACCGCGAGGTCGCGCGCGCCACCTGATCCCGACGCACATGCCCGCCGCGGGATCATCGCGGCATTGCGAAACCCGGGTGTTCACCGGGGGCGACACGGGCGCGAATACCGGGGCTCCTCGGACAGGCTGTGACGTGGTCCATCACAGGGACCGCACAGTTCGAAGGGGAGTTCTCGCAATGAGTTCCATGCGACCGGGCCGCGCCGGTGGTCTCGTCGGTCGCGACAGCGAGCGCGAGGCATTCACTCGATTGCTCGACGCCGTGCGCGCCGGGGAGAGCCAGGTCCTTGTACTCAGAGGTGACGCGGGCATAGGCAAGTCGGCACTGCTGGACAATCTCACCAGCCGGGCAACCGGTTTGCGGGTATTGCGCGTGATCGGCATGCAGTCGGAGATAGAACTGGTCTTCGCGGCTTTGCATCAGCTGTGCGGCCCGCTGCTCGATCGGGTGGGCAAACTGCCAGCGCCCCAAGGAGATGCGCTGCGCACCGCGTTCGGGCTGAGTGATGGGCCGGCGCCGAAGCCGTTCATGGTGGGGCTGGCGGTACTCGGTTTGCTGTCGGAGGCCGCCGAGGATCAGCCACTGCTGTGCGTAGTCGACGACCATCACTGGGTGGACCGTGCCTCGGCCCAGGTCCTCGGATTCGTGGCGAGACGGCTGGCCGCCGAGCGTGTTGGGGTGGTCTTCGGAACCCGAGTCGCAGCAGAGGAATTGGCCGGTATCCCAGAACTTGCCGTGACGGGCTTGTCGGCCCGCGACGCGCACGCGCTGCTCGAGTCCACGATGTCGGGATCGATGGATGCCCGGGTACGGGACCAGATCGTGGCCGAGACCCGCGGCAACCCTTTGGCCATGCTGGAGTGGGCACGCGGAACAACCTGGAATCGCCTCGCCGGCGGTTTCGGGCTGCCCGACGCGGTCACGTTGTCCAGCCGGATCGAGGACGGATTTCGCCGGCAACTCGCCGCAATGCCCGACGACACGTGCCGCCTGCTCCAGCTGGCCGCCGCCGACCCGTCGGGCGATGCCGCACTGGTGTGGAAGGCGGCGTCGGCGCTGGGTATCGGGCTGTCGGCGGCGACCCCCGCGGTAGAAGCGGGTGTCGCGGAATTCAGCACGCGGGTCTGGTTCCGGCATCCGCTACTGCGGTCAGTCGCCTACCGGTCGGCAAGCGACTCCGATCGTCGCGACATCCACCGGGCGTTGTCCGAGGCGACCGACCCGACCCTCGATCCCGACCGCCGGGCCTGGCACCGGGCCCGGGCGACCGTCGGCCCGGACGACGACGCCGCCGCGGATCTCGAGCGGTCCGCCGCCCGCGCCCAGGCACGCGGCGGCCCCGCTGCCGCAGCGGCGTTCCTGGAGCGGGCGGGGCTGCTGTCCGCGGATCCCCGGCAGCGGATCGAACGGCTATTGGCGGCCGCGCAGGCGAATCTGCAAGCGGGATCCTATGATTCGGCGCTCGGGTTGCTGGCGACGATGGAGGTCGATCCGCTGGATCCGCCCCAGCACGCGCGCGCGGACCTGTTGCGCGGGCAGATCGCCTTCGCGTCGGGCTCGGGCAACGATGCGCCCGCGCGCCTGCTGCGCGCGGCGATCCGATTGTCGGCCTTGGATCTGGACCAGGCGCGCGAGACCTTTCTGGCCGCCTGGATCGCGGCGGTCTTCGCGGGCGGACTCGCCTCCGACGGCGATCTGGCCGAAGTGTCCAGGGCCGCACAACGTTTGCCCCGGTCGGTGCGTCCCGGTAAGCCGGAACAGATCCTGCACGCGTTGTCGCTGGCCATCACGGCGGGCCCGGCGCAGGCGGCGCCCGCGCTGCGCGAAGTGGTCGATGCCTTCGACGGCACCACCGAATCACCCGAGGACGTGCTGCGCTGGAGCTGGCTCGCGCACGCGGCCGCCGTCGCCCTGTGGGATCACGGTGCCTGGCGGCGGATCCTCGGGCGCAATGCGGAGGTCGTTCGCTGTGCGGCGGCCGCTGACCTGCTGCCGGTCGTCTTGTCGGCGCTCGGCGCGGTCACCGCGTGGACCGGAGACTTCGCCGCGACCGCCGCCATCGTCGCCGAGTCGGAGGCCGTATGCCAGGCGACCGGGGCCACCGCGTGGTCCTTCGCCCCGATCATTCTCGCCTGCCTGCGCGGTGACCGGGCCGGCTCGGAAGCCCTGGTCCGCGCGACGCTGGAGGTGGCGACCGTGACGGGGAACGGCGGGGCCATCACCTTCTGCGGTTGGGCAATGGCCGTGCTGCACAACGGACTCGGCGATTACGAGGAAGCCGTCATCGAGGCGGTCCGCGCCCGTGAGACCTCGCCGGACATCTTCATCGCGAACTGGGCACTGCCCGAACTGGTGGAGGCGGCGGTACGCACGGGCCGGACCGAGCTCGCGCGGTCGGCGGTGGCGCAGCTGGAGCGGGTCGCGATGGCGGGTGGTACCGAGGAGGGGCTCGGACTGGTGGCGCGCTCCCGGGCGTTGACGTCCGCGGGCGAAGCGGCGAGGCAGCTCTACAAGGAGGCGATCGCTCGGCTCGCACGGACCGAGCTGCGCCCCGAATTGGCACGCGCGTATCTGCTTTTCGGCGAATGGCTGCATCGGGAAGGGCTGCGTGAGGAGGCCCGTGAGCACCTGCGCACCGCCCACGACATGTTCGTCGGCATGGGGACCGCGGCGTTCGCCGAGCGCGCTCGGCGCGAACTGCTGGCCACCGGAAAACGCGTGCGCCGCCGCCAGATCGATCAGGCGGACGCGCTCACCGACCAGGAAGCGCTCATCGCCCGGCTCGCCTGCGACGGCCGCACCAACCCGGAGATCGGCGCCCAATTGTTCCTCAGCGCACGCACGGTCGAATGGCACCTGCGCAAGGTGTTCGCGAAGCTCGACATCGGTTCCCGCCGCGAACTCTCCAACGCCCTGGCCCAGCGAGCCCGATAGACCGGCCCGACGCCGGATCCGATTGCGGCACAAGCCTCGAGCGACGGTCCTGCCCGGCACCCTGGCGCCCACTGGTCGAGTACTGAGCCGGGGTCGGTACCAGGGATTCTCCCGGGCGCGAGCCGGTGCCCGGCGGCGCGACGCTGATCGAGTCGCTGCCACACCGGGCTGGGACATCGGCGTCGAACTGGAGAACCACAATGTTCAGCAATCCCCGCTATGCCGTCGGCTTCATGGCCGTGCTGGTCGCCACTTTCACGGCGACACCGATCTGGGCTTCCGGACCGGTCTCGGAGGCCGCTGGTCCGTCCGTCGTCCTGCCCGCCGGCGGACGCCTCGACTCCCCGGATGGCCCCGGCAAGCCGAAGCCCGTCAAGCCGACCATCGTGCTGGTGCACGGCGCATTCGCCGACGGCTCGAGCTGGCAGAAGGTCACCGAATCGCTGCAGCGGGACGGGTACACGGTCATCGCCGCCGCCAACCCGCTCGAGGGCCTGGCGCAGGACGCCGCGCGGCTGAGCTCCACCATCGCCCCCATCGAGGGGCCGATCGTGCTCGTCGGGCACTCCTACGGAGGAGCTGTCATCTCGCAGGCCGCCGAGGGTAATCCCAAGGTGAAAGCACTGGTGTACATCGCCGCGTTGATCCCGGACACCGGCGAGCAGGTCAGCGCGCTGGTGGCGCGGGCCACGACGTCGCAGCTCGGTCCCGCGCTGGTGCCGACGAATTACACCAACGCCGACGGCAGCACGGGCACCCAGCTGACGGTCAACCCCGACAAGTTCCGCGATGTGTTCGCCGCCGATGTCCCTGCCGACGTCACCCGTGTGATCGCCGCCCAGCAGCGGCCGACCGACGCCGCGGCGTTCTCCTCGGTTCCGACCGCCGCCGCGTGGCACACCATCCCGTCCTGGTCGCTCATCGCCCGCCAGGACCTGGCGCTCAGTGCCGACCTGGAGCGTTTCGAGGCCGATCGCGCCCACAGCACGACCGTGGAGGTCGACAGCTCGCACGTCCCCATGTTCTCCCAGACCAAAGCGGTCACCGACCTCATCATCGACGCCGCCAACTCCACGGCACGATAACCGCCGCACCAGGTTTCGCCCCGCCCGAGTTCTCCGGGCGGGGCGTCCGCGTATCCGGAGGATGCAGCCGGGCATCATCGGGCCGCGCCAGTACCGTGGCCCGGGTATGGACCCGGGGTTCCCCCAGGCGCGATCAGCTGCTCGCCCGGCGAGAGTGGAGACATCGATTCGAATGGCGCACCGCCATCGAATTCACCAACTCCTCCTGCCCGGAAGGTGATCCGTCATGCCGTTCATCACCCTGCGCGACGGCGCTCAGAAGTACTACAAAGACTGGGGCGACGGCCGCCCGGTGATCTTCTCCCACGGCTGGCCGCTCAACGCCGACGCCTGGGACACTCAGGCGAATCTGGTTGCGGCGGCGGGATTCCGGGCCATCGCGCACGACCGCCACGGGCACGGTCGACTCTCCCACGTGGGAATTCTCCAAGGACACCTACGACGTCACCGCCGCAGCCTTCGACAATCCGGACTTCGTTCCCATTGTGATCGGTAACTATCGCTGGCGTCTCGGATTGGCGCCCGCCGAACCGGACTACGCGGACGCGGAAACCACACTGCAAGCGGCTCCGCCCATTCGGTGCCGACGATCACCATCGACGGCAAGCACGATCCCTTCACGCCGGCTGGGGACGGCGCGGCCTATCGAGGCAGGTTCACCGGCAAATACGACCACCGGGTGTTCGAAGTCGGGCACAACGTCCCGGCCGAGGACCCGGACGGCTTCGCACAGGCGGTGATCGACGCCGACCGACTCTGACGACAGATCAACCGATTCAGGAGACAGCAATGACAGAAACCAGTACTGCCCCAAGCATTTCCGGTCTTCCCATCGTGGTTGCCGTCGACGGCTCGGAGACCTCCTACCGGTCTGCGGCCTGGGCCGCGGTCGAGGCCACACAATACGATCGGCCGCTGCGGATCGTCACCTCGGCGGCACTGCCGACGGTATGGGCGCCGGACCTGATCTGGACGGACCGCGACATCGAGTCAGCGCACGACGAGGGCCGCAGAGTGGTGGCCGAGGCCGCCCGCGTCGCACGCATCGCGGCGCAACGACCCATCGCGGTAAGCACCGAGGTGACCTTCGACCCGATCACCGCCTACCTGATCGACGAATCGAGGCGGGCCCACACACTGGTGCTCGGCAGCAGCGGACTCGGTGCGCTCGGCCGCGGATTGCTGGGCTCGGTGAGCGGCGCGCTGACCCGGCACGCGCACAGTCCGGTCGCTGTCGTGCGCAGCTTTACCGGGCTCGACCCGATCTCGGCCGGCCAGCCAGTGCTGGTCGGCATCGACGGCACCCCGAACAGTGTTCCCGCCCTCGAACGCGCCTTCCAAGAGGCGTCGATGCGCAAGGTCGGTCTGACCGCACTACACGCCTGGACCGACTACAGCGGCTCGCTTCCGTCCCATCTGGACCGCGATTTTCCGCGCGCCGAGGAGGAGGAGATCCTGGCCGAACGCCTTGCCGGATTCGGCGAGCAGTTCCCGGATGTCCAGGTCAGCCGGATCCTGGTGCGCGACAGACCGGTCCATGCACTCCTCGGGGAGTCCGAGCGGGCGCAGCTACTCGTGGTTGGCAGCCATGGGCGAGGCGGCTTCCCCGGCATGCTGCTGGGTTCCACCAGCTCCGCTCTGGTTCACAGCGCGCCCGCCCCGATCCTCGTCGTCCGGCCCGACAGGACTCATACACAGTGAATCGACAATCCCTGGCTCGAACCGCACGAGCCACGGGCCAGGGGTGATCACTGGCGCGAAGCACGACCGGATTGACGGACCGTGGTCTATGCCGCAGGAGGTTCCCGCGGGGCGAGACTGAGGAGCGATTGCCATGGATCTACTAGACGATGTGATCGGCGCGTACGGTGGTGTCGAGCGCTGGCGGAGGATCGACGCCATCTCGGTGCATCAGCGTGTCGGCGGGGTGTTGTGGGTGCTCAAGGGCGTCGACGGGATCATCAACGATTCGACCGTCGAGATCCGGCTGCACGAACAGCGCACGTGGCTCCGGCCGGCGCCCACGCCCGATATTCGACTGTCGTTCAGTCCCGACCGCGTGGCGATCGAAACCGACGACCCCGCACCCCGCACGGTCGAGGAACTGACCACGCCGCGCGACTCGTTCGCCGGGCACGTACTGGAAACCCCGTGGTCGACCTTGCAATTGGCCTATTTCTCGGGCTACGCGATGTGGACCTACCTGTCCGAGCCCTATTCGCTCACCCTGCCCGGCGTCTACATCGAACAGCTGGGCGCCTGGCACGAGCAGGGCGAGACCTGGCGGCGGCTGGCTGTGCAGTACCCGGACACCATCGCCACCCACAGCCCGAACCAGGTGCTCTACATCGACGCCGACGGCCTGATCCGCAGACGCGACTACTCCGTGGAGATCTCGGCGAATTCGCCTGCCGCCCATTACTCGAGCGACTTTCTGACAGTCGAGGGGATCGTCGTACCCACCAGCCGAGTCGTTTACGGCCGCGACGCGAATGGACATCGCGTCGATGATCCGGTCCTGGTCTCGATCGACCTCGACCACGTGAGGATCAGCTGACCTTCACTGCCGCGGCCGCGGTGTGGTGGCCGCGGCCACGGCCTGGGACGAATCCGTCGACACCGGTGATGAAGCTCGACGCGTGGTGATCGCGGGGTCAGCGGCCCGAGGCGAAGCTTCAACCGGCTTGTCCTTCTGCACAGCAGTAGTCGTAGGCGCCTCAATGGGCCTGCGGTGGTGCGAGATGGGCACCCCGATGTGGTCGAGCAGTTCATCGCTTCTCAGTGGCCTCGGCACGTAGTCACACGCGCTGGCCGCGTAGGAGTCACTTATGGCATAGGTGATTGCCATCGAGGGAGACCGCGATGCTCGGAATCGGTGAAGGGTTCCGCAGCTGCCGGCATAGATACGCGCCCGGCAGGACCAGCTCGACCAGCGCCAAGTCTGCATTCCATCGCTGAACCACGGTCAGACTGAAGCATCATTTCTCAATGTTCCTCAGGGACAAGGGCGGTGATGGCGGCAACCTGGGCCGGAGAGAGTTCGATGTTCGCGGCGCCGAGGTTCTCCTCGAGGTGTTCGATGCTGGTCGTACCGGGGATGGGTAGCGCCTGTCCGCCACGGTGCAGTTGCCAGGCAAGGGCGATCTGTTGTGGTGTGGCACGGTGTTCCGCGGCAATGGGATCGATCACGCGGTGGAAGGGCATGCCCTCCTCGCCTGTGGGTACAGCGCCGGGATGCCAGGGCGAGAACACGATGCCCGATTGCTGTGCGAGCTGCCGGACGGCGCTGCCGAGACGCTCGGCAACGTTGTAATGCACTGTGACAGCGGCAATGTCGGTGATGTTGAGCGCCGTCCGTAGCTGGTCTGCACTGACGTTGGAGAGTCCGATGTGGCGGATGAGCCCGTCGTCACGCATCTTCACGAGGGTTCCGACGATGTCCTCGAAGGGGGCGTCGGTCATCGTCGGCGTATGCAAGTAGTACAGGTCGATGTGGTCCAGGCCGAGCCGGCGAGCACTCATGTAGGCCGCTTGCCGCAGGTAGTTCCGGTTCCCGACCGCGCCCATATCGCTGTATTCCGGGCCACCGCGGACGAAGCCGCCTTTGGTGGCGATCACCAAATCGTCCGGATAGGGGTGCAGGGCGTCGCGAATGAGTTCCTCGTTCGAGTGGGGCCCGTAGACATCGGCGGTGTCGATGAAGGTCACGCCCTTCTCGACGACGGTGCGCAGCAGTGCGATACCGCGTTCTCGGTCGGGGTATTCGCCCCAGACCTTCGGTCCGGTCAGCTGCATGGCGCCGTAGCCGACGCGGCCGACGGTCAAATCGCCGCCGATGGTGATGGTTTCGGTTGCCGCGGTTGTCATTTCGCGTCCTCCGGAGGTTGAAAGTCGGTCCGCTTGCTCAAGTAGGCCCATTTCTGATCGGACGCCGATTGTCGTTCGAGGATGTCGGCGGCGCGTTCGAGCGCATAGCTGCCGAGCAGCAGTCGAAGCGGCGGGTCGGCGAGCCCGACGAGTTCGATTATGACCTCGGCGGCGCGGTCGGGGTCGCCGTCCTCGCGGCCGTGATTGTCACGCAGTCGCCTGATCATCGCCCCGACTGTCGGTTCGTAATCGGGGTCCAGAGCGTGTGCGGTGCGCATTGACGTGCCTGCCCAGTCTGTGCGGAAGCCGCCGGGTTCGATGATGGTGACCTTGATGCCCAGCGGAGCGACCTCTGCTGCGAGCACCTCGGAAAATCCGCCGACCGCGAACTTGGACAGCTGGTACGCGCCGAGTGCGGGTGAGCCCTGCCGGCCGCCGATCGACGAGAATTGGATGATGTGCCCGGCGCGCTGGCGATGCAGTACCGGCAGCGCGGCGCGCGTGACGTTGACGACGCCCCACAGATTGGTTTCCACCTGGGCGCGCAGATCGTCCTCCGTGATGTGTTCGATCGAGTCGAGATTGGCGTAGCCGGCGTTGTTGACGACTACATCGAGACGCCCGAAACGCTCGACCGCCGCGGCGACGGCAAGATGGGCCTGCTCAGGTCGGGTCACGTCGAGAGTGAACGGCAGTACCCGATCGCCGAATTTCTCAGCGAGATCGCTGACGGCCACAGGATTTCGCGCGGACGCGACGAGATTGTCGCCGGCGGCGAGGACGGCACGGGCAAGGCTGAAGCCGAAGCCGCGCGAACTTCCGGTGATCAACCACGTCCTCGGGTTCATCGTCGGCATGTCGTAACTCCTTGAACTGGAGAGGGACTCGGCCCCATGGCGTTCCGGCCACGGGGCAGCCCTGCTGCTGAGGGCCCGTTCAGGGCACCGTGTATCCGCCATCGACGGGAATGGTCGCGCCGGTGATGAAGCTCGTTTTTCCGGAACTGAGCCAGACGACGGCGTCGGCGATCTCGTCCGCCGTCGCAATCCGCCCGAGCGGGTGCGAGGCGATGATGGACTTCATCGGTTCGGTGTTCGGGTCCTGTGTGGCGATCATGGGGGTTTCGACCAATCCGGGTGCGACCGCGTTGACGCGGATGCCGTAGGGCGCGGCCTCGAGCGCAGTGCTCTTGGTCATGGCGATCGTGGCCGCCTTGGTGGCGGTGTAGCCGGAGAAGCCCGCCACCCCGACCAGGCCGGCGCCGGAGGCCATGTTCACGATCGCACCGGATCGCTGTGAGACCATCTGCTGGAGTTCGTATTTCATGGCGAGGAAAACGCCCCGGAGGTTCGTGGCGATCATGCGATCGAGCATGTCGGCCGAGTACTCCCAGGTCAGCTGGTACTCACCGTCATACCCGGCATTGTTCAACGCGATGTCCAAATGGCCGATACCCGAGACCGCGGCCTCGACGGCCCGTTT
Organism: Nocardia sp. NPDC051981; assembly: GCF_040680715.1. NCBI lineage: Bacteria > Bacillati > Actinomycetota > Actinomycetes > Mycobacteriales > Nocardiaceae > Nocardia > Nocardia sp. NPDC051981. Next base: position 126,186 of record NZ_JBFAXK010000001.1, on the reverse strand, counting down.
CAACTGCGTTTCCTCGGTCACGTCGGCCACCACGAATCGCGCTGTACCGCCTGCCGATTCGATCTGCCGGACGGTCTCCTTCAGACTTGCCTCGGTGCGGCCTGCGACCGTCACGATCGCCCCTTCGGTCGCTAAGGCCAACGCGCTGGCCCGCCCGATACCGCTGCCGCCGCCGGTGACGAGTGCCGACTTTCCATTGAATTGCTGTGCCATTTCTCTTGTCCTTCTGGTGTTTTCAGCCCTGGAGCGAAGTGGTCGAGCGGACGATGATCTCGTTGACGTCCACGCCCTCGGGCTGGCCGACGGCGTAGTCGATGGCCGCGGCGATCGCGGAGGCGTCGAGACCGGCTCTGCCGAGTGCGTCTCGGACCGCGGCCTGCAGTTCGGGAGTGCCGCCAGAATGGGTGAGTTCGGTGCGGGTGAGCCCGGGGTTGACGAGAGTGACCCGGATATCGGCGGTCTCCTGGCGCAATCCTTCGGAGATGGCGCGCACCGCGTACTTCGTCGCGGAATAGACCACCCCGGTCGGATCCACCCGGTCGGCGGCGGTGGATGCGATATTCACGATGTGCCCGGACCGGCGCTCGCGCATCGACGGCAGCACCGCCGCGATGCCGTGCAGCACGCCGCGCAGGTTGACGTCGATCATCTGGTTCCAGTCGTCAACTCGCAGGTCTTCGACCATGGACAGCGGCATGACGCCGGCATTGTTGACCAGGACGTCGACCCGCCCGTGGCGGGCGAGCACGTCCGTGACAACCGCTCGCACATTCTCCAGGTCTGTCACATCGAGCTGCGCGTACTCCGCGTCGTGTCCGGCTTCTTTCAGCTCGGTGACCAGCTGAGCCAGGCGGTCCGTGCGCCGCGCGCCCAGGACGACGTGATGCCCGGCGGCGGCCAACCTGCGGGCCGTGGCCTCGCCGATACCGCTGGATGCTCCGGTCACCAAGATGATCTTGGATTCGTTCATTTCTTTGCAACCTCCGTCAGTGATGGGTGGGACCCATTGAGCACACCACTGACGCAAAATCCCAGGCAGACTACGGTTTTTCCCGTGGCACGACGTACCGGGGGTACAGATGTACCCCCTCTGTGTCCCGAAGGCCGTTAGCCTGGGCAACCGTGATCGAAACCGACCTTCGAGAGTTCCTGCGGTCGCGGCGGGCGCGAATAAGCCCAGAGGCGGCTGGGCTGCCTCCGCATCCCGGTATCCGCCGGGTACCGGGTCTGCGCCGCGAGGAAGTCGCTCAGCTGGCCGGGGTCAGCGTCGATTACTACGTGCGGCTCGAGCGTGGCCGCAACACCCATGTCTCGACTGCGGTGCTCGATGCAGTAGCCCGCGTTCTGCAGCTCGACGACACTGAACGCGATCACCTGTTCGCCTTGGCGAAACCCACCGGCCCACAGCCACAACCGGCCGTTCAGCAGGTACGCCCAGGTCTGCTGCGGGTCCTGGACAACATCACCGCGATCCCCGCAATGGTCCTCGGACACCGCCTCGACGTGCTGGCGATGAACCACCTGGCACGTACCTTCTACCCCGGCTTCGACGACGTCGCGGCCGGTGAGTGGAATATGGCCCGCTTCATGTTCCTCGACCCCGCCGCCCGCGATCTCTACCTCGACTGGTCCGAGACCGCACGCGAAAACATCGGCATGCTGCATCTCTACGCCGGCCACCACCCCCACGATCCGAGGCTCACCGCACTGGTCGGCGAACTGTCCGAAGATCCGGATTTCCGCCGTTGGTGGCCCCGGCAGGACGTCTACCGGCCGACCTTCGGCACCAAGCGCTACCGCCACCCGATCGCCGGGGAACTCAGCCTCGGCTTCGAAGCCTTCACGCCCAGCGGCGATCTCGACCAGACTCTCGGCCTCTACACCGTGGAGCCCGGATCCCCATCCGAAAAGGTCCTGCGAACACTCTGACACTCGCCCCCACGCGAATATCGAATTGCTTTGCGCGCCTGCAGCATAGGCGCTGCCAGGAATGCAGTTGCATTGGAGTCGATTTCGACCTCAGTCTGCCGCAGGAAGGGCATCAGCCAGCTCACGGCGGGAGGCGATCCCGAGTTTCGCGAAGACCTTGTGTAGATGCCATTCGACCGTGCGGGCGCTGATGAACAGCTGTGCACCGATCTCGGGGTTGGTTCGGCCGTCACGGGCGAGCTGGGCGATGAGTGTCTCCTGTGCGGTGAGCGGGTCGGCCTGGTCGGTGCCGAGTTGGCGGACCCGTTCGCCAATGGCCAGCAATTCACGGCGGGTGCGCTCGGCGAAGGCACCCATATCCATTGCCGTGAGCATCGCGTAGGCGGTTCGCAGCTCGGCCCGGGCATCAACGCGGCGACCGGCCCGGCGCAGCCATTCCCCGTAGAGCAGGTGCGCGCGAGCGAGTTCGGGGCGTAAGCAGGTCCGGCCGAGCCGGTCGATGGCTTCGCGGTACAGCGCGTCGGCGGCGTCGCCACCGCTCACCAGCGCCCGGGACCGCGCCAGCAAGCCCAGCCCGGCTTCCGTGCTCCCAGGACGCACGGATTCCTCGAGCAGCGCCAGCGCCTTGTTCGCGAGATTGGTATCACCGGTTCGGCAAGCGGCCTCGACAACTTCGGGCAATGGCCAGTGCGCCAGGACGTAATGCCCTGTGCTCTCCGTGGCCGACCGTGTCACGTCCATCGTTTGCCGGTACTGGCCGAGACCGTTGTGCAGCACCGCCATCACCCATTGCGCCCAAATCAGCGTGCAGCTGTTGCCGGTGGCTCGGGCATCGTCGATCACCGGTTGTACGAGCAGTTGGGCGACGGCGCGATCACCGCGGAAGCAGGCGAGCAAAATCGAAGGGAGAGCGAGCGCGGGGGCCCCGGTGGCCTGGCAGATCGCATCCGATTCGGCCATCAAAGCGGTCGTTGCCACGAAGTCACCCGACCATGCCTTGACCGTGGCGAGGCTCGACAGCGCGATGGGCATCATGTCGAGAGCCCCTGCCGCCCGGATGCTTTCGACGTAGCGTTCGAGGATCGAGCGCCATGCGTCGTGATCCCACAGCGCGATGGCCACCGGATGGGCGAACCAACTCCAGCGGAGCACCTCGTCCGCCGAATTGTCGGCGTGTGCGAAGAGCTCCACCGCCACCCGCATGGCCGGCGCGGCAGCTGCGAGACCATCCACCACCATCGACGACAGCGCGTCCAGAACCAGCTCGGGCTTGCCCGGCAGGTCGGAGCGAGGCAGCAGCTCCCGAGCGGCGTACGACACCTCGGGCAGACCGCCCCCGGACACCGGATTGCCAGCGAAGAACGCGGCTATCCACGCCGTCAGGTAGATCTCGCGAGCCTGGTCGATATCGAATTGCTGTAGCCGTGTCGCCGCACGCAGCAGCAAGGGCGGAGCGGAACGGCTCATCCCCGACGCGAACGCCACCTGGCCGTGCAGCAGATCGGCCGTGGCCTGTTGCAACGGATCCAACGGCTCGGCTTCGACATTCGCCAGCAGTCTCAGTGCCGCGTCGTAGTTGCCGGCTTGCAGGTTGGCTTGTCCGGCCGCGAGCAACCGCTCGCCACGCCTGCTGTCGTCCGCCGAGAGCAACGCGGCCCGTTCCAGGAACGCGGCGGCCGCGGCGGGTCCGCCGCGGGCCTGCGCGCGAGTGGCCGACCGCTCGAGTTCCGCCGCGACGTCCTCATCGGGTGCGGTCGTGGCCTGAGCGCGATGCCATGCCCGGCGATCGGGATCCAGCTCCGGATCGGTCGCTTCGGCCAGAGCCACGTGGATGTCGTGCCGCTCCGGGACCGACGCGGACCGATAGACCGCCGACCTCAACAGCGGATGCCGAAACCACACCCGGGCCGCGAACTCGGCGAGCCCCGACTCCACCGCGGATGTCGCGGCATGGAACGGGATTCCGAGCGCCGTGGCGGCCCGCCATACCAGCGCGGCATCGCCCGACGGATCGGCGGCCGCCAGCCGCAGCAACCGTTGTGTGTATGCCGGCATCGCCGCCAGCTGCAAACGGAACCCTTCCTCGATCCGATTCGACAGGGCCGAGACCGTCAGCAGGCCGAACCCGCCGGCCAGACCGTGCGGGGTGGCGCTGCGCACCCACTCCAGCAGAGCGAGTGGATTGCCGCCGGTTTCGGCCACGATCTGATCCCGCACTCGGACGTCCATAGCCCCGGTCAGCGCGGAATCCAGTAGCACCCTGGCGAATTCGTACGACAACGGGCGCAGCGGCAACTCCGGAATACCTGCCAGCTCGGCGGTGAGGCCGCGGGTACCGAAAACCAACCCGACCGGTTCGGCGGCGAGTCTGCGGGCGACGAAGCCCAGTGTCTGGGCCGATGCTCGGTCCAGCCACTGGAAATCGTCGACCACACACAGCACCGGCCGTTCCGTAGACGTCTCCGCCAGCAGTCCGAGCACCGCCAATCCGATCAGGAACGGCTTCGGCGCGGGCCCCTCGCAGAGCCCGAACGCGGCCTTCAGCGCGTTGCGCTGAGGATCGGGCAGCGTGTCCACCCGGTCGAGCATGGGCGTGCAGAGCTGATGCAGGCCCGCGAAGACAAGTTCCATTTCCGACTGCACACCGACGACGCGAAACACCTGGCAATCGGTCGCCTGGCTCGTGAGGTGGTCGAGCAAGGCGGATTTCCCCACCCCGGGATCACCGCGGAGTGTCAGCACCCGGCTTTTCCCGGTACGCACTGCTTCGAGTAGCTCACCACAGGTTTCCAGCTCGGCGGCGCGACCGACCAGGCTCGTCGAGCGACGTAGCTCCGGAGCAACCATCGACCTCGAACCATTCTCCGCCGGAAAAGGATTCGATGGTCGCACGATTTCGCGCACGATAACAAGCGCTCGATGTTACTGCCGTCGTCGGCCGTATGCCCCTGCAATCGGCTCCCAGCGATGCCTCAGCTATCGCTGGGGGTGTCGATTGATCAGGCTCGGCACCCGGGCTTCGGTGATTTTGGTTCGCAATTCCTTCAACCCGGCCACGTACGCCTCGGAGAAGGTCGGGAAGGGCTGCACCACATCACGCAGTACGCGGAGCGGGACTTGTGCTCGGATGGCGAGGGTGGCCTGTTGCAGCCATTCGCCGGCTTCGGGTGCGAGTGCGTAGGCGCCGGTCAGGCGTTCGCCGTCGCTCAGCAGCGTCAGAAACCAGGGAGTCTCGGCGTAGGACCGGGTGAAGGTGGCGGTCTTGGCCACGTCGGCCAGCCGGACCGTCGCGCTGAATCTGTCCTGGACTACGCCGACCGACGCTGCCTGCGGATCGGTGTATACGACGTTCGGGATGGCCCGGTAGTTGGCTTCGCGGGGTTCGCCCAGAATGTTGGATGCGACGACCTCGCCTTGGTACTTGCCCATGTGGGTGAGCAGGCGCACCCCGTTGACATCGCCGATGGCCCACACCCCGTCCGCAGCACGAAGACTGCCGTCGACGGGGATGCCGGTCGCCTCCGCGGTGATACCGACTGTCTCCAGCCCGATTCCGTTGACGCGGGGCTTGCGGCCGGTGGCCACCAGCAGCCGATCGCCCCGGCGTTCGGTGCCGTCTCCGAGGCTCAGCACGAAGTCCGCGCCGTCGCGATGCACTGCGGTGGCGCGTACCCCGAGCACGACCTCGATGCCGTCGCGGATCAGTACCTCGGCGAGACCCCCGCCGAGCGGTGCGGGCTCGCGCGGCAACAGGTGGGTGCCGCCACCGATCAGCACGACCTCCGCACCCAGTCGGCGGATGGCCTGCGCCATTTCGACGCCGACGGGCCCGCCTCCGAGAACGAGCAGTCGACGTGGAATGGCGGTCAGACTTGTCGCCTCCCGGCTGGTCCACACGTCCGGCAGTCCGGCCAGCCCAGGGAGGGGCGGCAGGATCGGTTCCGAACCGGTCGCGATGACAACGTGATCGGCGGTGTAGCGCCCGCCCGCGACCTCGACGACACCGCGTCCGGCAAGTCGCCCCGCGCCGCGGATCAGGTCGATGCCCTTGCTCGACAGCCAGCCTTCGGCGCTGGTGTCGGAGTAGTTCGACACCATGAAATCTCGCCAGGCCAGCGAAGCCGCTACGTCGATCTCCGCACGCGCTTGGGCTTCCCGCGCCTGCTGGACAGCCTCGCCGGGACGCAACAAGGTCTTGGACGGGATGCAAGCCCAGTAGGAGCATTCGCCGCCGACCAGCTCGCGTTCGACCACGGCGACCCGCAATCCACCGTCGGCCAGTTCACCCGCGCAGTGCTCGCCGGGCGAGCCGCCGCCGAGGACGATGACGTCGTAGTCCTTCACGCTCCCACCCCCTGCTCGTCTTCGCGCCGACCCAGCTGCTGGTTGAAGGTCTCGGACTGGTTGGATCGAGGTTCCATCGCCGTTGCTCCTCTCGTGCGGATTGCTGCCTGGGTCCAGAATCCGCCCCAACCGGTCCGGCTCGCACCTGTGTTTCCCCCTGGCAGTTCCCCTGGGCACTGGCGGGATCACGCCGGCGTGGGTGGCGAAGGCTTTACTCCATCCTCGGGTCGAGCACGGCCAGGGCGGCCTTCAGTTCACGTCGTGAGCCGATACCAAGCTTGCCGAACACCTTTCGCAGATGCCATTCGACAGTGCGGGCGCTGATAAACATGAGCTCGGCGATATCAGGGTTGGTCCGGCCTTCAGCCGCCAGGCGAGCGATGAGGGCTTCCTGATCGGTGAGCGTGCCGCCGGAATCGACCGTGCGTTTGCGGGCGCGCTCACCGCAGGCGAGAAGTTCACGACCGGCCCGTTCAGCGAAAGCTGTCATACCAATTCCGGACAGCAGGTCATGAGCGGCGCGCAACTCGGTGCGCGCGTCCTGGCGGCGGTTCTCCCGGCGCAGCCACTCGCCGAACAGCAGTCGGGCACGGGCGAAGTCGGCGCGCATGCCGGTGCGGCCGAGGCGGTCTATCGCTTCCCGGTAGAGCTCCTCGGCTTCGGGACCGGAGCTGAGCAGAGCGCGCGACCGCGCCTCGATACCCAGGCCGAGATCGGTTCGAGTGGCCTGGGTGCTCCGCGCGAGCTGATCGAAGGCAGCGCGGGCAGCCTTCGGATCTCCGGTGCGGGTGGCCGCCTCGATCAGTTCTGGTAGAGCCCAGAGCGAGATGTACAGGCCCGGCGCGTCCAGGGCGGCTTCGCTGGCCATCGTCAGTGCCCGGTCATAGCGGCAAAGGCCATTGTTGAGAATCGAACCCGCCCAATTGGCGCAGGCTTCCGCCGCGCCCTGCCCCTGCGCGCGAGCCGCGGTCGCAGTGGTTTCGATCAGTCGTGCCGCGTCGTCCTCACTGCCGCGCATGGCGGCCAGAATCACTGCGGAGAACTGCGCGGCCTGGGTGCCGGTTGCCTCGCTGATGGTGTCGGATTCGGTCACCAGCGTGGCCGCGGCCTGGAAGTCACCCGCCCAAGCGGTCGCAACTCCCAACGCTCCCAGGGTGACTGGGAGCTGGTCCAGTGCGCCCACTTCCCGGGCGAGTCGAACCTGGCGGGTAAGCAGAGTGCGCCACTCGCCGAGGTCCCAGAGGGCGCTGGCCGTGGCCTGGGCGAACCAGCCCCATCTGAGACGTTCAGCGGTATCGATCTCCGTGTCGGAGAAGGTATCCACGATCCGCCGCAGGGCTGGTGCCGCGGCCGCTGGACCCGCGGTCACCCACTCTGTCAGCGCGGACAGGATCGAACCGGGAAGGTCGGGCCCGGCCACTTGCGGCGGCAATTCCTGTGCGGCGGTGGATATTTCCACGATCCCGGCGCCCGTTGCATATCTGCCGGCGAAGATCGCCGACATCCACGCGGTCAGGTAGGTGTCGCAGGCCAGATCGCGATCGAGGGGTTCCAGACGTCTGGCGGCGGCGAGCAGCAGAGGAGGGGCGTCGCCGCTCAGTCCGGAGGCGAATCGAATGTGTGCGCGCAACAGCTCGATTCGCGCTGCCTGCAGGTCGTCGTGCACAGTCATGTCGGCCATCGCCAGCAGATCCGTGGCCGTTCCGAAGGCACCCGCTTGCAGGGCCGAATCCGCTGCCGCCAGGATGCGTTCCACGCGTCGCACCGGGTCGACGCTCATGAGCACCGCTCGCTGAAGGAAGGCTGTGGCGGCGGCCTGCCCACCTCGGGCGCGGGCACGTTCGGCCGATCGCTCGAGGTCGGCTGCGATGTCCTCGTTCGGCCCGGCCGCACTGTGGGCGCGATGCCAGGCCCGCCGGTCGGCATCGGCGACGGGATCGGTGGCCTCGGCCAGTGCGAGGTGGGCGGCCTGCCGGTCCTCAGGCGAGATCGACCGGTACGCCGCCGAGCGCAGCAGCGGATGACGAAACCGCACGCGACCGTCGAACTCCGCGAGACCTGCCGCCGCGGTCGCGGCGTCTTCGAAAGGGATACTCGAGCGCTCCGCCGCTCGCCGGATCAGACTTACGTCCCCGGAAGGATCTGCGGCAGCCAGCAGCAGCAGCCGACGGCTTCGCGCGGGTAGCGCCTCGAGCTGCTCTCGGAAGTTCGCTTCGATCCGCTCCGGGACCGGCATGACGCCGGGCAGGCCGAATCCGGCCGCCAGCCGTGCTGGTGTCAGGCTTCGCGGCAGTTCGACCAGAGCCAGCGGATTGCCACCGGTCTCCGCCAAGATCTGCTCCCGGACTCGCCGATCAAGCGGCCCGGTCAGCACCGAGTCCAGGAGATTTCGGGCGTCTTCGTCGTGCAGACCGGTTACCGGCAGCTCGGTCAATCCGCCAAGGTCAGCTCCCGGATCCCGGGTCGCGAACACCATGCCCACGGGGTCGGCGTCGAGCCGACGAGCCACGAAACCCAGCGTCTGCGCGGATTCCTGATCGAGCCACTGGTGATCGTCGATCAAGCACAGCAGCGGCGATTTCCTAGAAACCTCGGCCAGCAGGCCGAGTACGGCCAAGCCAACCAACGAACGATTCGGAGCCAGCCCGTCCGCAAGGCCGAAAGCAACCCTCAGTGCGTGCTGCTGTGGTGTGGTCAACGCGTCGAGCTGGGCGAGCATCGGTGCGCAGAGCTGATGTAGGCCTGCGAACGGCAGCTCCATTTCCGATTGCATACCGGTCACTCGCGCTGTGCGGAATCCCTCAGCCAATTCGGCCGCGTGCTCGAGCAGCAATGTCTTGCCGATTCCGGGCTCGCCGCGGACGACCAGCACCCTGCTCGTACCGGTCCGGACTGCCGCCACCAGTCCCTTCAATACTTCGCGTTCGCGCCAGCGATTCACCATGCCGGGCGTACCGAAAGATCCTGTGCCACTCATCTCGGTACCGAATCCTCCCCGCAATCAGGCAAACCCACCAGCGGCCGGGACGGGTAACCGTCGTTCCACCCGGATCTGAGAGTGGTCCATCAGTACGTTCGTGACCACTTCGGTGACATCGCCCGGGCGGCCATCCCGAGCTATGAGACGTTGAGAGTCACCTGGCGCGATTGGTTCGGTCCGGGGCGGTGGCCGCCAGCGCTACGTGCGGTCAGCGGCGAAGCCGGTCTCGGGTGAACACACGGTGATCCACCGACCCGGGCAGGCGGTCGCGTTGGACACGACACTCCTGCCGGTCACGGTGCGCGAGAGCGCGTTCGGTGAACTGGTATCGCCACACCTGACCCTGGATCCCGTTCGTACCAAAGCGAAGTCCAGTCCCGTCCGGTCCAGTACTGCGGTTGGTGGTGACAGGAAAGATCTGTAAGTGACAACTAAAACCTGTCGTCACACTCAGGGATCGAATCGGGGTGTTTCCCGATGTCGGGTGTCACCGGGCCGTGCCAGTATCGAAGGCATGTATCCGTCCGCGCCCCTTTACGACCCTGCCCGCGGGGCGGTCACTCCTGTGACCCAGCCCAGGCTGGTGCGGCGTACCGGCGGGCGCATCGTGGGCGGGGTCGCGGGCGGGCTCGCCGATCACCTCGGGATCGACGTGTTCAAGGTGCGGATCGGTTTCGTGCTGCTGTCGGCGCTGGCCGGGGCCGGGATCGTGGCCTACGGGATGCTGTGGATCTTCACGCCCGCCGGGGGTGACGCGGCTCCGCCGACCGGGTCGGAGCGGCGGCAGGCCATCGGACTGGCGCTGCTCGGTATGGCTCTGGCGGTCGCCACCGCGTGGGTGTTCAACGGGACGGCCGCGCATGTGGTGGGGCCGATCATCGTGGTGGCGGTCGGCGCGGCGCTGGTGTGGCGCGAATTCGACGCGGACGGGCCGAGATCCGTCATCGGGCTGCCCGCCAAACCCTCGGTGGTCACCTGGGCGCGCATCGTCGGCGGGGCCACCCTCATCGTGGTCGGGCTGGGTGTGGTGGTGCTGGGGCGGATCAACCTCAGTTCACTGGGGTCGGCGCTGCTGGCGGTGGCGGTGACCCTGGTCGGGGCCGGACTGCTGACCGTGCCGCTGTGGCTGCGCATGATGCGCGCCCTGAATGCCGAACGCTCGGCGCGGATCCGCAATGACGAACGTGAGGAGATCGCCTCGCACCTGCACGATTCCGTACTGCAGACGCTGGCCCTGATCCAGCGGCAGGCCGGCGACCCGCAGGAGGTGGTGCGGCTGGCCCGCAGTCAGGAACGCGAGCTGCGCAAGTGGCTGTTCGAGGACACCGGGCCCGCGCAGTCCAGCCTGGCCGCCGCGCTGCGCACCATCGCCGGCGAGGTGGAGGACCAGCACGGGGTGAAGGTCACCCCGGTCACCGTGGGCGATGTGTCCATGGACCTCGACGACAGCGGAATCGGGCTGCCCAAGGAACATTTCACCGCGCTGCTGGGGGCTGCGCGGGAGGCGCTGGTCAATGCCGCCAAGCATGCCGGGGTGCCGACCATCGACCTGTACGCCGAGGTGGAGCCGCATCAGGTGAGCGTCTTCGTGCGCGACCGCGGCAAGGGGTTCGACCCGGACGCGGTGTCGAAGGACCGGCAGGGCGTGGCCAAATCCATCCACGCCCGCATCGAACGCCGCGGCGGGCACGTGGAGATCAAGTCCGCGCCCGGCAATGGCACCGAGGTGCGAATCTTCATGCCGCGCAAGGACGGTGGCGACGAACGGCTGGTGGTGCAGACCGACACCCCGGAAGACGTCACCCAGCTGTGAGCCGCGGAGTGTGGTACCGATGGGGTTCAGGGTTCGGTTCGGCGTCAGGTGAGGAGTCTTAGGTGAGCGTCCGGGTCTTTCTGGTCGACGATCATGCCGTGTTCCGGTCCGGGGTGCGGGCGGAACTGAGCCGCGAATCCGATATGGAGGTCGTCGGCGAGGCGGGCGGGGTGGCCGAGGCCATCGCCGGGATCAAGACGACCGCGCCGGATGTGGTGCTGCTGGATGTGCACATGCCGGACGGGGGCGGGGTCGCGGTGCTGCAGGGCATCGATCCGGGACCGGTGTGCCTGGCGCTCAGCGTCTCCGACGCGGCCGAGGACGTGATCGCGGTGATCCGGGCGGGCGCGCGCGGGTACGTCACCAAGACCATCTCGGGGCCGGAGCTGGCCGACGGGATCCGCCGGGTCTCCGGTGGCGACGCGGTGTTCTCGCCGCGGCTGGCCGGCTTCGTACTGGACTCCTTCACCGGCAAGTCGCCGGTGCCCGAGCCCCCGCTGGACCCGGAACTGGACTCACTGACCCCGCGCGAACTCGAGGTGCTGCGCCTGCTGGCACGCGGCTACACCTACCGCGAGATCGCCGAGACCCTGTTCATCTCGGTGAAAACGGTCGAGACGCACGCGTCGAACGTGCTGCGCAAGACCCAGCAGTCGAACCGGAACGCCCTCACCCGCTGGGCGCACCGCCGTCGTATCGACTGAGCTTCCCCGCTTTCCCGAGCCTCTAGCGCACGGCTGAGTGCCGTTGCCCGTTTCGCATGCGTGCCCGGCGGTTGGGTGCCGAACCGATTCAGAAGGTACCCGACGGGTTACCCTCGCCGCGCGAAATCAATTGTCGCTTTGGGTTTCTGAAGTCCTCGGCCGACAGCAGCCGCTACAGCACGACCAAGATCACGATGATGATCAGCAGGCCGATGAGCAGGCCGATCGCCACCGCGAGCGGGCCCGCGTTCGGGCCCAGGGCGCTCAGGTCGAAGCCCTTCGCCTTGGGTTGCGGGGCAGCCGGAGCCGCGGCCGCCTGCCGCTGTGGGCGGGGGAGCGGGCTGGAGTGCGGGCTGCGCAACCCGGCGGCGGAATTGCGGGCCGCCCAGGCCGGGATCGTCCCGTCCTCGGTGCGGACCGGCGCGCCCAGGATGTAGGGCGCGGTACCGGGACCGAAGGCGGCGGTGAGGATTTCGTTGCGCGCCTCGGTCATGGTGGGGCGGCGCTGCGGGGCCGGCTCCATCATGTGCAGCAGCACCTCGGTGAGCGGTCCGCTGCGGGCGGGCGGAGTGATCTGGGCCATGGCGGCGCGTTCCACGATGACATCGCTGTCCTCGTCGAAGCCGTAGGGCGGCCGCCCCTCGATGGCGGTGTACAGCGTTGCGCCGAGCGAGAATACGTCGCTGGCGGTGGTGGGGCGGGCGCCGCGCGCTACCTCCGGTGGCAGGTAGGCCGGGGTGCCGGTGATGACGTCACCGATCTCCTCGGTGGTGTCGTTGGCGCCGCTGGAGATGCCGAAGTCGCTGAGCTTGACCTTGCCGACCTCGTCGCCGCGATCGGCGACCAGGATATTGCCCGGCTTGATGTCGCGGTGCACGATGCCGGCGGCGTGCGCGGTCGCCAGCGCGTCCGCCACCTGCGCGCCGATCTGCGCCACCTCGATCGGGGACAGCTGATCCACCAGCGCAAGGGCTTTGGCCACACTGCGCGAGGGCAGATACTCCATCACCAGCCAGGGCTCACCGGCCTCCAGCACCACGTCGTACACGGCGATGGCGTGCTCGTGCGACAGCTTGGCCGCCACCCGGCCCTCGTGCATGATCCGGCTGCGGACCTCCTGCGCCTCCTCCTCGCTGAGCCCCTGCGTGGTGAGGACCTGCTTGATGGCGACATCGCGGTGCAGCAGCCGATCGGTCGCCAGCCACACGGCACCCATGCCACCACCACCCAGCTTCGACTGCAGGCGGTAGCGGCCGGCCACCAGATAGTCGGGGCCGACAATGGGACGGGCGCGTTCGGTCACGGGTGCAGGGTAGCGGAAAACCATCCTGACTGGCCTGCTTCGAAACCTGAGGTTTGCTGGGCATCCGGGGTGCAGACCTGGGTATTTCTTCCAGACCCATACGGACACAGCGCGTTTCGCTTCTCGCCGCCCGCGCGCCCGGCCTGGAGGGAATCTTGCGGGGCTTCTGGCTTCCGGGCGAAACTGACCAAACGGCGGCGGTCACCGCTGCCGCGGCAGTCCTCGGAGGTTCGCGCTGACCCGCCCCTTATCACAATGTGCGGTGAAGAGGCCCGCCCCTATTTTTCGGGGGTTTCTATCTTTGTGGCTTCGGACTCGATGACTCGCCATATTCGTGAACGCGTCGCACGCTACTGATCGAACTCGAATTCCGAACCTGTAATTCGCTTACCGGCCGTCACGTGAATTGCCTTATATGGTCGACCTCTACTGCGGTGGCGGGTTTCGGGGCGGCGCCGCAGCTGGCCTGGCGAGGCGAGTAGGCGAGGGTGCGGGTGGTGACCAGCCAGCTGCGCCCATCGCGATGGGTGACCCGGGCCGCGCCCGCGAAAGTGGCCGGGTCGGTGACGTATTCGATGTCGGCCGGGGCCGGTTCGACGATGAGGTCGTCGATGCCCGCGGTCGGATCGGCGTCCCCGGGGATGGTGGTCGCCAGCCCGCTGTCGTCGAGGAGCGGGGTGGTCAGGGTGTAGGAGGCGTCCGCGATGCGCTGGCGGACCGCGACTTCCGCGACCTGCTCGACCGGGGTGTAGCAGCTGCGACCGCGCAACCCGGTGAGCGAGACCTCGCCCCTGTCGGCGGCGGCGAGCATGGCGTGGGCCGAATCCTCGTCCAGGCGGCCGTAAGTGAGCCCGGTGGGGAGAACGATGACGGCGGGGGCGAAGCGGTGGCCGCCGGTGTGTGAGCACTCCCACACCCGGTTGGGGTGTGCGGCGGACAGGCTCGCGGCGATGGGCCGGCCCAGCAGCGCGCAGCACTGATCGCGTTTGCCGTGCGCGCAGACCAGGACCAGCGGATCCGTCACGGCCGCACCGATTCCCGGGGCCGGGCCGTTGAGCAGGTGCAGGTCCAGATCCAGCAGCTCACGCAGGTCACTGATCTCGAGGCGCTCGCACCAGGATCCCTGCGGCCGCGAACTGGCGAGCAGAACCGTTCGCACACCCGTGAATTCCTGGCGCCCGGGCCGCCGGATCAGGGTCGGCCGGACGTGCGCCGCCTTGGTGCGCGCCGCCAGTTCCGGCGTGATGTCGGGCCCGAGCACCTCGTCGCCGATCACATCGCGGCCCCACGCCCCGGGCTGCTCGACGCACAGCCAGCCGGTGATGCGGGTCGCGCTCCCGGGTAGTGGGACCTCCAGCGCCGCAGCCGAACACGACAATCCCTCGAACCCCGTCACAATGGCTTCCCGTCGATCAGCTTCCGGATCACCTGCGCCAGCCGCCGCGCTCGCGCCTCCGGCCGCACCGCGCTGCCCAGGTGGTAGCCGACCGAGACGCGCGACTGCGTGGGCAGCGTTTCGAAGAAGGCCGCCGCCTCCGGATGCCGGGCCAGCGCCGTCAGGAAATCCTCCGGCAGATCGCGGTCGACGGCATTGTCCCAGCGGCCGTCCGCCCTGGCCCGGTCCACCTCGGCCTGCCCGGCCGGATGCATGAGCCCGGTCGCGATCAGCTCGTCCACCAGGCCGACATCGCGCTGCGACCACTGGCTGCGCGGGCGGCGCGGTGTGAAACCCATGACGAAGAAGTCCTCGTCGAGCTTCTTGGACTGCCCGTCGATCCAGCCGAAGCACAGGGCCTGCCGCAGCGCGCCGTCATAGTCCAGCGAGGCGTACCCGGAGCCCTTCTTCGCGAACTTCAGCCAAATGCCGTCCACCGCTGCGTGATTGGCCGACAGCCAGTCCCGGAACGACTGCTCGTCGGGAAACCACAGCGTGGGACGCTCGGATGCGGACACCGTTCAACTGTAGATTCCGGCAGCTCAGTGCCCCAGAAAGGGGAGCACTTCGGCCTCGAACTCGTGGTAGCGGTCGCGGTGGATGCTGTGACCGCATCCGAAGGTGCGAACCGTGCAATCGGGCAGGCTCGCGCGCACCTGCTCGAGCTTGTCCGGGTCCACCATGCCGCCGGGCCCGCCGCGCAGGAACAGCGTGGGCGCGGTGATGTCGGACAGCCCCTCCCACCACTCCGGATACGGCTTGCGGAACTGCTCGAGCGCCACCCCGGTCATGGAGCGATCGAAGGCCAGCACCGCGCGCGGATGGCGGATGATGCTGGTGGTGGCGTGGCACAGTTCCGGGATCGACGGCAGCCTGCGTGTGAACCGCATCTCCTCGTCGCCGGAGCGCAGCGGCAGCGGCTGTTCCTCGATCACCAAGCGCCGCACCAGTTCCGGGCGCTCCATCGCCAGCCACGAGATGGCGTATCCGCCGAGCGAGTGGCCGACCAGATCCGCCGTTTCCAGTCCGAGCCGATCGCACAGTCGCAGCAGGTCGGCCCCGAATTCCGGGAATCGGTAGGAGGCGGTGTGGCCGCTGCGTCCGTGCCCGCGCAGGTCGGGAATGATCACCCGGCGTCCGCGCCGCACCAGCTGGGCGGCGAATCGATCCCAGGTGTGCCCGTCCCCGCCCATGCCGTGCACCAGCACCACGGGTGTGTCGCTGGAGAGATGCCCGCCCGTCGCGCCGGAATCCCGGTAGGCGATCCGGACGTCTTCGAACTCGACCCGGGTGACCGCTGACTCCACGATGGTCCAGAGTACGGATCGGGGTCCGGGTGGCGCCCCGGTTTGTGGGCAGCGCCATATCGAATTACCGATTCGGTTGCCTATTCATTCCGATGGCGAATGATGGCGAAACCCATGCACATCCTGGCGCGATATCCGCTTGTCGCGTCATGTGAAATAGATCACTTTCACATTGTCGATAATCGGTCAACCGTGACGGTAGCGTCATTGCCTGATTCACCAATAGCTTTTCTGCCGGGGAAATATGGTTCTCAATGCTGCCGCCCCCGCGGTCGATCTCCAGGATCTCCAGGAACCGAGCCCGCCGCGGCCCACCTTCGCTACGGCGTGGGTCCTTCTGCTAGCCGCACTCAGCGGGGCCTTTCTCGCCATCCCCACACTGCGCTACGACTTCTTCGGCGACGAGCTGTATTTCGTCGCCGCGGGCGCGCACCGCAGCATCACCTACGCCGACCAGGGCGTGCTCATACCGCTGATGGCCCACCTGGCCGACGCCGTGGCGCCCGGCTCGGCGCCCGTGTTGCGATTACCGGCGGTCCTGATGACCGCGGCCGCGGTCGTGATCAGCGCCGCGGTCGCCTACGAACTGGGCGGCTTGCGCACCGCGCAATTGCTCGCGGCCGCCGCCTACGGGGTCTCGCCACTCGCCGCGACCCAGGCCGTCCAGCTGAGCACCTTCTCCTTCGACGCCACCCTGCAGGCCGCCGTCATCTGGTTGCTGATCCGCTGGATTCGCACTCGCGACGACCGCCTGCTCGTCGCGCTCGGCCTCGTCGCCGCCATCGATCTGCAGGTCAAATGGTTCATCCCCACGATCCTGCTGTGCCTGGGCGCGGGCGTGCTCGTCGCGGGACCGCGGCAGCTGCTGTGGCGGCCCGCGCTGTGGCAGGGCGCGGCGATCTTCGCGGTCTCCGCGGTGCCCGGCCTATGGTGGCAGCACACGCACGGCTGGCCGGCGCTGGCCATGAGCAAGGTGATCGGCGCCGAACAGGACGCGGCCGGCGGCGGGCCGCTCGCGTGCATGCCGCAGATGATCGGACTGACCGGTTTGCTGGGCGGGCTGCTCGCCGGCTGGGCCTTCTGGTGCCTGGCCCGGCAATGCTGGCTGCGGCCCTATCTCTTCATGCTCGTCGCCTCGGCGCTGCTGGTGCTCGTCGTCCTCGTCGGGCACGGACGGCCTTACTACACAGCGGGATTCCTGCCCGTGCTGTTCGGCATCGGCGCGGCCTCGCTGCCCTACTCGGTGAACGACCGCGGCGGCCGATTGCTGCGGGTCGTCGCACCGCCGATCGTGGTGCTGTCGCTGGCCATCATCACCGCACTCGTGGCCACCCTGCCGCAGCCGCCCTCCCGCGTGCACGGCGCCATCCGGAACCAGGCCGACTTCGCCATGCGGACCAGCATTTTCGGCTCCTCGGGATGGTCCGATCTGACCGCGAAGGTCGCCGACGCCTACCGGCAGCTCCCGGAGTCGGAACGCCCGAAAGCGATCATCGCCCAGAACTATTGGCAGGCGGCCGCGATCCAGAACTTCGGGCGAGACTACGACCTGCCGCCCGTCTACAGCCCCAACCGCGGCTTCGGCTACTTCGGCCCGCCGCCGTCGGACACCGATGCCATCCTCTACGTCGGTCTCGACAGCGCCGAACCCACCCTGCGGCGGCAGTTCGGCGAGGTGACGGTCCGTGCGCACCTGAACATTCCGAACGGATTCCCCGGCGTGAACACCGATATCGCCATCTCGGTCTGCCGCGAACCCGTGCATCCCTGGACCGAACTCTGGCCCACCATGATGGATCTGCGCCTGCCGCTGGGCATTTGAGCGGCACCGCCGCAGGGCATTTGAGCGGCACCGCCGCAGGGCATTTGAGCGGCACCGCCGCAGGGCATTTGAGCGGCACCGCCGCAGGGCATTTGAGCGGCGCCTACTCGTAGAGCCCCTCCACATGCCAGGCGCTGTTGTAGCCGAGCAGGAGCAGCGCGCGCAGGCGGGTGGCGTCCTCGGCGTCCAGCTGCACCTGGGCGCGGGCGGCGAAGCCGTGCTCGAAACGGTGTGTCCACCACCGATCGTCGACCGGCCAGGGTCCGGCCCAGCCGGTCAGCCGCCAGGAGCTGCTGCCCCAGTGCAGGTGGGCGGGATCGGCGGTGAACAGGCCGCGCTCGGTGACCCAGATCGGGGAACCGTCGGCAGCCTCCAGGCGCACCTCCGGATGATGGGTGAGCACCAGCGCCGGAGCGGGCTCGGGAAGCCGGCCGGGCCAGGGCTGGGCCGGATCGGTCGCGGGCACCGGCTCGTCACCGAGGGTGACCATGGTGATGCGCTCCCCCGGGCCGCGTCCGCCGCTGAGCACACCCATGCGCACGGCGTCACCGCCCAGCAGACTCTGCACCCGGATCAGCGCGCGGCGCGCCCGCTCCTCGTCCTCGCCGACCCCACCCCACAGGCCGAGCTGCAGGGCGCCGGCCGACACCACCTCGACGGGTTCCAGGCGCAGGAGGGTGACGGCCGCGTTCGGGCCGGCATCCCGGTCATCGTGTGCCTCCGGCGAATCGGGAGCCACGGCGCGGGTCCGGCCGCGATCGAGGGCACGGCGGGTGAGCCAGCCGTCGAGCTGCCAGCGGATGCGGTCGGCGGTGCTGTCCGGGGTGAGCGGTTCGGCGCAGCGCCAGATGCGGGAGAACTCCTCGCCCGCTTCGGTTTCGGCGTGGATGACCAGGCGGGTGCAGGCCACGGCGGCGGCGGAGAGCTTGGTGTGCAGCTCGGTGGCGAGCAGGCGGCCCGCGAAGGCGGCCATGTCGACGCGTTCGATCGGGGGATCGCAGCGGTGCTCCACGGTCAGGTCGGCGGCGGGCAGGCGGGCGGCGGGCGGGCGCTCCGGGACCGCGCGGGCGCAGCGGTGCGCGATGATCGCATCCGCGCCGAACCGCGACGCCACCTCGGCGGGGGTGAGGGCCGCGAAGTCGCCGATGCGGCGCAGGCCCAGCCGGTGCAGCAGATCCACCAGTTCGACGCGCTGCGGCGCGGCCAGCACCGGTTCCACCGCCAGCTCCGAAACCGGCATGGGCGCAAGGAATTCCGCGCCCCGGCCGGACGGGACCAGGGTGGCGTGGCGGGCGGCGAAGACCGCGGTGGACAGCTCGTCGGCAATGCCGATCTGGCATTCCACGCCGACCGCCGCCACGGCGTCCACCAGGCGCTCGGCGGCGGCCTCCTCGGAGCCGAAGAACCGCGCCGCGCCGCGCGCCGAGAGCGCCAGCATGCCCGGGCGCAGCACCTCCACGCCCGGCACGGTCGCGTCCACGGCCGCTACCACGGGTTCGAACAGACGGGCGTCGCGATCCGGATCGTCCTGTGCCACCAGCAGATCCGGGCAGCGGCCCTGAGCCTCCCGCTTCCGCAGGCCCCGGCGGATCCCCTCCGTCCGTGCCACCGCCGTACAGGCCACCACCCGATTGGCCGCGAACACCGCCACCGCGCGAGTGGCCTTCGCGCCCGCCTCGGCGGCCGCCGCCACCGCGGGCCAATCCGGGCACCACACCACGAGCACCCGCCGCGCCTTCACGACCGGCCTGCTCTCGCGGCGCTACCGCATCGGTCGGCGGCCGGACGACAATCGCGGCGGTCAGCCCGCGACATGACGCCCGCCCACACGCGGGGGCACCCGGAAGGCGCGGGAAATCCGCTGCGCCGCAGGCGCTATCGCCTGGCCGGCGGCGGTCGGGGCGGCGGTCGGCGATCGGTCAGGACGCGGCATGACGCGCCGGGCGCAGCGGTTCGGGAGCGGCGGCGGGCCGGGCGGGGCCGGGGGCGGCGACCCATTCGACGCGACCGTCGGCGGGGCTGAGGGCCAGGTGGCCGGAGCGGGGCTGGGCGGAGCGGCCGCGGACGGAGACGTCGAGGCGGACGGTGCGCAGGCGGCCGCAGCCGCGGCCCAGGCCGCTGTATCCGGAGACCCGGGTATCGATGTGCAGGGCGGAACCGGACCAGGAGCCGTTGGTCACCATCAGGGTGGAGTTCTTGCTGCGGGCGCGGGCGGCGAGGATGCGGGCGCGGGACATGGGGACGGCGAGACCGTTCAGCCCGAGCACCACCAGATCCAGGCCGTCCAGCAATACGGAGGCAACTTCGAGCGGGTCCGGTCCGGGATCGGAGACCACCGCCAGCCGGTCGAGCCGGGCCCCCATCTCCGCGGCGGCCAGTAACCCCAGCCGCGGCAGCCCGACCACCGCGGCATGCCCCCCGGAGCCCGTCACCGCGGCCAGCAGCCCCGAGATCAGCGACCCCGCGCCGTTGTAGACGACCACCGACCCCTTGGCCAATCCGCCATCGGGTAAAAGGTTTTCGAGCGCCCCCGGCACCGGCAAGGACTCCCGCCGCGGCTCTTCGGACACGGGCACATGGGCCGCCACCTCGGCCCCGCGCGCGGGCACGGCGGCCATCCGCCGCCGCAACTCGGCCAACTGCGCCCGTCTGGCCTCCGCAGCCGCACCCATCCAGTGACCACCTCTCCCAGTCGACGGGACCCAACCCTCGGCAACGCAAGCCAGCACCGAGCCAGCTACCTAACATAATCGAAAGTTTGTTCGATCAATGCACAGTAGAACTCGAATCCCAGGACGCGTCAAGAGGCGTGTGATCGAGCACCGAGTGCCACGCTCGGTGATTCGGGGCGGGGAGTCAGTCGAGGGAGACCACCACGGTTTCGCCGTGGCGGGTTATTTCGATGCTGCTGCCTGCCGGAGCTTCGGCCGTGAGCAGGACATCGCGTATTACTTCGATCGCCGCGCGCCAATCGTCGATCACTGTCAGGGGGAGGTCGTCGACCCAGCTGCCGTCCCTGCGGCCCACGCGGGCGGGTCCGTGCTTGGTGGTTCCCAGTCCGGCGGCTCGGAGGGCGGCGTTGAGAAGAGGCTTCAGCTGTGATGCCGGGCCGTTTCGAGGGGCTTCGGAGGAGGAAACGGGCAGGTAGGCGTGGGCGTGGTAGCGGCGGGGCGGTGGGGCTGCGTGGCCGGAGCGGGTTCGCGGCAGGGTGTGAGGGTCGACGCCGAGGAGGAGCTCGGTCATGACCAGGGCGCGGAGTTCACCCGCGCCGGGGGACAGCGCCGACAGGACGGACCGGTCGGTGCAACCCGCGGTGTGCAGCGCGGTGGTCAGGGCTGTCCGGTGCGCCGCTGTCGGATCGGCGGCGAAGCTCCGGGCGGCCGCCTCGACCTCGGGGTGACTGGACCAGGGCTGGTCGCGGACGGCCGCGCAGCGGGCGCGTGCCCGGTCGACAGCGGTTGCCAGTGCGGCGAAGGGGAATTCGGGATCGTCCGGGTCGCGCATCGAGTACAGGTCGCCGGCGGGGTAGTCCGGATCATCGCGATAGGGATTGTCCGGCTGCTCGACGTAATCGAGGTACCACCAACCGGTTTCGTCGTCCTGCAGCCAATCCACGCCGAATGCCCGGATATCGCCGTGCGCGGCATACGCGCGCCGCTGATAGGGATCCAGGCCCGGCAGGGCGGCGAAGGCCTCACGCAGCAGCGGGACGGCGATCGCGGCGTCGGCGTCGGTGCACAGTGGGGCGAAACGGCCGAGCAGGGCCAGGTACGGGCCGGGGTAGGACGCGTCGGGGTCGGCCAGTGCGGTGGCACGGCAGATCAGGTCGACCTCGGACCAGCGCAGGGCGTGCGGATGCCAGTGCGCGAGATCGTCCCAGCCCAGCTCGACCGGGTCGGTGGCGCCGGGATGGCGCAGGCTCAGTGAGGAACCGTAGAAGCCGGATGCGACCCGGAATACGTACCCGTCGCCGAGGTCGTACTCCGCCTCGAAGTCGTCGTACTCCTCCTCGCGGTCGGCGCGGTCCCCGCCGGGCACATCGGAGGCGTACTCGTCGAGAAAGCTCGCGGCCCAGAGCTCGGGTCGCGAGAACAGGGAATCCGGCTGCCAGACCTCGGTCATGCCGCGATCCTGCCAGCTTCGATCCGGTCGGCAACCCTTGGGGCGCACAGGCTTCGGCGTACCGCAGGGTGGAGCGCTGGGTGTCGCGGTTGCTCGAGGCCGACAACATCAGGTGGGCAACGCTTTTCCCGCGTGACACTCACCGGGTGCGGCCATGAGCAGGGCGGTTCCCAGGTCGGCGGGTGGTCACCAGTAGGTGCCCGGGACCAGCCGGGCCGCGCGGCGCAGGGCGGTTCCGGTGACGCGGACCGCGGGCGGGACGGTGCGGCGGCGTTGCGGGACAACGATGTCCACGTCGGCCGTCTCCGGTTCGGGCACCGCCTCGCCCTTGGCGGCGGGGGAGTCGGGGATGGCGCGGTAGTAGCGGTGCAGGACCCGCTCCTTGATGCCGGGCGCGAACATGGAGCCGTACTCGGCCAGGGTGCCGAGCGGCACGTCGATGCGGCGGGGGCGCTCGGTGAGGGCCCGCACGATGAGCGCCGCCGCCCACTCCGGGGACTGGGTGCCGGTGCCCTGGTCGCCGCTCGGGGTGATCATGGGGGTGCGGACCAGCGGCATGTGGATGGTGGTGAAAGTGATATTGCTGGAACGCATTTCGGCCGCGGTCACCTCGGCGAACTTGTCCAGGGCGGCCTTGCTGGCCAGGTAGGCGGCGAAGCGCGGGGTGGCGACCTGGACGCCGGCGCTGGAGATGTTCACGATGTGGCCGTCGTGGCGCTCCCGCATGCCGGGCAGCAGGCCCAGGGTCATGCGCACCGCGCCGAAGTAGTTGACGGCCATGGTGCGCTCGAAGTCGTGCATGCGGTCGGTGGAGCGGTGCACGGCGCGGCGGATGGAGCGGCCGGCATTGTTGACCAGCATGTCGACGTGCCCGTGGGTGTCGAGCACGGCCTGCAGGGTCCGGTCGACCGAGTCCTGATCGGTGACATCGCACGGGTAGCCGAACGCGGCGCCGCCCGCGGCGGTGATCTCGTCCACCACGGTGGACAGCTCGTCGGCGCGGCGGGCCAGCAGGATGACGACCGCTCCCTTCTCGGCGACGGCGAGCGCGGCCGACCGGCCGATACCGGAGGACGCGCCGGTGATGACGACGTGCTTGCCGGCCAGATCGCGGCGGGCGCGCCGCCGGGCCAGGTAACCGGTGCCGTTGTCGGCCGAGCTATCGGGCCCGCCCGCCCCGCCGCCATCCCTGACCGAATCGCTTCGCGATGCCATCATTTCTGCTCCCTTGCAGGTGGAATTGCCTCGAACTTACTCCAAAGTAAGTTACCTCGCCACGGTGCGGTTGCCCACCCCCGAACCGGCCTCCGGGGATTTGGTGCGTGCCGCTGTAGAGACCAATCGGTTTCGAATGTATGTTCGATACTCGAGACCGGTCGGATTGCGGAGGAGGTGCGTCATGGGCTGGCACAACGGCCCGCCTTCGTGGGCGGAGATGGAACGGGTGCTGTCCGGGCGGCCCGACCCCGCGCGCAAGCCGGTCGACGGCGACGGCGGCGACAGCCCGGCCTGGTCGCGGAAGCGGGAGAAGTACGAGGCCGGGGAACTCGGCCGGGTCGCGCGATCAGCGGTGCCGTACGCCGAGCTGCACACGCACTCGGCCTACAGCTTCCTCGACGGCGCCAGCCAGCCCGAAGAACTCGTGGAGGAAGCCGTGCGACTGGGCCTGGAGGCCCTCGCGCTGACCGACCACGACGGGTTCTACGGCGTGGTGCGGTTCGCGGAGGCGGCGCGGGAATGGCGGATGCCGACCATCTTCGGCGCCGAGCTGTCCATCGGCACCGCGGCCCGCGCCGGTGCGCACCTGGCGCCCCGCGGGCGGCGGCGCGGCCGCGAATCCGAGTCGGACGCACTGAATTCCGAGCCGCGCACCGGCACACCCGACCCGGCCGGACCGCACCTGCTGGTGCTGGCGCGCGGGCAGGAGGGGTACCGGCGGCTGTCGCGGGAGATGGCCGCCGCGCACATGGCGGCGGGGGAGAAGGGCATCCTGCGCTACGACCTGGAACGGCTCACCGCCGCGGCGGGCGGGCACTGGCACATTCTCACCGGCTGCCGCAAAGGGACTGTGCGACAGGCGCTTCGGCAGGGCGACCCGGCGGCCGAGGCGGCGCTGCGCGATCTGATCGAACGGTTCGGGCGCGAGCACGTGAGCGTGGAGCTCACCCACCACGGCATCCCCGAGGACGATGAGCGCAATGCCCGGCTCATCGCCCTCGCCGACCGGGTCGGGCTCCCCGTACTCGCCACCACCGGAGCACATTTCGCGGCCCCGCCGCACCGGCGCCGAGCCATGGCGCTGGCTGCCATCCGGGCCCGCTCCAGCCTCGACGACATGGCCGGCTGGCTGCCCCCCACCGGCGGCGCGCACCTGCGCTCCGGCGACGAGATGGCGCGACTGTTCGCCGCCTGCCCCGAGGCGGTGGCGAATGCCGTTGCGCTGGGCCGGGACTGCGCGTTCGACCTGCGGCTGATCGCGCCTCAACTGCCGCCCTTCGACGTGCCGGACGGCCACGACGAGAACTCGTGGCTGCGCGAGCTCACCCTCCGCGGCGCGGCCCGCCGCTACGGGCCCCGGGCCGGGAGCCCGGACGCCTACCGGCAGCTGGAACACGAACTGGACGTGATCGCCACCCTGAACTTCCCGGGCTACTTCCTGGTCGTGCACGACATCGTCAGCTTCTGCCGCGACAACGACATCCTCTGCCAGGGCCGGGGTTCCGCGGCCAATTCGGCGGTCTGCTATGCCATCGGCATCACCAATGTGGACCCGGTCGCCAACGAGCTGCTGTTCGAACGGTTCCTGTCGCCGGAGCGGGACGGGCCGCCCGACATCGACGTGGACATCGAATCGGATCGGCGCGAGGAGGCCATCCAGCACGTCTACGCCAAGTACGGGCGCGAATACGCGGCGCAGGTGGCCAATGTGATCACCTATCGCGGGCGCTCCGCGGTGCGGGATGCCGCACGCGCCCTGGGCTTTTCGACCGGACAGCAGGACGCCTGGAGCAAACAGGTGAGCCGCTGGACGGGCGTGGCGGAAGAGCAGCACACCGACATCCCCGGCGACGTCCTCGCGCTGGCCGGTGAATTGGAGGGGCTGCCAAGGCATTTGGGCATCCACTCCGGCGGCATGGTGATCTGCGACCGGCCCATCGCCGACGTGTGCCCGACCGAATGGGCGCGCATGGCCGATCGCAGTGTGCTGCAGTGGGACAAGGACGACTGCGCGTCGGCGGGACTGGTCAAGTTCGACCTGCTCGGGCTGGGCATGCTGTCGGCGCTGCACTACATGATCGACCTGGTGGCCGAGCACAAGGGGCACACCGTCGAACTGCATCGGCTGGACCTGGGCGAGGAAGCCGTCTACGACATGCTGTGCCGCGCCGACTCCATCGGCGTCTTCCAGGTGGAGTCCCGCGCGCAGATGGCGACCCTGCCGCGCCTGAAGCCGCGGAACTTCTACGACCTGGTGGTGGAGGTGGCGCTCATCCGGCCGGGACCGATCCAGGGCGGGTCGGTGCACCCCTACATCCGTCGCCGCAATGGCAGGGAGAAGCCCGATTACGACCATCCGGCACTGGAGAACGCGCTGGAACGCACCCTCGGCGTCCCGCTGTTCCAGGAGCAGCTCATGCAGATGGCCGTGGACGTCGCCGGATTCACCGCCGCCGAGGCCGATCAGCTGCGCCGCGCCATGGGATCCAAGCGGTCACCGGAGAAGATGGAACGGCTGCGGGCCCGCTTCTATCAGGGCATGAAGGACCTGCACGGCATCACCGGCGAGGTGGCCGACCGCATCTACGAGAAGGTGTACGCCTTCGCGAATTTCGGTTTCCCGGAAAGCCATTCGCAGAGTTTCGCCTCACTGGTGTTCTACTCGGCGTGGTTCAAGCTGCATCATCCGGCCGCCTTCTGCGCGGGACTGCTGCGCGCCCAGCCGATGGGGTTCTACTCGCCGCAGTCGCTGGTCGCCGACGCGCGACGGCACGGGGTGGTGGTGCACGGGCCCGACATCAACCACAGCCTGGCCGAGGCGACCCTGGAGGCGCGGGGCCTGGAGATCCGGCTGGGGCTGGCCGCGGTCCGGCACATCGGCACCGAGCTGGCCGAACAGATCGTGGCCGCCCGCGAAATCGGGCCCTACACCACGTTTCTCGACCTCACTGGGCGCGTGGAGCTGAGCGTGCCGCAGGCCGAAGCGCTGGCCACCGCGGGCGCGCTGACCAGTCTCGGCGGCACCCGCCGCGAGGCGCTGTGGGCGGCGGGCGCGGCCGCCGGGGAACGGCCCGACCGGCTGCCCGGCACCGGGGCGGCCACCGCCGCACCCGCCCTGCCCGGGATGAGCGCGCTGGAACTGGCCGCCGCCGACGTGTGGGCCACCGGCGTCTCGCCCGGCAGCTATCCGACCGAATTCCTGCGCGAGCGCCTCGACGCGCTCGGCGTCATCCCCGCCGCGCAGCTGCTCGACATTCGCGACGGCACCCGGGTTCTCGTCGGCGGCGCGGTCACCCACCGGCAGCGTCCGGCCACCGCGGGCGGAGTCACCTTCCTCAATCTGGAGGACGAGACCGGCATGGTGAACGTGGTCTGCTCGGTCGGCCTGTGGGCCCGCTACCGCCGCCTGGCCACCACCGCGCCCGCCCTGCTCATCCGCGGGCGGGTGCAGAACGCCGAGGGTGCGGTCACCATCGTCGCCGACCATCTGCAGCGCATGGACCTGCGCATCGAGGGCCGTTCCCGCGACTTCCGCTGAATGGCGGCCACCGGCACCATATTTCGGTTGTCGCATCGAACGGCGCGGCCCGCGCTTCGGGTGAGATACAGGGCGCGCCAAGAGTTTTCGCCTCGATCGGCGAACAGCTCAGAAGTCGCCGCCGCCGGAATCGCCGCCGCCGCCGAAGTCGCCGCCGCCGAAGTCGCCGCCGCCGAAATCGCTGCCGCCGCCGAAGTCGTAGTCGCCGCCGCCTCCGCCCCACTCCTGGGGGCCGGGGTCGTAACCGCCGTAGCCGCCGGACTCCGGGGGCGGGCCGTATTCCGGGCCGCGGTCGCGCTCGTGTTCGCCTTCCATCCGGCCGAGTTCGTAACCGAGCAGGCCGCCGCCCAGAGCGCCGCCGACCGCGCCGAGACCGGCCGCAGCGCCGGGGCTCATGCCGGGACGGCCACCGCCGTAGGGCGGCGGGGGCGGGGTGCCGTAGCCCGGGCCGCCCGGGGCGTAGCCGCCGCCGAAACCACCGCCGCCGAACGGGGCGGGCGGGGGCGCCGGGGTGCCGCGGCGACGGCGGACGAACGCGACGACCGCCGCGATGATGCCGCCGATGACCAGGATCGGGCACAGCAGGCCCAGCCAGCCCCAGCCGCTGCTCTTGCTCTCGGGCCTGGCGGCGGGCTGGTGCGCGGGGGCCGGGTTGCCGGCCTTGACGCTGGTGGGCGCGGCCTGATCGGCGGCCGTCTTCAAGGCGCCCAGTGCCGCGATGGTCGCACCCGTGTAATCGCCGTTGCCGAGCGCGTTTCCGAAGGCGGTCCCCGCGGGCGTGGTGTCGCGGATATGGGAATTCGCGCCGGTGCGGATGGTCAGCCACCTGGTCTTGGTATTGATGGCCAGCACCACGTCGGTCGGATTCTTGGCGTGGGTCTGGGTCTCCATGTCGAACTTGGCCCGATCGTCGGAGTACTTCTCGGTGGTGAAGATCTGCACCGGATCCGTCAGTTGCAGCGCGGCATTCGTCACCTTGGTGACATCGAGCACCTTGGAATCGTCGTGAACGGTGACCGGCCCGGCCGCGGCCGTACCCGTCGCCAGCAGGATCACCCCCGCCACCGCCGACAGCAGCAACAGCAAACGCTTGACCATCTGAACTTTCCTTCCCGGGCGACCTTCCTGCCGCGCGGCATCGCCTGCGACACTACGACGTCCCCGCCTCGATCGCTGGCCTCGAGCCTGTGCGCTGTATCGCAGGCCCCACCCGTCAACCCGGACCCCGTCCGCGACAATGGGGTCGGGCGCGGGAAGGGAGTGCGGCATGTCGACAGTGGTCCGGGCGACCATCAAACCCGGCAGCAAGAAGGGGCCCCTGGTCGAGATCCTCGACGATGGCGCGCTGCAGCTGTACGTGCGCGCCCCGGCGGTGGAGGGCAAGGCCAACAAGGCCGCCATCGAGCTGCTGGCAGCCCACTACGGCGTCCCCAAATCCGCGGTCCGCCTGACCGGTGGTGCGACCTCCCGCTTCAAGCGCTTCGAAATCGACGACTGATCCCGGAGACTCAGACCGCGCCCGGAAAACCCAGCTGCCGCCAGGCCTCGTACACGGCGACGGCCGCGGCATTGGACAGATTCATCGAGCGCCGGCCCGGCAGCATCGGGATGCGCAGCTGCTCGGTGACGCGGGGATCGGCGAGCACCTCCTCGGGCAACCCGGTCGGCTCGGGCCCGAAGAGCAGCACATCGCCCGAGCGATAGGCGACATCGGTGCTGTGGGTGGTGGCCGTCGCGGTGAAGGCGAAGACCCGCTCGGGCCGAATGGCATCCCACGCCGCGGCGAGACTCTTGTGCACGGTGACGATGGCCAGGTCGTGGTAGTCCAACCCGGCCCGGCGTAGCTTCGGCTCGGACAGGTCGAAGCCGAGCGGTTCGATCAGGTGCAGTTCGCAGCCGGTGCCGGCCGCCAGCCGAATGGCATTGCCGGTATTCGGGGGGATGCGAGGTTCGAAGAACACGAGATGGAACACGGGCTCCAGCATCTCAGAGCGCTGGTTAGGGCTGTGCGGTGAGTCCAGCCCATGTCGCACCCGAGAGTCGCGGTAGCCATGCGGGGGGTCGTCCGCGACAGTGTGCCGGTGCTGCTGTGGCGGCTCTGCGGCTGACTCGGTCCGGGCCACCCTCAGCGGGGTCGGCTTTTGGGTGGTGCACCGGCAGAAGTGCAGGCGCAGATCGGATTTCGTGTGCGCGCGGGAGACGGCCGAGAGTTCTGGACACCGCCGCCGACCTCACCGCGCGGGCGCTAGGTCTGACAGCGTTCGGTTTGGCTCTTACCGGCCGCACCGGGCCAGTGTGAGCAAATAGATTGGATCGTGCCTTGCCTGGAATTGCTTCGGCTGCAGGGTAACTGGCGCCTGTTTCGCCGACGTCCTGGCAGGAAGGGGCACACTTCGTTGCCAGGACGCCGACTCTCCGAGATGGTCGTCGTGGGCTGTCGGAAGTTGTCCCATCGACGACCGCGAACCATCCGTGTGGGGCGCTGGCTCGCGTCTGTTCGATTGCCAGATGCTGTGGCCGATCTGGGTTCGAAATCCGTACCGTGCGAGCATATTTCGCGTCGCCTGGTCATGGTTGGGTGAGGGTTGATCAGGAGAACCAGTGTTCGGGTTCGGTGTCGTGGGGCATGATGCTGCTGAAGTTGCCGCGGAAGAATCCGAGGGCTTCACCGTCGCGTGAGCAAACATCTTGGACGGCACCGAAGACGACGGTGTGGTCGCCGGCCTCGATGATGCGGTCGACGTCGCAGTCGAGGTGGGCGAGTGCGCGTGGCACGACGGGGACTCTGTGGCCGTCGTATTCGAGTCCGAGGCCGGCGAAGTGGTCTTCTCCTGGTTGGGCGAAGCGCAGCGCGATGGTTTGCTGTCGGCTCGACAGAATGTTGACCGCGAACCGTCCGGCCGCGCTCACCGCTTCGGCGCTGCGAGCGCCGCGGTTGAAGCACACCAGCAGCAGGGGTGGGTCCAGGGAGACCGACGTGAGGGAGTTGACGGTCATGCCGTGGGGGACGCCGTCGACTTCTGTCGTGATCACGGCGACGCCGGTCGCGAATTTCCCCATCGTTCTGCGCATTGCCGATGGGTCGACCATCGGGGACATCATCGTCATTTCTCCTGCTCCTTGCCTGCGGGGTAGCGGACTTCGAAGGTCAGCACCCCTTCGTCGGAGCGCCACGGTCCGTGCGGCATGCCCGGCGGGCGGCATGCGTACTGGCCGGCGGTGAACTTCTCGCCCAGGGTCAGGTCCACGAAGGAGCCTTCGAGGATGTAGACCTCTTCCCAGAAGTCGTGCCGTTGCACGCCCATCGGCGTGGAATCGGCGCCCGGCGCGTATCGCAGGATCCGGGTGGCGACGCCGGTGGTGGGGTCCTTGCTTAGGATCCGTTCGGTAATCAAGGGGTTGTCGCCGGGGCAGACGGTGAATTCGACGTCGCTGACAGAGAAGAATTCGAATTCAGGCTTGCTCATGCGGTCACCTGGCCCAGCTCGGCCGACGGCATCTCGGACAGGTCGTAGGACGCCAGGAACTGTTCGACCGCCTGGGTTGCGGTGTCGTAGTCGAAGTTTCGGAACGCGTAGCCCTTCACGACGAACGGGGCTCCGGCATAGAAGAGCTCGTATTGCTGATGGCGTCCTGCGAATTCACTGCCGATGGCGTCCCAGGCGAGTTTGAACAGTTTCACTCGCTCGACGGCGGACAGGCCGGGGCTGCTGACGTAGCGGTCCATGTCGTCACGGGTCTGCTCGCCGGCGAGTTCGTGAACGCTCGAGGGCACCTGCAGTACCCCGCCTCCGGCCAGGTCGCGCACGATCTCGATTACGCGTGGGTGGATCTCGGATTGCAATCCCATCGCGCCGTACAGGGCGGCCGCGCCCGGGCGCCACAGTCCCTGCTCGTCCGGTGTCGCGGTGTGCTCCGCGGCGAGGACCCCGGATTCCACTACCGAGACCAGGCTGGCGAGCTCGCCGAGCTTCTCGACGACGCCGGGGAACTTGTCGACACCGTTGACCGCGGCGATCTTGCGGGCGATCCCTGCAAGGAATCGCAGTTTGGTCGCGAAGCGGATCTGTGCCTGCCAGTTGCCGAGCACATGTGCGGCGGTATCGAAGAACTGTTTGCGCAGACCCGGGACATCCTTGTAGACGAAGACGTTTTCCCAGGGGATGAAGACGTCGTCGAACACCAGCAGGGCGTCGGTCTCGTCGTAGCGTGCGCTGAGCGGATAGTCGAACTCGCTGGTCACGCTGGGGGCGTACGGGCGGCGGCAGTACAGTGTCAGTCCGTCGGCGTTCACCGGGACGGTGAAGCTGATCGCGAAGTCCGAGTCCTCGGCTTGCAGCGGTTTGATGCAGGAGACCAGGATCTCGTCGGCGACCGCGCCGCCGGTGGCGAGCATTTGGGCACCGCGAACGACGATGCCGTCTTCGCGTTCGTGTTTCACACCGACCTGGATGAACTCGCCCTCCCATGCGTGCGCGGTGCTTGCGCGGGAGACCTGCGGCGGAATGATCGCATAGGAGACATAGAGATCGTTCTCGACGATCCGGCGGTGGAAGGCGAGGACGTTGTCACGCAGATCGTGTTCTTGCGCGAACGCTTCGGGGTGGGCCGAGAAGGCGGCGACGAAGGCGCCGACGTGGTCGGGTGAGCGGCCCACCCAGCCGTGGGTGTGATCGGCCCAGACCTGGGCTGCCGTGCGGTAGGCCGTGAGATCCTCGGCGCGCCGCGGCGGCAGGAACAGCCTGTTCACCGGGCGGCCGAGGGTCCCGTCGGTGACCTGCATGCCGTTGCGTGGATCGGCTGCCAGGTCGAACAAGTCTCCGATCGTGCGGGCGATCGGCGCGAACGCCGGATCGCTTGCGACGTGCTCCACGGACGTGCCGTTGACGATCACGCGGCGGCCGTCGTCCAGCGAGGCCAGGTAGTCGGTGCTGGTGCGCATTAGCTGCTCCTGACAGTGACGTTGTATGTGAATTCGATCGGGGCGTGACCCGGCACTTCGAGGCTCATCTGCCAGTGGTGGCCGTATCGGAAGGTGCCCTCGACCAGCGGCATGGTTCCGCCGAACAGGACCAGCGCGGACTCGTCGCGGTCATGTTTGCCCCATTTGGACAGCAGCTCGCTGAGCGGCAGCATCGAGGCGAGGGATCCTCGCTGGTAGATATCGCCGTTTACCCAGCTGGACACCGTAATCTCGTCCCACCGCAGAACGCTCGGGTCGGTTCCGAGGTCGATGATCGTGGTGGCGATCGGCTTGAGGCACGCGGCTTTGGACAGGCGGATGCTCTGCGTTTCGAGTACCCGGTCGGTGTGGTCCGAGCCGACTGTCAGGTAGTAGCGATGGTCGGCGTATATCAGGACAGGTTCCACCTCGCCCGACGTCGATGGCCCGTCGACCTCGATAACGGTGTCGGTTGTCACGGTGTCGGCGCCGATTTCGTAGAACGCGGGAATGCTGTCCGGTCTCGGCACGCCGATCGCGGCGAGCTCATCGACGTGATGTGCGACGGCGGCGGTGTCGCGCCCGGTGTACCCGGCGACAATGACATTGGTCGGTGTGAAGGCCACTTCGTCACCGGAATTGGTCCGGAGTCGTAGCTGGGTGATGCCGGTGGTCATGTGCTACTCCACTCTGGTCGATAGGTCGGGGGGCCAGCGTCGGTCCGCCAGTGCGGGAAACTCGGCGCGCACGCGTTGCGGCAGAGCAGGATCGATCTCGGCGAAGGTGAATCCCTCGTCGGAACCCGCCTCGACGAGCACTTCACCCCAGGGGTCGACGATCCGGCTGTGGCCGCCGAGGCTCACCCCGTGTTGTTCTCCGACTGCATTGCAGGCCAGCAGCCACGACTGCTGCTCGACCGCACGCACGCTCGTGAACAGTCGCCAGTGCGCGAGGCGGGCGGCCGGCCAGGCCGCGCACACGGCCAGCAACTCGGCGCCGGCATCGGTCAGACTGCGGAACAGCTCCGGAAAGCGCAGGTCATAGCAGGTGGTGAAGCCCGATGGCACACCCGCGATGGAGTCGACGGTTATCGAGGTGCCCGGTGTGAGGAGCTCCTGCTCCCGCGAGCCATACCCGAAGACGTGCACCTTGCGGTAGATGTTGCGCACGGAACCGTCCGGGCTGACCACCACCGAGGTGTTGTACAAGCGGCCCTGCTCATCGATCTCGACGATGCTGCCGAGGTGAACGAACAGCCGATGCGAGGTGGCCCAGTCACGCGCCGCGGTGACCGTCGGGCCGGTGAGGGGTTCGGCTCGGTCCTTGTACTCGTCGAAGGCGAAATAGCCGGCGCCCCACAGCTCGGGCATAACCAGCAGATCGGCTTTCTCGAGCTCTGATTCGCGATCGATCGCATCACCGACCCGCCGTAGCCGAGTCGCCACGGGCTCGGAGTCCGGGCTAGCGATCTGAAACAGCGCTACGTGCACAGCGATTCAGTCCTTTCTTGATCACGACTCCACGGCACACGAGTCCCTCGCGTACCGTGGGTCGCGTCGGCTCAGGCCGACAGAGAAGTGCCCGCGTTCTGCAAGTGAGCGATGAGCTCGTCGTTGAACTTCTGCCCGATACGCTGCACTGCGTGCGGACTGCCCTCGAACAGAACGCGTTTCGCCGACAACCCCTCTGCCAGAGCATCGGCGACATCTTCGAATCCCGGAGTGCCACCACCGGTGACCACCAGTTTGGGGAACGTGGTCCGCGCCAGCGCCTCCAGCGGAACGCCTGTCTCCCAGGGCCTTTCAGTCGTAAGATTGCGGATGGCCTCGGCCAGTGGGGCAGGCAGCGGCGACGGCAGGGGCATGTCGACGTTGAGTACCTTCAAAAAGCCGACTGCGAAGGACTCGAGATCGGCGGGGTCGGCGGCCGAGAAGTAGTCGCGCAGCGCGGTCGCGAGCCGGTCTGCTGCCGGTCGTCCGGCACCGTTGGGTAGTGCGGGCGGCTCGATCACCGTCAGCGACCAAACCTTCTCCGGGGCCAGTGCTGCGGCCCGCATCGCGACGACCCCACCCATCGATGTTCCGACCAGATGTGCGCCATCGCCGAGCAACTCGGCGATCTCGGCCGCGTCCCGGTCCGGATCGATACGCGGTGTGCTCGGGCTCGGGTGGTAGCCGCGGCGGTACGGTGCGGTGATCTGGTATCGGTCGGCCAGCACCCGCTGCTCAGCGAAGGCCGCGGCGGCCGAACTCAGGCTGCCGTGCACCATGACGATGCGTGGGCCGGAATCGCCCCACCGCTCTGCGGCAAGTTCAGTCATCGGGTCGTCCTTACTGCTGCGCGGCCGCGGCGGCCTCGGCGCGAGCGAACACGCCAGGGTCGATGTCCAGCTGACGCGATTGGAACTTCCAGCCGGCTTCGGTGCGCACCAGCACGTCGGTGTAAATACCGGTGGCGATGATGAAAGGCGGCTCCACGACCTGGAGTTTGGTAACCGCGCACGTCGCCGTCGCCGTCTCGCCGTCGCCGTCGACGGTGTAGTTCGTCATTAGATGACGTGCACCGTCCTCCTTGCCGGCCGCGATGTGACCGTTGATGAACTCCCTGATGGCGTCGTGTCCGACGAACGTGCCGTAAGTCGCGATGAACTTTCCGTCGGGAACCCATGCCCCGAGCCAGGAATCGACATCGTGGTTGTCCAGCGATCGCATCTGCAGGTTCGACAGCTCGATGATCGCCAATTTGTCTGAAGCGGACAGAGGCATCCGTGTGCTCCTTTGCCAACCGGATGGGCTATGACACAGCACACACTACGGCACTGGTATGCGGTATACAAGTACGTAGCGTGCTGAATTTCGCATACGGCTCTGTTAACCTAGGGGTATGGCAAAGCTGAGCGGCATCACAGCGGTTGAACGGCCCCCGACGCTGGGCCGGCGCGCTTATCTGCAGATTCAGCAGGCGATCAGGGATGGCTCACTCACCCACGGTGAGCAGTACTCGGAGAACGAACTGGCCGAGTCTCTCGGCATGTCCCGAACGCCTGTCCGTGAAGCCCTTCTCACGCTCAGCCGCGAGGGAATCATCGTCGTCGAATCCCAACGCGGGTTCCGTCTGCGCGAGCTGTCGACAGCGGAGCGGCAGGAGATCTTCGATCTCCGTTCGCTGCTCGAAGGCTTTGTGGCAAGTCGTTTGGCGCTCAGCGCCACGACCGAGGACATCTCACAGCTACGTACGATCGTTGACGCGCAGGAAAGCCTCAGCAGCGGCCAAGAGTCGGAATTCCTTGCGCTGGACGAGCGGTTCCACCTGCTTCAGTCCGAAATCCTCGGCCTCGAGCGCACCCACGCAACGATGGTCAGCCTGCGCGGGGCAATGTGGCTCTTCGGTTTCGAGGCACTCAAACTACCTCACCGCCTCGAAGCAGTCGTCGTCGAACACCGCGCCATTATCGACGCCATCGAACAGGGCGATCCAGAGGCCGCAGCCAGCGCAGCACGCAAACACCTCGAGAACACCGCCGCCGTCGCACTCTAGCTAGCTAGTGGTCGCAAGCAGCAGCAACCGGTGTATGGGTGCGCCGGTTTTGTCGTTGTACCGGATCGCGGCGGTAAGGGCCGGCAGGCGTTGCAGGATACGAACGGCGGCGCCCGCCGCTCGCCGTGCCCAACCGCATAAATAGGCAGTTTGTTTCATAGGCACTCGGTCGTGCGGCCGATGCCCCTCGCCTGGTCGGTCGAGCGAGAGGGCATCGGTCAGGCAGTGGCTTCAGATGGTTTTCAGTGCGCCTCCGTCGATGGACAGGTCGGTGCCGAGGATGCTGCGTGCGTGGTCGGAGGCCAGGAAGGCGACCTGTGAGGCGATCTCGTCGGCCTCGATCAGTTTGCCGGTGGTCATGCCGATCGTGGCGGGTAGTTGGGGAAGGAAGTCCTCGATTGCAATGCCGTTGGCGGCGGCTATTTTTCCGCCGGGTCCGTCCGGCGATTCCCAGAACGCGGTACGCACCGGGCCCGGGGAGATGGTGTTGACTCGGACGCCTTGCGGCCCGAATTGCTCGGCGAGTGACTTGCTCAACGCGGTGAGCGCGGCCTTGGCGACACCGTAGTCGGTGGTTGCCGCGCCGGGGGCGCGCCCGACGATCGACGACATGTTGATCACGGTCCCGTGGCGTTCGATCAGGCTCGGCAGCGCGGCTCTGGTTACCCGGATCGCGCTGAGGAGGTTGATATCCAATGTCCGCTGCCAGGTTTCGTCATCGATGTCGAGAAATCCTTTGGTCGCGTTGAACTCTGCGCCTCCGACGTTGTTGACGAGGATGTCGATGCCGCCGAGTGTTTCAAGGGCCTGTGTGACGAGTTCGGCCGCGCCGGTGGAAGTTCCGAGGTCGACGGCGACCGTCGCGGCGCCGGTTTCGCGCAACTGTTCGGTGATGGTGCGGGCGGCCCCGATCACTTCGACGCCTTCCGTGATCAACCTCCTGACGATGGCCAGTCCGATGCCGCGGCCGGCGCCGGTGACGATCGCGGTGCGTCCGTTGAGTCCCAGATCCATTCGTAGTCCTTGTTTGTCAGTAGCCGACGGTGAAGCGGCGCTGGACGAATCGCGGCTGCTCGACCTCGTCGAGCAGAGCGATGGCGAGGTCGGGTGCGGAGATATGGCTGGTGCCGTCCTGGCGTACCAGGAGCTGATCTCCACCGATCCGGAAACGCCCGGTCCGCTCGCCGCCTGGCCGGATTCGTAGTGCCGATGGGCTGAGGTAGGTCCAGTTGCGGTTGGACTGCCGGTAGAGGTTGAGCGCGTCCCGCAATGCCCGCACCACGGCCCCGTACTCGACGGGGACTTCGAGGTCCTCGATCAGGCTTCGCTCGAATTCCGCTCCGCCGTCGACGATCTGCTGCCCGGGCGCGATCTCCAGACTGCCGGCCCCGCCGACCATGATCACTCGCGCCGACGGGTGCCGCTCCATCGCGCCGATCATCGCCTTGGCCCCGATGACGAAGTTGCCCGCATGGGCAATCGTGTCGGCGACGCCATGCCCGGCGTTGACCGCGCTGATCACCACATCGAGTCCGCCGATCGCCGAGGCGATGCTGTCGGTGTCGAGCCAGTCGGCGACCCGCCAGTCGGCCCGGCCGCGTTTGTCGGGAAAACGTGCCGCGTCGCGGGCGAATGCGGTGACCTGATGTCCACGCCGGTCGGCCTCGAGCACGGTCTCGCTTCCGATTACGCCCGTCGCGCCGAAGATTCCGATCTTCACGATACTCCTCGAACTACACTGCGTTCAGTTACTACACGCCGTTCAGTAATGACATGCTAGATAGTAGTCGCACGGGGTAAAGTGTCAACCGTGGCCGAAGTCGTACAGCGTCGCCGGGAGCGCCTACGGGCGCAGACGGCCGAAGACATCAAGGCGATCGCGCTGCGGCTACTGGCCGAAGGCGGTCCCGACGCGGTCTCGTTGCGCGCCATCGCCCGTGACATGGGCATGACCGCCGGCGCTATCTACGGCTACTACGCGACTCGCGACGACCTGATCACCATGCTCATCGGCGATGTGTACGGCGGCCTGGTCGATGAGGTGGAGGCTGCGCGCGATCGGGTTCCGGTCGATGATCCGGCCGGCCGCGTGGTGGCTTGGGGTGAGGCGGTGCGCGGCTGGGCGCTGGCGAATCCCGAAGGCTTCCGGCTCATCTACGGAGATCCCGTCCCCGGATATCAGCCGCCACCGCGTGGTCCGGCGGCCGAGGCCGGGGCGCGGGCCTGCAATGGATTGGTCGGTCTGGTCGCCGCGGCCTGGCCCCGGGCGGCCTCGCTGCAGGATGATCCTGCCGTCGCCTGGTCTGACTTCGACGCCGAGCTGGTTACTCATGTCCGAGCAGATTTCCCCGACCTCCCGCCCTCCGCTGTCGCGCTTGCGTTGCGGCTGTGGGGTCGCATGCACGGCCTTATCGCACTCGAGATCTACGGGCATCTGGGCCCCCAAACCCAGGATCCCGCAAAGCTCTATCACGCTGAGATGGTGGACCTGGTCCGTTCTCTGGGCCTGTAACGGCTCCGATTGCCTTGCCCTACGGCACGCTGGCCCGCAATCACGCCGGAATGCGCGCAAAACCCTTGCCCGGCCACATCTCTCAGTCCCTCGCCGGGCCGCTGCTCACCCTTTTCTTCAGCTCCGAGAAACTGCGCGCCGGGCACGATGCCATGCTGCAGATGCTCAAGACCGCCGCAGAAGCCTCGGTCCATGTCTAGCCGTCGGTCACTCGCCTCAATTGGCCGGTTCGAGTCGTCGTCTTCGGCACCGCCGCCCGACACTTCATTCGGCAGACTCGTTTGCCGCTTCCGACACGATCTTTGATGGCCCGAGTAGCGCGGTGGCGGCAGCGCGGGCGTCGGCGGCAGCGGCGCCGGTGGAGTCCACGAGCCCTCGTGCCTTGACGCCGTTGTAGAGCAGCAGGAGTTGCCGGGCCAGTTCGCCGGGGTTGATCGCGCCGGCTTCGGTGGCCAATTGCTCGAAGCAGGTGAGCATGGCGTTGTCGTGGGTTTCCAAGGCATGGTGTGCGGGGCGGTCCGTGGAGAGCAGGGACGCGGCGCTGTTGATCAGGATGCAGCCGTGGTAGCCGGGGTCCGGCAAGTGTGCGGCGAGGAGATCGAACGGTGCCAGCAGCCGCTCGAGGCGGTCGCCTTCACGGCGAGCCAGTTCAGCCTCCAGTTCGGTGAACCATTCCTGGCTCGCCGAACTCAGCACGGCGTCGATGAGTGCATCCTTCGACGAGAAATGCGCGTACACAGTAGGTTTCGCGACGTTGGCGTGCTGGGTGATCGTATCGATCGAGACGCTGTAGCCCTCACGATAGAACAGTTCTCGGGCTGCTTCGAGCAGGCGGTCGCGGGCGGGTGTGCGGGGCGGCATGAAGTGATTCTAACTGGTTAGTTCAGTCTGCTACAGTGCGCCTACCTAACTGGTTAGTTCAATTGGAGGCGATTTATGCGGGCCCTGATCTACGATCCCGCCGCACGACACCGCGTCCGTTTCGGCGACGTGCCCGAACCCGTCCCGAGCCCCTCCGAGGCGGTCATCGCGGTCGAGGCCGCGTCTCTGAACTTCGGCGAACTCGCCTTCGCCGAACGGCAATTGCGGCCGGGGCAACTCCTCGGCAAGGACGCCGCTGGGACGGTCGTACAGGCGGCGGCCGACGGTTCGGGCCCGCCGGTGGGGACACGTGTCAGCTCATTCGCCGGGACCGGTGGATTCGCCGAACTGCGGGCCGTGGCCACCAGCGATCTTGCCGCCGTTCCGGATTCGGTCGGCCTGGCCGCCGCGGCCGCGGTCCCGGCGGCCGGGGCCACGGCCCTGCAAGCGGTGCGGCGGCTCGGGCCGCTGCTGGGCCGCCGAGTGCTCGTCACGGGCGCCTCCGGCGGCGTGGGCCGATTCGCTGTTCAACTCGCCGCGCGCGCCGGAGCGCATGTTATCGCTTCGGTGGGACGGCCACAGCGCGGCGACGGGTTGCGCGCACTCGGTGCCGCCGAAGTCCTTTCCGGCTCAACGATTCCCGACGAGCCGGTGTACGGCGTCATTGACAATGTCGGCGGTCCGATCCTCGCGCAGGCGTTCGGGAAGCTCTGCGACGGCGGGATCGCGCTGTCGGTCGGATGGGCCGCCCGCGAACAGACCGTGATCGATTTCGAGGAAATGCGGATGCTGGGCGGCGTCAGGCGACTGGAACCGTTCTGCGTGTCCTCCCCGTTCGGCCCCGACATCGCCTACCTCGTCGAGCGGTTGCGGACCGGAGAACTCGATCCGCAAATCGGGTGGACCGGATCGTGGCGACATGTCCACGACGCGATCGACGCCCTGCTCGACAGGCAGGTGAACGGCAAGGCGGTCCTCGATATGCGTTGAGCGGCAACATGTTCCAGCAGGAGCTGAACTTATCGCCATTCAATTGGCGCTTGCTGAAGTGAGTCTGTGATTGCTTCCGACGAGCTGGAAGCGCAGTGTCGCGACAACGACGAGGAGTTCGACATGGTCCGCGCCGAGACGACCGTCGCGCTGGGCCTCGGTCATCTCGGCGCCCGGCGAGCGGATCGGCTTACGGAACACCAACCCGCACCGAACATCCAGCCAACCGACCACCGCCTATGAGCCCATCCAGCAGTGGTCCTCAGGCCACCAGGACATCCGGGGCCGTCTAGGTCGTAAGCTGGGCGGCGAGTCGGTCGATCAGATGGCTCAGTTCGCTGCGGTGGGTGGCAAGGAGGGTGAGCTGGGCATCGAGAGTGGTCAGCTCGGTGCGGAGTTGGGGGGGTCAGGCCACGAGGACGATCATTGTCATCGTCCAGCCGATGAAGGCGGTGGGCTCCATCGTGATCAGTCTGGGCAGCGCGATCCCGATGATGACAAGGGCCAGGCAAACTCCGTTTGCCAGCAGGGAAAGTTCGCCGCGAACTCACACGGTGGTCATGAGGTCGGGGCGATCATGTGTGTCCGGGCTGGTGCTGCTCATCGTTGTTCTGTGTAAATAGATGTGCGATTCGAAGAACACGAGATGGAACACGGGCTCCAGCATCGCAGAGGGCCGGATAAGCTCGTCCGGTGACTCCAGCCCATGCCGCACCCGAGAGCCGTAGCAGTCGTGCGGGGGAGTTCGTCCGGGGCAATCTGCCCATACTGCTGGTAGCGGTGGTGCTGGTGGTGGCCGTGGTCTTCCTGGCCTGGGACCGCTGGCGGCGCGGCACCTTCTTCTTCGGTGGCGGAACGTTGCTGGCGGCGGCACTGCGGCTGATCCTGCCGACGGACCGGGCCGGTCTGCTCGCGGTGCGCAGCAAGGGCTTCGACGTCGCCTGGCTGACGGTGCTGGGCGGCGCGATCATCGTGCTGGCCGCGACCATCAGCAGCCTCGGCGTCACCTAGACCGCGCCGAGGTCGGGGCCGCGACCGGAGTCGCGGCACTGAATGTTCGATCGGAGGGTGGCCGCGAACCCGCGGCGCTGGGGGATTGCTAGACCGAGGTCATGCGGCGGCCGAGCTCGCGGCGCAACACTTCCTGGTCCGGGAGTCTGTGCAGGACACGAAGTATGGCCGGGCGAAGTTCACGCTGCTCGTCCTCGGAGAGCAGATCGACGAGATCGCGTAGATCCATGTCATCGAATGCGGCGGTCATGCCTGAATACATTACGTGTGCCGAGCCTTGCGCACACGCATTCCGGGCCGTCGGTTACGGAGGTGTCATGCGAGTGAAACCGGAAGCGCGTCACGGCAATTCGCGCGAAACGGACACGATACGCGAGGTAACGCGCCTCCGGTGAGGCAGCGGAGATACAGCGGACGGGCAGCGCTGTTTCAGCGGCCCGACGCGCGCTGGGCGCGGGCCAGATCCATCGTCTCCAGCATGAGCTTGCCGACCGCCTCGGTCTCGGTCAGGAACCCGTCGTGGCCGTCCCGGGACCGGATGATCTCCAGCCCCTTGGAACCCGGCAGCAGATCGGCCAGCTCCTGCTGGGTACGCAGCGGATACAGTCGATCCGAGTCCACCCCGCCGACCACGCACGGCACCGGCGTGGACCCCAGCGCCGCCGCGATACCGCCGCGGCCACGGCCCACGTCATGGCGGTTCATGGCCTCGGTGAGCAGCACGTAGGTGGCCGGGTCGAACCGCGAGATCAGCTTGTCGGCCTGGTATTCCAGATAGCTCTGCACCGCGTAACGCCCACCCACCCACGGGTCCTCATCGCCCTGGGCATGGTTCTCGAAGCGGTGGTCGAGCTCGAACTCGGTGCGATAGGTCAGGTGCGCGATGCGCCGGGCGATGCCCATGCCGGTCATCGGGGCGCGCCCGGTGCCGTGGTAGTTGCCGCCCTGCCAGTCCGGATCGGCCGTGATGGCCGCGATCTGGGTGGTCTGGGTGCCGATCTGGTCGGCGGTGCCGCGCGGGCCGACCGCCAGCACCAGGGCCGCCCCGACCCGCTCGGGCCGGGCGATCATCCATTCCAGCACCCGCATGCCGCCCATGGAGCCGCCCACCACGGCGGCCAGGCGGTCGATGCCGAGCAGGTCGAACAGCATGATCTCGGCGGTCACCTGATCGCGGATGGAGATCTCGGGAAATCGTGCGCCCCAAGGCTTTCCGTCCGCCGCCAGCGAGGACGGCCCGGTGCTGCCCTTACAGCCGCCGAGCACATTGGTGGCGATGACGCACCACTCGCGGGTGTCCACCGGCGCGCCGGGACCCACGATGCCGTCCCACCAGCCGGCCTGGCCGTGGTGCACGTCGGCGGGGCCCACCACGTGCGAATCACCGGTCAGCGCGTGTTCCACGAGCACCACGTTGTCCGCGTTCGCCGATAGTTCGCCCCACCGCTGCACAGCCAGCGTGACATCGGGAATGACGGCTCCGTTCTCGAGCTCGACATCCCCGATGGCAATGCTGCCGAGCGTCCCGTCGGGCGGCGGCAGCAGCAGCTCCGCCGCGTGCCGGGACGTGTTCGATTCGATGTTCACGGTCAATTTGCCGCCGCCGTCAGTCCGGCGCGCAGATCCGCCAGGATGTCACCGATCCCCTCGATACCCACGGCCAACCGGACCAGGCCAGGTGTGACACCGGAAGCCAATTGCTCGGCGGGCGTCAGCTGGGAATGCGTGGTGGAGGCCGGGTGGATGACGAGCGAGCGCACGTCCCCGATGTTAGCGACATGGCTGTGCAGCACCAGCGCCTCCACGAACTTCTTGCCGGCGTCCACGCCGCCGGCCAGCTCGAAGGAGACGATGGCGCCGACACCCTTGGGCGCCAGCTGTTTGCCCCGCTCGAACCAGGGGGAGCCGGGCAGTCCTGCGTAGTAGACCTTCTCGACGCCGGGCTGCTCGGCCAGGAACTCGGCCACGGCCTGGGCATTGGCCACGTGCCGCTCGACGCGCAGGCTCAGCGTCTCGATGCCCTGCGCGATGAGGAAGGCGTTGAACGGCGACACCGCCGCACCCAGATCGCGCAGCAACTGCACCCGCGCCTTGAGTGCGTAGGCCGGCGCGCCGAGATCGGCGAACACGGCGCCGTGGTAGCTGGGGTCCGGGGTGGTGAAACCCGGGAAGCGGGACTCACCCGCCGCGTCCCGCACGGTCCAGTCGAAGTTGCCGCCGTCCACGATCACGCCCGCGACCGCGGAGCCGTGCCCACCCAGGTATTTGGTGGCCGAGTGCACGACGATGTCCGCGCCCAGTCGCAGCGGCTGGATCAGGTACGGCGTGGCGACGGTGTTGTCCACGATCAGCGGCACGCCCGCCGCGTGCGCGACCTCGGCGATGCCCGGGATGTCGAGCACCGAGCTGCTCGGATTGGCGACGGTCTCCCCGTAGAACGCCTTGGTGTTGGGCCGCACGGCCGTGTGCCACTGCTCGAGATCGTCCGGATCCTCGACGAAGCTGACCTCGATGCCCAGCTTGGGCAGCGAGTAGTGCAGCAGGTTGTAGGTGCCGCCGTACAGGTGCGGGCTGGCCACGATGTGGTCGCCGGCCTGCGCCAGATTCAGGATCGCGTAGGTTTCCGCGGCCTGACCGGAGGCCAGCAACAACGCGGCCACACCGCCCTCGAGCGCGGCGATACGCTGCTCCACCGCGTCCTGGGTGGGGTTCATGATGCGGGTGTAGATATTGCCCGGCTCGGCGAGCCCGAACAGCGCGGCGGCGTGATCGGTGTCGCGGAAGGCGTAGGAGGTGGTCTGGTAGATGGGCAGGGCGCGGGCTCCGGTGGCCGGATCGGGAGCCTGTCCGGCGTGAATCTGCTTGGTCTCGAAGGACCAGTCGGCCGGATCCAGGGTGCCGTCAGCCGAGACGGCCGCGGGCGCGGTCGAGTCACTCATGTGTTCTGCTCCAAAAACAAGGTCGCCGAATGGCGGAAGTTTGACGTTATCGAGATGCGAATGGGCTTCGACAACAACACATTTCGGTAGACCTCCTAGTTGCGCTTGCGTTCGGCCTTCGAACGCCGGGTCTGCACCCGGAGCACCCCACCGCAGCTGGAGGGTTGCCGATCAGCAAGCCGGGGCCTTAACGCTGATGCTCTTGACCTGTCGCGCGATTCTAGCGGGCGGACGCCGGTGTTTCGGAAGTGGGGCTGGCCACAGCGGGCCCCGCGCAGGTGCGCACGAATTCGTGATACGCGCCGACCACGGCCTCCGCCATGCGGCGCGGTGACTCGATCAGGCGCTCGTCGGCGAAGCCGGAATCGAAGTCCGATTCGGTGCCGGCCCGCATGATGGCGTGGAAGGTGCCGAGCAGCAATCGAACTCGCAGATCAGCGACGGTGGTGCCGAGGCGTTCGGCCAGCACCTGTGCGGTCTGCTCGGTCTTGTTCTCGGTGGCGGCCATGCTGCACGCCCGCACCGCGGCGGTGGACCGGATGATGCGCTGCATCTG
The DNA here is from genome assembly GCF_040680715.1 of Nocardia sp. NPDC051981. Lineage (NCBI taxonomy): Bacteria > Bacillati > Actinomycetota > Actinomycetes > Mycobacteriales > Nocardiaceae > Nocardia > Nocardia sp. NPDC051981. The sequence goes on along the minus strand of NZ_JBFAXK010000001.1, from coordinate 82,323 downwards.
CTGGAACCAGCGGAAGGGCAGCGGTTCGTCGTGGTCGACGACGCGGTCCACGATGGACAGGAAGCTGTCCAGCAGCGCTTTCAGTTCATTGCCGCTGCTCGGCTGCTCGCGCAGGGCGTCCGCGTGTGCCCGCGCCCAATCGGCGATGGGCGCGATGACGATGTCTTCCTTGCTGTCGAAATACCGGTTCACGGTGCGCGGCGAGACGTCGGCCTCGTCGGCGATCTGTTCCACGGTGGTGGCGTCGAACCCCTGGTCGTCGCACAGCCGCAGGGCGACATCGATGATCCGCGCCCGGGTCTGTTCCTTCTTCCGCTCACGCAGGCCCGGCCGGTGACGTGCGATCACACCGAGGTGAGTTGACAACTCCGACATGCCTCCATGGTAAGGGTTCGAACGCTTCTCGTGTCCCATTATGCCAACTGTCGCAGTGCGACAAATTTCTCTTGACGCCAATTGGCCGCAGGGGTCAAGATGGTTGGGAGTGATCCCGGACCGTCCGTGAGGAGACGACATGACCGCCGCGACCACAACACTCGAAGACCGATCACAAAGCTCTGACCGGCGCGGAGCCGCGCGCTGGTGGGCCCTGGGCGTACTCGCCATGGCCCAGCTGATGGTGGTGCTGGACGCCACCATCGTCACCATCTCCATGCCGTTCGCCCAGCGTGACCTGGGCATCAGCGACGGCGACCGGCAATGGGTGCTCACCGCCTACACGCTGATCTTCGGCGGCCTGCTGCTGCTCGGCGGCCGCCTCGCCGACTACCTGGGCCGCCGGCGCATGTTCCTGATCGGCCTGGTCGGCTTCGCCGGGGCGTCGGCGCTGGCCGGGCTCGCGCAGAACGGCGCGGAACTCTTCGCCGGGCGCGGGCTGCAGGGCGCGTTCGCCGCCCTGCTCGCGCCGGCCGCGCTGTCGCTGGTGTCGGTCACCTTCACCGAGGCCAAAGAGCGTGCTCGCGCTTTCGGCGTCTTCGCGGGTGTGTCCGCGGGTGGCGCGGCCATCGGCCTGATCGTGGGCGGCGCGCTCACCGAATACGCCAACTGGCGCTGGTGCCTGCTGGTCAACACCCCGATCGCGCTGATCGCCTTCCTGGGCGCGCTCGCCTTCGTGGTCCGGGACGTGCCCGCACCGCGCACCGGCGGCTACGACCTGCCCGGCGCGGTGACCGCCACGCTCGGCCTGGTCTCGGTGGTCTACGGCTTCAGCCGCGCGGCCTCCGACGGCTGGACCGCGAGCACCACCCTGGCCCTGCTGATCGCGGGCGTCGCGCTGCTCGCCGCCTTCGTCGCCATCGAGCGGCGGTCCTCGAATCCGCTACTGCCGCTGCGTATTCCGGGGGAGATCAACCGGGGCGGCTCGTTCCTGGTGGCGCTGCTGCTGCCGATCGCCATGTTCGCCATGTTCATCAACATGAGCTACTACTTCCAAATCACGCTGGGCTGGTCGGCGCTGAAGGCGGGGGTGGCGTTCCTGCCCTTCCCGATCGGCATCGTCGTCTCCGCGGGCGTCGCGAGCGGGCTGCTGCCGCGGATCGGACCGCGGCCGCTCATGATCACCGGTTCGGTGCTGGGCATGGCCGGGCTGCTGTACCTGTCGCGGCTGAGCTTCGGGGACAGCTACGCCGGGGGCGTGCTGCCGGCAGTGATTCTCATCGCGCTCGGCATGGGCGGGCTGTTCGTGGCCATGCAGACCACGGCCCTGCATCAGGTCGAGGAGCGTGACTCCGGTGTCGCGAGCGCGCTGCTCAATGCCGCGCAGCAGGTGGGCGGCGCGATCGGCACCGCGCTGCTGTCGACGATCGCGGTGCAGGTGGCCGAGCGGTTCGCGAAGAACAATCCGGGCGTCGACCACGTGATGGCCCGGGCCGCGATTCATTCCTATGACATCGCGTTCCTGATCGGCGCGGGATTCTTCCTGGTGACCATTCCGATCATCGCGTTCATGGTGCGAGACAAGCCGGAGAATCTGCTCGAAGGTTCCGAGCACGTGCACGTGGGCGTCTGAACCACCGACTATTCACCCGCGGGTCGCGGCAACATATATCCCGCGGTCCGCGGGTTTGGGGGTTGCCGCGGGCCGCGGGTTTTCGCATCCTGGAAAGTGCGTAAAGTCACGCGAAAAGCTACTTATCGGTAACCGCACTGAATCCCGCACAGCGGGGGCCACCCGAGCGGTGAGATCGATAGCAGCAGTACGCTTGTCTTGCTTGACGCCACAGCGTACGTGGACTTGGCACCACAGGTCCCGTGCCGAGCGCCATGCGTATACGTTGTCTGTTGAACAGCTGGGGTCCGCTACAAGCGGTGCTCACCGGCCGTGCAATGGGAGCACCACCTTCCTAGGAGGACACGAAGATCCATGTCCAAGATCAAGGTTGAAGGGACCGTCGTCGAACTCGATGGCGACGAGATGACCCGGATCATCTGGCAGTTCATCAAGGACAAACTGATCAACCCGTATCTCGATGTGAACCTCGAGTATTACGACCTCGGCATCGAGTATCGCGACAAGACCGATGATCAGGTGACCATCGACGCCGCCAACGCCATCAAGAAGCACGGCGTGGGTGTGAAGTGCGCGACGATCACCCCCGATGAGGCCCGCGTCACGGAGTTCGGTCTGAAGAAGATGTGGCGGTCGCCGAACGGCACCATCCGCAACATCCTCGGCGGCACCATCTTCCGCGCGCCGATCATCATCTCCAATGTGCCGCGTCTGGTTCCGGGCTGGACCAAGCCGATCATCATCGGCCGCCACGCCTTCGGCGACCAGTACCGCGCCACCGATTTCAAGGTGCACCAGGCGGGCACCGTCACCCTGACCTTCACGCCCGAGGACGGCTCCGAGCCGATCCAGCACGAGGTCGTCCGCATGCCGGAAGACGGCGGCGTGATCATGGGCATGTACAACTTCAAGGACTCGATCCGGGACTTCGCGCGGGCCTCGCTGAACTACGGCCTGCAGCAGAACTACCCGGTGTACATGTCGACCAAGAACACCATCCTCAAGGCCTACGACGGCATGTTCAAGGACACCTTCCAGGAGGTGTACGAGACCGAGTTCAAGGACGAGTTCGACGCGGCCGGTCTCACCTACGAGCACCGCCTGATCGACGACATGGTCGCCTCCGCGCTCAAGTGGGAGGGCGGCTACGTCTGGGCCTGCAAGAACTACGACGGCGACGTGCAGTCCGACACCGTGGCGCAGGGCTTCGGCTCGCTGGGTCTGATGACCTCCGTGCTGCTCACCCCGGACGGCCGCACCTGCGAGGCCGAGGCGGCGCACGGCACCGTGACCCGGCACTACCGTCAGCACCAGCAGGGCAAGCCCACCTCCACCAACCCGATCGCCTCGATCTTCGCGTGGACGCGTGGCCTGGCCCACCGCGGCAAGCTGGACAACACCCCCGAGGTGATCGGCTTCGCCCAGACGCTCGAGGATGTCGTCATCAAGACGGTCGAGTCCGGCCAGATGACCAAGGACCTCGCGCTGCTGGTCGGCGGCGACCAGGGCTACCTGACCACCGAGGAGTTCCTCGGCGTGCTGGACGCCAACCTGGCTCGCGAGCTGCGCTAGAAAAGAAGTTCCCTACTCTCGGGACTCTCAGGGGCAAGCCCCTGAAACCCCAAGGGCAAGAGGTTGTTCAGGGGCCACCCCTGAAACCCCGGGAGCGCAAGCTCCCACGCGCCGACCAACGTGAACAGCGCGAAGCGGTGAAGATGGCGGCCGGGACCACAGTCCCGGCCAGGACCATCCACCGCGCCACACGGGCACCTGCCCCCACCGGAACCGGTGGGTGGGCGGGTGCCCGAACTGTTTCCGGGGTCCTCCCGGGCCGTGATCACGAAACGTTCACACGGTCCTTGCCAGCATGGCCGCGTGTCAGCGGGTTAACGCACCCCGACCGGACGGTCAATACCCCTGTGACAGACGGGGTTCGGCCGCGGTACGCGCGGCGGCGAAGGAGGAGCGATGACGGCGATCGGTGGCGAGCTGCGCACTGTGGTGCGGGGCCGGGTGCTGGTACCCGGGGACGAGGGTTTCGAACAGGCGAGCATCCCGTGGAATCTCGCCGTGCGGCAGCGGGTTTGGGCGGTGGTGGAGGTCGCGGACGCGGCGGACGCCGCGGCGCTGGTGCGGTTCGCGGCGGCGGCCGAGCTGCCGCTGAGCACGCGGGCGACGGGGCACAGCCCCTCCTCGGCGGCGGACGGGACCGTGCTGGTGACGACCCGGGCGCTGGACGGGATCGAGATCGACGCCGCGGCACGGGTGGCCCGGGTGCAGGCGGGGGTGGCCTGGCAGCCGGTGCTGGAGCGGGCCGCCGCGCACGGATTGGCCGGAGCCTGCGGCAGTTCCGCGGTGGTCGGGGTGACCGGGTACACACTGGGCGGCGGTGTCGGCTGGTTCGCGCGCAGCCGCGGCTACGCCGCGCACGCGGTGCGGGCGCTGGAGGTGGTGACCGCGGACGGCGATCAGCGCCGGGTGACCGCGGACTCCGAGCCCGACCTGTTCTGGGCCCTGCGCGGCGGCGGTGGCGATTTCGGGTTGGTGACCGGCATGGAATTCGAATTGTTCGACGCGACCGAGCTTTTCGGCGGCCGCATACTGTGGCCCGCCGAGCGGACCGAGGCGGTTGTCGCGGCCTTCCGACAGGCCACCGCGGAAGCCGAAGAAGGACTGAGCCTTTGGCTGACTCTCCTGCAATTCCCGCCGTTCCCCGCGATTCCCGAGATGCTGCGCGGCCGGGCCATGGTGGCCGTGGACGTGGTCGCGCTGGGCGCGGTCACCGGTCCGCTGCGGTTGTTCGACGAGATTCCGGGTGCGGTGCTGGACACCCGGCGGCCGCTGGATGCCGCGCAGGTCGGCGGCGTCTGCATGGAGCCGACCGACCCCAGCCCGGCCCGGGTGCGCGGTGAGCTGCTCACCGAGTTCTCCGCCCGGGTGAGCGACGCGCTGCAGGCCGCCGCCGCGCCGCAGGGCGGGGTGGGGCCGCTCGCGCTGGTCCAGGTCCGGCACCTGGGTGGCGCGCTGGCCCGGCCGCGCGCCGACGCGGGCTGTGCGGGCGGGATCGCCGAGCCGTACCTGTTGTCGCTGCTCGGCCCCGCGCCGACCGCGGACGTCGAGGCGGCCGTCGTCGAGCGCGGTGACGCTGTGGTGGATGCGCTGCGTCCGTACCTCAGTGGCCGGAAACCGTTCACCTACTTGGATTCCGGTGAGACCCCGGCCGCGGTCTTCGATCCGGTCACGCTGGCGCGGTTGCTGGAGATCAAGGACCGGTTCGACCCGGATGGCTTGTTCCGCAGCAACTTTCCCGTCATTCCGCCGCTCGGCGAGGTGGATCCCAGCCGGGTCGCCGCACCGGTCACGGTCTGACCGGGGACCCGCGGGCCGCCCGCCGGGACCAGCGTCCCGGCGGGCGCGTGGCGTGGGCCGGCCCGTGATCCGGGCCGGTCGGTGAGTGAAATCACCGGACCTGACGGTATCGGGACCGTTCGCCACTGTGTTGCGCTTGGTTGTGCCCGAATCCGTGTCCGCCGCCACCACCGCATCCGCCGCCGACGAGATGAGCCCCGACGGGGTGCACCGTCCCGTCGGCGCCGCGCCCGAGGCTGTCAGCTTCGCGTCCGAGGCGGGGCCACGTGAGCGGTGGCATGTTCCCGCCATGCTGGCGCTGGCCCTGGGCGGGTTCGGGATCGGTACCACCGAATTCGTCACCATGGGTTTGCTGCCCGATATCGCCGGCTCCATGAAGGTCTCCGAACCGACTGCTGGACACATTGTTTCGGCCTACGCGCTGGGTGTGGTCGTCGGTGCGCCGGTGATCGCGGCGCTGTGCGCGCGGGTCCCGCGCAAGCGGCTGCTGATGGCGTTGATGGCAGCATTCACGCTGGGTAATGCGGCCAGTGTGATCGCGCCCGGCTTCGCGACGCTGACCGTGGCGCGGTTCGTCTCGGGTCTGCCGCACGGCGCGTACTTCGGTGTGGCGTCGCTGGCGGCGGCCTCGCTGGCGCCGGTGGGGCAGCGTGCCAAGGCGGTTGCCGCAGTTATGCTGGGTCTAAGCGCCGCCAATGTCGTCGGCGTTCCTGCAGCCACCTGGCTGGGCCAGAACCTCGGCTGGCGAAACGCTTTCGTGGTGGTCGCCGTGATCGGTATCGCGACCGTCGCCGCCATCTCCCGCTTCGTGCCGGACCTGCACGGCATTCGCATGACCGACCCCCGCACCGAACTGACGGCCCTGCGCCGCCCCCAGGTGCTGCTCACCCTGCTGGTCGGCGCCGTCGGCTTCGGCGGCATGTTCGCGGTCTACACCTACATCACCACCACTCTCACCGATGTGGCCGGCCTCCGCGTCGGCCTGGTTCCGCTGGTTCTCATGCTCTTCGGCCTGGGCATGGTCGCGGGCAATATCGCCGGCGGCGTCCTCGCCGACCGTGGCGTGGATCGCGCGATCCTCATCTCCCTGCTGGCCATGGTGGTGATCCTCGCCGGATACGTTGCGGCAGCGCACAATCCCTGTACCGCGGCCATTGGCGCCTTCCTGGTCGGTGCATCCGGCGCGGCCCTGGCCCCCGCCCTGCAGACCCGTTTGATGGACGTGGCCCACGACGCCCAGACCCTCGCCGCCGCCCTCAACCACGCGGCACTGAATATCGCGAACGCCGCAGGTGCGTGGCTGGGCGGCCTGGTGATCGCGGCGGGGCTGGGGTACACCGCGCCCACCGCCGTGGGCGCCGGTCTCGCGGTCCTCGGCACGCTGCTGTTCGCGGTGACCGTGGTTGCAGCGCGGCGCGGCGGTGCGCTGCCGCATTGACGCGGTGCGGCTGCTCTTTCAGCCGCTTCTCGTGGCCGGGGCGCTCGCGGCGACCGACGCCCGCGGCCGGACTCCGGCCCGCAACCCCGGCGCGAACATACACAGTTGTATGTAAGTGTAAGATCCTCCCATGACCAGCTCCGCCGTCTCGAAACCCCCGCGCCGCACCCAGGAGCAGCGCAGCAGTGAGACCCGGACGCGACTGCTGGACGCCACCATCGACTGCCTCGTCGAGTACGGCTACGCCGGGACGACGACGCCGCGGGTGGCCGAGCGCGCGGGCGTGACCCGGGGTGCGCAGGTGCACCATTTCGGTTCCAAGAGCGAGCTGGTGGTTGCGGCGATCAGTCATCTGGCGCAGCGGCGCACCGAGGCGGCCATGCAGGAGATCCGGCGGGTCCGCAGCGGCGACGATCCGATCGGCGCCACCCTGGAGGCCATGTGGGAGCTGCATCAGGGCCCGCTGTTCATCGCGGCCATCGAATTGTGGGTGGCCAGCCGCACGGATCGGGTGCTCGCGGTCGAGATGGAGAAGGTCGAGCCGTTCGTGAACAACGCGGTGCTGCTGGCAGTCGCGCAGTTGGTGCCGAATGAGCTGGACCGCAAGAACGTTCGCGATTTCGCCTACACCGCGATGGACACGCTGCGCGGAATCCTGGTGACCAACTTCATTTCTCCCGATCCCGAGCGGGCGCACCGGCGCTGGCTGCGGGCCTCGGCGCAGTTGCGCCTGGCGGCCGAGGCGCGGATGCCCGACTTCCGGATCGCCGGCGAATAGCTGATCGGTTCGGCCCGAAGGCCCTCGCCGCGGTGTGCGGCGGGGGCCTTCGACGCTCGCGCGGGTGGGGTCACCGCATCGGCGGTATGTCCGGGCGTGCCCGTCGGAGCTGCCGATCTTGTGCTCGATGCCGAGAATCGCGACTCCCTCTTGCCTACTTACATACAGCTTTGTATGTTTGTTTTCATTCCCCTATGTGAGGAGTTCGATGACGAACAAGGTCTACGTCGTCGGCGTCGGCATGACGAAGTTCGAGAAGCCGGGGCGGCGCAAGAACGAGGATGGCAGTGACTGGGACTACCCGGACATGGCCCGTGAGTCGGGGACCAAGGCCCTCGCCGATGCCGGAATCGACTACCGCGAGATCGAGCAGGCCTATGTCGGCTACGTCTACGGTGAGTCCACTTCCGGGCAGCGCGCCGTCTACGAACTGGGCCTGACCGGCATTCCGGTGGTCAATGTCAACAACAACTGCTCCACCGGCTCGACCGCGCTCTACCTTGCGGCACAGGCGATCCGGGGCGGGCTGGCCGACTGCACGCTGGCGCTGGGCTTCGAGAAGATGCAGCCGGGCTCGCTCGGCTCCACCTGGGACGATCGCGAACAGCCCATGGCGCGCCACATCATGGCGCTCGCGGAGATCTCCGAGGTGCTCTTTCCGGTGGCCCCGTGGATGTTCGGCGCGGCCGGGCGCGAGCACATGAAGAAGTACGGCACCACCGCCGAGCACTTCGCCAGGGTCGGGTACAAGAACCACAAGCACTCTGTGAACAACCCGTATTCACAGTTCCAGGACGAGTACACACTCGACGACATCCTGGGCTCGCGCATGATCTACGACCCGCTCACCAAGCTGCAGTGCTCGCCGACCTCCGACGGGTCCGGCGCGGTCGTCCTGGCCTCGGAGGAATTCGTGGACCGCCACGATCTGTCGCGGCAGGCGGTCGAGATCGTCGGCCAGGCCATGACCACCGACTTCCAGTCCACCTTCGACGGCAGTGCCAAGAACCTCATCGGCTACGACATGAATGTCCGGGCGGCGGAGAAGGTGTACGCGCAGGCCGGGCTCGGCCCCGAGGATTTCCAGGTCATCGAGTTGCACGACTGCTTCTCAGCCAACGAGCTGCTGCTGTACGAGGCGCTCGGCCTGGCCAAGGAGGGCGAGGCCGGACACCTCATCGACTCCGGCGCGACCACCTACGGCGGCAAGTGGGTGGTGAACCCCTCCGGCGGGCTCATCTCCAAGGGACACCCTTTGGGCGCAACGGGTTTGGCGCAGTGCAGCGAGCTCACCTGGCAGCTGCGCGGCGCCGCCGACAAGCGGCAGGTCGGCAACGTCACCGCCGCCCTGCAGCACAACATCGGGCTCGGCGGCGCGGCCGTCGTCACTGCCTACCAGCGCGCCGACCGCTGATCGGCACCCTCCATCCCCGACTACGAAGAGGTAATCCCGTGGGACACATCGAAGCTTCCAAGGACCTGACCGCCTCGCCCGACGGCCTGTGGGCCGTGGTCTCCGACCCGCAGACCTGGGACAAATGGTTCTCCATCCACGAGCGCTGGATGGAGGAGCCGCCGGCCGTGCTGGCACCGGGCGCGAAGCTGACCGCCAAGATCATGATGCTCGGCATGGCCAACAAGATCGAGTGGGTGGTCGAGAGCGTCGAGACCCCGAACAGGCTGGTGCTCAGCGGCACCGGCATGGCCGGGGTGAAGGTGCAGTTCGCCTTCGACATCACCCCCGAGGGCGCGGGCAGCCGCTTCTCGGTGTCCGGTGATTTCGAGGGCGCGCTGATCAAGGGGGCGCTGGGCAAGGCGGTGGAGAAGGACGGCCTCACGCAGCTGGACAAGACTCTCGCCGCGCTCGATGCGCTCGCCACGGCGGCCTGACGGCGAGGCGACGCACGAGATGACTTCCACCGCTGTCGAATTCGATGAGTCGGGACTGGGCTCGTGGTCCGACGAGGAGGCGTTCGAGGTCACGCGCGAGCGGATCGCCGAATACGCCGCGGCCACCAACGATCCCATTCCCGCGCACCTGAAAGGCGATGCGGCCCCGCCCGTCTTCGCCATCGTGCCGGTGTTCGAGGCCATGATGATGCCGGTCGTCGAGGTGGCCCCGATGAACATCTTCGGGCGGGTGGTGCACGGGGAGCAGGACTTCCACTTCCACCGGCCCATCCGGCCCGGCGACAAGCTGGTGTCGCGAGCCAAGGCCATCGGGTTCGAGGGCAAGGACAACGGCTCGACCATCACCATCCGCATCGAATGCCGTTCCGAGGCCGGTGAACTGGTCAACGAGCAGTATCTGACCGCGTTCTTCCGCAATGTCGACGCGGGCAAGCAGGCGGGCGAGCAGGCTCCGGCGCACCGCTTCGATCCGGCACTGCTGGAGCGGGAGCCGCTGGCCACGGTGGCCGCGCACGTCGACGCCGATCAGACGTACCGGTATTCGCCCGCCTCCGGTGATCCGGTGCCGCTGCATCTGGACGATCAGGTCGCCCGGGACGCCGGCCTGCCCGGCATCATCGCGCACGGGCTCTGCACCATGGCCATGTCGTCGTGGGGGGTGCTGACCCAGGTCGCGGGCTCGGATGTGGCTCGGCTGCGACGGTATGCGGTGCGCTTCGCCAAGATGGTGTTCCCGGACGACGACCTGGAGACCCAGATCTGGAAGGTCGGCTCGGCCGACGGGGTCACCACCTACGCCTTCCGCACGGTCCGCGGCGACGACACCGTCCTCAGCGACGGCCTGGCCGAAATTTCCGACAACTCGTAGGGAGACATTCATGGGTGCACTTGACGGACGGGTCGCCATCATCACAGGAGCCGGCCGCGGGATCGGCCGGGAACACGCGCTGCTGTTCGCGCGGGAGGGTGCGGCGGTCGTGGTGAACGACCTCGGCGGCAGCAATGCCGGTGAGGGCGCGGACAGCGGCCCGGCACACGAGGTCGCGGCCGAGATCCTCGCCGCAGGGGGGCGGGCGATCGCCAACACCGACAGCGTGGCCGATTGGCAGGGCGCGAAAAACCTGGTGGAGCAGGCGGTGTCGGAGTTCGGGCGGCTGGATGTCGTGGTGAACAACGCGGGCATCCTGCGCGACGCCTTCCTGGCGGGCATGGACGAGTCGCAGTGGGACGCGGTGCTGGCCGTGCACCTCAAGGGGCACGCGGCGGTGTTGCGGCACGCGGCCGGGTACTGGAAGGAGCAGTCCAAGGCGGGCAATCAGCCGGTCGCGGCGGTGATCAACACCGCGTCCGCGTCGGGCACCACGGTCCCCAATGCGGGGCAGGCGAATTACGGTGCGGCCAAGGCCGGCATCGCCGCGCTCACCCTGGTGGCGGCCGATGAGCTGGCCCGCTACGGCGTGCGCGTGAACGCCATCGCGCCGATCGCGCGCACCCGGCTCACCCTGGCCACGCCGGGCATGGGCGAGATGATGGCCGCGCAGCAGGCCGGTCTGGAAGAAGGCGAGTTCGATGCCTTCAGTCCGGCCAATATCTCACCGCTGGTGGCGTATCTTGCCACCGAGAAGTGCCCGATCACCGGCAAGGTGTTCGGGGTGCAGGGTGGCGCGATCTCCGAACTGGCGGGCTGGCACGACGTGAAGACGATCGAGACCGAAGGGCCCTGGTCCATCGACGATATCGCCGGTCGACTGCCGTAATCAGGAAGGCGGACAACGATGTTCGAATGGTCCGAGACCGATGAGCTGATCCGCGGCGCGGTGCGGAGCTTCATCGACAAGGAGGTGCGCCCGCACCTCGACGCCCTCGACAGCGGCGAGATGCTGCCGTATCCGATCATCCGGAAGCTGTTCGCCGAGTTCGGCATCGACGCGCTGGGCTCGGAGACGGTCGCCAAACTGCTCGCCAAGCAACGCAAGCGGGAGGAGGCACTCGCAGCCGGGGAGTCGCTGCCGGAGAAGAAGGCGAAGACCGGTGGCGACGGCGGGCCCTTCTCCGGGCAGGAATCGCTGATGGCGGTGCTTGTCAGCGAGCTTTCCGGGGTGTGCCTGGGGTTGGTCACCGCCATGGGCGTGAGCATCGGTCTCGGTGCTACGACCATCCTCTCGCGCGGCACCCTCGCTCAGAAGGAACGCTGGCTCGCCGACATCGTGACCATGAAAAAGGTTGCGGCCTGGGCGATCACGGAGCCGGACTCCGGGTCGGACGCCTTCGGCGGGATGAAGACCTACGTCCGCCGCGACGGTGACGACTACATTCTCAACGGCCAGAAGACCTTCATCACCAACGGTCCCTACGCCGACACCGTCATCGTCTACGCCAAGCTGGACGAGGGCGACGGCACCCCCGAATCCAAGACGGCCGCGGCCAAGCGCGACCGCAAGGTGCTGACCTTCGTGCTCGACAAGGGCATGGAGGGCTTCACCCAGGGCAAGCCGTTCAAGAAGATGGGCCTGCACGCCTCACCCACCGGCGAATTGTTCTTCGACAATGTGCGATTGAGCCGGGACCGGCTGCTCGGCGAGACCGAGCAGCACGAGGGCGGCGACGGACGGGAAAGCGCCCGTTCGAGTTTCACCGCCGAGCGCATCGGCGTGGCCTTCATGGCGCTGGGCATCGTCAACGAATGCCACCGGCTCTGTGTGGATTACGCCAAGACGCGCAAGCTGTGGGGGCAGGAGATCGGCCGCTTCCAGCTGGTCCAGCTGAAACTGGCCAGGATGGAGATCGCCCGGATCAATGTGCAGAACATGGTCTTCCACGCCCTGGAACGCTCCCGCGCCGGCAAGCCGCCGACGCTGGCCGAGGCCTCGGCCATGAAGCTGTACTGCTCGGAGATCGCCACCGAGGTCGCCATGGACGCCGTCCAGCTCTTCGGCGGCAACGGCTACATGTCCGAGTACCACGTCGAACAGCTGGCCCGCGACGCCAAGTCGCTGATGATCTACGCGGGCAGCAACGAGATCCAGGTGACCCACGTCGCCAAGGGACTGCTCGCCTATTAGGCGCGCATGAAGTCCGGGGCCGCCACCAGTCGCCGGTGGCGGCCCCGGACGCCGGGCTCGGCGCGTTCGAAGTAGCGATCTACGGGACGGAGACCGGACGCAGGCAGCTCTCCAAGGGCAGGATGATGGAGCAGAGGGCGGGCTTGCGGGTGGGGCGGTAGTCGGCGGGGACGCCGCCCTGGGCGGTGATGGTTTTGAAGGCGGCCACCGCGTCGGTGGGGCGGCGGGTGAGGGTGGGGTCGGTTTTCGCGTCGACGGTGTAGAGGCCGAATCGCGGTGAGTAGCTGCCCCATTCGTAGTTGTCGGTGAGGCTCCAGTAGTTGTAGCCGATCACGTCGATGCCGTCGGCCTTGGCGCGTTGCAGCCAGTAGACGGTGTCGCGCAGGTGGTCGGCGCGGTCGTAGCCGTCGCTGCGCGGGGCGGCGTTGTCGGTGGGGAGTCCGTTCTCCACCACGTAGATCGGCAGGCCCGGGAACTTCTCGGTGTAGGTGCGCAGGTCGTAGTAGATGCCCTCGGGTTCGATGGCGTTCTTCCACAGTTCGTCACCCAGCAGCGCCGTGCTCGGCAGGTGCGTCAGGGAGGCGCCGTAGTAGAAGTCGACGCCGATGAAGTCGAGCTTGCCGCGGATACGGTCGGCGAACAGCAGGTCGGTCAGGTTCTGCACGATCGGGTACTGCGCGATATTGCTGGTCACCCGCGCGCCGGGCTGGCGGGAGTGGATGTAGTCGTAGATCGCGGTGTGCGCCTGCACCAGCCGGTCGAACATCGGCAGCGCGTCGAGCACGCCGATGTCGCCGATCTTGATCGATTGCGCGACATAGCCCATGGGCTCGTTGATGGTCACCCACATCGGGTCGTCGGGGGCGTATCGGTCGACCACCTTGCGCATATTGGTGAGCCAGTCCGACACCATGCCCTGGTTCTTCCAGCCCCCGAGATCGGCCTCCCACCCGGGGATCACCCAGTGGTCGAGGGTCAGCATCGGCCGCATCCCCGCCGCGCGGATCTTCTGGATGACCTGGTCGTAGAAGCGAAAGCCGTTCTCGTCCCACGCATTCGGCTGCGGCTGCACCCGCGCCCATTCGATGCTGAGCCGGTACACCTTCAGGCCCATCCCGGCCGCCAGATCGATGTCCTCGGCGTAGCGGTCGTAGAAGTCGACCGAATTGCCGTATGGGTCGTGCGCCTTGCCGGAATTGGCGTACCGGCTCCAGTTGCTGTCCGGCGCATGGCCTTCGGACTGGAATCCGGCCATGGCCACGCCCCACATGAAGTCGGGGCCGAGCGACGGCACGCTGGTCGGCGCACCGCCGGCGCTCCCGGTCCCGGACCCGCTGGCACTGCCCGACCCGGAGCCGCTGGAACTCCCGGACCCCGAGCCGGCGCTTCCGGACCCCGAGCCGCTGTCGGCCGGCGCCGCCCCGGCCACGGCAGACCCGCTGGACACGATGGCCAGTGCCGACAGGACCGAACACAGAACCCGCGCAGTTCTCATCTCAGCGAAATCTCCCACAGTGCTTCGGACGCGGCCCCCTGCCGCGTGGCCGGGTGGCCGTCCCAACCTTACTGGTCATACGTCCAACACGATGGTGTTTCACTCAATATCGGTTTGTCGGGGGCCATGGCTAGGGTTCGGGGCGTGACCGATCGTGAGAGTTTCGCTCCGCTGGTGTTCTTCGAACACGACCACAAGCCCGGGCACTACTGCCTGATGCTGTCCGACAACCACATGCTGGCCACCGAACCCGTCTTCGCCGAATTCGGTTACGACGGAAACGGTTACGGCTGGGCCGGGGTGGCGCGGTCGGCGGTGGCGACACAGGAGGCCGGGGTAGGGGAGCGGGTGAGCTTCGACCCCGAGGCGGGCACGTTCGTCGCGTATGGCCAGGACGCGCCGGCGCTGCGGGCGCTCGGGGCGTTGCTGCGGGACGCGCTCGCGGATCCGGCCGTTCTCCGCGAGCTCATCGCCGCGGGCGATCCGGAGTGGTTCGACTGAACACCCGCTGATCGCGTGCTGCGATCAACGGGCGGCGCAAGGGGTTCCGGCGCTCAGGGCTTGCGGGAGAGGGCGGCGGAGATCAGCTGCTCCCAGACGGTGAGGTCGTGGTGGTCGCTGCCGATGCGGGCCACGCCCTCGGCGGTGGGTTCGGGGCGCCAGAGGGAGCAGGGCACCAGGCCCGGCTCCAGGATTTCGAGATCGCCGAACAGGCCCAGGATCTCCTCATCGGTGCGCCAGCGGCCGCGGCCGAAGGTGGCCTGCAACTTCTGCTCGGCGACCCGGGTCTCCTCGTTGAAGCCGGACCGGAAGTGGGAGATGTAGAGCATGCTGCCGGAAGGGATCTGGTCGGCCCAGTAGCGGACCACCTGCTCGGGCTTCTCGTCATTGTTGAGGTGGTGCAGGATGGCGCTGAAGATCATGGCCACCGGCTGCGAGAAGTCGATGAGCCGCTCCACTTCCGGATGGTGGCGGATGGCCTCGGAATCGCGCAGGTCGGCCTGGATCACGGTGGTGAACTCGTCCGTCTCCAGAATCGCGCGGCCGTGCGCCAGCACGATGGGGTCGTTGTCCACATAGACCACGTGCGGCTCGGACTGGTGCCGCTGCGCCACCTGGTGCACATTGTCGGCGGTGGGCAGGCCGCTGCCGATGTCGACGAACTGCTTGATCCCGGCGCGCGAGATCTCACCGATGGCGCGCACGAGGCAATTCCGATTCGCGTACGCGATATCCACCGAACCCGGCAGATCCTTGATGAAGAAGTCCCCGACCTCCCGGTCGGGCGCGTAATTGTCCTTGCCGCCCAGGAGATAGTCGTACACCCGGGCAATACTGGGTTTGGACTGGTCTACTTGCGGTTGTTCCGTCATCTCTCCACACACCCCTGTCAGTATCGAATTGCCCTCCGCTTCGCTCCGGGCGGGGCGACGTGGATCCGCCGTAATCCTATGTAACTGAACGAGTTCGGGTGCGTGGTTCCAGGTAACACTGGGCGTGCCTGCGAGCGTGGGTGATTCGGCGCCCGTCAGACGGCCCGCAAGCGGGTGCGGCTGGCGTAGACGTGCTCGGCGATCAGGGTCGCGATGCGGTCGGGCGCCTCGAGCATGGGAACGTGGCCGACGTCGTGGACCAGGATGCGGTCCGCCGACTCCGGCAGTTCCTCCAGGAAACGGCGGGCGTACAGGCGATTCGGAATGATCCGGTCGTTTTCGCACATGAGCAGCCGCACCGGGGTGCGCAGCGTGGCCAGGTGCTCGAGGGCCGGGAATCGCAGGCCGCTCACCAGCATCGGCAGCATGGCCTTGCAGTGCATGGCCGAGGTGATGGCCGCCTCGATGCCCGCCCGTGAGGCCGCCTCGGTATTCTTGGTGAGCAGCAGCGCCACCGCCTGCCGGACGAACCCGCCGTAGGCGACGGCGGCCGGCAGCCGCTTGCCGATCTCCACGAAAGGCACCATCGACAGGAACTTCAGCCCGACGCGAAGCTGCACCGCGGAGGGGGTTTGCCAGCCGCCCGCGGGCGCGATAGCGGTGAGGGTGCGGGCCCGGCCCCGGCGGGCCAGCTCGAAGCCGACCCAGCCGCCGAGCGAATTGCCCGCGATATGGCAGGTGCGCCAGCCCATCTCGTCGAGCTGGTCCTCGACCCGGTCGGCGAGGGCGCTGACATCGAGGTACCAGCCCTCGAGCTCGGGGCCGCCCCAGTGCCCGGTGAAGGCCGGAGCGAACACTTCGCAATGGCTCGACATACGCTGTGCCACCTGCTCCCAGCAATGCGGGGACAGCATGAATCCGTGCAGCAGGAGCAGTGGTTCGCCGGAGCCGGTGTGGAGCGCGCGGATGGGCGCGGGTGGGGCGGTGGGCCGGGTGGTGCCTGACGTCATCGTCGTCACCCCTTCCTGGACCTCGATGTCCGTGAAGAGAGTCGGTAAGCCGCATTGTACGGTCGTGAAGTGGCGAAAATCATCACTACGTGCAACGTGAACGGGGTGCGTGCCGCGGCGGGCAAGGGATTGCTCGAATGGCTGGCCGCGACCGAGGCCGATATCGTCTGCCTGCAGGAGACGCGGGCGACCGATGAGCAAACGCGTAGCGCGCTAGCGCCCGCGCTGGACGCCGGATGGTTCCTCAGCCATGCCGAACCGGGCCTGAAGGGCCGAGCGGGCGTGGCGATCCTGTCCCGGCACCAGCCCGACGCGGTGCGCGTCGGCGTCGGCCTGTTCCAGGATGGAAGCTGGTCTCCCGTCGAGGAATTCGCCACGCTCGGCCGCTATGTCGAGGCCGACTTCGAGGATCTCACCATCGCCAGCGTCTACGTCCACACCGGCGAGGCCGACACCCCGCTACAGGACGAGAAGTACCGGTTCCTGGACGCCATCGGCGCACGCATGCTGGCCCACCCGGGCGAGTTCGTGATCATGGGCGACTGGAATGTCGCCCACACCGAGCTCGACATCAAGAACTGGAAGGGCAACGTCAAGAACGCGGGCTTCCTGCCGCGGGAACGCGCCTGGGTGTCGTCCATGCTGGCCGCCGGCTACGTCGACGTGGTCCGCGAGCTCCATCCCGGCGTCCCCGGCCCCTACAGCTGGCACTCCTACCGCGGCCGCGCCTTCGACAACGACGCCGGCTGGCGCATCGACTACCAGCTGGCGCGCGGCGAGATCGCCGCCCGCGCCAAGCAGGCCGTGGTCGAGAAGGCCGCAACCTACGCCGAACGCTGGTCCGACCACGCACCGGTGACGGTGCAGTACCGATGAAGAAGCCCGGGGTACCCGCAAGATGGGTACCCCTCCGGCTGATTCCCCCCTGAGCACATTCCCCTGACCGGCCGACCGGATGGCCAGTGCGTTCAGTCGGTCAACGCCCCACCTCCTCTCGCGGCTCCCGAGCATCGGAATGGCCTTCGGGCTCCGGAGAACCGGCGCTCTCCCCGGTGCTGTCCAGCGCCAGCGCTTCGTCCAACTCGTAGCGTGGCACCTTGGTCCGCCAGTGATGACACGCGGCAGGTTTCACGGTCTGAAGGTCAGCGAAAGCCGTTATACGCCTTGGGTTTCCACCGACATGTGCCAGGTTCGGAGTTATCACTACCGCACAGTCGATTCGGCGCAGGAGCCGGTACAGCATCCCCATTCGGTCGGCGTCCGAGTTGTCGGCCACCAGTACCCAGGACACCCGGAGCCCGAGTTTGTGTGCACGTTGACGGCAGTAGAACTCCGCCCAGTCCAGATCGGCCTTGGTCGTCAGCAACGGCCGGAAGATGTAGATCACCGCCTTGTCCGGCCCAGTTGTGGTGCGTGCCATTTCGATTGCTTCGGTTGGGGATTCAGGCAATCCGTCTTCCGGCATCTCCGCCCCTGTCGTTGCCTGGTTGGTGAGGCGCCCAGGACAGGGCCTCTCACACCGGCCCTGGACGCCTGGTACCGACGCTACGAACCGAGTCGGCACTGAAGCCACACCTATGCTCGAGCATGCTCTAATTGCTGCATTCGAGCTCGAAACGCCCTACCGCCGAGGATCATCGGAGACATGCGGGCATGAGCGCGCATAGAACCGATTGGGGACCGATCATGCGATTGCATTTCCTCGGCAAGGGCGACTCGGAAGGTGGAGGCTGCCCGAGCATGTACTACACGGAACGGGACACCTACGTCGTCCAGGGGTGGAAGACGGACACCCTTGGAACTGTCGAAATCCCGCACAGGCTTCTCGGCTTCATCCAGCCGGATACGTACATCGGTGCAGCCATGACCGATACGGGCAGAGGGACTTTCGCTCTCTCCGGCACGCCGGTGACCGATGGTGAATCGCTGGAACAGATGGACATCTATCCGAACGAGACAGCCATAGAGGTGCCCAAGATCGGAAGGACGTTCTACGGCAATGCTGCTAGCGCAGGGTGAAGCATTCAACAATCTGTTCCGGGAGGCTAAGCGCGAAGCGTTCCACCTCGAGATCAGGGACGACTACTACCCGGCGGACTACCCGCCTCTGGTTCGTTTCCTCGCGGGGGAACCTGAGGACTACGAGTGGTTTCAGCCGTGGCTGAACCAGGTGCGCGAGAGCACCGACCGGGGCGTAGCAGTCAACCGAGCGCGGGTAGTTACCGTCCCGCACAACGACTACACCCGCTATGCGAAGCACGTAGCCCGTCTCAATGTGGAGGCCGGCGAAGATGTGCGTTATCTGCCCCGGCACCTGATCGATTCTGATGAGCTGACTACCGACGATTGGTGGATCTTCGATGACTCGGTGGTGGCGTTCACTGTGTTCGAGCCCGGAGATAACGGGCGTTGGATCGGTGGTGCCGTCACCACCGATCCGCGGATTGTCGAGTACATCCGATTCGTCAAGGAACGGGTGTGGTCTCTGGCCGTTCCGTTGTCGCAATATGACGAACCGTGACGGATTCGCTTGATCAGGCCAAGGAAGCTCTCGGGGCCCGGCTCCGGGAGCTTCGCTTGGATGCGGGTATCTCGGGCAGTGAGCTTGCCCGGCGCGCAGGCTGGCATCAGACCAAGGTCCCGAAGATCGAGTACGGCAGGACCAAACCCACAGATGCCGATATCCGCGTCTGGTGTGCTCATACAGGCGCTGAGAACCAGGTACCGGACCTGATAGCCACTCTGCGGAATATCGAAGCCGCATGGCTTGAATGGAGGCGCGTGCTCGGGACCGGCACGAAGCGGAGGCAGCAGGCCTCGATCAGGCTCGAAGCCGAGACCGAGGTTATGCGGGTGTACCACCCGTTCTTGATCCCTGGCCTACTCCAGACGGCAGAGTACGCCGAGGGCGTCTTACGAAGCGTGATCGAGTTCCAGCAGGTTCCGAACGATATTGACGAGGGGGTATCGAAACGCCTTGAACGGCAGCAGATCTTGTATCGAAGGGACCATCGGTTCCACTTCGTCATAGCCGAGCAAGCCCTACGAACCACGGTCGGCAGCGATCAGACCATGATCGGGCAATTGGATCGGCTGCTGGCCGTAGTGGGTATGCCCAGAGTTGTTCTCGGCATCGTTCCCGCTGAGGAGCCGTACCGGGTGTCGATGACGAACTTCGCGCTGTTCGACAACTCCAGGGTCATGGTCGAAACCGTGACGGCCGAACTCACAGTCACTCAGCCGAGAGAGATAGCCCAGTACGGCAGGGCATTCGACGTGTTGGCCAACCAGTCGGTGACGGGCGAGCCTGCCCGGCGGCTTATCCGCCGAGCGCTCGAAGCACGGTCCCGCTGAGGGTTGCCGCGAACCTCTGGGTGTGTCGCCACCGATTCAAGGCGGAAACATCCAGGTCGATGGTCACCACGGCCGCTGTCTGATCCTCTCCATCACACACGGTTCCGGCGGTGCTCCGACTGCCGGGTGGTGACGTAGATTCGTCAGTCATGACGGATAGCCGAGCAATCAGTAAGGCACTCAAACGGGTCGGCAGTACGGCTTCTTACCTGGTCAACAGGGATGCTCTGGTTTGCGGAACCGAGTCGATCCGATGAAGAAGCTGTCCAAGCAGCAGAGCGCCTGGTTGACGCTGGGCGTGGCCGTGCTCGCGCTGATCGCCGCTATCGTCGCCAACCGGATCAATACCGACCATCCGAACAACGCGGGTAGCGCCAAATCCGTTGTCACATCGGTGGTCAAGACGACCGCAAAGCCGGGTGGTGTGACACCGGCTCCCGGCGTGGCCGATCAAGCGGCCCCGCCTTCCAAGGTGGCCGGCGTGCCCGATCAGGCGTACAAGACCCTGGTCGAGATCGACGCCGGGCGCTGGCCGGGCTCCGCCAACGCGCCCGGTACCCACGGCGGCGACACCTGGAACAACCGGGACGCTAGCCTGCCCCGCAAGGACGCCTCCGGCAAGGCGATCAGCTATCAGGAATGGGATGTGAATCCCAAGCAGCCCGGCCAGACCCGCGATGCCGAGCGCATCATCACCGGCAGCGACGGTTCGGCCTACTACACGGGGGACCACTACAAGACCTTTACGAGGATGCGCTGAAATGACCGAGCCGATGCCGCTGTCGCAGTTCCTCTCCGCTCCCGCCGAAGATATCGCCGAGCGACGGGCTCCCGCCCCGGTGCTCGGGGTGCTGCCCATCGGCGCGGCCGAATTCTCCGGCGTCCGTTACCGGATTCCGGACGACTACCTCGCCCGGGAACTGCGCGGCCGCAAGATGCGCACGGTCACCGAGGTTTTCGACGAGTTCGCCGCCGCCTTCCAATTCCCCTACTACTTCGGGGAGAACAAGGACGCCTTCGACGAATGCCTCCGTGACCTCGACGAATTCGTCGGAGCCGCACAGGGATACGTGGTGGTGATCCGCAATGCCGCGCTCCTGCTCGACCGGCAGCCCGACGAGCGCGACTGGTTCGCCGAGGCGATGGCCGACTGCGCGACCATCTGGGCGGCCCGCGGCATCCCCTTCCGGGTGGTCCTGCAGGACGCCACGCCACCGGGATTGCCGGTGATCCCCCTGGCTCTCGACCCCGAAACCGAAAATTCTTGATTCACCGGACCTTCCACTCCAGTTAACCTGCGGTCGAACAAAACTGTCCCGGACGCTGCAATGGTTCCGCTATGCGATCGCGGCCTGACGCGATCCGGATAGACCTGGAGGGTTCCATGCCTACCTCGGCACGCCGTCGCTTCGGCAAACGAAGCCGCGCCGCCGCCGCGTTCGCCGCGCTGGTCGCGCTGAGCGCCACCTCATGTTCGTCGTCGTCCGGCCAGGCGGCGCCGGACACCGACACCGCGACGCCCATCAAGCACGTGGTGGTGATCTTCCAGGAGAACGTCTCCTTCGATCACTACTTCGGCACCTACCCGAACGCGGCCAACACCGACGGCACCACGTTCACCGCGCAGCCGACCACGCCGAAGGTGGACGGCCTCACGCCGGATCTGCTCACCAAGAACCCCAACAAGGCGCAGCCCGTGCGCCTCGGCGGTCCGAACCAGCAGGTCACCTGCGACCAGGACCACGAGTACAAGGACGAGCAGCTCGCCCTCAACGGCGGCAAGATGGACCAGTTCGTCGAGCACACCAACGTGTCCGAGGGCAAGTCCTGCAAGGCGCCGGTCTACGGCCCGCAGGGCCTGGTCATGGGCTACTACGACGGCAATTCGGTGACCGCGCTGTGGAATTACGCGCAGCACTACGCCATGAGCGACAACTCCTGGACCTCCACCTTCGGCCCGTCCACCGTGGGCGCGCTGAACCTGGTCGCGGGCCAGACCCACGGCGTCACCAAGATGGAGCCGCCCAAGCCGGGCCAGCCCTTCCCCGCCGACACCGTGCTGGAGAACGCCGGCAACGGCCAGGGCACCGTGGTCGGCGACCCGCAGCCCTACGGCGACGACTGCTCCACCCGTGACACCGTCCAGATGAGCGGCACCACCATCGGCGACCTGCTCACCAAGAAGGGCGTCAGCTGGGGCTTCTTCCAGGGCGGCTTCAAGCCCACCGACACCAAGGACGGCAAGGCCGTCTGCGGCGCCACCCACAATGTCGGTGTGGCGCTGGGCGGTACCGGCAAGACCGGTGACAAGGCCTGGGACACCAAGGGCGACTACATCCCGCACCACGAGCCGTTCCAGTACTTCGCGTCGACGGCCAACCCACACCACCTGCCGCCGACCTCGGTCGACAAGATCGGCCACGACGATCAGGCCAACCACCAGTACGACCTGACCGACTTCTGGGCCGCCGCCGACAAGGGCAGCATGCCCGCCGTCAGCTACCTGAAGGCCCCCGGCTACCAGGACGGCCACGCCGCCTACTCCGATCCGCTGGACGAGCAGCAGTTCCTGGTGGAGACCATCAATCACCTGCAGAAGCTGCCGGATTGGAAGGACACCGCGGTCGTCATCGCCTACGACGACTCCGACGGCTGGTACGACCACACGGCGCCCAAGCTGGTCATGAACTCCGCCTCCGAGCAGGACGGCTACAGCGGCCCCGGCGTCTGCGGTGACGCCAAGACGAATCCGGCCAAGTACCAGGGCCGTTGCGGCTACGGCCAGCGCGTGCCGCTGCTGGTCGTCTCGCCCTACTCGAAGGCCAACTTCGTCGACCACGGCGTGACCGACCAGGCCTCGGTCCTGAAGTTCATCGAGGACAACTGGAAGACCGGCCGCATCGGCGACGACTCGTTCGACGAGAAGGCCGGCAGCCTCGACGCCATGTTCGACTTCAAGGCCGCCGCGCAGCCGGCCCTGCAGCTCGACCCGAAGACCGGCGCCGCGAGCTAGCCCGGATGCGCTGACCGCCCGGCCCGATCCCGTGGACCCGATCCATTGGAAAAGGCCGGGCGGTTTTGTATTCGGGCGCGGGCGGTTCCCCCTATAGTCGCTGACAGTGTGTCGAGCGAGTGGGGTCCGGTTGTGATCAGTCGTCGAAAAGTGTTGCGGGACGGGGCGATTCTCGCCGTCGCCGGGGCGGCGGCCGCGTGCGCCGCGCCGCGGCGGGTGGCGGGGACCGCGGCGTCCGGGAGCATCGCCTGGGAATACCAGGTCGACGGCGGACTGCGGGGACTGCGGTACGGCGCCGGCACGGTAGTGGTGGAAAACGCCGCCGTGCTCACGGGACTGGAGGCCCGGAGCGGACGCGAGATGTGGCGGTTCCCGATCACGACACCGGGGATCGGCCGTCATTCCTGCGTCTGGAGCAACGCCCTCGTGGTCTGCGGGGCCGAACCCGGTGCCGCCGGGGATCGGGCCGTGGCCGTGGATCTGGCTTCGGGGAAACGGAATTGGTCCTTCGACGCACCCGAGGAAGTCGTGCTCGGCGGGGTTTTCGGTGTGCGGGACCAGGTGCTCTATCTGATCGCCTCCGATCGCGACAAGGGCGGGCGCGAGGCGTGGGCCGTCGACATGAAGAGCAACGCCGTCCGCTGGCGGGTGCCCTGCGACGCCGAGGCCCTGTCGGTGCCCGACAGCGGTTTGCTCCTCTACAACCAGAGTCCCGGCACCGGCGGCGATCTCGTCGCCCTCGACCTCGGGACCGGTGCGACCGCCTGGTCCCGCGCGGGCGACTCGGCGGTCTCGGCCAGCACCATCGCCACCGGCCTGGTCCAGGGCGCCGTACTGGCCACCGACGGCGCCCACATCGTCTCCGGCCTGGATCCGAAAACCGGTGCGGCGCTGTGGACCACGCCCGCGCTGCCCTACACGGCCGGCGTCGTCTTCGGTTCCGGCGACGCCTACTACCTGTGTGACGGCGAGAGGCTGCACGCCATGACTCCCGGGGGCGAGGCGGCCAAGCTGTGGAGCATCTCCATCGCCGATCAGGGCGCCGCGGCCGATGTCGGCGGATACCCGGACGCGGGAACCTTCTACCTGCTCGCCGACCGCACCCTTCGCGCGATCGACACGCACACCAGCGCCATCCGCTGGACGCAATCGATTCCGGACAAGGCCGGATCGCAGGTCTCCTTCGCTGTCGGCGACGCCCACTGCTACGTCGAATCCACCGAGGACGAACCGGGCGCATCCGCCGTGATCGCCATCGTGCGCTGACTCGGATTCCCCTGCGGGGCTATGATTCCGGCGGCTGGGGGAGCGCGCGGCTCAGCGACGGATCCGCCGGGCCAGATCCTCGCCCAGCAGCACGAAAACATCGGTGGTGGCGTCGATGAGCTCGTCGCGGGTCATGGGGAGGTCGCCCTGGAGCCAGGCCGTGAGGGTCTGGACCAGGCCGCTGACCAGGTAGGTGGCGCGGAAACCGATCACGGGCAGGGGGTCGCCCTCGGCGAGGCCGTAGAAGTCGATGCCCTCGGCCGCCACGATATTCGCGAACGCCTTGATGGTGTGCGTTGTGCGGGTGCGTAATTCGGGGGTGGCGGAGCTGACCACCAGGGCCACCCGGGCCTTGCGCGGATCGTCGGTGAGGACGTGGATGCCCGCGGTGATGGCAGCGTGCGCCTTGGCGCGCGGGTCGTCGGGGGCGGTGTGCAGTGCGGCGAGCAGGGCGCCGGCCAGCTCCTCGGCGATGGTGTCGAACAGTGCCGACAGCACGGCGTCGCGGTTGTCGAAGTTCTCGTAGTAGTAGCGCTCGTTGAGTCCCGCGCCGGTGCAGAGGGCGGAGACGGTGAGCTTGTCGATGCCCTGGGTGCCGAGGATGTCGAGGGCGGCGTCGAGCAGGGCGGTGCGGCGCTGGGTGCGGCGTTCGTCCGCGGAGATGCCGCCGTAGGTCCGTTGCCCGGTCACGAACCGATTCTGGCACGGCCGCGATTCTGGTAGAAGGTCTTGCCAGAATCTGGAATCTGGGGGACTCTATTGCCAGATGTGATGGCCCGCATCACACCCACCGGGAGGCAACGATGCCTGCACGCGCGGCTCAGAGCGGCTACTTCTCCGACGACTCGATGATCCGCAGGGTCATGCGCAAGCGCGCGGTCGGACTCACCTACGGCCAGCGAGCGCTGGTGATCGGCGCGGTGCATCCGCTGCTCTATGTCGGAACCGCCGAGAACACCCAGCATCGGACCACGCCCTACACCCGGCTCGCCCTCACCGGCCGCCTGTTCGAGGCCGTCTCCCTGGGCACCCGCGAAGAGGCCGATCGCGCACGGGCCTTCACCCGTAAACGACACGTCCCGGTCGACGGCGTGATGCCGGAGGACGCGGGCGCGGCCAACCCGGCCGGCACCCACTACTCCGCGGCCGACCCGCATCTGATGTTCATGACCATGGCCTTCACCTTCGATTCCGCCGAGGTCATGCACGATCTGCTGGTCCGCCGCCTCACCCCGACCGAACGGGAAGGGCTGTACCAGGACTACGTGCGCTGGGGCGAACTGTTCGGCATGCCCCGCAGCGCCGCCCCCTACACCTACCGCGAATTCCGCGACTACTTCGACGGCTACCTGGCCTCCGACGAGCCCCACCTCACCGAGGAGGCCAAACTGGTCGGCTCCTACCTCATGGGCCAGCGCGTCGCCCATCCCCTGCCGGCCCCCATCCAGCAGGCCCTCACCGGCTTCTCCCTCCTGGTCCAGGGCAGCCTCCCCGAGCGCGTCCGCGACATGTACGACCTCGACTGGGGCCTGCGCGAGCAGCTCGCCTTCCGCGGCCTCTCCCGCGCAGTCCGCACCGCTCACCTCTCCCCACCCCTGCTCGGCAACCCCCTGGCAGTCCATATGACCGGCCCCAGCTACCCCCTCTACAAACTCGCCACCCGCCGCGAACAGCGCCTGCTCGGCTCCGGGCGGCCCAGCATGCCGGGGGTCGATCCTCGCCCCTTGTCGCACCGAATCGGTGCGTGACCAGCTGATTTGTCGGACGACCCAGTGGTTCGCGGCCGTCTCGATTCTGGACCGCGGCTGGAATAGACCTCCGCCTTGGAGCGGGGGAGCGAAGCGGAGGAGCGGAGGAGGGAAGAATCGAGACCTCGGGGCCGCGAACCCGCCCCGGAGCGAAGCGGAGGGGCAAATTAAGCTCGAGCCATGTCGAGTCCTGAAGCCGCCGCTGAGCGTAAGCAGCGGGTCCTGTCCGGAATCCAGCCCACCAGCGATTCCTTCCACCTCGGCAACTACCTTGGCGCGCTGCAGTATTGGGTGCGGTTGCAGGACGACTACGACGCCTTCTATTTCATTCCGGACCTGCACGCCATCACGGTGCCGCAGGACCCGAAGCAGCTGCGTACGCGGGTCAAGATCTCGGCCGCGCAGCTGCTGGCGCTGGGGCTGGACCCCAAGAAGTCCACGCTGTTCGTGCAGTCCCAGGTGCCCGAGCATGCCGAGCTGGCGTGGGTGCTGAACTGCATCACGGGGTTCGGCGAGGCGAGCCGGATGACCCAGTTCAAGGACAAGTCGGTCAAGCAGGGCGCGGACAACGCCACCGTCGGTCTGTTCACCTACCCGGTGCTGATGGCCGCCGACATCCTGCTCTACCGGGCTCAGCTGGTGCCGGTCGGCGAGGACCAGCGCCAGCACCTGGAGCTGACCCGAAACCTGGCGCAGCGCTTCAACACTCGCTACAAGAAGACCTTCGTGGTGCCCGAGCCGCACATCGTGACCGGCACCGCCAAGATCTACGACCTGCAGGATCCGACCGCCAAGATGAGCAAGTCGGCCAACAGCGACGCGGGCCTGCTCAACCTGCTCGACGATCCCAAGGTCTCGGCGAAGAAGATCCGCTCCGCGGTTACCGACACCGAGCGTGAGATCCGCTACGACCCGGAGACCAAGGCGGGCGTGAGCAATCTGCTGGTCATCCTCAGCTCGCTGACCGACACTCCGATTGTCACGCTCGAGCAGGACTACGCCGGCAAGGGCTACGGCGACCTGAAATCGGACACCGCCGACGCACTCATCGAGTTCGTGACGCCGCTGCGCGCGAAGGTGCAAGAATACATGTCCGACCAGGGTGAACTCGACCGCATCCTCGCAGCGGGGGCCGAGCGGGCGCGGGAGGTCGCCGGGAAGACTCTCGCGCAGGTGTACGACCGGGTGGGCTTCCTGGCCCGCTGAACCGGCCGCCGCGCGGCCGGGTGTGCGGAGGTGGCGGTGTGTTCGGGAACGTGAAGGCGTGGATCGCGCGGCAGATCCAGCGTCGTCCCTGGCTGGATCACGTGGTCCGCGCGGGCGAGCGCTATCAGCGTCAGCGCGGCGACTACTACGCCGCGGGCATCACCTATTTCACGGTGCTGTCGCTGTTTCCGCTGCTGATGGTGGGTTTCGCGGTGGCCGGCTTCGTGCTGTCGCGGAATCCGCAGTGGCTCACCGATATTCAGAACAAGATCGTCGAGAATATTCCGGGCGACGCGGGCGGCCAGATCAACGACCTGATCAATCGGGCCGTGGAGTCGCGGACGGGCGTGGGCTCCATCGGTCTGGTGACCGGCGCCTACGCCGGGCTGGGCTGGATCGGCAACCTGCGGGCAGCGCTCAGCGAGCAGTGGGATCAGCCCAGTAAGCAGCGAAACTGGTTCCACGCCAAGGTCTCCGACGTGCTGGCGCTGATCGGGCTGTTCCTCGCCATCCTCGTCTCCCTCGGCCTGTCCGTGCTGGCCTCCGGCGGCCTGATCACCCACCTGCTCGACCGCCTGCACGTGCACGAGGCGGCCTGGGCGAAGGTCCTGCTCACCGTGGCGTCGCTGGTGCTGGCGGTGGTGGCGAACTGGGCCGTGTTCGTCTGGATCATCGCGCGCCTGCCGCTGCATCCGGTCACCTTCCGCAGCGCCGCCCGCGCGGCCATGATCGCGGCGGTCGTCTTCGAGGCGTTCAAGCAGCTGGCCTCGATCATTCTGCGATCGGTGGTCAACGGCCCGGCCGGGGTGGTCTTCGGGCCGATCATCGGCCTGATGGTCTTCAGCTACTTCACCGCGCGGATCATCCTCTTCGCCACCGCCTGGGCCGCCACGGCCGCGGACAACGAGGTGCCCGCCGAGATCCCGCCGCCCGCCCCCGCGATCATCCGCCCCCGGATGACCGCGGGCGGACTCTCCGCCGGAGCGGGTGCGGCCTGGTTCGGCGCGGGAGCCCTTGCGGCGACACTGCTCTCGATGCTGCGCCGCCGCTGACCGCTCAGCGGCGGCGGTTCATCCGGCGCGCGCTCAACAGCAGCACCAGGACCAGGACCACGCCGACGGCCATCAGGGCGATCCGCAGATCGTGGTGGTCGGAGCTGGAACCGGAATCCGCGGCCGGGGCGGGCTCGGCATCGGTCCGGGCGGGCGGACTCGCCAGTGCCACCGAGGGATTCGCGCCTTCGGAGCTGCCGTCGGGCATGCTGCCCACGGTCGCGCCGGCCGGTAGCGCGAAGGCGTAGTCGAGCAGTTTGGCCGCCTGCTCCCACGGCCGGAAGGGCCGCACGTCCGCCTTGAGCAGCGTCACCACATAGCGGTGGCCATTGCGCTGCGCGGCCGCGACGAAGGTCTGCCGGGCGTCGTCGGTGTAGCCGGTCTTGCCGCCGATCGCGCCGTCGTACTCGAAGAGCAGATGGTTGTCGTTGCCGATCGGGAAGCCCGGATGATCCTTGTCGTCAGGGTTTTTCGGGTCGGCCGGGTAGCCGGGGAAGTCCACCTGCTCGGTGTGGATCAGCTCCGCGAACAGCGGCAGCGTCATCGCGTGCCGGAACAGCAGCGTCAGGTCGTAGGCCGAGATGCTCATGCCCGGCCCGTCCAGACCCGAGGGCGTGGCGGCCCGGGTGTCCAACGCCTGCAACTGTTTCGCGAGTGTGTTCATCTTGGCGACGGTGGCGTCGTCCCCGCCCAGCTGGGTCGAGATGGCATGCGCCGCATCATTGCCCGACGCCATGATCAGCGCCTGGAACAGCTGCTTGTTGGTGTAGTGCCCACCCGGTCCGATGCCGACCCGGGTGCCGTCGGCATTGGCGTCGTCCTGCGTGCCGATCACCGTCCTGTCCAGGTCCAGCGCCGGGATCGCCACCGACGCCAGCAGCACCTTGATGGTGGAGGCGGGCCGGTAGCGCCCATGCGGATCCTTGGCCGCGATGACCCGCCCGGTATCCAGATCCGCCACCTCCCAGGCGGTGGCCGAGATCCCCTCCGGCAGCGGCCCCGCCCCCGACGGCAGGATGACGCCGCACCCGCCGAGCTGCTTGCCCCCGATCGGCGGATTCGGAATCGGCAGCGCCGCCGGCGCCGTCTGCCCCGGCTCGGGCGTCTCGGAGGTGTCGATGGGCGGCGGCGGAGCCGTCTTGTTCGGGCAGCCGTCGGTATTGGGTGTGGTGAACGGCGTTGTCGTGGCGGACGGTTGGGCCTGCGCCGCACCCGGTAGCGGCCCGAAGGCGACCCCGGCGAACACGGTGAGACCAGCCGCCAGGGCCGCGACGGTGACAAGGGGGGCGCGCCGCCGACCAGCGGCCGGGTGCACGGTTCGGCGCGAATACCTGCGGATACTCATCGCGCCAGACTCTATAGCCGACCGGTCACCCCGGCGCGCGATGTGCCGCGGCGCGGCCGCGACCGTGTCGGCTTGGGGGAGCGGCTAGTTGGCGGTGTGGGTGACCGGGCAGCCGTGGGCCAGGGGGCCGAGCAGCTTGTTGTTGTCGTAGAAGTGCTCGAGCTCGAGGATGCGCAGGTCCTCGGAGACCTTGGCGATGGTGACGCCGGTCATCTCGATGAGTTCGCCGGTGGGCTGGTGGCCCTTGTACTCGCCCTCGTAGCGACCCCAGTGGCGCCACTTGAAGGTGACGGTCGGCGGGCCGGACAGCACCTCGAGCACCTCCCAGAAGAAGCCGCCCGGGAACGCGGTGTGGAAGATCTTGTGCGAGGTCTCGAAGGTCTCGCCCGCGGCGTCGTAGAAGGGGTTCTCGCCGATCAGGATGTTGTAGGACCCGATGCTCGCGAATTCCTCTGCGTCCTGCCAGTTTCCGCCGTTGACGCGGCCGCGGTAGTGCTCGGCTACCAGCGACACCCAGGTGGCCGGGTCCTTCTTGTGCGAGACCTCCATTTCGAAGACCTTCACCAGCTCTTCGACGATGTGCTCCAGCGAATCCGGCGCGTGCTGGGTGGTGCGCTCGACCGGAATGACTTCCTTGCTCAGGTGGTAGTCGGGCGCGCCTTCACGCCAATCCTCCGGTGCCGCAGCGGCTATGACGGCGTCACGGCCCTGCAGGTGCAGCGGGGTCTCGACGGATTCGGTTGCTTGGTCGGTCATTTCGTGCCTCACGTGTCCAGACCCGTTGGGGGGTCATCGATCTCAGAAACGGACCGCATGACGGTAACAGCACGGGGACTTCATGTCGCGACAAGCATTTGGGACTCCAGTACCAGACAGCGGAATGGTGATTCACCCCATCCCGGTCCGCCTCGACCCATGACACGACAAGAATTGACAGTCTCTCCGAAATGAGAGATTCTCTCATTATCGAGAAGATCCCAAATGATTGGAACTGTCATGAAAGCTCAGGGAGTGCGCCGCTGGCTGGCGCTGGGAGCCCTGGCGGTCGCCATGCTGACCATCGGCCTCGACGTCACCGTGCTCACCGTCGCCCTGCCCACCCTCGCGGTCGACCTGCACGCCGATACCTCCGCGCTGCAGTGGTTCAGCAGCGCCTACACCCTGGCCCTGGCCGGCTTCATGCTCCCGGCGGGAGCCCTCGGCGACCGATACGGGCGCAAGAAGTTCCTGCTCGCCGCGCTGCTGCTGTTCGGCGTGGCCTCGGTGGCGTGCGCCTTCGCCACGTCCTCCGGCCAGCTCGTCGCCGGCCGCGTGGTCCTCGGCCTGGCCGCGGCGATCATGATGCCGCTGTCCATGGCGGTGCTGCCCACCCTCTTCCCCGAGCAGCGCGAACGGCAGCGGGCCATCACCATCTGGATCACCTCGACCGCCATCGGCCTGCCCCTGGGCCCGATCGTGGGCGGCTGGCTGCTGCAGCACTACTGGTGGGGCTCGGCCTTCCTGCTCAATGTGCCGCTGGTGATCATCGGCGCGACCGCCGTCGGCCTGCTGGTCCCGGAATCCAAGAGCGAGAGCACTTTCCGCATCGATCTGCCCGGCACTCTGCTGTCCGCGGCCGGAATGCTCGGCATCACCTACGGTTTCATCCGCTGCGGTCAGGAGGGCTGGGGCGACGTCCTGGCCTGGACCGCCATCGCCGCGGGCGTCGTCCTGGGTGGAGCATTCGTGCTGTGGCAGCGTCGCACCGCGCACCCGCTGGTCGACCTCGGACTCTTCGGTGAGCCCGGATTCCGTTGGGGCACAGTGTTCATGGTGCTGGTGAACTTCGCGATGTTCGGCCTGTTCTTCACCATGCCGCAGTACTTCCAGGCGGTGCTGGGAGCCGATACGCTCGGCAGCGGCCTGCGCCTGCTGCCGCTCATCGCGGGCCTGGCCGCCGGCTCTCGGGTGGTGGACAAGCTGCTGCCGAAGGTCGGTGTCCGCACCGTGCTGGTTGCCGGATTCGCCTTGCTCGCGGCCGGTCTCGCCATGGGCGCGCTCATCACCGCGGACAGCGGATACGGCTTCGCGGCCGCTTCGCTGGTACTGCTCGGACTCGGGATGGGATTCGTGATGCCCGCGGCCATGGGCGCGGCCACCGACGACCTCACCCCCGAGCGGGCTGGTTCCGGATCCGCGCTGCTGCAGGCGCTGCGGCAGGCGGGCGGCACCATCGGCGTCGCCATCCTCGGCACCGTGCTGTCCACCCAGTACCGCTCCGGCCTGGGCGATCTCGACCGCGCACCCATCTCCGACGGCGTGAACGCCGGGGTCGGCGTGGCCCGCAAGCTCGGCGACCCGGCCCTGCTGGCCCACGTGCAGAGCGCCTTCGTCGACGGCATGAGCGCAATGCTGTGGGTCTGCACCGCCATCTGCGCGGTCGCCGCGGTGCTGGCCGCCTTCGTGATCCGCCGCAAGGATCCGGTCGTGACCACCGATCTCGATGCGGGACAATCGGTTCATGTCGGCTGAGACTGCCTCCGCGACGCCTCCGGCCCCGGTGAAGACCGCGGCCGGGGGCGGCCTGCGTGAACGCAAGAAGGAACGCACCCGCCGCACCATTCGCACCGAGGCGTTCCGCCTGTTCCGCGAGCAGGGCTACAACGAGACCACGGTCGAGCAGATCGCCGCGGCCGCCGACATCTCGCCCAGCACCTTCTTCCGGTACTTCCCCTCCAAGGAGCAGGTGGCGCTGGCCGACGATCTGGACCCGATCATGATCGCGTCCATCGAGAAGCAGCCGAAGGAACTGTCCATGCTGGCCGCGTTCAAGCAGGCCACCCTCGATTCCTTCGCGTCCCTGTCGCCCGAGGAATTCGCCTTCGAGCAGCAGCGGGTGGAATTGCTCTACTCGATTCCGGAGCTCCGGGGAGCGGTGGCCCGGGAGTTCGAGCGCAGCATCGAACTGATCGTCGAGATCATCGCGCGGCGAACCGGCCGTGCCGCAGGGGATTTCGAGGTGCGGGCCTTCGCGGGTGCGCTCAGTGGAGCGATGATCGCGTTCATCGGCGAGGCGCCGTTCACCCCGGAGCAGATCATGCGCGTGATCGACTTCCTCGAGGCGGGTATGCCGCTCTAGGCTGGTTCCACTGCTGTGAGCCGCTCCACCGTCTCATCGGTCATGGTCTCGAAGAACCCGCCGACCACATCCTCGATCTCGCCGACGGATTCGGCGCAGTACAGAATCGGCTGGTAGTGGGTGATGTCGTAGGAGATGGTCCCCATGGCGTGAATGTCCAGCGGCCGCAGCTCGGCCTGGCGGAACTCCTCGATCTCCCCGAACGAGGACAGCAAGCCCGCGCCGTAGCAGCGCACTTCGCCGTGCTCGCGCAGCACCCCGAACTCCATCGAGAACCAGAACACGTCGGCCAGGAACTTCAGCGCCCGCTGGGTCTCCAGGCGGGCCACTGCCGCGCCGACCGTCTCGTACACGGCCGCGAAGCGCGGGCTGGCCAATTGATTGGCGTGCCCGAGGATTTCGTGCACGGCGTCCGGCTCGGGGGTGTAGAGCGGCGCGGAGTGGTGGCGAATGTACTGGGTGGAGTGGAAGATCCGGTCGGCGAACGAGCCGAAGAACTCCCGCAGCGGCACCAGTCCGGCGGCAGGCGCGTACCGGAATCCGGTGAGCGGCAACAGCTTCGCGGTCACCTCGTCGAGTTGCGGAATATGGTCCGAGGGCAGCCCGAGGCGCCCGGCCGCCGTGATCACCTCCGCGCACGCGTAGCGCTCCCGCTTGCGCGCCAGTTCGGCGGAGACGATCCGCCAGACCTGCTGCTCCTCCGCGGTGTAGTCGATGCGCGGCACCTGTGCCCCGGGCCGGTACTCCAGCGCCATGGCGGCGATCGCATTGCGGCGGGCCCGGTACACGGGGTCGTGCACACCCGGATGCTCGTCGCTCAAGTGCACTGTCACATCGCCGTCGGTCCCCTTTGTGACCGGCGAGTACAGCTGAGCCTCGGTGAACATACTTCGATGCAAGCACCGGCATGTGATCTAGACAACGAAAAGCCGCCCAGCTGGTCAGATTGACCAGCTGGGCGGCGTCGGTGTCGATGAACGACGAGTGGCGAGCCGCTGTCAGGTAGGCATTTGTACCCGTATCCAACGCGGCGGCTCGGCCGGTCTCCCGGCGGGCCCGTTTGCAGCCGGGCCCGCCGGGAGGTGGTGATCAGCGCGGCGCGTTGGCCGGGTCGAGCAGGGTCGGGGTGCGGCCCTCACGGTGCGCCTGCTTGGCGTCCTCGAAGAACTCGCGGCTGAACAGGGCCGACAGCACCGCGATGCCGCCGCGGTGGATGCGGAACTCGCTCTTGGTGCTGGAACCGGTGAGCCGGATGACGCGGCCGGCCGCATCCTGCGGGCGGGCCATGTCCTTGACCCGGCCGCGACCGGTCCAGGCCAGCGCGGTCTGGTCGATGACCGCGTCCTCGGGGACCAGCAGCTTGACCATGGCGTGGTCGAGGTCGGCGTGCACCACGATCTCCTGCTCGCCCTCGATCCAGGGTGAGCGCAGGTCGATGACGACGCTGCCGTAGCGGGCCTTCACCTCGAACGAGGAGGAGTGGGTCCAGTCGCCCAGATGCTTGGTGGTGGCGTGGTCGGTGTGGATCTTGACGGTGTCGGCGCCGGTGTTCATGGCTCTGTCCTTTCGGAGTGGTGGTGCTGGTCGGGTTCGCCTGCTCCTCAATAGTGGCACATAAACTAGTTACTATGCAACTAGTTCTTCGAAACTAGTTTTTGGGCACCTAGTAGAATGGGCGGTATGACAGCATCGACGCAGGCCACGCCGTTCAAGCGGTCGCCCCTGGCCATGGCGGTGCTCGGCATCCTGCACCTGGAGCCGATGCACCCGTACGCCATCCAGCGCCGCATCAAGGAGTGGGGCAAGGACAAGGTCGTGAACGTGGGGCAGCGCGCGCAGCTCTACAAGACGATCGCGCGCCTGCAGGAGGCCGGCCTGGTGGCCGTGCGGGAGACGGGGCGCGATCAGCAGTACCCGGAGCGCACCGTCTACGAGATCACCGACGCG
Source organism: Nocardia sp. NPDC051981 (assembly GCF_040680715.1). NCBI lineage: Bacteria > Bacillati > Actinomycetota > Actinomycetes > Mycobacteriales > Nocardiaceae > Nocardia > Nocardia sp. NPDC051981. The sequence continues at coordinate 47,830 of NZ_JBFAXK010000001.1, read as the reverse complement.
GGCCGGACCTCGTGCATCGCCTGGATCAACGAGATGGTCAGCACGCCGCGCAACGAATTCCCGGAATTCCCCGCGGCACTGTCGTTTCTGATGCTGCTCACCCCCGCCGCCGCGCACGTCGAACTCGAGAAGCGGGCCGCCGCCCGGCGGGCCGACCTGGAGGCGATCGACGCGGGCATGGCGCAGGCCGGGCAGTTCGGGCTGCCGCGCATCACCATGCTCGAGGACGAATACCAGCGCGCTCTCATCGCCGCCGAATCGCACTGGCTGGAAGGCGTTCTCGCCGACCTCGCCGACGGCAGCCTGACCTGGTCGTGGGAATCCCTGGCGCGCTTCCAGGACCAGACCACGGTGTAGGCGAACAGCGCGCACCACACGCGAACGGCCTTGGCCCGCAATACGACAAGGCCGCCCGCATCCGAAGATGCGGGCGGCCTTCGAGTTTCGCCCCGGGCTCCGGGGTTTCAGGGGTTCACCCCTGAGGGTCCCGGGAGTGGGTAATCCTTACCGTGCGAACAGGAGGGCGCGCTTGACCTCCTGGATCGCCTTCGTGACCTCGATGCCACGGGGGCAGGCGTCGGTGCAGTTGAAGGTGGTGCGGCAGCGCCACACACCCTCGACATCGTTGAGGATGTCGAGGCGCTCGCGGGCGCCCTCGTCACGGCTGTCGAAGATGAAGCGGTGCGCGTTCACGATCGCGGCCGGGCCGAAGTAGCTGCCGTCGCTCCAGTACACGGGGCAGGAGGTGGTGCAGCAGGCGCACAGGATGCACTTGGTGGTGTCGTCGAAGCGGGCGCGGTCGTGCTGGGACTGGATGCGCTCGAACGTCGGCTCGTTGCCACGGGTGATCAGGTACGGCTTGACGGCCTTGAAGGCGTCGAAGAACGGCTCCATGTCCACCACGAGGTCCTTCTCGACGGGCAGGCCGCGGATCGGCTCGACGGTGACCGTCAGCTCCTTGCCGCCCTTGGGCAGCATGTCCTTCATGAGGATCTTGCACGCCAGGCGGTTGACGCCGTTGATCCGCATGGCATCCGAGCCACACACGCCGTGCGCGCAGGAGCGGCGGAAGGTGAGCGTGCCGTCCAGGTAGGACTTGATGTAGATCAGCACGTTCAGGAACCGGTCGGTCGGCAGCACCGGAACCTTGAATTCGTCCCAGTGCTGGCCCTTCCCGTCCTCCGGGTTGAAGCGGGCGATCTTGACCGTGATCATGGTCGACCCGTCCGGCACCGGAGCCGGCTTCTGTGGCGTTTCAGCGACAGCAGTCATCAGTACTTACGCTCCATCGGCTCGTAGCGGGTCTGCACCACCGGCTTGTAGTCCAGGCGGATGTCGGAGATGAGCTCCGGGCTGGTCTTGTAGGCCATGGTGTGCCGCATGAAGTTGACGTCGTCGCGGTCCGGGTAGTCCTCGCGCGCGTGGCCGCCGCGGGATTCCTTGCGGTTCACCGCACCCGCCACGGTCACCTCGGCCAGCTCCAGCAGGAAGCCCAGCTCGACGGCCTCGAGCAGATCGCTGTTGTAGCGACGGCCCTTGTCCTGCACGGTGATCCGCGAGTAGCGCTCCTTGAAGACCTGGATCTCCTCGAGCATGGACTTGAGGCTCTCCTCGGTGCGGTACACACCGGCCTTGTCGTCCATGGAGTTCTGCAGCTCGGTGCGGATGTCGGCGACGCGCTCGTTGCCGTGGTCGCTGAGCAGGCCGGCCAGCCAGTCCTGCACCATCTGCGCGGGGTTCTCCGGCATGTCCACGAACTCGGCACGCGCGGCGTACTCGGCGGCGGCGATGCCCGCGCGCCGGCCGAACACGTTGATGTCCAGCAGCGAGTTGGTGCCCAGACGATTGGCGCCGTGCACGGACACACACGCGCACTCGCCCGCGGCGTACAGGCCGGGAACGATGTCGGTGTTGTTGCGCAGCACCTCGCCGCGGATGCGGGTCGGGATGCCACCCATGACGTAGTGACAGGTCGGCATGACCGGCACCGGCTCCTTGACCGGGTCCACACCCAGGTAGGTGCGGGCGAACTCGGTGATGTCGGGGAGCTTCTCCTCGAGCACGTCCTCACCGAGGTGGGTCACGTCGATGAGCACGTAGTCCTTGTTCGGGCCGGCGCCGCGGCCCTCGCGTACCTCGAGCACCATGGAGCGCGCGACGATGTCACGCGGCGCGAGGTCCTTGATGGTCGGCGCGTAGCGCTCCATGAAGCGCTCACCGGAGGCATTGCGGAGAATGCCGCCCTCACCACGCACGGCCTCCGAGATCAGGATGCCCAGGCCGGCGAGGCCTGTCGGGTGGAACTGGTGGAACTCCATGTCCTCCAGCGGAAGCCCCTTGCGGAACACGATCGCCATGCCGTCACCGGTGAGGGTGTGGGCATTGGAGGTGGTCTTGTACATGCGGCCCGAACCACCGGTGGCGAAGATGATCGCCTTGGCGTGGAACACGTGCAGCTCACCGGTGGCCAGCTCGTAGGCGACCACACCGGTGGCGACGGGGCCACGGTCGGTGTCGGTGAGGATCAGGTCCAGCACGTAGAACTCGTTGAAGAACTGCACGTCGTGCTTGACGCAGTTCTGGTAGAGCGTCTGCAGGATCATGTGGCCCGTGCGGTCGGCGGCGTAGCACGCGCGGCGCACCGGCGCCTTGCCGTGGTCACGGGTGTGGCCGCCGAAGCGACGCTGGTCGATCTTGCCCTCGGGCGTGCGGTTGAACGGCAGGCCCATCTTCTCCAGGTCGAGCACGGCGTCGATGGCCTCCTTGGCCATGATCTCCGCGGCGTCCTGGTCGACCAGGTAGTCACCACCCTTGACGGTGTCGAAGGTGTGCCACTCCCAGTTGTCCTCTTCGACATTCGCGAGCGCGGCGCACATACCGCCCTGCGCCGCACCGGTGTGCGAGCGGGTCGGGTAGAGCTTGGTCAGCACGGCGGTGCGGACCCGAGGACCGGCCTCGATCGCCGCACGCATTCCAGCGCCACCGGCACCGACGATCACGACGTCGTAGCGGTGCTCCTGAATCGGTCGGGATTCACTCATCGAGGTGGCCTGTTCCTAACTGATGTTGGGGTCGAAGGTGAAGATCACGTAGGTGCCGGTGACCATGACCAGGATCATGGACACGACCAGCAGCGTCTTCAGCCAGAAGCGGGTGGAGTCCTTGCGCGCGTAGTCGTCGATGACGGTGCGCAGGCCGTTGCCGCCGTGTAGCTGGGCCAGCCACAGCATGGTGAGGTCCCAGATCTGCCAGAACGGCGAGGCCCAGCGGCCGGCGACGAACGCGAAGTTCAGGCGGTGCACACCGCCGTCGAGCATCAGCATGATCGTCATGTGGCCGATGACCAGCACGACCAGCAGCAGGCCGGAGGCACGCATGAACAGCCAGGCGTACTTCTCGAAGTTGTTGCCGCCGGCGCGACGGGGGGCGCGCGGAGCGTCGAGGGAGGCGGGGCGGTCGTAGGACTTGCCGAGAACGGGTGCGGTCATGTCGGCTCTCAATTCGTCAGCAGGTAGAAGAACTGGCGGCCGACGCCGGCGCCGGCGACGACGATCCAGATCGCCAGCACGACCCAGAGCATCTGCCGCTGATAACGGGGGCCCTGCGACCAGAAGTCGACCAGGATGATGCGGATGCCGTTGAACGCGTGGAACAGCACGCAGACAACGAGGCCCATCTCCATCAGGGCGACGACGGGGTTCTTGTAGGTCTCGATCGCGTGGTCGTAGGTGTCCGGGCTGACTCGCACCAACGCGGTATCGAGGACGTGGACGAACAGGAAGAAGAAGATCGTCACGCCGGTGATGCGGTGCAGAGCCCAGGACCACATGCCGGGGTCGCCTCGGTACAGGGTCCGCTTCGGCTTGGCCGGAGCTTCTAGCGTGGTCATAGAGTGCGGTGCCTCCAACGTCGTTGATGGACCCGGTCAGAATCCGGCGCGGAGCCTTCGGACTGTCGAAACCACCTGCTCACGAGCGGAATCACACGTCCGGTGGCAGTGCTGCAGGCCCGCTTCGGGTACCTGAACCGATCTGTCGTGAACTCTAAACCCCGCTGTGAAGGGGAACTAATTCGGCGTGCCGCTCGTTGGGCCAAATTGTTGTGAGTTAGGTTTGCCTTTCCTGATTTTTGCGACCAGGCGGAACGCCTATCGCGCGGGTGCTGCCACGTCCATGGGAGGATGGTCCGAAATGTCGGATATTGACTGGAAGACCCTGCGTGGCAAGGCTTTTGAAGTCATGCAAGAGGCTTACGCCCCTTACTCCCGATTCCCCGTCGGGGCCGCGGCTCTCACCGCCGATGATCGCGTGGTGAGCGGCTGCAATGTGGAAAATATCTCATACGGTTTGGGCCTCTGTGCCGAATGTGTACTGGTCGGTAACTTGATTTCGACCGGAGGCGGGCGACTCCGGGCGGTCTCGGTCTGCGATTCCCGAGGCGCCGTGCTCATGCCCTGCGGACGCTGCCGGCAGATCCTGCTCGAACACGGTGGCGGCGAGTTGCTCGTCGATCACCACGACGGCCCGCTCACCCTGAACACCCTGCTGCCGGACTCCTTCGGCCCCGGCGACCTCGCCGCCGGACAACTCTGACCGTCGGTGCTCGAGTGCTATAACCGCTGATCGCCGTGGCGCGCGCGGGAATCCGTGCACATCGGGCCGGGCGCATGCCAGGGTGGAGGGTGTGAGTGTGCACTCGGCGGTGGACGTGATTCGGGCCAAGCGTGACGGCGGTGAACTCAGCGACGCGCAGATCGATTGGGTGGTGGACGCGTTCACCCGCGGAGAGGTGGCCGACGAGCAGATGTCGGCGCTGGCCATGGCCATCGTGTGGCGCGGCATGACGCGGCGCGAGACCGCGCGCTGGACCCGGGCCATGATCGACACCGGGAAGCGTTTGGACTTCACCGATCTGGGCCGTCCGACCGTCGACAAGCACTCCACCGGCGGGGTGGGGGACAAGATCACGCTGCCGCTGTCGCCGCTGGTCGCGGCGTGCGGGGCCGCCGTGCCCCAGCTGTCCGGGCGCGGATTGGGCCACACCGGAGGCACTCTCGACAAGCTGGAGGCCATTCCCGGCTGGCAGGCCGACATTCCGGTGGACCGCATGCGGAAACTGCTGTCGGATCCCGCCGTCGGGGCCGTAGTGTGCGCCGCCGGGGCCGACCTCGCGCCCGCCGACAAACGGCTCTACGCCCTGCGTGATGTGACCGGGACCGTGGAGTCCATCCCCCTGATCGCCAGCTCCATCATGAGCAAGAAGATCGCCGAGGGCACCGGGGCGCTGGTGTTGGACGTGAAGGTCGGTCGCGGGGCCTTCCTGAAGCAGCTGGATCAGGCACGCGAACTCGCCACCGCCATGGTCGAACTCGGCACCGACGCGGGCGTGCGGACGGTGGCGCTGCTCACCGCCATGGACACCCCGCTCGGCCATACCGCCGGAAACGCCCTGGAGGTCTGCGAATCCCTGGACGTGCTGGCGGGCGGCGGCCCCGCCGATGTCGTGGACCTGACCCTCGCCCTGGCCCGGGAGATGCTGGCGCAGGCCGGGATCACCGGCATCGACCCGGCCGACGCCCTCGCCGACGGCCGGGCCATGGACCAGTGGCGAGCCATCGTGCGCGCCCAGGGCGGCGACCCGGACGCGCCGCTGCCGCAGGCCCGCCACACCGAAACCCTGCGCGCCGACGGCGGGGGCACGTTGACCCGCCTCGACGCCCTCGATGTCGGACTGGCCGCGTGGCGGCTGGGCGCGGGCCGGGCGCGGCAGGGTGATCCGGTGCAGGCCGGGGCGGGTATCGAAATGCATGCCAAGCCAGGCGATTCCATAGTTCCGGGGCAGCCGCTGCTGACCCTGCACACCGATACTCCGGAGGCGTTCCCGGTCGCGCTCGAGATCCTGCGGGGCGCGTACACCATCTCCGAGACCGAGCCGGTGGAACAGCAGCCGCTGATTCTGGGCCGCATCACCGCCTGACCCGGCCTAGCCTGGGATTGTGAAGCACAGAACCGATTTCCGAGGCCGGGCCGCGGCGGCGGCCGCGCTGGGCGTGTTCGGCCTCGTCGCGCCGCTGGGTGCGGTGCTGCCCGCCGCGTGGTCGCCGGCGCCGGTCGCGCAGGCCTCGCCCGCGGACAATATTCCATCCGATTCCTCCGGAGACCATCAGCCGAACTCGCTCTCGCGCGGCGATGTCACGCCGCCCTCGACCGAGAAGAAGGCCAAACCGTCACCCGTCTACACCAGCTGTGAACAGGTATGGGCGCAGGGCGGAGGCCCGATCTACCTGGGCCAGCCCGGGTATTCGGTGCTGCTCGATCCGGACGGGACCGGCGTCGCCTGCTCCCGCTAGGTGCTCGCCGGTGCCCGATAGGTGAAGGATTCGTATTGGTCAGCAACGTGACGGCAACGACATGCCGAACTGTGGGGTGAGTCCGGTCAACCGCCCTGCTGCGGCACGGGAATGCGGCTAACGTTGCTACATGACTGGACCGATGCCCCTCACTCTCGCTTCGATCCGCCAGGCTCCGAAGGCGGTCCTGCACGATCACCTCGACGGCGGGCTGCGGCCCGCGACCGTGCTGGAGCTGGCTCGCGCCTGCGGCTATGACCAGTTACCGGCAGGCGATGCCGCCGCGCTGGCGGACTGGTTCCGGGACGCGGCCGACAGCGGCTCGCTCGAGCGCTATCTGGAGACCTTCGCGCACACCGTCGCCGTCATGCAGACCCCCGAGGGCCTGCGCCGGGTGGCCCGGGAATGCGCCGAGGATCTCGCCGCCGACGGCGTCGTCTACGCCGAGGTGCGGTTCGCGCCCGAGCAGCACCTCGAGGCCGGGCTCACCCTCGACGAGGTGGTCGAGCACACCATCGCCGGATTCCGCGAGGGCGAGGCCCTGGCCGCGGCCGCCGGCACCCCGATCACCGTGGTCTGCCTGCTCACCGCCATGCGGCACGCGGCCCGCTCCCGCGAGATCGCCGAGCTCACCGTGCGCTGGCGCGACCGCGGCGTCGGCGGCTTCGACATCGCGGGCGCGGAGGCGGGCTATCCGCCCAGCCGCCATCTGGACGCCTTCGATTACATGCGGGCCAACCTGGCGCACTTCACGATTCACGCGGGCGAGGCCTTCGGGCTGCCGTCCATTCACGAGGCCGTCGCGTTCTGCGGCTGTGAGCGCCTCGGCCACGGTGTGCGCATCACCGACGACATCACCGATTCGGCCGACGGTCCCAAGCTCGGCGTGGTCGCGAACTATGTGCGGGACATGCGAATCCCGCTCGAACTGTGTCCGTCCTCCAATGTGCAGACCGGCGCGGTGCCCTCGCTCGACAAGCACCCCTTCGATCTGCTGGCCCGCCTGCGCTTCCGGGTGACGGTCAATACCGACAACCGGTTGATGAGCGACACGACCATGAGCAAGGAGATGCTCAAGCTGTCGGAGACCTTCGGCTACGGCTGGAGCGATCTGGAACGCTTCACCATCAATGCCATGAAGTCGGCGTTCATCCCGTTCCCGGACCGTCTGCGCCTGATCGACGAGGTGATCAAGCCGGGCTACGCGGTATTGCTGGGGTAGGTTGTCCCGCAAAGCAATTCGGGCCGCACCCGGAGGTGCGGCCCGAATCGTGTCTCCGATCAGCCCTTCTGCAGGCGTCCCTCGAAGGCCGACTCCAGGACCTTCCAGGCATCCGCTTCCGCCGCGAACGGCGGGTTGGGGGCCATCCGGGTCGGGTCGGGGTTGAGCAGGTAGGAGACGTACCAGCCCAGCGGGGTGGACACGGCCAGGGCCGATTCGACGGAGTCGTCCTCCGCATAATCGGCTGCGTCGGTGAACAATTCGACGGCCAGGTCGAGCTGGTCGGTGTCCACGGACTTGGGGCCGGCCGCCAGATCCTCGGACAGGCCCGGCAGGACGTAGACGTTCTCCTCGTCGACCTCGACATCGAGGGAGCCGTCCACGGCGGCGGTCTGCACCTCGCCGTAGGTGCTCACCCGGGCCAGGTCGTGGTTGTGGTCGTCGGCCAGGTAGCGGGCCAGGGCGCGCTCGGAACCGAAGACCGTGATGTTGCCGTCCTTGCCCAGGAAGATGGGCTCGTCGTCGACGTAACAGCGCAGGGTGAAGACGGTGCCGTCGGAGGTGACGATCTTGACCGGGTCGATGCCGACCTCGTGCCAGAACGAGAGCTCCTCGTCCTCTTCGTCGTCCTCGTCCAGGTCGACGGCCTCGATCTCGTCGTCATCGCTCTCGGCCGCGTCCTCGGCGTCGACGATGTTCTCCTGCGCCGCAAGCAGTTCCGCCTCGGCGACCGAGACCGCGTCGGCGTCCACCTCCGGAATCGTCACCACCGAGTCGATGGCGTCGATGACCGCTTCCCAATCCTTGGCGATGGCCGCGCCGATCTGGTCCCACAGTTCCTCGCCCTCGCGCCCGGCGAAGGCGCCGACGCCGCCGGCCAGTGCGCCCAGCACCGGGTGCGAGCCGAAGAACTTGGTGACGGTGTCGAGTTCGCACACGTCGCCGATATTGCGGACCATCTCGAGGGTCTCCTCGAGCTCGGAGACCACCTCCGGGTCGGGGTCGTCCGCGGCCAGCTCGGGCACGCCGACCAGATCGAAGACGTACTGCTCCTCCGGCTCCAGTTCGGCCGCCGACAATCCGGCGATGATCTTCCAGGCCGGATGATCCACCAGATCGTTGTCGGAGTTGGTGCGGATGAACGCGGCCAGCTCCGCGACGGACTCGAATCCGTACAGGTCTTCCTCGTGACCGAGGAACGCCTGCCACTCATCGTCACCGTCTCGCCAGCGGGGTGCCCAGAGGGTGACAAGATCGCCTTTGGTCAGGCCGAGCGCGATCGGGACGATGTCTCCAGAAGCCATGACCGGAAGCCTATCCAGTCGTCGCGTCAGGCACTATCCGGGCCGCCCCCCAACATTTCTGGAGGCGTCTCCGCCGGACAGTGAGTCGTTCAATCGGGCAATGATTCGGGAGCGGCGCGCGGTCGCCTCGGCGACCGCCTGCCGACACGTCCAGAGGATCAGCCGCGACACCTCGGCGGGAGCGCGCGAGGCCACCGACTCGGCCAGCCACAGCCTGGTCAGCGCGCCGTCGCCATCGACCTCGGCGGTCACCGCACCGTCCTCGGATGTGCAGCGGCCCCTTATTCGGGACAGCCCGTGCAGCGTGGCCTCGAGCGCTTCCAGCTTGTCGTTGACGCCCTTGACCAGTGCGTCCATTTCGGCGCTCATCAGTTCCACAGCCAACTGGTCTGTCCGGTATCGGTGTCGTCGAGCCGGTCCAGCTCGTCCGCCGCGGCCCGCCCGGTGGGCAGGCCCAGCCGGTCAAGCATCGCCTCCGGGACGCCGGCCTCGGCCAGCTGCTCGCGCCGCCGCGCCCGGGCCACGATCGCCGAGCGCTGGGTGAGCCGCAGCATCTCGGCGGCGAGAGCCGGTGCGCCGTACCGGTATTCAGCGCGCTCGAACCGGATCTCCACCGGTATGCCGTGATCGGTGGCGCGCACCGTCATCGTGCCGGATCGATTGGTGGCCGCGGCGACGGTCACCGCCGGAATCTGTGGTCGCGTCATCCTGTCTCCCTTCGAAACGCCTGTTCGTGGCCCGAATGCCACAGCTGTGGGCCGGTAGTACCTAGGCGGTGGGCCGGTAGAAACCGAGGAACCGCATCCCGCTGTTCTCGGTCCGGATCGGCCCGACCCGAACCGGATCGCCCGCCTCCACCAATTGCCCGTTCCCGATCACCATCGCGACGTGGCCGTCCCACACCGCAAGATCTCCGGGCATCAAGTCCCCTGGACCGACCCGCTGGTGCCCGTACCCCTGCTCCTGCGCCAGCCGCGGCAGCGAGACACCCGCCTGCGCATAGGCCCACTGGGTCAGACCGCTGCAATCCATCCCTGCCCCGGGCGTCTCCCCACCCCACACATACGGCGTCCCCACCGCGCTCAACGCATTCCGAACCGCGTCCGCCGCCTGCTGATTCGGCGCTTCGACGGTGCTCCCATCCGGCAGCGTCACCCGCACCCCACCCCCTTGCGGCCGCGTAACCGTCGAATCATGGCCGCGATCAGGCGTCTTCAGCGTCGCCACCGATGCCGGGCCGGTGTGCAGGCCGCCCGGCGAGAGCCCGGACCCGAGCAGTGTGTCCCCGGCCACCGCGACCGCGCCCCCGGCGGCCGCGAGGCTCGCGCCGGCCTGCGGCGCCACACTGTCCATCGGCATGCTCGCCGCCGGTACGACCACCGCATCGCCCGGTCCGGACGACCCGGGTGTCACCTGGCCGGGCGCCGGGACAGGTAGCGCCAACTCCGCCATGAGCGCAGTCTCCGAATCCAGTTCGGCCCGCACCCGCTCGACCACCCGCATGGCCTGCCCGATGTGATCGATCGCCGACTCCACCAGGGCCGCGACCCCACCCGCGGTGAACCCGGCCGCACCCATCGCCTCGACTTCCACCGTGAACGAACGCAGAATCTCCTCCACCTCCCGCCGCCCGGCGGCGACCTCCGCATCCGCCCGCGCCACGATCGCCGCCATGGCCCGCCCCCGCTCCGCCGCCATGGCGGCCGAGGTCTGGACCCGCAGCCCCTCGACCACCGCCGCATCACCGGCCCGCCCCCGCCACGCGTCGGACATCCGGTCGACACTCGCCTGACTCTCGGCGCGAACCTGCTCCACAGCAGCCGACGTCTCCCGCAGCACCTCGGCGGCCCCGCCGGACCCGGACCCGAAGCTGCGCAGCAACTCGACGATCGGCTCCGCCAGCGCCCCGACCGCCGGCTCCCCGCTCATCCGCCCACTCCCGCCCGAGTCCTCGCGCACGGCAACCTCTTTCGATCCACCCCGCCGCATCGCCCTGCCGCCCAGCGGATCTCGGGTGCTGCTGTCACGCGCTCGACTCCGTGCCGACAGCGGCCAGCGTCGCGGCGTACGCGCTGTCGTGGCCGGTGTAGGCGGACGTGGCGGTGGAGGTGGTGGCGCTCGTGGCGGCGAGGGCCGTCGAGACCTCGTCGAGAGTGGTCACGTGGGTGCCGTGCGCCGCGGCGTAGGCGGCGAGGAAGTCGGTGCCGATGAGGCCGAAGGCGGGCACGAGTAGCTCGGGGGCGGCGGTGGCGGCATGCGCGGCGGCGGCCGCGAGGTCTGCGGCGAGGACGGTGGTGGTCGTCGCGTAGGCGGTGAGGCCGTCGGAATGGATCGAGAGGCGGTGCATGAATGCCCCCTTCATGCCGGTCGCGGGGATGGATGTGTGCTGCACGGGGTTGGACGCGGGGCGGAGCCGGGCGGTTCCCGGGGCGGAAGAATTCCGGCGGGCGGGGATCGCGGACGGCGGTGCTGACCTATGGTTTTCGTATGCGCACACTCGTCGTGGACCATCCGCTCGCTGCCGCTTTGCTGACCACCATGCGAGATGCCCGGACGACCAATCCGACCTTCCGGGCCGCGCTCCGGGACCTGACCGGGATTCTGGTCTATGAGGCCATGCGGGAAGCCCCGGTGGAGCGATTCCCGATCGCCACGCCGGTGGCCGCCGCGGACGGGACGCGGCTGAATGCTCCGCCATTGCTGGTTCCGGTGCTGCGCGCGGGGCTGGGCATGGTGGAGACCGCGGAGAACCTGATTCCGGACGCCCGGATCGGGTTCGTCGGCCTGGCCCGCGACGAAGAGACGCATCAGCCGACCCCGTACATGGAGTCGCTACCCGACGACCTGTCCGGCACCCCGGTCATGGTGCTCGACCCCATGCTCGCCACCGGCGGCTCCATGGTCTACACCCTGGACCTGCTGGCCACCCGCAATGCTCGCGACATCACCGTGCTGTGCGTGGTCGCCGCACCGGAAGGCATTGCCGCCCTGGAGAAATCGGGTCATCCCGTGCGCCTGGTCACCGCCTCGGTGGACCGCGGCCTCAACTCCGCCGCCTACATCGTCCCCGGTCTCGGCGACGCCGGCGACCGCCAATTCGGCCCGCGCTGAACCACTTCCGGGCTCAGAGCTTCTCGCAGAACACCCGGATCTCGGAGAGCCGCCGCGCCGCCGCGGCCTTGGCTTTCGCGAGCCCGTCCCGATCGGCCACGGGCACGAACGTTTCCAGATAGCACTTGAGCTTCGGCTCGGTACCGGACGGCCGGACCACTACGCGTACCGTCGGGCCCTCGAAAACCAGTGCGTCGGTACGCATCTGCCCGCGCAGCCGGGCCATATCGGTGCAGCTCACCGCTTCCCCGGCGATCTCGGTCGGTGGGATCTCACGCAGCCGGGCCACCACGGCCGCAGCCTCGCTCACATCCGGCAGTCGCAACGACACCTGATCCCCGGCGTGCACACCGAATTCGACCGCGAAGTCGTCGAGGACGTCGAACAGGGTCCGCCCGTCCGCCTTCACCTGTGCCAACAGATCCGCCGCGATGACCGCCGCGGAGATACCGTCCTTGTCGCGCACCGCGGCCGGGTCCACGCAGTGGCCGATCGCCTCCTCGTACGCGTACACCAGGCCCGCGCCCGCGCGGGCCAGCCACTTGAACCCGGTCAGCGTCTCCGCGTACCGCGCCCCGCGCGCCGGAGCCAGCTTGCTCAACAGCCGCGACGACACGATGGTGGTGGCCACCAGGGAGTCCGGCGCGGCCGTCCGCAGCACGAAATCGCCCAGCAGCACCCCGGTTTCGTCGCCCCGCAGCATCCGCCACCCGTGCGGTCCCCGCACCCCGAGCGCGCACCGATCCGCATCCGGATCGAGCGCGATGGCGATATCCGCGTCCAGCCGTTCGGCCAGCCCCAGCAGCAGATCAGCCGCGCCCGGCTCTTCAGGATTCGGAAACGCGACCGTCGGAAAATCCGGATCCGGCGCGAACTGCTCGGTGACCACCAGCACGTCGCCGAACCCCGCACCCCGGAGTGCGGCCACCGCCAACTCCCCGCCGACCCCGTGCATGGCGGTCAGCGCGATTCGAATCTCACTGCGCCGCCGGGTCGCGGCCTCGCCGCCGATCAGGCTGGGCAGCAGGGTGACTCGGGCCAGATAGCGGCGGACGATCTCCTCGCCCAATTCTGCGGCGGGAGTGCCTGCGGGCAGTCCGAGAATGCCCGGGTCCGGGGCGGCCGGTCCGGGATCGGTGCGGGGGATGTGCCCGGTGACGGCGTCGATGCAGCGCTCGATCTCGGCGTCGGCGGGTGGGATGAGCTGGGAGCCGCCGTCGAGGTAGACCTTGTAGCCATTGTCGGTGGCGGGGTTGTGGGAGGCGGTTATCTGTACTCCGGCAACGGCTTTCAGTTCGCGGACCGCGAAGGCCACCACCGGTGTCGGCAGCGGGCGGGGGAGGGTCAGCACCGAGAAACCGGCCGCCGCGAAGACTTCCGCCGTCGCGGCGGCGAATTCGGCGGAGCCGTGCCGGGCGTCGCGGCCCACTATCACCAGTCCGCCGCCCAGGCAGCGGTCGCGCAGCCAGGCGGCGATCCCGGCGGAGGCCCGCGAGACGGTGTCCACGTTCATGCCGTCCGGGCCGTCCTGGAGCGGACCGCGCAGCCCGGCGGTTCCGAAGCGCAGCATCCCCGCGCGCCTAGAGGCGTTCCAGCACGCCGCGCAACAACTTGCCCAATCGCGGTGCGGCGGCGTGGCCTTCGGCCAGCACCTCGGCGTGCGAGAGGTGCGCGCCGGTGACCCCGGCGGCCAGGTTGGTGACCAGCGAGATGCCGAGCACCCTGGCCCCGCCCTCGCGGCAGGCGATGGCCTCCAGCACGGTGGACATGCCGACCAGGTCCGCGCCCATGGTGCGCAGCATGCGGATCTCGGCGGGGGTCTCGTACTGCGGCCCGGTCAGGCCCGCGTACACGCCCTCGGTCAGGCCGGGCTCGATTTCCTTTGCCAGCGCCCGCAATTCGGGATCCCAGGCGTCGACCAGGTCGACGAAGTTCGCGCCCTCGATGGGGGTGCGCCCGGTCAGGTTGATGTGGTCGGAGATGAGTACCGCCTCGCCGACCGACAGCCCGTCGCGAATCCCGCCCGCGGCATTGGTGAGCAGCACGGTCCGCGCGCCGGCGGCCAGTGCGGTGCGCACATTGTGCACGACCTGGCCGGGCGCGTGGCCCTCGTAGAGATGCTGGCGGCCCATGAGCAGCAGCACCGGCGCGTCACCGACCGTGACGGAATGAATGGTGCCCTGATGCCCCTGGGCGGTGGGCGATCCGAATCCCGGCACCTCGGCCATCGGAATGGAGGCGGCCGGTTCGCCGATCTCGGCGGCAGCTTCCTGCCAGCCGGACCCCAGCACCACGGCAATCCGGTGCTGCTGCACTCCCGTTCGTTGCGCAATGGCTTCGGCGGCTAGTTCGGAAACCCCGCCCATGGCCTTCTCGGCTAGCATGTCGCCCACCCTAGTACCAGGTGATCTCGCACGCCCCGGGTGTGCCCGCGACCTGCCGCTTTCATTCCCTTTGTCGGAACCGCCTCCCGCAATTTCTGCGCCCGGCTCGGGTGCCGCCTGCAGTCGCGCATGCGTGCCGGCGGTCGGGTGCCGACCCGATTTCGGGCGCACCCGATGAGTTACCCCGATCCTCGCGAAATCGGTCGTCGGGTCGGCATAAATACCCGTCGGTAGGTATCTGCCCCGCCCCCGCTACGCTGCACGCATGCCGTATTTGAAGCGTGATGGGGATGTGTTCGTGCTGTACCTCGGGACCGAGGGACAGGCCATCGACAACGAGAACCGCTTCCACCCCGACTGGATCACCGAGGTCCACGCGCTGCTCGACGAGGTCGAGGCGTCCGAGGGCCCGGCCGCCCTGGTGGTCACCGCCGACGGCAAGTTCTTCTCCAACGGCCTCGACACCGACTGGCTGTTCGGCAACTTCGACAAGAACTGCTGGTACCTCGACCGCGTGCACTCGCTCTACAGCCGTCTGCTGGCCTTCGGCCTGCCCACGGTCGCCGCGGTGAACGGCCACGCCTTCGGTGCGGGCGCCATGCTCGCCACCTCCTGCGACTTCCGGGTCATGCGCGCCGACCGTGGCTTCTGGTGCCTGCCCGAGGTGCACCTGGGCATGCCGTTCACCGTCGCCATGAACGCGCTGCTGACCAATCGCCTGGTCAATCAGGTCGCGGTGGAGGCCATGACCACCGGCCGCCGCTACGGCGCCGATGACGCCATCGCCGCGGGCATTGTGGATGCCAAGGCGGATGCGGATGTGTTGCTTGCCACCGCGGTCGCGCGGGCCGACATGCTCAAGGGCAATCGCAAGCCGAACCTGCCGGTCATCAAGCGCGCGCTGCACCAGCAGGCGCTGGCCGGGCTGGCCGTGGAGACGACCCCGGAGAACCTGGCCTTCAATCCGTAAGGGTCCGTTCCTTCCGCTGTGCCGGGGTTCGAGGGCTTGTCCTCGAACCCCGGATTTCTGAGCGTGCCGCGATGATTTCTGCGTGTCCCGCACTCTGCCGGAGATTTTCCGGCTTACCTGCTGCGACAGAGTTGCGCGGCAGTGCGAGACTGTTGGAATGTCACCATCGCGCAACGGCGATGACCGGAGATCCTGCGTACCGATCGGTCGGCACGACTCGTCCGTGCCGTCCTCGAATGCTGCCGTGGCATCGGCGGATCCGGCCCTGCTCGCCGCGGCCGACGCGGCCGTCGCCGGGTACCGCAATCGGCTGATCGCACTCTCCCACGACATTCATGCGGAACCCGAGCTGGCCTTCGAGGAATTCCGCAGCGTCGCAAAGACAATCGAGCCGTTGCGGGAACGCGGATTTCGCATCGAATCCGGCGTGGCGGAACTGCCGACCGCATTCACCGCCGAATACGGCAGCGGAGACCTGGTCGTCGGCATTTGTGCCGAATATGACGCCCTCCCCGAAATCGGCCACGCCTGCGGCCACAACATCATCGCCGCCGCCGGGGTCGGCGCGGCGCTGGGCCTGGCCGCGGTCGCGGACGCCTGCGGCATCACGGTGAAGGTGCTGGGCACGCCCGCCGAGGAGTCCGGCGGCGGCAAGGTGCTCATGCTCGAGCGCGGCGTCTTCGACGATGTCGCCATGGTCATGATGGTGCACCCGGGCCCGGAGGACATCGCGGGTGCGCATTCGCTGGCCCTCGCCGATTTGTCGGTGGTTTTCCACGGCCGGGAATCGCATGCCAGCGCCGCGCCGCAGTACGGGCGCAATGCCCTCGATGCCGTGACCGTCGCGCAAGTTGCTCTAGGTTTGCTACGGCAACATCTCCTGCCCGGACAACAACTCCACGGTATAGTCGGATCGGGCGGCGTCGCCCCGAATATCGTGCCCGGACACGCGGAACTGCTGTATTACCTACGTGCGGTCGACTCCGCGACCCTCGATGATCTGATGCAACGAGCATCGGCATGTTTCGAGGCAGGTGCCCTGGCGACCGGGTGCACACACGAAATCCGGAAGCTTGCGCCGACATACACCGAGCTCACTCCCGATAGCGCGCTACTGTGCGCCTATCGCGAGCAGATCACCGCACTCGGCCGCGAGCCGATCGCCCCGGAATTCGAGGCGGCACGGCCGCTGGGCAGCACCGATATGGGCAATGTCACCAATGTCATCGCCGGTATCCACCCGGTCATCGGCATCGATGCAGGCGGTGCGGTGACCCACCAGCCCGCGTTCGCGGCTGCCGCCGTGAACGCGTCGGCCGATCGCGCCGTCCTGGACGGGGCAACGGCACTGGCTCGCACCGCGATACACATCGCAGGCGACAAATTGCACAGGGATAGGTTGTCGGAACGAGTCATACAACGGCAGTTTCAGCGACAGGAGGACATTCGGTGAGCACAACCGGCCGGTCCGCGGCGCGCGTCAACGGACCACTGGCGGCGTCGTGCGTGAACAACACGCAGACGCCGGCCGGCGCCGCGACGGAATCGGCGACCGGGTACGAGGTAGTGGAGTCGTGGCTCGCGGAGCACATGGACGACCTCACGACGTGGCGTCGCCATATCCACGCCAACCCGGAGCTGTCCCGGACCGAGTTCGGTACCACCGAATTCGTGGAGTCATGGCTGGTCAAGGCCGGGCTCGAGCCGCGCAAGCTGCCGAACGGCACCGGCCTGATCTGTGACATCGGCCCCGATGGCCCGCGCATCGGCCTGCGCGCCGACATGGACGCGCTGCCGCTGCAGGAGTACACCGGGCTGCCGTTCGCCTCCACCGTGCCGGGCGTCTCACACGCCTGCGGGCACGACGCGCACACCGCGATCCTGCTCGGCACCGCGCTGGCGCTGGCCGAGATCGAGGACCTGCCGGTCGGCGTGCGGCTGGTGTTCCAGCACGCCGAGGAGGTCATGCCCGGCGGCGCCGTCGATATGGTCGCCGCGGGCGCCATGGAGGACGTCTCGCGCATGTTCGCGCTGCACTGCGACCCGCGGCTGGAGGTGGGCCGGGTCGGTATCCGGGTCGGTCCGATCACCTCGGCCGCCGACACCGTGGAGCTGGTGCTGGACTCGCCCGGCGGCCACACCTCCCGCCCGCACCTGACCAGCGACCTGGTCTACGCCATTGGCACGGTCATCACCGGCCTGCCCGGCCTGCTCTCCCGCCGCATCGACCCGCGCACCAGCACGGTCATGGTGTGGGGCGCGGTGTCGGCGGGCAAGGCGCCCAACGCGATTCCGCAGACCGGCATGCTCACCGGCACCGTCCGCACCGGCGATCACGCCACCTGGTCGCTGCTCGAGCCCATGGTCCGCGAGATCGTCGAGGGCCTGCTGGCCCCTACCGGCGTCCGATACCAGCTCAACTACAAGCGCGGCGTGCCGCCGGTGGTCAATGACGAGCAGGCCGTGCGCATGTTCGAGGACGCCATCCGCGGTCTCGACCCCGACGCCCTCGCCGACACCCCGCAGTCCGGCGGCGGCGAGGACTTCTCCTGGTATCTGGAGGAGGTTCCCGGCGCCATGGCCCGCCTCGGCGTCTGGTCCGGGCAGGGCGAGCAACTCGACCTGCACCAGCCCACCTTCGACCTCGACGAGCGCGCCCTCGCCGCCGGAGTCCGGGTCTTCACCAACATCGTGCTGAACGCCCGCTGACCAACGACAACGAGGCCGGGCCGCACTGAAAAGTGCGGCCCGGCTTCACGTTTCGGGGAATTGCTTCGCCTTGCCGACGGGAATTACTTCACCTTGTTGGCGATGTCGCCCCAGGCGTGCCAGCGGTCGATCTCGATCCAGGCGGAGACGCGCTTCTGGTCGCGGACGGCGTAGTCGCTGCCGATGTAGTGCTGGGCGATGCGGTCGATGACCGAGGAGTCGGGGTCGTTCTCCAGGGAGACGATGCGGCCCTGGATGCTGACGTGGCTGTACCAGTTGTCGCCGTCGAGAACGGTGAGGCTGATGCGGGGATCCTGGCGCAGGTAGTCCAGGCGCTTACGGAAGTCGGCCAGGTTCACCAGGATTCGGCCGTTCTCGTACAGATACCAGGTGGCGACCGAAACCGGCTGGCCGTCCGGGCGATTCGAGGCGAAGATCGCCGGGTTGGGGCGGGACAGGAATTCGGCGATCGGCGCGGGCACGGGGGTGGCGGGCATCGGCTTCACTCTTTCGACGGTTCGGAGATCGTTTCCGGTTCCCGTAACAGCGGCGCCGCGCCGAATCTTCCGGCCCCGGCCCCGCTGATCCGTCGCACCGCGTCCGATGCCCCGCGCGTGCTAAGGCCCGAAGGTGCCGGGGCCGACGTTCTTGCTGTTGCGGGTGCGTAGCGCGTGCGTGTAATCGTTTGGCGCACCGGCCTTCTCGGCGGCATCGGCGATGACGCCCAGGTAGCGCGCGGAGGGTAGCCCGCCCTCGTAGGCATCCAGGACATAGAGCCAGGCCAGCACCGGCTCGTTGCCGGTCCCTGCGTTCGTGGTGACGCGCAGGCGGATCTTCTTGTGGATGCCGAAGTCCGAGCCCTCCCAGCGGTCGAGGCTCAGCTCGTCCTCACTGGGAACGTCGTAGAGCACCACGAAGACCCGTTGCCCGGCCTCTTCGACCACCGTCGCCAGCGGTCCCTCCCAGCCGATGTCGTCCCCGGCGAAGGTGAGGCGCCACCCTTCCAGCCAGCCGGTTCCATACACAGGGGAGTGCGGACAGCGCTTGAGCATCTGCTCGGGATCCATGTTGGACCCGTAGGCGGCGTAAATCGGCACGGTAGAAGCCTATCGAACAAACCCGCAAGACCATCCCCGATCCCGATCACAAGGCGGTTCGCACGGGCCCGATCGATTGCCAAGGAGTCGCCAAAAGGACTCGTCCGCCCCGCTCGGAGCCGGTTCTGCCTGGGGTGACAGCGAGTTCGCGCGCCCCCGTCATGACACGCCGCCTCGCCGAATGGAATGCGCCACAGTGCGAAAATTGTCCGGAGACGCGGTTAAAGCTGTGGGTAGCTGCGGGGATAACGTTAGAGACCGGCACCGGAGATCCCGGGCGCCGATCTGAAAGCGGAGGAACAATGACCCGCATTGCGATCATCGGTGGCGGCCCCGCCGGATATGAAGCGGCGCTGGTGGCGGCACAGCACGGGGCGCCGGTCACGCTGATCGACAGTGACGGCATCGGCGGCGCGTGCGTGCTGTGGGATTGCGTGCCGTCCAAGACCTTCATCGCCTCCACCGGCGTGCGCACCGATCTGCGCCGCGCCCGTGACCTGGGCATCACCGTGCATCCCTCGCAGGCGCAGGTGCGCCTGGCCGAGGTGAACTCCCGCGTCAAGGCGCTCGCGCAGGCCCAGTCCTCCGACATCCGCGCCAAGCTGCAGACCGCCGGCGTGACCGTGCTGTCCGGCTACGGCGAACTCATCGACCAGGCCCCGGGTCTGGCCACCCACCTGGTCAAGGCCACCCTCGCCGACGGTCAGGAGCGGGTGATCGAGGCCGAAGTGGTGCTCATCGCCACCGGCGCCAGCCCGCGCGTGCTGCCCGGCGCGGAACCGGACGGTGAGCGAATCCTGAACTGGCGTCAGCTCTACGACCTCAAGGAGCTGCCCGAGACCCTGGTGGTCGTGGGTTCCGGTGTGACCGGCGCCGAATTCGTCTCCGCCTATACCGAGATGGGCGTGCACGTGAAACTCGTCTCGAGCCGCGACCGCGTGCTGCCCGGCGAGGACGCCGACGCCGCCCTGGTGCTGGAGGATGCGCTGGCCGAGCGAGGCGTGGAGCTGGTCAAGCACGCCCGCGCCGACGCGGTGGAACGCACCGCCGAGGGCATCGTGGTGAAGCTGTCCGACGGCCGCAATATCAGCGGCACCCACGCGCTGATGACCGTCGGTTCCATTCCGAACACCACCGGGCTGGGTCTGGAACGGCTCGGGATCGAGCTGGACAAGGGCGGATACCTGCGGGTGGACCGGGTTTCGCGGACCACCGCGCCCGGCGTCTACGCGGCCGGCGACTGCACCGGCCTGCTGCCGCTGGCCTCGGTGGCCGCCATGCAGGGCCGCATCGCCATGTACCACGCGCTGGGGGAGGGCGTGCAGCCGATTCGCCTGAAGACCGTTGCCTCCGCCGTGTTCACGCGCCCGGAGATCGCGACCGTCGGCGTCTCGCAGACCGCCATCGACAATGGCGAGGTCCCGGCCCGCACGGTCATGCTGCCCCTGAACACCAATCCGCGCGCCAAGATGTCGGGCCTGCGACGGGGTTTCGTGAAGATCTTCTGCCGCCCCGCCACCGGCGTGGTGATCGGTGGTGTCGTCGTGGCCCCTATCGCCTCGGAACTGATCTTGCCGATCGCGCTG
Organism: Nocardia sp. NPDC051981; assembly: GCF_040680715.1. Lineage (NCBI taxonomy): Bacteria > Bacillati > Actinomycetota > Actinomycetes > Mycobacteriales > Nocardiaceae > Nocardia > Nocardia sp. NPDC051981. The sequence goes on along the minus strand of NZ_JBFAXK010000001.1, from coordinate 27,098 downwards.
GCGGTGCAGAACAACCTCACGGTGAATGATCTGGCGCAGACGTTTTCGGTGTATCCGTCGCTCACCGGATCGGTCACCGAGGCCGCGCGTCAGCTCATGCGGCACGACGATCTGGACTAGCCGCAACACGTTTCGGGCTCCTTTGTTACCGGCCCGTCTTGCTGCCTTGTCTCCCTTGTGATTAAGTTCGCGGCGGAAGCGATCGGCAGGGCGGTCGCGAGCGTTACGTAACGGGGGGTTCTCAATTCCCCTCCGATGCGAGGCTCTTCGATGCCCGGAGCGATCGTGCCGCCGAGGGACGAAGGAATTGAGCGAAACGTGAAGCACCGCAAGCCGAGTCGGATCAAGGCGAGCACCTCCCTGACGCTGGCCGGTGCGGCCGCGGTGGTGTCGCTGCTGTCCGCGCCCGCCAATGCCGCCCCCGCCGACCCGGGCGCGGTCCCGGCCGATCAGCAGCAGCCCGACGGCACCCAGCCGCCCACCGAATCGCCGGCCCCGGACGCGAAGGCGCAGGTCGTGCCCGCGCCCAAGCCGGAGAACGTGCAGCCGGGCACCACCAAGCCGCAGCAGAGCCAGCCGGGCGTCACCACCCCGACCACGCCCAACACCCCGGCACCGGACAACGGTGCGGCCAAGCCGGATTCGGGTCAGCCGCAGGGCGCCACCCAGCCGGACGGCGCCACCCCGAAGCCGGACGCCAACGCGCCCAAGAGCGATCCGAACGTGCAGCCGGCCGGTACCGACCCGCAGCCCGCGCAGCCCAAGTCGGTGCGGCCCTCCCAGCCGGGTGTGACCGTGCCGCGCGTGGCGCCGCTGCCGGTGCCGGGTCAGTCGACCCAGGCCCAGCCCGCGGTCACCACCCCGCAGCCGAACCAGCCGGGCCAGCAGACCCAGCCCGGCCAGCCGACCCAGCCGACCCAGCCGGGTCAGCAGGGCGCGCAGCCGGTGAAGCCGAACGACCAGAACGCGCAGCCGGCCGTCACCACCCCGAACCAGGACCCGGCCGTGGACACCATGACCGGCCAGCCGACCGTCGACCCGCAGCAGCAGCCGCACTGGCAGTCGCCCGCGGTGGACACCGCCCCGGCCGCGCCGGTGGTCGAGATGACCGGTCCGCACACCGAGCTCGGCGTCAACCTCGACGGCGGCGCGGTGCTGCCGGGCTGGGCCGCCAACACCCACCACTTCAGCAACCTGGACGGTTACGTCGGCACCATCGGCTACACCACGCCGGGCGGCATCGGTGAGGCCGGCATGTCGCTGGACTTCACCAAGGTCAACCAGATCAAGGTGACCGCGTTCGCGGGCAATGGTCCCGACAACGACCAGAAGATGGAGTTCGTGCTCGACACGGCCGCGGCCAATGCGGCCAAGGCCGATGCCGAGAACTTCATCCGCCTGCTGCCGGGCGGCGCTACAGTCCTGGAGGCCGCGGCCCAGATTGGTAAGCTCCCCGAGGGCGATCGGCCGTCGCAATCGGTCGACGTCGCCGGGGTAACCGCGCAGGTGGGCGGTTCGGTTCAGTACTGACAGGTCCGTCAGGGACCGGATACGGTGCCGGCGGGAGCAGTGTTGTCGCGTGGGGCGGTCGGGAGCGACCGCCCCACGCGTCTGTGGCGAAAGGACGGGTGATGGCTTCGGGCAAGGACGAATCCGCCGACCGTCAGATATCCGAGGGTGAGCAGCCGGAATCGGCCGGTACGCCGGACTCCGGGTTCGGGCCCTCGCTCAATGATTTCGGGCCGTCGCTCAATGATTTCGGCCCCTCGCTGAACGACTTCGGCCCCGCGCCCACCGCCGCCGCCCCGGGCTGGAGTCCCGCGCCCGCTCCGCAGAGTCCCGATCTGTCCTGGCGGCCCGCGGGCGCGCCGCCGCAGTTTCGCGCGCCCGACGCGTGGCAGCCGGTCACCGGTCAGTACCCGCCCGTCACCGGCATGTCCACGGGCCAGTATCCGGCCGTGGACGGCGCCGGGCAGCCCGCGAGTGCCGCCGATGTCGAACAGACCGTGAGAATCCCGCCTGGCGGGTCGCAATCGGCAGCCGCGGACGCGGCGATGCCCCGCCCCGCTGATCCGGGGGCCGCCGAACGGAATTCGGCGGGCCGCGACGAGACCGCTGAGCCGGACGGGCCCGCGGATTCCTGGTGGCGCTCCGCGCCCAGCGGCTTCCCGCCCGCGCCGCCATCGGAATCGGCTGCGGCCCAAGAGGAATCGCTGTCCTGGGCGGACGATCCGATCGCCAAGGCGCTGGCGCCGAAAACCCCTGTGCCGGAACGTAAACCGGAATCCGAGGGCCCGCCGTGGCGCCGGATCGGCCTGATCGCGGGCGCGGCGGTGCTGGTGCTGGCGGTGGCGGGCGCCGCGGTCTTCGCGGTCACCCGAGGCAAGGACGACACGGCGGCAGGCGGGGCCACCACCACCGGCGCGGCCGCGCCCACCGCGACCGACGCCGCGCTGAGCTGCCCGGCCAAGCAGGACGGCAAGCTGACCATCGGCAACGGCGCGGGCGGCACCGGCAGCGGTGTCGACGCGATTCTCGGCTTCGAGCACGCCTTCTACGTGGACCGCAACGGCGCGAAGGCGCGCACGTTCGTGGTGCCGGAGGCGACGACGGTCCAGCCGGCCGACGTCATCCAGCACAAGGGCATCGATCTGCTCAAGCCGGGCACCACCTACTGCCTGAAGATCGTCGAGGTCGGCCCGGAGTCCCACGACGTGGACATCACCGAGCATCACGCGGACGGCACCACCGATGTCTACACCGAGCACATCGTGACCACGGTGCGTGACGGTAAACACCTGATCATGTCGATCGAGTAGCCGGACCTGGGCGTCTGGTGGAAGCCGGGCCGGTCCACCGGCGCCGAAGTGGACCTATCGTCCCATGATTCGGGAATGGGATTTCATATCCTGGTAGGCATGTGACATGGTGGAATTTCGCATACCCCGGTATCGCCTTCGGAGGTGTTTCCATGTCCGCGACCTTCCCGCCCCTCGCGCGGCGTCTCGACGGCCTGCAGAGTTCGGCGATTCGTGACCTGCTCAAGCTCACCTCGCGCGCGGACATCATCAGCTTGGCCGGAGGTTTGCCGGACGCCGAACTCATGCCCCGCGACCGCATCGCGGTAGCCGCCGACGCGGCGCTGTCCGACCGCTCCCGGCTCCAGTACACCGAGTCCCCGGGCTGGGGCCCGCTGCGCGAGGTGCTGGCCGTCCGCGAGTCCGCCCGGCTGGGCCGCGCGGTCCCGGTCGAGGAGATCTTCGTGACCCACGGCTCGCAGCAGGCGCTGTCGCTGCTGTCGGAGGTGTTGCTGGACCCGGGCGCGCTGGTCGTGGTGGAGGATCCCGCGTATGTCGGTGCGCTGCAGGTCTTCCGGGCCGCCGGGGCGCGCATCGTGGCCGTGCCCCTGGACTCCGAGGGCATGCGCCTGGACGCCCTGCGTGAGCTGCTGGCGGCGGGGGAGCGCCCGGCCGTGGTCCACACGGTCAGCAACTTCCACAATCCGGGCGGGGTCACCCTGAGCCCCGAGCGTCGCCGCGAGCTGGCGAATCTGGCCGAGCAGTACGGCTTCTGGATCATCGAGGACGACCCGTACGGCGAACTCTGGTTCGACCGGCCCTCGCCCGCGCCGGTGGCGACCTACTCGCCCAACGTGATCCGCCTCTCCAGCGCCTCGAAGATCCTCGCCCCCACGCTGCGCGCGGGCTGGATGATCGCCCCCGCCCCGGTGTGCCGCGCCGTGGAGCTGCTCAAGCAGGGCGCGGACCTGTGCGGTTCGGCGCTGACCCAGCAGATCACCGCGGACCTGCTCGCCGACACCGAATGGCTTGCCGGCCATGTGGATTCGGTCCGCCAGGTCTACGGCACCCGCGCCAAGGCGCTCGTCGACGCCGTGCGCGGCCGCTTCGACGACCGTGTCTCCAGCACCGACGCCGCCGGCGGCATGTTCGTGTGGGTCGACTTCACCGACGGCACCGACACCACCGCCCTGCTGTCCCGGGCGCTCGACGCGGGCGTCGCGTACGTTCCCGGCAATGCCTTCGCCGTCTCCACGGACTACACCCACTCGATGCGGCTGTGCTTCACCACCTCCGACGAGGCGACGCTCGCGGAAGCCGTCGACCGGCTGGCCAAGGCGCACGCGTCGGCGTAGTGCCCACACCCGGTCGGGCGCAGTGCTCGCACCCGACCGGGAGTAGTGCTCACACCCAGTCGTAGGTGCGTTCCACCGCCTTGTTCCACTCGCCCATGAGGTGGTCGCGGTCGGCGGCCGGCATGGCCGGGGTCCAGCGTTTGTCCTCGGCCCAGTTGGCGCGGATGTCGTCGGTGGAGGACCAGTAGCCCACCGCGAGACCGGCCGCGTAGGCGGCGCCCAGGGCGGTGGTCTCGGTGACGACCGGCCGGACCACGGTGGCGTCGAGGATGTCGGACTGGAACTGCATGAGCAGTTCGTTGACCACCATGCCGCCGTCCACCTTGAGGGTGACCTTCTCGACATCCAGGCGCTGCGCGTCGGCATCGGCGCGCATGGCGTCGATGACCTCACGGGTCTGGAAAGCGGTGGCCTCCAGCACGGCTCGGGCCAGGTGCCCCTTGGTGACGAAACGGGTCAGGCCCGCCACCACGCCGCGCGCGTCGGGCCGCCAGCGCGGGGCGAACAGGCCGGAGAAGGCGGGAACCACGTACGCGCCGCCATTGTCGGCGACCGTGCGGGCCAGCGGTTCGATCTCCTCGGCGGCGGAGATGATGCCCAAATTGTCGCGCAGCCACTGCACCAGCGAACCGGTGACCGCGATCGAGCCCTCCAGGGCGTAGACCGCGGGCTGATCACCGAGCCGATAGCAGACGGTGGTGAGCAGCCCGTGCTCACTGAAGACCGGGGTGGTGCCGGTGTTCATGAGCATGAAATTGCCGGTGCCGTAGGTGTTCTTGGTGTCGCCCGGGGACAGGCAGGCCTGGCCGAAGGTGGCGGCCTGCTGGTCGCCGAGAATGCCGGCCACCGGGACGCCGGACAGGGCGCCGGTGGTGATGGGCGCGTAAACCTCGGAGCTGCTGCGGATTTCGGGCAGCATGGCCATGGGCACGCCGAATTCAGCGCAAATCTGCGGATCCCATTGCAGCGTGCGCAGATCCATCAGCATGGTGCGCGAGGCATTGGTGACGTCGGTGATGTGCAGGCCGGTCAGGTTCCACAGGATCCAGCTGTCCATGGTGCCGAAGCACAGTTCCCCGGACTCGGCGCGCTGTCGCGCGCCCGGCACAGCGTCGAGGATCCAGCGCAGTTTCGGCCCGGCGAAATAGGTGGACAGCGGCAGGCCGGTGCGGTCGGCGTAGCGGTTCGGGCCCTGGTCGCCGGCGAGTTCCGCGGTGAGGTCGGCGGTGCGGGTGTCCTGCCAGACGATGGCGTTGTGGATGGGCTTGCCGGTGGCGCGTTCCCAGACCACGGTGGTCTCACGCTGATTGGTGACACCGGCGGCCGCCACCTCCGCGGCGCTGATGCCGCAATTCCGCAATGCCTCGGCGATGACCGATTCGGTGTTGCGCCAAATGGATTCGGGATCGTGTTCGACCCATCCGGGTCGCGGGAAGAGCTGTTCGTGTTCGCGCTGAGCGACTCCGGCGATTCGGCCCTGATGATCGAAGACGATGCACCGACTCGACGTCGTGCCCTGATCGATGGCGGCCACATAGCGACGCATTGATCGAGGCTAACCGACCGGGCCTACTACTGTGGGCTACGGTAGCGCTGGGTAGCCGAAAATTAGCCCGGAGGAGTCTCGCATGATGAATCAATCGCGATCGCAGTTCCTCGGCCCCGAGCAGCGTGAGGCTGCCTGGGGGCGGCTCGGCAAGGACACCTTCGACGTCATCGCCATCGGCGGCGGCGTGGTCGGCGCCGGAATCGCGCTGGACGCCGCCACCCGGGGCCTGGAGGTCGCCCTGGTCGAGGCCCGCGACCTGGCCTCCGGTACCTCCAGCCGCTCCTCCAAGATGTTCCACGGCGGTCTGCGCTACCTGGAGATGATGGAATTCGGGCTGGTCCGTGAGGCTCTCAGGGAGCGCGAGCTGGCGCTGTCCACGCTGGCGCCGCACCTGGTGAAGCCGCTGAAATTCCTCTACCCGCTCACCCACCTCGGCTGGGAGCGTCCCTACGTGACCGCGGGCCTGGTGCTCTACGACACCATGGGCGGCGCGAAATCCGTTCCCGGACAGCATCATCTGACCCGTTCGGCCGCGCTGCGGCAAGCCCCCGGCCTGAAGCGCGACGCCCTCACCGGCGGGGTGAACTACTACGACACCGTCGTCGACGATGCCCGCCACACCATGACCGTGGCCCGCACCGCCGCCCACTACGGCGCGGTCATCCGCACCTCCACGCAGGTGGTCGGCTTCCTCAAGGAGGCGGACCGAGTGGTCGGCATCAAGGCGCGCGACACCGAGGACGGCCGCACCACCGAGGTGCGCGGCAATGTCGTCATCAATGCCACCGGCGTGTGGACCGACGAAATCCAGTCGCTCGCACAGCAACGCGGCCGATTCCATGTGCGCGCGTCCAAGGGCGTGCACATCGTGGTGCCGCGCGACCGCATCGCCAGCGATACCTCGCTCATCCTGCGCACCGAGAAGTCCGTGCTCTTCGTCATCGCCTGGAACACCGACCACTGGATCATCGGCACCACCGACACCGACTGGAACCTCGACCTCGCACACCCGGCTGCCACCAAATCCGATATCGACTACCTGCTCGGACAAGTCAACAAGGTACTGGTCACCCCGCTCACCCAGGCCGATATCACCGGCGTCTACGCGGGTCTGCGGCCGCTGCTGGCGGGGGAGAGCGACGAGACCTCCAAGCTGTCCCGCGAACACGCGGTGGCCCGCATCGCCCCCGGCCTGGTCGCCATCGCCGGCGGCAAGTACACCACCTACCGGGTGATGGCCTACGACGCGGTCGACGAAGCGGCGCAGTACATTCCGCAGCGGGTGCCGCCCACCATCACCGAGAAGGTGCCACTGCTGGGCGCGGACGGCTATCACGCGCTGATGAACCAGACCCCGCACCTGGCCGAGAAGTACGGCGTCCACCCGTACCGGATCCAGCACCTGCTCAACCGCTACGGCTCCCTCATCGACGAGGTGCTCGGCCTCGCCGACGGCAAACCCGATCTGCTGCAACCGATCACGGATTCACCCGGCTACCTGCGGGTGGAGGCCGTCTACGCGGCCGCCGCCGAGGCCGCCCTGCACCTGGACGACATCCTGGCCCGGCGCACCCGCATCTCCATCGAATACGCCCACCGCGGTGTCGATTCCGCCGACGAGGTGGCGCGGCTGGTGGCCCCGGTGCTGGGCTGGTCGGAGGCCGATATCGAGCGGGAGGTGGCGATCTACACCGCCCGGGTCCGGGCCGAGATCGACTCCCAGACCCAGCCCGACGACGCCTCCGCCGACGCGCTGCGCCTGGTGGCCCCGGAGGCGCGCCGGGAAGTGCTGGACGCTCAGCGCACCAACTTGTAGTTGAACTCGGTGGTGCCCAGTGCGCCCATGAGCCGCACCCACAGCGGCAGCATTATCTCGGTGCCGCGGGCGGTGGTGATATCGCCCAGGTCGATGATGTCGCGCCAGCCGAACTCGCGCAGCAGGCCGCTCACGGTCTCCTTGGCCTCGGCGTCGTCACCCGAGACGAAGATCGTGTGGTCGCCGCCCGCCACCCGCTCCGGATGCACCATCACCTCGGCGGTGACGGTATTGAGCGTCTTCACCACCTGCGCCTCGGGAAACGCCCGCTGCACCTGCTCGCCGACCGAATCGGTGTTGCAGATCGCGAGAAACGGCGGAAAACCGAGCGAGAAGTCCAGCGGATTCGAGATGTCCACCACCACCTTTCCCGCCAGCTGCGCCGCCCCCGCGCCCGACAGCGCGGCCACACTGGCCTGCCCCGCCGTCGCGTTGATGATCAATTCCGCCCCGGCCGCCGCCGCTGCCGCCGTGGCCAGCGGCGCCGGAAACGGCTCCTCCTCCCGCGCCTCCGTGGCCTGGACATCCCGGGTCCCGATTACCACGTCATGTCCCAGTTCCACCAACCGCGCCGACAATGTCCGCCCGACCGCCCCCGTGCCCAGGATTGCGATTTTCATGCCCGCAACCATAGGCCCGGAAACCGGGCCCGGTAACGCATTCCGGCAGCGACGAATCATGCCTGTCGCGTGAGATACCGGGACACGGCCCGGCGGCCGCGAGCGGTCAGCGGTGGGGCGGCTGGCACCGGGGGCAGAAGTAGATGCCGCGTTCGGCGCGGGTCGGGTTCGCGTCGTCGCCGAGCAGATGGACGACCAGGGGCGTGCCGCAGCGGGGGCAGGGGCGGTGCTGACGACCGTATGCCTGTGCGCGCCAAGGTGGTTCGTGGGCGGCCTTGACCAGGACACGGTGGGCCTCGTCGACCAGGGCGGGCAGGTCCTCGATCTCGCCGACCGGGGTGGCGGGATGGACGCGGCGGAGGAAACAGACTTCGCTGCGGTAGATATTGCCGATCCCGGCGAGGTTGGTCTGATCGAGCAGGGCCAGGCCGATGGGGCGGCCGGGGTCGCCGGACAGGCGGCGGACCGCCTCGGCGGGATCCCAGTCCGGGCCCAGCAGATCGGGGCCCAGGTGGTCGGTCGCGGTGTGTTCGTCGGGGCGGCGCAGGACTTCGACCAGGCCGAGGGAGAAGCCGACGGCTTCGGCGTCCGCGGTGGCCAGGATCAGGCGCGCGGTGAAACCCGGTCTGGTCCACCGCTGTCCGGGGGCATAGACCCGCCACTCGCCTTCCATCTCGAGATGGGTGTGGATGCTCAGGTCCGGAGTGCGGACGAACAGGTGCTTGCCGTAGGTCCCGACGCTCTCGATCTCCCGGCCCCTCAGGTCGAGGGTCGCGTATCTGGGCACCCGGAAGTCGCTGCGGGCCAGCACCTTGCCCGCCAGGGCTTTTCGGAGCCGGTTGGCGGTGAGAAAGACCGCGTCGCCCTCAGGCATGCGGGCTCACGGGCGGCTCCGTAGCCGGAAGCCCTTCGGGGTCGTCGCGAAACCGGCCTCGGTGAGGAAGCCGGCGAAGGTGTTGCCGTGCACCGATTCCCCGTTCACCCGGTCGATGACCAGGGAGTCCACCCGGCGGTCGTGGACCAGGGCGGCCAGGGCGGTGGCCGCGGCGGTGCGCACCGCCGGGTCCTCGGTGAAGGTGAGCAGGGTCTTGCCGCCGCGCTCCAGATACAGCGCGAGTTCGCCGTCGACCAGGACCACCAGCGCACCCGCCTTGCGCCCGGGACGGTGTCCCGCCCCCTCGGCCGCCGCCTTGGGCCAGGGGAGCGCCGCGCCGTACGGATTCGCCGGATCGCAGGCCGCCAAGGCCACCGCGATGCCGACCGGCTGGGGCGAGAAGCCATCGCCCGCCGTACGAGTGCGATCGGTGTCGAAGGAGCGCAGGCGGTCCACCACGTCGGTGGTCGAGAACTGCGCGCCGCCCAGCGAATCCACGAAGTATCCGCGACGGCAGCGGCCGCGATCCTCGAACTCGGTGAGCACCCGGTACATGAGTGCGAATCCGCCCGGCACGCCTTCGCTCTGCACCGAGCCACGAGTCAGCACGCCGTACCGCTCCAGCAGCACATCGGCGGTGGCGTGGGCGCGAATCGTGGTGTCGGCCACCCGTTCCGGCAGCAGCGACCAGCGGCCCGCCACCTGTGGCGAGGCGGTGCGGGCGGGCATTCCGGTGCGCGGCAGGTACATCCGCCCGCGTGGGGCCCGGCGCGGCGTCCGATGCGCGGTGGTGGTGCGGGTGGTGCCCGCCAGCAGGGCGCGCACGGGCGCGAAGGTGTCGCCGCCGATGTGCCCGGCCCACACCAGATCCCACAGTGCGGTCGTCACGGTGGCCTCGTCGTCGGAGCCGGCACTGTCCACCAGCTGCCGGAAGAAGTACGCGCCCCCGGTATTGCCCGCGACCACCTGGTATTCACCCTTCGGCAGCGTGGTGCCGACCGGCTCCTCGCCCTCCGCCCCCGCGACCCGCGCGGCCGCATCGACGGTGCCGCCGATCACGGTGGCCCCCAGGGTCGTCAGCAGCCCGATGTGCCGCTCGGTGAGATCGATGTCATCGGGCGGCGGCAGCGTCAGTCCCGCCTGTTCGGCCGGATGCAGGGCGATCCAGCCGTCCTTGGCGGTGATCGACCCGTGCCCCGACCAGATCACCTCGCCGGTGGCCATGAGCTCGTCCAGCATGGCGGGGGAGTAGTCGCGCACCCGCAGCGGCAGGATCAGCGATTCCCACGCCGAGGCCGGAATCGGCACGCCCGCAAGCTGTTCCACCACCGCGGCGACGCCGTCCACGCCGCGCAGCTCCCCGGAGCCGACATGCTGCCAGGACGGCAGGAAGCGGCCCAGCGCGGCGGTCGCCACCGGTTCCACCTCCTTGCGGGCGGCGGCCAGCGAGCGCCGGCGCAGGCGGCGCAGCACCTCGCTGTCACACCACTCCGCGCCCGCCGCACCGGGCGTGAATTCGCCCTCCACCACCCGCTTCTCGAGCGAGAGGCGGTGCAGCGCGGTGGCCGCCACGGCGGGGCCCAGCCCGAAACGATGCGCCGCCTGCGTCAGGGTGAACGGCCCGTGCGTGCGCGCGTAGCGGCCGATCAGATCGCCCAGCGGATCGGCGACCGGCTCGACGAAGGCCGCCGGGACCCCGATGGGCAGCGGCACGCCGAGCGCGTCCCGCAGCCGCGAGGCGTCCTCGATGGCCACCCACCACTGCGACCCCGCGAAGGAAACCTCCAGCGCCCGGCGCGATTTCACCAGCTCCGCGAACCACTCGCGCGGCTCCGCCACGCACCGCTCGGCCGCCTCCGCGGCCGTCAGCGGGCCCAGCAGCCGCAGCAGATCGGCCAGCCCCTCCAGATCCCGCGCCTGCCGCTCGGGCGTGAGCCGCTGCAATTCCCGCTCGGTCTGCGCCAGCACCCCGGCATCCAGTAGCTCCCGCAGCTCGACCCGGCCCAGCAGCTCCGCCAGCAGGCTGGAATCGAGCGACAGCGCCGCCGCCCGCCGCTCCGCCAGCGGGCTGTCACCCTCGTACATGAACTGCCCGATGTAGTCGAACAGCAGGGAATTCGCGAACGGCGACGGCGTGGCCGTCTCCACCTCGACCAGCCGGATCTGCCGCCGCGCCACCCGGCCCAGCAGGTCCCGCAGCGAGGGCAGGTCGTAGACGTCCTGGAGGCACTCCCGCACGGTCTCCAGCAGGATCGGGAACTCGGGGAACTTGCGCGCCACGTCCAGCAGCTGCGCCGCCCGTTGCCGCTGCTGCCACAGCGGCGCGCGTTTGCCCGGATCCCGGCGCGGCAGCAGCAGCGCCCGCGCCGCGCACTCCCGGAATCGCGACGCGAAAAGCGCGGAGCCGCCGACCTGTTCGGTCACCAGATCGTCGATCTCGTCGGTCTCGAACACGAACAGCTCGGCCCCCGGCGGATCGTCGGTGGTGTCCGGCAGACGCACCACGATCCCGTCGTCCGACGGGGTCGGCGCGGCATCCACCCCGAACCGCTCCCGCAGCCGGGCCGCGACCGCCAGCGCCCACGGCGCGTGCACGGGCAGCCCGTACGGCGAGTGCAACACCACCCGCCAGTCACCCAGCTCGTCCCGGAACCGCTCCACCACCAGCGTCTTGTCCGTCGGCAGCTGCCCGGTGGCCTCCCGCTGTTCGGCGAGCAGCGCCACCAGATTCCCGGTCGCGTTCTCGTCCAGGCCCGCTGTCCGCGAGACCCGCTCGAGTTCGGATTCCGGCGTTGGCTTGCGCCCGGCGGTTTTCGAGGCGCGTGCTTTCGAAGCAGCGGATTTCGGAGAGTCCTCCGCCTTGGCTTCGGGATCGTGACCCGCGGCGAATTCGGCCAGGGCCTGTGCCAATTCGACCGGGGCCCGCCCCTTGGATTTCCCGGTTGCTTTCGGTCCGGCCGTCTGGGGCTCGGCCGTGCCTCGCCCGGCCGCGCGGTGCTGTTCGACGGCCTGCCCGGCGAGGCGCACGAATTCACCCAGCGCCGCGCCCAATTCGGCGGGTCGGCCCAGGGAATCGCCGTGCCAGAAGGGAAGCCGGCCGGGGAGCCCGAAAGCGGGTGTCACCAGCACTCGATCGAAGGTGATCTCCTCGATCCGCCAGCTCGTCGCACCCAGGGCGAAGACATCGCCCACCCGCGACTCGTAGACCATCTCCTCGTCGAGTTCGCCGACGCGGGATGCTTTTTCGCCCACCATGAAGACCGGGAACAGGCCGCGGTCCGGAATCGCCCCGCCCGAGGTCACCGCCAGCCGTTGCGCGCCGGGGCGGCCGGTGAGGGTGCCCGCGTCGCGGTCCCACACGATGCGCGGCCGGAGTTCGGCGAACTCGTCGGAGGGGTAGCGTCCCGCCAGCAGGTCCAGGACCGACTCGTAGGCCGAACGGGGCAGCGCCGCATAGCTTCCCGTGCCGCGGACGGTGTCGAACCAGGCATCGGCGTCGATCGGCTCCAGGGCGCAGGCGGCCACGGTCTGCTGGGCGAGGATGTCGAGCGGGTGAGTGGGGACCTGCAGTTGCTCGATCTGCCCCGCCGTCATGCGCAGGGACGCCACCGCGCAGTGGATGACATCGGTGCGGTGCTTGGGGAAGATCACGCCCCGCGAGATCTCACCCACCTGGTGCCCGGCCCGGCCCACCCGCTGCAACCCGGAGGCCACCGACGGCGGCGCCTCCACCTGCACCACCAACTCGACCGCACCCATGTCGATGCCGAGTTCGAGGCTGCTGGTGGCGACCACGCAGCGCAGCCGCCCACTCTTGAGGTCGTCTTCGATGAGCGCCCGCTGCTCCTTGCTCACCGACCCGTGATGGGCGCGCGCGAGAAGCGTTGTGGCGCCGTGGATCACCTCCGTGGACGCGCCCAGCTGGGCGGGCGGCGCGTGCTCGGTGTCCACTGCCTCGCCGATGCGCGCCGCATACGCCTCGTTCAGGCGCGCCGTCAGCCGCTCCGACAGCCGCCGCGAATTCGCGAACACGATCGACGACCGGTGCTCGAGCACCAGATCCACGATGGCCTCGTCCACGTGCGGCCAGATCGAGCCCGGTTGATCCGAATCCTCCGCGCCCGCATCGGGTTCGGTCATATCGGGCACCGGCACCCGCACCGACAGGTCGAAGGTCTTGGGCGCGGGCGGCGCGACAATGGTGATGGGCGCGCTCCCGACCAGGAACCGCCCCACCTCCTCCGGCGGACGCACCGTCGCCGACAGCCCGATCCGCTGTGCCGGACGTTCGAGGCGCGGGGAGGCGGAGCGGAGCAGGTCCAGTCGCGCCAGTGAAAGCGCGAGGTGCGCACCGCGTTTCGAGCCCGCGATGGCGTGCACCTCGTCCACGATCACCGTGTGCACCCCGCTCAGCGTCTCCCGTGCCGCCGAGGTCAGCATGAGGAACAGCGATTCCGGCGTGGTGATCAGAATGTCCGGCGGCGTGCGCTGCATGGTGCGCCGATCCGCGGCGCTGGTGTCACCGGAACGCACCCCCACGCGAATCTCCGGTGCTGCCACACCCAAACGCTTGGCCGTCTGCGTGATCCCGACCAGCGGCGCTCTCAGGTTCCGCTCGACATCCACGGCCAGCGCCTTGAGCGGAGAGATATAGAGCACCGACGTCTTGCGCGGCCCCTCGGCCGGCTCCCGGGTGGCCAACTGGTCGATGGCCCACAGAAACGCCGACAGCGTCTTACCCGACCCGGTGGGCGCGATCACCAGCGTGTGCTGCCCCGCCGCGATCGATTCCCACGCCCCCAGTTGCGCGGCCGTCGGCGCGGGGAACGCACCGTCGAACCACTCTCTGGTAGCGGGTGAGAACCGATGCATGGCCCCAGTCTGCACCCGCGCACCGACAGACTCCGCCAATCTGTGGGGGCAACCCCGTCATACACGGCATCGCGATACGCCTCCAGATCCCGCGCGTAGGCTTCGGACCGTGCAGAAGGTGCTCCGACTCGACCTGGTCAGTCACGGTATGACCGAGGCGATGCGCAGAGCACGATTCCCGGTCGATGAACCCCTCACGGAAGCGGGCCGCCGCGCGGTCTCCGCCTGCGGCCGCCTGACCGCCGCCCGGGTGATCACCGCCCCCGAGCGCCGCACCGTCGAAACCGCCACCCTCATGGGGCTCATGGGCGACGAGGACGATCGACTACGCGATCTCGACGCCGGGGCCTGGCGCGGTGGCGAACTCATGTCCGTGCCCAAGGAAGACCTCTATCTCTGGCTGACCGACCCGGGCTTCCGCGGTCACGGCGGCGAGGCGGTGGTCGACGTCATCGAGCGCACCGGCGAATGGCTCGCCGATATCGCCCTCGACGGCGAACCCACCATTGCCGTCACACATCCCGCGGTGATCCGCGCCGCGCTGCTGGTCACCCTCGACGCGCCCGCAAAGTCCTTCTGGCGCATCGATGTTCCGCCCGTCACCGTCACCCGGCTGCACTATCGGGGCGAATGGACGCTCCACTTCCGCTCGTGACCAGCTAGCTCTGCGGAATGCGCTGCGCGGCGGCCAGCATGGCCCGCACGGCGTCGGTGATCAGGCGGGCCGAGATCCCGGGGTCCACGGCGCGTTGAATGCCCAGGCCCAGGCCCAGACTCAGCAGCGTGGTCGCGGCGTCCTCGGCCGAGATGGGCAGGGTCAGGTGCATGGAGTCGGCCAGCGCCTGCAGCTGAACCGCGACCGCGCCGCGCATCATGCTCAGGCTGGAGACCAGCGCGGCCTGCAGATCCGGGTCGTCGCGGGCCACGATGGCGAACTCGAATTCCAGCAGGGTCCAGCCGACATCGCCGAGTGTGCGCTCGGCCCAGCCCTGGAAGCGTTCCATCCGCGCCTCCAGGTCGTCCTCGCCGGCGAGCAGGTCGCTCAGCTCGGTGAACTTGGTCTCGTGGATGAGCGCCAGCACCTCGAGGCAGAGCGCGGATTTGGTCCGGAAGTTCGAGTAGACCGCGCCCTTGGAGTACCCGGCCTCCTCGGCGACCCGTTCCAGGCTGGTCTTGGCATATCCGTCCGTCAGGAACATCTCGCGCGCGGTGGCGAGCAGGTCCGCGCGGGTGCGCGCCTGGCTCTCGGTCCTGGTCAGTCGTGCCATGGCCACGATTCTATGTACTCCAGGATTTGAGATACCGACGGTATGTGAAAACTGCTAGTCTGCGAAACCATGAGTAACAGGAACGGGTCACAGCGACGTGGCCTGGCCATCGGGTGCGGCGGCACGGTCGGCATGGCCTGGATCGTCGCCGCGCTGGCCGCGGTACGGGACGTGCTCGACTGGGACCCGCGCATCGCCGACGTCATGATCGGCACCTCGGCGGGCGCGGAGGCGCTGACCATGCTGGGCAGCGGCATCGGGGTCGACGACCTGGTCGCCATGCAGCGCGGCACCGCCACCAACCCGATCCTCACCGACCACATGCGCTCGGAGCCCGGACGATTCCCGCCGCTGCCGCGCCCGCGCCTGGGCGCGCCCGGCCGCGCGGTCCGGGAACTGCTGGCCCGTCCTGGCAACGGTCACGCCCTGCTCACCGCGGGCAGTGGGTTGCTGCCGCAGGGGGGCGGCGACCCGGCCTGGCTCCAGCGACTGGCCGAGCGGCTGAACCCCGGCCGGGACTGGGTCCAGCACCCGGCGACCTGGCTGGTGGCGATGGACAATGCCAGCGGCGAGCGGGTGGCCTTCGGCTCCCCGTCCGCACCGGACGCGAATCTCGGTGCGGCCCTGCGCGCTTCGTGGGCGGTGCCCGGCTGGTTCCCGGCCGTCCCGATCGCGGGCCGCCGGTTCATCGACGGCGGCGCGGCCTCCACCGCGTCCGCCGACCTGCTCATCCCGGCCGGCCTCGACGAGGTCGTGGTGATCGCCCCGATGGCCTCCACCGGCCGCCTGCCGGTCACCGGCCCCGGCCACTTCCTGGAGCGTCAGCTGCGAAACCGGATGAGCGAGAAGCTCGATGCCGAGATCGCCCTGCTGCGCGCCAGTGGCGTGCGGGTGCTGCGCATCGACGCCACGGCCGGGGATCTCGCGGTCATGGGCCCCAACTTCATGGACGGCCGCCGCCGTCTCGGCGCCTTCGAACACAGCCTGGGCAGCACCCGCCGCCAGGTCGAACAGGGAGAGTTCAGATGAGCCTCTTCGGAAACCGCTATCCCGCCATCGAATTGACCGGCGCCCGGGTCCTGATCACCGGCGCGGGCCGCGGCATCGGCCAGTGCACCGCCGAGCTCTTCGCGAGCAAGGGTGCGCGGGTCGCCATCGCCGATGTGGACACCGCCGCCGCGCAGACGGCCGCGGACACCCTGGACGCCAGGGCTTTCGAGCTCGACGTGCGCGACCGGACCCAGTGGGACAAGGTCGTCGCCGACTTCGGTCCGGTCGACATCCTGGTCAACAATGCGGGCGTGATGCCCGCGGGCGCCTTCCTCGACGAACCGGATGCGGTGGGCCACACCACCATGGACGTCAATGTCTGGGGCCTCATCCACGGCATGCGCGCCGTCGTCCCCGGGATGATCGAGCGCGGCCACGGCCACGTGGTGAACGTCGCCTCGCTGGCCGGCAAGATCCCGATCCCGGGCCTGGCCGTCTACAACGCCAGCAAGTTCGCCGCCGTGGGCCTGTCGGCCGCCACGCGTCTGGAGTTCGCGCCGCACGGCGTCAGCGTCAGCTGCGTCATGCCGTCGGCCGTACGCACCCGCCTGTCCTCGGGCCTGGCGCTGGGCGGCGGCATGCCGACCGTCGACCCGGAGGACGTGGCCGAGGCCGTGCTCGGGACCGTGCGCACCCGCCGCGCCGAGGTCGCCGTCCCGAACTACCTGGCCCCCATCGACGTCGCGCTGGCCGCCGCGCCCGAGCCCGCGGTCCGCCTGGTGCGCAGGCTCTGCAACGGCGACCGGGCGCTGCACCCGGCCGACGAGCAGGTGCGCGCGCGATACGAGGAACAGGTGCGCGCGATCGCCGCCGAGGAAGACCGGCCCGAGGTATAGGTGGTCCGGCGGGGCCGAGGGGTGCTACTCGAACCGAATGCCTTGCGCCAGCGGCAATTCGGCGGAGTAGTTGACGGTATTGGTGGCCCGGCGCATATACGCCTTCCAGGAGTCAGACCCGGACTCCCGGCCACCGCCCGTCTGCTTCTCGCCGCCGAACGCGCCGCCGATCTCGGCCCCCGAGGTGCCGATATTGACATTGGCGATGCCGCAGTCCGACCCGTCGGCGGCCAGGAACCGTTCCGCCTCGCGCTGGTCCCGGGTGAAGATCGACGACGAAAGTCCCTGCGGCACACCGTTGTGCAGCTCGATGGCGGTGTCCAGGCGGTGGTAGGTGAGTGCGTACAGGATCGGCGCGAAGGTCTCCTCCCGGACCACCGCGGTCTGCGCGGGCATGCGTACCAGGGCCGGGCGGACGTAGAAGGCGTTCTCGCCCGGCCCCTCGATACGCTCACCACCGCAGATCAATTCACCGCCGTCGGCCAGCGCGCGCTCCAGCGCCGCCCGCATGCCGTCGTAGGCCCGCTCGGTGATGAGCGGCCCGACGAGAACGCCCTCCTCGAGCGGGTTACCCACGCGCAGTTGGCGATACGCCGCCGAGATCCGATCCAGCAGCGGCCCGGCCACATCCACCTGCACGATCAGCCGCCGCAGCGTCGTGCACCGCTGGCCCGCGGTGCCCGCCGCCGCGAAAACGATTCCGCGCGTGGCCAGGTCGAGATCCGCCGAGGGGGTGACGATCGCGGCGTTGTTGCCGCCCAGCTCCAGCAGGCAGCGACCGAACCGCGCCGCCACCCGCGGTGCGACCTGCTGCCCCATCCGCACCGACCCCGTCGCGCTCACCAGTGCCACCCGCGGATCGTCCACGAGCTGCTCGCCGATCGCCGCCGGGCCCTGGATCAGCTGGTGCACTTCGGGATCCACGCCCACCTCCCGCGCCGCCCGGCGCAGCAGGGTGTGACAGGCCAGCGCGGTCAGCGGCGTCGCCTCCGACGGCTTCCACACCACGGTGTCCCCGCACACCAGCGCGACCGCGGTATTCCAGGCCCACACCGCGACCGGGAAGTTGAACGCCGAGATGACCCCCACCACCCCGAGCGGATGCCACGTCTCCATGAGCCGGTGCCCGGGCCGCTCCGACGGCATGGTCCGCCCGTACAGCTGCCGCGACAGCCCGATGGCGAACTCGCAGATATCGATCATCTCCTGGACCTCGCCGCGCGCCTCCGCGCCGATCTTGCCCGCCTCCACAGTGACCAGTTCGCCCAGCTCGTCGCGGTGCACGGTGAGCAGCGCCGCCAGCCGCCGCACCACCGCGGCCCGCTGCGGCGCCGGTACCGTGCGCCAGCTCCGGAAGGCGGTCTCGGCGCGGGCGATGGCGGCGTCGACCGCGGCGGAATCGCTGGCGCGCAGGGTGATCAGCTCGTCGCCGGTGATCGGGGTGCGGGCCGAGAGTTCACCCGGTTGGGGCGTTTCGACACCGAGGCGTTGCAGCAACTTCTCCGTTTGCTCACGGAGCTCACGGGTCACCCCGTCTGACAGTGCGTGACTCATTACATGCTCCAGGTTGGGTTCCGGCACCGAGTTCGGTTCGCTGCGTTAGCCTTCGCTGATGGCGGATACACCGGCGAAACTTGTACTCGACGACATCGATCGACTGCTGATCCGTGAGCTGATTGCCGATGGTCGCGCCACCCTGTCCAATCTGGCGGAGAAGGCCAACCTTTCGGTTTCCGCGGTGCAGTCGCGGGTGCGGCGGCTCGAGGCGCGGGGCGTGATTCGCGGCTACACGGCGAATGTCGATCCCGAGGCGCTGGGCCAGATGCTGTCGGCTTTCGTCGCGATAACTCCTCTCGACCCGTCTCAACCTGATGACGCACCCGCACTGCTCCAGCACATTCCGGGTATCGAAGCGTGTCACTCGGTCGCCGGCGATGAGAGCTACATGCTCATGGTGCGGGTGGCCTCGCCCAGGCACTTGGAGCAGCTGCTGCAGGAGATCCGAGCGACGGCCAACGTCCGGACGAGAAGCACCATCATTTTGCAGACATTCTATGACAAGTAAGGTCGCAGCGGCCGCAGACATTCAGGTATCGCGCCGGTCACGGGCGTAATTATTCCGGAACTTACCGGCATGGCCGTAAAAGTTCATTTACGCTGGGTGACGTGACCCTCGAACTCGATCGGCTCGGGGCGGCCGCCGAAACCACCCTTGTCACCCCCGCCCGGGTGCATGAGATCCTCGCCGGGAGCATTCTCGCCGACGGCTTCGACCTGGTACTGGACCTGCGCGAGTCCCGCGGCCGCCGGCTCGTGGACGCCCGCGACGGCACCGCGTACCTCGACATGTTCGGCTTCTTCGCGTCTTCGACGCTGGGCATGAACCACCCCGCCCTGCTGGGTGACAAGCCCTTTCTGGCCGGCCTCAGCGCGGCCGCGCTCAACAAGCCCAGCAACTCCGACGTCTACACCGTCGAAATGGCGCGCTTCGTGGACACTTTCGTGCGCGTGCTCGGTGATCCGCGGCTGCCGCACCTGTTCTTCATCGACGGCGGCGGCCCCGCCGTCGAGAACGCCCTCAAGACCGCCTTCGACTGGAAGTCACGCCACAACGAAATGCACGGGCGCCCAGGTGAACTCGGCACCAAGGTGCTGCACCTGACCGGAGCCTTCCACGGCCGCACCGGCTACACGCTCTCGCTCACCAACACCGACCCGGTCAAGACCGCGCGCTTCCCCAAGTTCGACTGGCCCCGGATCGACACCCCGTATGTCGGACCCGATCATCCCGACATCGAGGCCGCAGAGCGGCACGCGCTCGACCAGGCGCGCCGCGTATTCGCCGAAAACCCCTACGACATAGCGTGTTTCATTGCCGAGCCGATTCAGGGAGAGGGCGGCGACCGGCATCTGCGCCCGGAGTTCCTGCGCGCGATGCAGCAGCTGTGCCACGAGCACGACGCGCTGTTCGTTCTCGACGAGGTGCAGACCGGTGTCGGCATGACCGGCAGCGTGTGGGCCTACCAGCAGCTCGGCCTCGAACCGGATGTCGTGGCCTTCGGCAAGAAGACCCAGGTCTGCGGCATCATGGCGGGCGGCCGGGTGGACGAGGTGCCCGACAACGTCTTCCATGTCGGCTCGCGCCTGAACTCCACGTGGGGCGGCAATCTGGCCGACATGGTCAGGGCCCGGCGGGTTTTCGAGGTGATGGAGCACGAGGATCTGGTGGGCCGGGCCCGGGAGCTGGGCCCGTACCTGCTCACCCGGCTGACCGAATTGTCCACGGCCCATCCGGAAGTCACCGATCCGCGCGGTCGCGGCCTGATGTGCGCCATCACCCTGACCACCCCGGAGCGGCGCAACGAAGTGGTGAACCGGCTGCGCGAGCAGGAGCACGTCCTGATCCTCGGCACCGGCGAGCGTGGCATTCGGTTCCGGCCGCCGCTGACGGTAACCGAGGCGGAGCTGGATGAGGCTGTGGACGCCCTCGGACGCGTATTGGCCTGAGCCGCAACCCGACCGGTTGCGTCCGAGTTGCCCGTGTTTGCTGAATAGTCGCTTTTGTCCGAACCGCGTGGCGCGCAGCGACACTCCGTGATCGCGCCGCGAACCTCCATGTCGCCGCCTACTATTCGACGACATGTCAGCTCACCGCAATGCCGCCATGGCACGGTGCACCCTGTGATCGCGCGCCGTGCACGTCTGGGTCTGGTCATCTCCATCGCAATGCTGGCCGGTTGCTCGAGTGGTGGTGCGGTCACCGTGCCGCGCCCTTCCGCGCCCCCGGCCACCCCGCCCGGTGCGGCGGCGGCGCCGGACCTGCTACCCGGCATGCCGCCGCCACTCTCGCCCAACGACGTCTACGCGGCCACCCGCGAACTCAGCCCCGCCGTGGCCGATCAGCCCACCCGTGTCTACGTCCCCAACAGCGAATCCAACACCATCACCGTCATCGACCCGGACACCTTCGAGGTCATCGACACCTATCCGGCCGGTGGCCGCGAACCCCAGCACGTCGTCCCCTCCTACGACATGCAGATGCTCTACGCCAACAACGATCTCCCCATCGGCAGCGGCAGCCTGCTGCCCATCGACCCCCGCACCGGCGAGGCGGGCGACCCCATCCCGGTCCGCGATCCGTACAACATGTACTTCACCCCGGACGGCAAGTACGCCCTCGTCGTCGCCGAGGCCGATCGCTCCCTGGACTTCTACGACCCGCACAGCTGGGAGAAGCTGCACGACATCGCGGTCCCCGACTGCCCGGGCGTCAACCACATGGACTTCACCGCCGACGGCCGCACCGCCCTGGTCAGTTGCGAATTCGGCGGGCGCCTGGCCGTGGTCGACATCGCGGGACTGCGCCTGCTGCGCATGATCGACCTGCCCGGCGGCCGCTCCGGCATGCCGCAGGACGTCAAGCTCGCACCCGACGGCCGCACCTTCTACGTGGCCGACATGATGGCCAACGGCATCTACGTCTTCGACGCCGAGACCTTCGACAACACCGGCTTCATCGCAACCGGCGCGGGCACCCACGGTCTCTACATCACTCGCGACTCCAAGCAGATGCTCATCACCAACCGCAAGGAGGGCAGCATCTCGGTCCTGGACTTCGCGACCGGACAGCTGGCGAGCAAGTGGCGGATCCCCGGCGGCGGCAGCCCGGATATGGGAAATCTCTCCGCCGACGGCCGCGTCTTCTGGGTCTCGGGCCGCAACAACAGCGAGGTCTACGCCATCGACATCGTCGAGTGGAAGCTGCTCGCGCGCATCCCCGTCGGCCGCGGCCCGCACGGTCTCACCATCTGGCCCCAGCCGGGCAGATATTCGACCGGCCACACCGGCGTCATGCGTTGAGCCCCTCGGCTTTCCGAGGCGCGTGGGGCCCGGAATCCCGCCGGCCCGCGGTGTGTGGACCCGGCCAAAACCGAGCCGGGATGACTGGGGGAATTTGCTATTGAACAGCGTTCGAGTCGAGCCGGTGCGGTGCTCGAATCGCGCTCTCTACCTGCGGCTTTCTACTGGCGGGTAGCCAATAACCGTACTCGCGAGTAGCCCCGTCTGGATTACGAAGGGGGTCTGGTACTGGTTACACTCCCCGTCATGACGAGTGTCCAGCAGCAGCCTTCGCCGGGGTCGGCGGGCGCCCCTGATATCCACACCACCGCCGGCAAGCTGGCTGACCTGCGCAATCGGCTGGAAGAGGCCAAGCACCCGATGGGTGAGGCCGCGGTCGACAAGGTCCACGCCAAGGGCAAGATGACCGCGCGCGAGCGCATCCTCGCCCTGCTGGACGAAGGCTCGTTCGTTGAACTCGACGCCCTGGCCCGCCACCGCAGCGTGAACTTCGGCCTGGAGAACCAGCGTCCGCTGGGCGATGGCGTGGTCACCGGCTACGGCACCATCGACGGCCGCGACGTCTGCATCTTCTCCCAGGACGTCACCGTCTTCGGTGGTTCCCTCGGCGAGGTCTACGGCGAGAAGATCGTCAAGGTCATGGACCTGGCGCTCAAGACCGGCCGCCCGCTGATCGGCATCAACGAGGGCGCCGGCGCGCGCATCCAGGAAGGCGTCGTCTCCCTGGGCCTCTACGGCGAGATCTTCCACCGCAACATCCAGGCCTCGGGTGTCATCCCGCAGATCTCGCTGATCATGGGCCCGGCCGCCGGCGGTCACGTCTACTCGCCCGCGCTGACCGACTTCGTGGTCATGGTCGACCAGACCTCGCAGATGTTCGTCACCGGTCCCGACGTCATCAAGACCGTCACCGGTGAAGAGGTCACCATGGAGGAGCTGGGCGGCGCCCACACCCACATGGTGAAGTCCGGTGTGGCGCACTACGTCGCCTCCGGCGAGCAGGACGCCCTGGACTACGTCCGCGACCTGCTGAGCTACCTGCCCAGCAACAACCGCGCCGAGGCTCCGCGCTTCCCGGCCACCGCCGCCGCGGGCGCCATCGAGGAGAACCTCACCGAGGCCGACCTCGAGCTGGACACCATCGTCCCGGACTCGCCGAACCAGCCCTATGACATGCACGAGGTCATCAAGCGCCTGGTCGACGACGAGGAGTTCCTCGAGGTCCAGGCCGAGCGCGCGATGAACGTGATCGTCGGCTTCGCCCGGATCGACGGCCGCAGTGTCGGTTTCGTCGCCAACCAGCCTTCCCAGTTCGCGGGCTGCCTCGACATCGACGCCTCGGAGAAGGCCGCGCGCTTCGTGCGCACCTGCGACGCCTTCAACGTCCCGATCATCACCCTGGTCGACGTGCCCGGCTTCCTGCCCGGCACCGGCCAGGAGTACAACGGCATCATCCGGCGCGGCGCCAAGCTGCTCTACGCCTACGGTGAGGCTACTGTGGGCAAGATCACAATCATCACCCGCAAGGCCTACGGCGGCGCCTACGACGTCATGGGTTCCAAGCACATGGGCGCCGACGTGAACCTGGCGTGGCCGACCGCGCAGATCGCCGTCATGGGCGCCTCGGGCGCCGTCGGTTTCGTCTACCGCAAGCAGCTGCAGACCGCGGCCGCCGAGGGCAACGACGTCGACGCACTGCGCCTGGAGCTGCAGAACGAGTACGAGGACACCCTGGTGAACCCGTACGTGGCGGCCGAGCGCGGCTACGTCGACGCGGTCATCCCGCCCTCGCACACCCGCGGCCAGATCGTGTCGGCGCTGCGGCTGCTGGAACGCAAGATGGTGTCCCTGCCGCCGAAGAAGCACGGCAACATTCCGCTCTGATAATGCGATATGCGCGGTGTGTGGGGCGCACACTGTCGAATGGGACAAAGGTCTCGTACCGCGCACGATCGCCTCATCCGAGCGAAGATGTTCAGGAATGGCCCTCGCCGTCGAGGGTTGTAACGAATACCGTTTGCGGCCGGACAAACACGGGCCACGAACGCGCCGCACACCCTGCGGCGAACGGACAGGAGGACTGGCGCTGTGACGACCATGGCCGATGAAGAAGTACTGCGCGCCGCCGAACTGGATCTAGCAACCGTCGATGAACTGGCGGACGCCGTCGACACGGCCCTCACCGAGGTCGCAGCGTCGAGCACCGACCCGGTCATCCGGGTCCTGAAGGGCAACCCGACCGACCTCGAGCTCGCCGCCCTGCTCACCGTGTTCGCCGCCGCGTCCGCGAGCGCCGCGGCCGCACCGGCCGAGACCGGCCCGGCCGACAACTGGGGTGTGCCGACCCTGATGCACCGCGGCTCTTCGCCCTTCTCGCCCTACGCTTTTCCGGCGCTGTCGCACCGGCGTGACTGACGGCCTGTGACCGTCTTCGTACTAGCGTCTCAATCTCCGGCCCGGCTCGGCGTCCTGCGCAATGCGGGCGTCGAGCCGGTCGTGCGGGTGTCCCATGTGGACGAGGACGCGGTGGTCGCGGCGCTGCCCGCGGATACCGCACCCGATCGTGTCGTCATCGAACTGGCCCGCGCCAAGGCACGTGAGATCGCCGGCCAGCTGGCGGCCGATCCCGCCTTCGCCGATTCCGTTGTGGTGGGCTGCGATTCGATGCTGCTCGTGGACGGCATACTCCAGGGCAAACCCCTGACCCCCGAGGTCGCCCGCACGCGCTGGGCCGAGATGGCCGGGCGGAGCGCCGATCTGCTCACCGGGCACTGCGTGCTGCGGCTGCGTGCCGGTGAGGTCACCGCCGAGGCGGCCGACTGTAGTTCCACCACGGTGCATTTCGCCAAGCCCGAACCCGATGAACTCGACGCGTACATCGCGACGGGGGAACCGCTGCAGGTGGCCGGATCCTTCACCCTGGACGGCCTGGGCGGCTGGTTCGTGGACAAGATCGACGGTGATCCGTCGAGTGTGATCGGTATCGGCCTGCCGCTCGTGCGCCGGCTACTGGCCGAAGTAGGCGTCGGAATTGCGCAGCTGTGGGTCGGTGGCCGCGCGTAGCTGCGGTTCGGTGGCGGTCCGCAGTTGCGGTGCGATGCGGCCGGTCGAGGGCGCTAGTCGAGGCTCGCCGGACTCGGCCTGACCCTCCTCGCGCCCGGCCTCGCCGGGACGCCCCTGTAGTAGTTCCAGACGGGCGACACACAGTTCGGGTTCCACGAACGGGTGTAGGCGCACGGTCACGCTCTCGCGGCCGCCGTTGCGGTCCAGTACTTCTCGCATGAGTCCCAGGTGCACGCCGCACACCACCTCGGAGTGGGTGCGGGCCAGTTCGCGTAGCGGGCAGGCGGTCATGCGGATCAGGGTGGACTCTTCGGTCTCGCCGGCCTGGTCGCGTTCAGGGGCGAAGCCGAGCTCCGACATCAGCGTGACGGTGAGGTCCTTGGCGTCTTCCAGCGTTTCGACGGGCTGGTCCGCCGCTTCCAGTTTCGAGCCCCAGGCGCGCCCGGCCGCGATGGCGGCCTCGGAGCGGCGGCGCGGATCGCTGCCCAGCTGATCAGCGAGCACCTGCGCCAATTCCTGATAACCCACCGATCGCTGTACAGCGGTATAGCCGATGCGCGGGCGACCGCGGCCGCGCGGCGGCTGCTGAAATTGGCGGACCAGCGATTCCCGGGTTAGGACGTCCAAATGAAAACGCACCGTTGTCACATGTTGTCCGGTGACGCGCGCCAGTTCCTGGGCGTCGAGAGGCTCGCTGGCGCCACGTAGGATCGCAAGCAGTCGCCGTCGCGGCCAAGAATCGGACATAGCTCACCCCTCCTCTCGAGAGACTTTATCGGATGAAGCTGCGCTTAATTCGCTCAATCATCCGATTCGTGATCTGAAACGAGTTACGTAACCGCCACATGCCTACGATCGGTGTCGAGATTCGAACCGCCAATACCTAACCCACCACGCGTGAAGGACCACAACGTGCCCGTCGCTCCGGATCCGCATCACTCGTTCGGCTCCTACGCACATCCTCACCGACTAGTAACCACAGAGTGGCTATCGGCAAACATCGGCACGCCGGGACTCAAGATCATCGAGTCCAACGAAGACATATTGCTATACGACATCGGGCATGTGCCCGGCGCCATCAAGATCGACTGGCGCACCGAGCTGATCGATTCCCGCACCCGTGACGTCGTCGACGGCGTGGCCTTCGCCGAACTGATGCGGGCTAAGGGCATCGAGCGCGACGACACCGTGGTCATCTACGGCGACAAGTCCAATGGCACCGCGGCCGCCACCCTGTGGGTGTTCTCCCTCTTCGGACATGAGGACGTGCGCCTGCTGGACGGCGGCCGCGACGCCTGGATCTCCGAGGCTCGCGACACCACCTTCGAGGTGCCCGCGGCCGGGCTGGGCGACTATCCGGTGGCCGATCGTGACGACAAGTCCGCCCGCGCGTTCCGTCAGGACGTGCTCGCGCACTTCGGCGGCCCGCTCATCGATGCGCGCGGGTTCGACGAGTACACCGGCGAGCTGGTCGTTCTCGATCGCCCCGAGGAACAGGCGCTGCGCGCGGGCCACATTCCCACCGCTGTCAATATTCCGTGGACCTCCTCGGTGGGCGCGGACGCCCGCTTCCGGCCGCGGGCCGAGCTCGATGTCATCTACGGCGCGGTGGTCACCGGCGTCGCGCCGCTGGTCTACTCGCGAGTCGGCGAACGGTCCGCGCTGACCTGGTTCGTGCTGACGTATCTGCTGGGCGTGCCCGGTGTGCGTAACTACGACGGCTCCTGGACCGAGTGGGCCAATGCGGTCGGCGCCCCCATCGTGATCGGCGAAGAACCCGGCGAGCCGCCCGCGGTCGTGGCAAGCTCGTAACGCCCGCGCCCCTCCCGGGGTATGCACAGGGGAAGGTCGCGGGAGAGTCTGGTAGAACAGGTTCTAAAAAAGACCGTTCGAAGAGTCGCATTGCTCACTCTTCGGGCCTACTCTTCGGTAGCCCTATCCTCGGTTCGGTGATTGTTGGCACGATGCCTACACTGCCGACAGACGAAAGTATCCAGAGCACAGGAGGCTCAGTGCCCAACCATGCCAACGCGCAGATCACAAAGGTCCTCGTAGCCAACCGAGGCGAGATCGCCGTGCGTGTGATCCGGGCCGCCAAGGACGCCGGTATCGCCAGTGTGGCCGTATACGCCGAACC